>NZ_JQKB01000039.1 GCF_000745835.1 Belnapia moabensis DSM 16746 | reverse complement strand
AGCTCTACGCCGATGGCGGGTACCAGGGCGCCAACTTCCAGGCCGGGCTGCGCGCGACCTGCCGCCACATCAACCTGGAGATCGTCAAGCGATCCGAGTTACGCAAGTTCGTCGTGCTGCCGAAGCGCTGGATCGTCGAGCGCACCATCGCCTGGCTCAACCGCTGCCGACGATTGGCCAAGGATTGGGAGTGCCTGAACCGTCGCGCGCTTGCCTTCCTGCAATGGGCCTCCGTCCGACGTATGCTTCGAAGGCTATGTCAGAGAACAGAATGATCCCGGATGGACTCTAAGCTTGACGACTCACGCGTCCGTGATATTAAGCAAAGCGACGAATTTAGCCCTCCGGGTCGATGCGGCTGAAGCGTGTGCAACGAATTACGGCACACAGCAGATGCTCAGCCGCTACTTCATGCTCCTGCGTAGTCTTCCCGCAAGGCATGGACGATACGGTTCAAGCTGAAACGACTTAACGCGGACGCTGACCGATGCAGATGATGCGGACCGTCCAGAAACCCGTCGAGGCGAACTGGACCGCCGCCGTCGAGGTCGCCGTCGTCATCCCCGCCTATCGCCAGCCGGGCCTGCTGCCGGAAGCCATCCTTTCCGTCCTCGACCAACAGGGCGGGCCGCCCGCCGCCGTGATCGTCGTCGATGACGGCTGCCCATTCCCTGAAACCTCGGAGACCGCCCTCGCCTTCGCCAGGCTGCATCCCGGCCGCGTCTTCCTGCTGCGCCGGGCTAATGGCGGGCTGTCCGCTGCGCGCAATGCCGGCATCGACTTCGTCCTCGGCGCCCTGCCCGGCTGCCGGGCGCTGCACTTCCTCGATGCCGACAACCGCCTGCACCCGCATTACTTGGCCCGTGCGCTGGCGGCACTGGCCTCGGCGCCGGCGGAGGTTGGTTGGGTCTACCCGGATATCGACGAATTCGGCGGGCATGAGCACTGGACGACAGGCGGCGCCTTCTCGCTGCTGCAATTGCTGACCTGCAACTACTGCGAAGCCGGCAGCGTCATCCGTCGCGAGATGGTCGAAGGTGGCCTCCGCTTCGACGAGACGATGCGGGACGGCTTCGAGGACTGGGATTTCTGGCTCTCCGCATCCGCCCGCGGCTGGCGCGGCCAGCATCTGCCGCATGCCGGCTTCCGCTACCGGCGCCGTCCGGAGAGCATGCTGTCCTCCTCCGAGCGGCTGCGACCGCTGCTGCTCGGCCAGATGCAGCGCAAGCATGCGGCGCTGTTCGCACCGAAGCGGCTGCTGGCGGCGGAGGCGCAGGAAGCTCCGCGCTTCGCCCTGCACATGCCGGATGAGGGCCAAGTCCGCTTGGTGGTCGATCCGGCGGCCGAGGGCATCGGCCTGACCCCCAACCAGGCCCGCGAGGGGATGCTGGCGGCGATGGAGCAGCCGAGCGCCTGCCACCATCCGGACATCCTCTGCTTCACCGAGGCACCGGTACTCGACCTGCTGGCGCGGACCGGCGTGCTCCACATGGTCTTCTGGTGGGCCGAGCGGATGCTGCGCGACGCGCATGTCGTCGCGCTCGAGATCGTCCCGACCGAGCAGCCGATGCTGGCCCTGGAGCGCCCGGGCCCGACCTGCGGGCAGGTGGCGACGGCGCCGCTGGTCTTCGTCCGCAGCCAGGTGATGTGGGCGGCGGCCGGCGATCCTTCTCCGGTCTGGATCGAAAGCCTGCTGGGGCCGGCGCCGCAGCCCATCACCGCGCTGCTGCGGCTGCGGCTGCCGGTGCCCGGCTCGCTCGCCAGCCCCTTGCCGCTACGGCTGCTGCTGCTGGAGGTGGCGGCGCTCGCCCGCCTGCGTCGCCGGCGGAGCACCCTGCCCACCGGCTGGAAGCGGGAGTATCGCCCGCCGCGCAGCCGCATCGCCCAGGATGCCGAGGCCACCATCGGCATCGGCCGCATCCTGCCGCGCCTGCCGCGGCCGGGGATGCGGGACATCGGCTTCCTGCTGCCGCTCTTCGCCTTTGCGGGGCTGGAGAAGGTGATCCTCAACCAGGCCGCCGTGCTGCGACGGCGGGGCTGGCGGACGCATCTGGTCGTGCTCGGCCAGGGGCGGATCGACCATGGCGTGGAATTCGCCGGAGCCTTCGATTCCGTCATGCTGCTCGAAGGCCTGGGCGAGACGGCGGTCGCCTGGGAGGGCGGCTATTTCGGCGCCGGCGTCTCGCATTTCGGCGGCTCCCAGGCGTCGCGGGACGTGCTCGGCGTGCTGGCGGGGCTCGACGTGGTGGTCAATGTCCACTCGCTCGCGGGCCAGGCGCTGATGGCGCCGCTGCGCCGGCTCGGCATCCGCGTCTTCGGCGGGCTGCACCTGATCGAGCACGGGCCGCATGGCGAGCCGCGCGGCACGCCGCATGTCCAGGCTGCCTATGAGCATGCCTATGACGGGATCATGGTGATCTCCCGCCAGCTGCGCGACTGGTGCATCGGCGCCGGCATCCCGGCCCGGAAGATTCATCTGGTGGAGAATGCGCCGGGCTATGCGACGCGGCGATCGCGCGTTGCCGGCGTGCTCGCCGCCCGGCAGCGGCAGCGGCGGCGACCGCTCCAGGTGCTCTTCCTCGGCCGGATGGACTGGCAGAAGGGGCTGGACCGGCTGGCCGCCATCATCGGCCGCAGCGCGCCGCTCGGCCTGCGCTGGCGGGTGGTGGGGCGGGCGGTGCTGGCCGATGCCGCACAGCCGGAGCTCGGCGTGCCGATCGAGCCGCCGGCCTTCGAGCCGGCGGCGCTGGATGATCTCTATGCTTGGGCCGATGTGCTCGTCCTGCCCTCGCGCTTCGAGGGCGTGCCGCTGGTGGTGCTGGAGGCTCAGCGCATGGGCTGCGCCGTCATCGCCACCGATGTCGGCGCCGTGCCGGAGGCGATCCGGCATGGGGAGGATGGCTTCCTCATCCCGCATCGCCAGACGGATGAGGCGGTCATCACCGGCTTCATCGAGACCCTGGCGCTGCTCTCCACCGACCGGGCGCTGCTGGCCGGCGTCGCCAGCGCCGCCGCGGCGCGGTTGGCCAAGGCCACCTGGCCGGCGCGGATGCAGGAATTCCTCGACCATCTCGACCGGCTGGTGCCGGTGCAAGGGCTGCCCGGATGACAGTGCTGATCGCGCCGGCCGAACTCACGGAACTCTATGACGGCAGCCCCCTGCTGCTGGCGCTGGAGGGGGTGGAGCTCGCCCCTTTCGCTTTGCCCGGCCTCTCCGCCTGGCAGGTGACAATGCGAGGCGGCGACCTTCGCCTGCAGCGCCCGGGCGCGGCGGCGGAGGCTGCGACGCAGCCGGTCCCGGTGCCGCCGGCCCAGGTGCTTGCCCTGCTGACGCCCAATGCGGCGGCGGCCGCGCCGCTGCTCGCCTGGTGGTCCGCCACCGGGCCGGATCTGCCGCCGGTTATCGAGGCGGCGGAGGCCACGACGGCGATGCCCGAACTCGTCCGCCTTGCCCTCGGCGCGCTGGGCCGGCAGGTCACGGCGACCGCCGTGCTGCATCGCGCCCTCGTCGCTGCCCGGCAGGAGGCCGAGGAAAGCCGCGAGGCCATGGTCTCGCTGATCCAGCATGGCAGCCGCCAGGGCGCGCCGGCACCGCTCAGCCAGGTGCTGGCGCTGGACCCCGCACCGGCCGGTGAGGCGGCATCGGCCGAGGAGGGACGCTTGGCAGCCGTCCAGGTGCTCGGCCTGCGGTTGGAGGGGATCGCGAGCCTCGCCCTGCACGTGCAGGAGGCCCATGTCGGCCCGGCCGGCTTGCTCCGCCTGCGGCTCTACGGGGCGGAGAGCGGACGCGTTCATGGCGCCTGGCTGGTCCCGGGCGAGGCGCTGCAGCCGGGCTGGCTGGTGCTCGACCTGCCAAGCCCTGTCGGTCCGGTGCGGGAGACTGCCTGCCTCGACATCGCGGTGGAAGTGGAGGCAGGCGACAACCTCGCCCTCTCCCTCGATGCCGGTGTGACGGCGCCGGAGCAGGCGCTGGCGGTGAAGGGCGGGCGGGCGCCGGAGCGCGGCCTTGCGCTGCGGCTCTGGACGGCGCCCTTCGGCCGGCGCTTCACCGTGCCGCCGCATTGGGATGCCGAGGCGATCGGGCTCGACCTCGGCTGGCCCGGCGTGCCGATGCGGCTGCCGGCGCAGGTCTGGGAGGCGGCGCGCTTTCCGGTCGGGCAGGTGGAATGGGTGGCGCTCGGCAGCGAGGCGCCGCGTCTGCTGGCGAGCTTCGGCCCGGGCAAGCGGCTGGCCATCGTCCTGCCGACGGTGCCACTGAACGGGCTCGATCTGTTGCAGGCGGAGGTCGCGGTCGCCCGCGGCGATGCCGGGCTGCTCGAGGCCGCGCTCTGGCTGCAGCCGGAAGGCGCGCCGCTGGCGCTCGAGAGCGACTTGGTGCTGGATGCGCCCGAGACGCGCTGGAGCGGCTGGCGGAAGGCGCCGCTGGAAGGCGGGCCGCTGCTGTTGCCCATCGCCCTGCCGCTCGACGGCCAGCGCAATGCGGCGGTGGTGCTGGTGCTGCGCCATGCCGGCAAGCCGCCGGGCCAGCCGCTGCGGGTGGAGTGGTCCGAGTTGCTTGGCTTCCGCACCCTCGGTGCCGCGCCGCGGCCGGAGCCGGCCAATCCCTTGCCGGCCCCACCACCGGTGGAGCCGGTGCAGGCCGCGCCCGTCCCACTCCGCCGTGCCGCCACCACCGCCCAGGCTACCCCGCTGATGACGATGGCCGGGCCGCATGCCGCGCTCGTCCGCCTGCAGGAGTATTTCGCCACACCGGATGGCGGCTATCGCCACCTCGATATCTGGCTGGAGGAGGCCAGCGACGGGCCCTGGAGCTGGCCCGTGCTGCGCTTCAAGCTGGCGCAACGGGGCGATGGGCCGGTACTGGAATTCCGCAACCGCGACGGCTGGCCGAGCCTCTTCTCCACCTGGCCGGGGACGGATGCGGATGGTTGGGGCCCGTATCTGCTGGTGCGGGAGTCGGATCTCGCCGGCGAGATGCTCGACCGCCTGCCGCAGGAGCGCGACCGCCGCATGCTGACCGTCCTGGTGCAGTTGCTGCCCGAGGTGGTCGCCCGCGCCGTACGGGAATCGCCCGAGGCGGCAGCCCAGGACAGGCTGTGGCTCGATCTCGCCCACCGGCTGGCCGGAGCGTTGAAGGTGCCGGCCGGGTAGCGTGCCGGCCAGGCGTTATCATCGGGCGGCTTGACGCTGGCCGCCCGGCTTTGGAAATCTCGTCCGCATGCAAAACACCTTCGAACCCGATGTCCTCGTGATCGGCGGCGGCCCCGCCGGCTCCACCGCCGCCGCGCTGCTCGCCCAGCAAGGCCGCGAGGTCACGCTGGTCGAAAAGGAAAGCCACCCCCGCTTCCATATCGGCGAGAGCCTGCTGCCGCGGAACCTCGACATCCTTGAGCGCCTCGGCGTGCTGGAGCAGGTGCGCGGCATCGGCGTCCACAAGCCGGGCGCCGAATTCGTCTCCGACCGCACGGGGCGGAGCTGCGCCTTCCCCTTCGCCCAGGCGCTCGACCGCAACCGGACCCATGCCTGGCAGGTGCGGCGCTCGGAATTCGACCGGCTGCTCTTCGCCAATGCGGCGCGGCTGGGTGCTGCGACGATGGAGCGCACACGCGTCACCGACATCCAGTTCGCCGCCCCCGGCGAGCGGGCAACGGTGACGGCCGAAGGGCCGGAGGGTGAGGCGCTCACCTTCCGCCCGCGCTACCTGCTGGACGCCTCGGGCCGCGACACCTTCCTCGCCGGCCGGCTGAAGGTGAAGACCAGCAACAAGTACAACAACACCGCCGCCTGCTACGCACACTTCCGCAATGTCGAGCGGCGCGAGGGCGAGCTGGACGGCTATATCAGCATCCACCTCGCCGAGGATGGCTGGTTCTGGCTGATCCCGCTGCCGGGCGACGTGATGAGCGTCGGCTTCGTCGGCAACCAGTCGGCCTGGAAGGGGCGGCAGGGCAGCGCGCAGGATCTTTTCCTCCAGCGTATCGCCTCCAGCCCGACGGTCGCGGCGCGGATGCGCAATGCCGAGATCGCTTCCGAGATTTACGCCACGGCCAACTACAGCTACCGGGCGCGGCAGGGAAATGGCCAGGGTTACCTGATGATCGGTGACGCCTATGGCTTCGTCGACCCGATGTTCTCGACCGGCGTGCTGATGGCGATGACCGCCGGCGAGCTCGGCGCGAAGACCGCCCATTGCTGGCTCGACGACCCGGTGCGCGGCCAGCGCCTGGCGGACCGCACCAACCGCGAGCTCGCACGGGCGATGGACCGCATCTCCTGGCTGATCTACCGGGTGAACGACCCGGTGCTGCGTTCGCTCTTCATGGCACCGAAGAACACGCTCTGGATGCGCGACGGCATCATCAACATGCTCGCCGGCAACCTGCGCGGCTCCTGGCGGGCAGCGGTGCCGATCCTGAGCTTCAAGGCCGTCTACCATATGTTCTCGGCCCTGCACCGCGTCGGGCTCGGGCCGAGGATGCCGGAAGAGGGCCCGCCGCCCGCCCTCGCCCCGGCGGAGTAGTCAGCCCGCTTTCGTCAGCCAGGCTCGCCCGGCCGTCTCCGCTCCCGAGGGCAACGGCTCGGCCGGCGCCTCCATCCAGGCGGCGATGTCGCGGGCGACCACGGCGCGTTCCTTGTCGCGTAGCAGCAAGTGATGCCCCTTCGGATAGAAGCCGAGACGGACCGGCGCCGCCGGGCCGAAGGCGGCGAGCAGCCGCCGCACCGGGCCTTCGGACACGATGCGGTCCTCGCCGCCATAGAGCAGCAGCGTCGGCGTGCGGAGGCGCGGCGCCGCCTCCAGCGCGCGGTCCATCAGCTCGACGAGACCATAGACGAGATCGACCCGGAAGGTGCGGAGCGTCAGCGGATCGCGCCCCCAGCGCCGCATCGCCTCCTCGTTGTCGGTTGGCGTGAAGCCGGGGGCGGAGCCGCTGAAGCCGACCGCAGGGATCGCATGCGCCGCGACCTCGAGCGTCTGCCGCGCGAAGGCACCCATGGAGGCCCGGCCGCGCACCCCGGGCGCCAACAGGATCAGCCCGGCGACCGGTGGCGGATCGGCGACGGTCATCGTCACCAGCGCGACGGCTGCGCCCATGCTCTCGCCGGTGAGAAAGACGGGCACGTCCGGGTAGCGCGCCGCCAGCAGCCGGGCGATGGCGGCGGCATCGGCGATCAGCGTCGCCGTCCCCGGCCAGTAGCCGCGATGCGGCGCCGCGCCGAAGCCGCGCTGGTCATAGGCGAAGACGCCGATGTCCATCTCGGTGAAGAGCGGCGCCGGGATGTCGAAGAAGTTGAAGGAATAGTCGCCGAAGCCATGCAGGGCGAGGAGGATCGCCCGTGGCCGCCCTGGCGGCAGCCAGGAGGCATAGGGCAGCCGCGCCCCATCGGCGGTGACGAAGGTCTTCTCGGCGATGGCGGGGTCGCGCTCGGCCAGGCCGGCCGGCATCACCACCGGCGTGCAGCCCGCGGCCCCGAGCAGGCCGAGCAGGCAGAGTCGGCGGGAGAGGCTCACTCCGTGCGCCGCTGCATCCAGGTGCCGGCGCGCTCCAGCGCATTGCCGGTGGAATTCGCCGCACGGCCCAGGGCTCGGCCGGTCTGGGTGCCGGCGCGGTCGATCGACTCGCCGGCCCGCGTCGCCGGCTGGCGGCTCTGGCAGGCGGCCATGCCGATCAGGCAAAGCGCGAGCAGCGTGCGGAGGAGGGCGGACATCGGTTCGGCGGCTCCGTTCGGCAACGATCATGGGATATGGCGCGCCCCGCCCAGTGGCAAGGCCGCTGCGGTTGCGCTAGCTTCCTGTAACGGTAGGAAACACAGGAGACAGCCTCCCATGATCCAGCGTCGCCTGATGGCCTTCGGCGCCATCCTCGCCCTCGCCGCCTGCGCACGCCCGGCGCCGCTTCAGGAAGGCAGCGGCGAGTTCATCGGCCGCGGCACTCTCTCGCAGCGCGCCGCGGAGATCAGGCGGGCCGGCGCCGGGCTCGGCTGGGTGATGCAGGAGCAGGGGCCTGGCCTGATGCGCGGCACGCTCAACGTCCGCAGCCACCAGGCGGTGGTCGACATTCCCTACGACACGCGGCGCTTCAGCATCCGCTACGTCACCAGCACCAATCTCGACTACAACGGCGGCACCATCCACCGGAACTACAACAACTGGGTGCGCAACCTGCAGAACGCCATCGTCGTGCAGTCGGGCGCACAAAGCTAGGCTTGGTCGATCAGGCTGTCCTGCCCGGTATAGGGCTCGGTCGCCAGGGTCTCCGGCTCGATGATCTCGCCATGGTTGGGGCGCGGCAGCAGAGCCAGCCGCGCATCGAGCTGGCCGTAGATGAGCTGGCGGAAGGCCGTCTTCGACACCTTACCGGTCTCCGGCACCTGCTCGAGGAAGGCCTGGAACACCGCGCGGTAGCGCGCCGCCTGGCGGACGAAGCGCTCGTCGATGTCGTATTTCGCCATCTCCTTCGGCGTCACCGGCAGGATGCGGAGGATGTGCAGCGGCAATTCCTCCGGCGGCGGCAGGGACGAATAGCGCGCCTCCGCCCCCGGCTCCGTCCAGCCATGGATCAGCCGCCACATGGCGACGAGGATGCCGCCCAACTCGCTGACGACGAGATTCCACTCGGCAGTCAGCCGCAGCAGCCGCGTCTCCTGGAACAGCAGCTGCGTCATGCGCCGCTCCGTCACCCGGTCGGCGGCGGCGGTGCGCAGCTGCTCCTGCATCAGCGCCGATTGCGCCCGCACTTCCTCCACCAGCGTCTCGGACAGGGCGCGCTGGTTGCAGAAGATGGTGGTCTGGCGCAGCAGGTTGTCGGTCAGCGTTCCGAGCTCGATGCGCTGCGTCAGCCAGGTGAAGATCAGCATCAGCAGGCAGGGCGGCAGGAAGAGCGCGGCCAGCATGATCGAGAGGTGCAAGGGCGGCAGGGCGAGGAAGGCCTCCGGCCCCTGCAGCCGCATCAGGACGAAGCCGGCGGCCGGCACGAAGAGGCTGGCTAGCACCGTCACGCCCCAGGCGGCGACATGCATCATCTTGCCGGTGGTGCTGGTCATCCGAAGCTCTCGTCGCGGCGTGGGAAACGGGGCGATGACCGAAGGATAGGAAACGCCGGGGCGGCAACGCGCCGGCCCGGTGGAGGTGGGCGAGGCGGAAGCGCGCCCACCTTGCCTGGCATGGGTTTGACGCGCCTATCAGGTGGTTCAGCCGCCGGCCTGAACCGCCGGCTCCGGATGGAAGGCGCGCTTGGCCGGTGCCTCGCCGATCATCTCCATCTGCGCCGTGAGCTGCCCGCCTTCCTCGACCGAGAGGCGATGGCAGCGCGCGGTGCCGGTGACGATGCCGGTCTCGCGGATGACGAGGCGCTTGCGCGCGGTGATCGAGCCCTCGAAGCGACCGGCGACATGCGCGACGTCGACGGTGATCTCGCCGCGGAAGGTGCCGCCGGCGGTGACCATCAACTCGGTCGCTTCCATCCTGGCATCCACCGTGCCCTCGACGACCAGGCGCTCCGCATCGGCGACGGTGCCTTGCAGACGGATGCCGCGGCCCACGACGAGGGTTCGCAGGTCGATCGGTTCCGGCACGATGGCCGGAGTGGTCGCGTCGGGGTGGACGGAGGCGTTCGGCGGCTTGTTGCCGGCCGGGCGGAAGACCGGGATAGCGGCGTCGGCCTCGCGCGGCTTCGCTGCCGGCTCCGGCATGGGGTTGGCATCTTTCGTGCGGTTCAGAATGCCGAATGACACAGGGATTTTCCCTTCCTTTGCATATATAACAACAACAAATCGAGAGCCGCGCTGTCCATCAAAATCACGGGCAGGGGATGAGCCTGGCCCGGCGCGTTGCGCCGCAGACGCACTCACCCCGACAGGCTCGCGCCGCGCGATTGTTAATTCCTTAATCAAAACGAAACTAGGTCTGAATTCCAGGCAGGTGACATCGTGCGGTCGCAAGCATTCGCTTGACCGGCCAACAGGTTAGAGCGGGCTCCGTGAGCCAGTATGAACCGATGCCGCCTTAACCAAGCCCGCCCGAGATGGCGATCGCCTGACCGGTGATGTAGCCGGCCTGGTCCGATGCAAGGAAGCCGACGAGATCGGCCACTTCCTCCGGCCGCCCGGCGCGCTTCGCCGGCACGATCTGGGCGATGCGCTCGCGCGGCATGGCCGCCGCCACGGCCGGACTCTCGATGATGCCAGGTGCTACCGCATTCGCGGTCACGCCGCGCGAGGCGTATTCGAGCGAGAGCGTTTTCACCGCCCCGATCAGCCCCGCCTTGGCTGCAGCGTAGTTGGCCTGCCCGCGATTGCCCATGATCCCGCTGATCGAGGAGATGGCGATGATCCGCCCCCAGCGCGTGCCGATCATCGGCAGGATCAGCGGGCGCAGCGCGGCGTAGAAGCCGTTCAGCGAGACATCGACGACGCTGCGCCATTGCTGCTCGCTCATGCCGGCGAGCGGCGCGTCGTCATGGGTGCCGGCATTGTGGATGAGGATCTGGATCGGCCCAACCGCCAGCAGCGCCTCCACCGCCACGGCCGTCGCCGGCATGTCGGTGAGGTCGGCGGCAAAGGCGCTGGCACGATGGCCCGCGCCGCCAAGCTCCGCCGCCAGCGCCTCGGCGCGGCCGAGCCCGGCATGGGCGTGGATCAGCACCTCATGCCCCTCGCCCGCGAGGCGACGGGAGATGGCGGCGCCGAGCGGGCTCGCTCCACCGGTGACGAGGGCGCGCCGCTGGTTCATGGCAGGATCACCGCCGCCTGTCCGGCGAGCAGGCTCCGCCCCTCGCCGGCGATGTCGAAGCGGTAGATGAAGCCGGACTCTTCGGCGACCAGCGCCACCGCCTCGATCCGGAGCGGCCCGGCGACGGTGTCGAGCCGCCCGGTTGTCATCCTCACATCGCGCAGGCTGCTGACGAAGCCGGCCCGCTGCGGAACCCCGCCGGCCGAGAGCGCGCCGTGCAGCGCCATGGCCTGGAGGGCGAATTCGAGGCCGCAGACCGCCGGCAGCATCCCGTCCCGCCGCAGCGGGTTGCCGGGCGCGGCATGGCTCTCCGCCTCGCAGAGGATGCGCCTGGCATCCCATTCCAGCGCGCGGTCGAGCAGGCACATCGCCCCTTGATGCGGCACGAGGGCGACGATCGCCTCGCGGTTCAGCACGGGTCCAGCTCCAGGGCGAGATGGGTGTCGGCAGTGAGCGGCAGGCCGATCCGCGCCAGGCGCCGCGCCGCCAGCGCCCGCAGCAGCGGCAGGGCGCGGGCGGCGGGGTTGCCCTCGGCGAGTGCGTCGAGCGCATCGCTTGGCGGCGCGGCGGGTGCCGGCTCCGCCACATGCCGGAGCGAGAGCCGCGCCATTGCTCCCGCGACAGGCTCCGGCCGCAGCACCAGCGCAGTGGCGAAGCCGGGTCCAGTCGGTCGCACCGCAGCGAGCGGCACCGGCAGCGGCAGGTCATAGGCGCACAGCAGCACCGAGGTTCCGCGCGTTGCAACGGCCATCACCGCCGCCAGCAGCCCCGTGGCGAAGCTGCCGTCATGCCCGCCGAGGCTGATCGAGGGCGCCGTCGAGCCGACCGCGATATGCCAGTAGCCGGCGGCGGAGTTATGCACCGAGTTGTGGAACTGCGTCGGCGAGAGCGCGATGCCGGCCGGGTCGTGCAGCGCCTCCAGGATGCCGCCGACCACCGCGCCATCGCCATTGCTGCTAGCGAAGACGGTCTCAAGCGCCGCCCGGTCCTCGATCCCCGCCGTCGCCTCCGCCGCGACGGCGAGCGCCAGCCGCACCGCCGGGCTGGTCCGGCGCCGCTCGGTCGGCGGCAGCAGGGCAGGGGGCGGCGGCACCACGTCGCCCATGCACCAGGGCGCGGTGCCGGCCAGGGCCGCCTCGCCCGCCGTCCAGCCCGGCAGGCCGGCGCCGAGGACCGCGACCCCCGCTATCCAGCACTTCACGCGGCCTGGCCGATCAGCAGGCAGCAATTGCTGCCCCCGAAGCCGAAGGAGTTGCTGGCGATGCGCCGCACCGGCCGCGCCTGATTGGCGATGGCGATGGCGCTGCGGAATTCAGGGTCGCGCTCGGCGACGCCGAGGCAGCCGGGCACCAGCCCATCCTCGAGGCAGAGCATGGCGATGACCGCCTCCACCGCCCCCGAGGCGCCAAGCGCATGCCCCGTCCAGCCTTTGGTCGAGCTGCAGGGCACGTCATCGCCGAACATGTGGTGGACGGCGCGGTCTTCCATGGCGTCATTGGCGCGGGTGCCGGTTCCATGGAGGTTGACATAGTCGACCTCCCCCGGCGTCAACCCCGCCGCGTCCAGCGCCGCCCGCATGGCGCTGACGGCGCCGAGACCCTCCGGGTGCGGCGAGGACATGTGGTGCCCGTCGCTGCTGGCGCCGGCGCCGAGCAGCAGCGGTGCGCCGGGCGGCGCATGCTCCGGCCGGGTCAACAGGACGAGGCCGGCCGCCTCGCCGATGGAGATGCCGTCGCGGTCGGCGGCGCAGGGCCGCGTCGGCCGCCCGCGGCTGAGCAGTTCGAGCGAGGCGAAGCCGTGCAGCGTCAGGCGGCAGAGGCTGTCGACGCCCCCCGCCACCACCGCATCGGCAAGCCCCGAAGCGATCAGCGAGGCCGCCTCCAGCATCGACCGCGCACCAGAGGTGCAGGCGGTGGAGACGGCGAAGGCCGGCCCGCGCAGGCCGAGCCGCGCCCGCACATAGGCTGGCAGGCTTTGCAGGTCATGCGACCCGGCATAGTCGAAGCTGGCCGGCAGGGCGCCCGCGCCATCTCGGCGGCTGTAGGCCTGCTCCGTCTCCTCGATCCCCGCCGTGCTGGTGCCGAGGACGACGGCAACGCGCTCCGGCCCATGCCGCGCCACGGCGGCGGCGACCGCCTCGGCGAAGCCATCGCTGGCGAGCGCCATCTCCGCCAGGCGGTTGTTGCGGCAGGCGAAGCGGGCGAGGCCGGGCGGCAGCTCCACCGCCTCCACCCCCGGCACCTGTCCGACCCAGATATCCTCCGGCCCGCCAGGGAATTCGCTCGGCCGCAGCCCGCCCTCCCGCGCATGCAGCGCCCGCCGCAGCGGCGCGATGCCGGCGCCGAGGGCGGTGACGGTGGTGGCGGCCGCGAGGCTCAGCGGCCAGAGGGGGGAGCGGTCAGGCATGGAGAAGGGGCCTCGGAGCCATGGCGCAGGCGAGGAGGAAGGCGCTTGCCACGCCGATCGAGACCGTCAGCCCAATCCCGTGCAGCACCGGCGTTCCACAGAAGGCGAGCAGCCCGAAGGTGAGCAGGGTGGAGACGGCGCAGTTCAAGATGGCTCCCATCGTGTCGTCGGTCGCGTCACCGGCGAGGAAAAGAGAATAGTCAATCGCCAGCCCCGCGAGCAACAGCAGCGAGGCGAGGTGGAAGAGCGTCAGCGCCTCGCCGAGCGCCGTGAGCGCCGCCAGGGTGACGAGCAGCGCCCCACCGATCGGCCCGGCCACGCGGAAGGTCCGTCTTACCCCGCCGAGGCCGAGCGCGAGCAGGCCGAGCACCAGCCCGGCCCCGGCCAGCGCCCAGAGCAGCGTCGCACGGCTATAGGCATCGAGCAGCCCCTCCGTCTCCGCCTTCACATCGATGAAGAGGATGCGCGGGTCACCGAGCCGCTGCGCCATCGCGGCCAGGGCGGCCGGATCCCGCACCCCTTGGGCGAGGGCAACGCCCTGCGCCGCTTCGCCCCGCCGGAAGAGCAGCGGCGAGAGCCGGGCCGCGAGGGTCGGCGCCTCGGCGGCAAGGGCAGCGGCGGTGAGTGGCGCCAGGGCACGGCTCTCGCCGAGAGCGGCGAGAAATGGGGCAAAGGCGGTCGGGCGGAAGGGCAGGCCCGCCATGGCCTCGGCAAGCGCGGCCTGCGCCATCCCGGCGGCAGGGAGGGCGGCCTGCCGGGTGCGTTGCGTCGCCTCGCTCGGCAGGTAGCGGCTCGGCAGGTCGATCCCTTGCAGCGCTTGGCCGAGCAGCGGCGCCACCGCCTCGGCCAGCCGCTCGGACGCCGCCAGCACCTCCGCCTCCGTCCCCGGGCCGAGGGCGAAGAGCACGCGCACATCCGGCGCACCGAGTTGGCGGCGCAGCTCGCCGTCGAGGGCCTGCGCCTCGCGCGGCACCGGGCTCAGCGCCGCCAGGTCGCGCTGCCAGGCCGGCCCGCCAAGCGCCAGCAGCAGCAGCCCGGCGCCGAGCACCACCCCGCCCGCCAGCCGCCTCCGCCCCCGCAGCATGCCGAGCCCGGCCCGGATGGGCCCGGGCAGCGGCCGTGCCGCGATCCGCGCCTCTGGCAGCAGCCAGGGCAACACCCAGCGCGTCGTGGCCGCGGCCACCAGCAGCCCCGTCCCGGCGAAGACGCCGAGCTGGACGAGGCCGGGGAAGCCGGAGCCGAGCATCGCCGCCAGCCCCGTCGCGGCCGAGGCGGCGGCAAGGCGGAGCGTCGGCCAGATGCGCCGAGCCGCCGCCGCCAACCCCTCCTCCGGCCGGCGCAGGCTCGCCAGCAGGATCGGATAATCAACGGTCACGCCCAGCATCGTCATCCCGAAGCCGAAGGCGATGCCCTGCACCTTCCCGCCGAAGACCAGCGCCGTCACCGCGAAGCCGGCGATCGTCCCCGCCGCCAGCGGCACCGCGACCAGGCCGAGCAGCATGAGCGAGCGGTAGCGCCAGAGCAGGAAGGCCGCGAGCAGCCCACCCGAGGCCAGGGTGATGAGCCGCACATCGGCCCGGATCGATGCCGCTGCCTCGCTGGCGAAGACGCCCGGCCCGCTCAGCAGCAGCTGCGCCGGGCCAGGCTTCGCGGCCTCGAAAGCGGCGCGGAAGGCGGCGATCGCCTGCCTCTGGGCCTCCGCATCCAGCCCCGCCCCGCTGCGGGCGCGGGCAATCAGGAGGGCGCGCGGCGGTCCCTCGGCGGCGAACCAGGCGCCATCCCGCACCTCCAGCCGGCTCTCGGCGAGGAAGGCGTGGGCCAGGCCGAGGAAGGCCCCGGTCGGGTCGGTGAAGCCGAAGCGCGCCAGCAGCGGCGAGGCGGCGCTGCGCAGCCCCTCAAGCAGCGCCTCCAGCTTCGGCCGCAGAGCGGCGGCGGTGAAGGCTTCGGGCCGCGTCTCGGGCGAGAGCAGGTAGCGGTAGCGGAAAAGCAGCGCCTGCTCGCCCTCGCCGAGTGTCACCGTCCCGTCGCCGACGAAATCGAACAGGCCGGAGGCGCGCAATCCCGCCGCTGTTTCCCGTGAAACCCTCGCAAGCTCCGCCGGCTCGGCGCCCTCCATCCCGGCGAGCAGGAGCGTCGTCGCCGCGCCACTCTGCAACTCGCGGAACAGGAAGGTGCTGGCCGGGCTGCGGCCGGTCGGCAGGAACTCGGCGAGGTCGGCCCTGACGCCGACCAGCGCCCCAAGCCCCCCGCCCAGCGCCGCCAGCAGCAGCAGCGCCGCGAGGAGGCGCCTCACGGGCTGATCTGCATACGCGTCACGCCGCCGCCGCCTTCGGTCTCGATGCTCCGCACCTGCGCGCCGCGGCCGCTGACGGTGATGCGCTGCACCGCCGCCCGCAGGCGGATGGACAGTGGGCTCAGCACCATCCGCCAGGGCGTCCCGGCACCTTCCGGGGTGAAGCCGATCTCGTAGTAGCGGTGCAGCGTGGCCAGGTCGCCGGCCAGCGTGCCGCGCACCGCCTCGACCAGTGCCCGCATCTCTGGCTGCTCTTCCAGGCCGAATTCGCGGCGGATGCCCCGGTCGGGCCGCTCATAGAGCAGCCGCCCTCCCTCGACCCGCAGCATCTCGTCGATGGGGGAGGTGGTGTGCTTCTCCAGCCGGTCCGGCGCCTGCCAGCGCAGCAGGCCTTGGCTCGGCAATGGCAGGTCGAGCTCGGGGATGACCTTATCCTCAGTGAAGCGGGCCTCGGAGCGCGGCTGGGCGGCGAAGCCCTGCATCAGGCGCAGCAGTGCCGGATCCTCCGCCCGCGCCGGCATCGCAAGCGCGAGGAGCAGCAGCAGGGCCCATCTCAACGCCCGCACTCCTGCCAGAAATCATAGAAGTTGAACCAGTTGTACGGGTGCCGCCGACAGACCGCCTCGATCCTTGCGGCGTAGCGGCGGACGCGCTCCTCAACCAGCGCCTGCCGTCCGGCGCGGCCGGGCGGCGTGGCATCAGCGAAGGGCTCGAACCTCACCTCGTAATGCCTCGGTCCGCGCCAGAGGCCGAAGGCGAGCATCACCGGCGCGCCGAGCACGGCGGCCAGCACATGCGGCCCGGTCGGCAGCGGCGCCTCCTGCCCAAGGAAGGGGACGGGCTGCATCCGCTCGCCCCGCGGCGCCCGGTCGGCCAGCAGCCCGACCAGCCCGCCGCGCTCCAGCACCTCGCGCGCGCGGAGCATGGCATCGGTGGTGCCGAGGGGGATCACCACTTCCTGCCGCTTCGCCCCGCCGAGCGCGTCGAACACCGCCTTCAGCCGCGCCGCATTCGCCTCATGCATGAGGACGGCGACCTCGACCGGGCTGCCGGCATCGGCGACGGCCCGCAACGCCTCGAAGCTGCCCATATGCGCACCCAGCAGCAGGCAGCCACGGCCCTCGGCGATGCGGGCCTTGAGCGCCTCCAGCCCGTGCACCTCGATGTGGTAGTGCGCGGTGCGCCCTGTCACCAGGAAAGCGCGGTCGAGGATGGTGGAGGCGAAAGCGAAATAGAGCCGGAAGACATCGCCGAACCCCGCCTTGCGCCCCAGCGCCCGGCCGAGAAAGCGCCGCGCCACCCGCCGCTGCCGGGGCGAGAAGAGCATGAAGTAGAAGGCGATCGGGTAGAGCAGCGCATGGCCCGGCCACCAGCCGATGGTATGCACCAGCCAGACCATGAAGCGGGCGAGGCGCACGCTGCCCCGCTCTGGCGCATCGACCCATTCTAGGGCGCCGGTGCGCATGCCAACTCCCCGGAGAGCACCGTCCTGCCCCCGCTCACGCAGGTGAAGCCGACCCGTCCGCCGGCGCGCGGGGCGAGGCTGATCTCGACCGCATCCCCCGGCAGGACGGGCGCGATGAATTTCGCCCGCAGCAGATGCGCCTGGCCGAGCCCGGCCGCCTGCAGCACCGCATCGAGCAGCACGACGCCGGGCAGGATCGGCCGGCCAGGGAAATGCCCGGGGAAGGCCGGATGGTCCGCTGGCACCTCGAAGCGAGTGGTCACGGCGCCGCCATGGCCAGGCGCAGCCCGTCCAGCGCCGCACGGGTCAGCTTGCCGAGGCCGTTGCGGGGCAGGGCGGGCACCAGCACCAGCGGCCGGGGCAGGAAGACCGGTTCCAGCCGCAGCCGGAGCGCGGCCAGGATCTCCTCCGCGCTCCGCCCCGGCGCGACCACATAGGCGCTGAGCCGGGCGGCCGGATTGCGCTCGATATCCTCCGGCGCAACGAAGACGCCGTCCTCGACGCCCGCCACCTCCGCCAGCACGCGGTTGAGCTCGGCGAGCGAGGCCCGCCGGCCGCCGAGCTTCACCAGATCGGCCCGCCGCCCGAGCAGGCGGAAGCGGCCGCCCGGCGCCGGCTCCACCGCATCGGCCAGCGGCACGACGCCGAGGCCGGGCACATGGACCTCGCTTTGCCCCATGCGGATGCCGGAGTAAGGCAACCAATCCGGCTCCAGCGCGGTGCGGCGGCTGGCCATGGAGCCGGCCTCGCTGGCGCCGTAGATCTCGAGCATCGGCGCGCCCCAGTCGCGCTCTACCGCCTCGGCCATGCTCATGGCCAGTGGCGCGGTCGCCGAGATGACGGCGGCGAGCGGCGCCGGCCGGCGCCGCTCGGCCAGCAGGGCGCGGAGATGCAGCGGCGTCGTTACCAGCAGCCGGCGCTCGGGCAGCCCGTCCAGCGCATCCAACACGTCGGAGGGGAAGAAGGCCTCGCCCGCATGGCAGGCGAGCGCGGCCTGCAGCGGCAGCATGATTGTGGTCTCGAAGCCGTACATATGCTGCGGCGGCACGGTCGCCAGCACACTGCTCGCCGGCCCGTCGCCGGGGCGGAGGGCGAAGCGCTCGGCGGCGGCCAGCGCCGCGGCGACCAGCGCATCCCAGGGCTTGAGATGGGCCGTCGGCTGGCCGGTGGAGCCGGAGGTGAAGGCGATGGCGGCCAGCTGCCGGGCGGGCAGCATCGGCACAGGCCCCGTCCACTCCTCCGCCGCGCCATCCTCGACGAGGACCAGCGGCATATCGGAGGCGACCGGCTTGTCCGCCAGCAGATAGGTCCCCAGATAGGCCTCGGCCAGCGCCCGCAGCCGGTGCGGCGAGGCATCGGCATTGAGCAGCGTCGGGTGCCCTCGCATCAGCGCGGCGACGAAGCCGAGCAGCATGCGGTAGCGGTCGGCGCAGAGATTGATCGGGTGCCCCGTCGCCGGCAGCCGTGCGGCGAGCGCCCGCGCCTCGCCGAGCAGGCGGCCGACCGTCACCGGTCCGGCCGGGCGATGGCAGATCACCTCCGCAAGCTCGCGGTCGACGAGCGGCAACGCTGCCTCAGCCCGCATGCCGGACTAGCCCATGCGCGAGCCCGATCGCCCGCAGCGTCCGCAGCGGCGTCGCCCGCCCGTGCTGCGGGAAGCGGCGGTTGCGCAGCCCATGCTCACCGAGGAAGAACAAGGCGCAGACCAGCGGCTCGACGATGGCGAGCGGCACGTCATTCCGCCCGGTGGCGGCGAGGGCGCCATGAGCCAGCGCGAAGCCGCCGAGCAGCAGCGCCCAGGCGAGCGTCAGCGCCCGCGTATACCCGCCCTCCGGCGGCCCCGCCCAGTCGAAGCGGCTGTAATGGGCGATCAGCGGCTCCCGCCCCGGCAGCAGCGTCAGGCCGAAGCGCAGCGCCACCGCCGCATTCCCGAGCGCCGCCGCCACCGGGTTGCCAACCAGCAGCACCGCCAGCACGACCGAGGCGGCGATCAGCAGCAGCAACCGGAGGAGGCTGCGTCCGCGCGGCATGCGCTCAACGCGTCCGGTGCTTTTCGATATGCGCCGTGAGGCTTCGCAGGGAGGCGAAGATGCGGTGGTTGCGCTCGTCATCGGAGCGGAGCTTCACGTCATAGGCCTTGGAGACGGCCAGGGCCATCTCCAGCGCATCGATCGAGTCGAGGCCAAGCCCCTCGTTGAAGAGCGGGGCCTCCGGCTCGATCGCTTCGGGCGCGACCTCGAGCGACAGCGCGCTCACGATCAGCCGCGCCACTTCGAGTTCCTGCGCGGTAAGGCCGGGCGCAGTGAAAGTGGGAGTCATGGTGCCGTCAGGCATGGAGCCGTGAAACCTTGTTGTGGCGCTGGTGTTAACGGGTGTTGCTCAACCTGACTCTCGATATCAGACGGTTGCCCGCCGAGGCAAGGAACCGGGCGACACAGTTCGCGGAACATTCGAAGCGAGGCCGCCTGCCTTACCGCTCCGCAACCAGCAGCACGTTCGGCAGGGGTGTCCCTTCCCAGCAGGGCGTGACGGCGACGGCGAAGCCCGCCGCCCGAAAGGGCGCCGCCAGCTCTTCCATCGGCAGCGGGGCGATGGCATTGCCGTCGCCCCGGACGAGGCGTCCAGCCCGCTCCATGGCGAGGCCGAAGGCGCTGCGCCAGCCGCGCGCCGGGTCGAAGGCACGGATCAGCACGCGCTGCCGCGCCCGCGCCGCCACCGCCGCCAGCACCGGCCGCTGTACCTCGGCGGGGAGCTGGTAGAGCACGTCGATCAGCAGCGCGGTGTCACAATCCGGCACGCTGTCCGCGGTGAGGTCACCCGCCGTGAAGCGCGCCGGCAGCCCTGCCGCCGCCGCCTGGGCCTCGGCGATCTTCCGCGCATCGCGGTCGAGGCCGATCACCTCCCGCGCCCGCCCCGCCATCAGCAGGGCGAGACCGAGCTGCCCCCGGCCGCAGCCGAGATCGGCCACCATCCCGAATGGCCTGGCCGCCGCCCGCTCCAACACCGCCCGGCTCGCCGGATCGGTACGCAATTTGCCACCAACATAGCCCTGGGCGAAGCGCGAGGCGCCGGCATAGAGCCCCGCCACCTCACGCGCCAGCGCCGCGCTCATGCCGGACTCCCGGCCATGTAGGCGCGGAACAGGCCGAGCTGCGTCTCGCAACGCGTCCCGTCGAGCCCGGCCGTCCGCAGTGCCTGGAGGATGGTCGCGGGCGGCACGCAGGCATCGATGGTGTCCCAGTAGTACTGCATCATCAGCCCGGCCCGCGCCCCGTCGCCGGTCAAGCGGCTGAGCGCCGGCACCACCCGGCCGAGATAGAAGCGGGCCGCCCGGTAGGCGAGCGGCCCTTCCGGCCGGCCGATCTCGAGCAGCAGCAGCCTGCCACCCGGCCGCAGCACCCGGCGGTACTCGGCGAAGGCGGTGACGAGGTCGGGCACATGCCGCAGCGCATAGCCCATGCTGAGGAAGTCGAAGCTCGCATCGGCGAAGGGCAGCGCCTCCGCCCGCCCGCGGATGAGCGGGATGGCGAGGCTCCGCCGCGCCTCGGCCAGCATCCCGGCGCTGAGGTCGATGCCCGTCACCGCCTCCGGCCGGCCGAGGATGCGCACCCCCTCCCGCGCCACGAGCCCGGTGCCGATGGCGACATCCAGCATGCGCTGCCCCGGCCGCAACCCGGCCTGCCACAGCGCCCGCCGCCGGTACCAGGCTCCGGAGCCGAGGGAGAAGGCGGTGTTGATCCGGTCGTAGGAGCCCGCCGCCTGGTCGAACAATTGCCGGACGAAGCCATCGCGGGCGTCGGCGTTCTGGTAATATTCGGTTAAAGTCGGATGCGGTACGGGGCGGGCCTCGTCCTCCCGGCCGCTTGGCGTGCTAATCTCCGCAGGCGGCCGAACCGCAGCCTGCAACCCCTGTTTCCCTGTCACGGTCCGGCCGGCTCCTGGACGTCAAGCATCACGCAAGACTATATTACGCGAACAGGAAGGCCCGGAAAAGATGCAGCCGACAACGAGTCTGCGGCACCCGCGCGAGAGCCTCTCGCCTCTCGATTGGCTGGCCGCGATCTACTATCCGGTCGCTTTCTATTTTTGCGTGATGCTGTTCGGCCTGAGCTGCTTCTTGTGGAGCATGCCGGCGGGACTTCTCTATCGCGTCCTGCCGAAGCGCTCCGGCGAGGCCTTCGGCCAATTCATGATCATGCTCGGCTTCCGCTGGTTCATCGGCGTGATGCGGCTGAGCGGCGTGCTGCGCATCGACTTCTCCGAACTCGACCGGCTGAGCCGGGAGCGTGCTCTGGTCATCGCCCCCAACCACCCGACGATGCTGGATGCGGTGCTGCTCACCTCCCGCCTGCCGCGCGTCGTCTGCATCACCAAGGCGGCGCTCTGGGACAACATCTTCTATGGCGGCAGCGTGCGGCTGGCGGCCTATATCCGCAACGATGCGCCGCTGCCGATGATTCGCCGTGCCGCCCAGGCCATCCGCGACGGCGCCCAGCTCGTCATCTTTCCCGAGGGCTCGCGCACGTCATCGCCGCCGATCGATGCCTTCCACCGCAGCTTCGCCGTGATGGCCAAGGCCGCCGGCGCCCCGGTGCAGACGCTGCTGATCGAGGCGGACAGCCCATATCTGCGCAAGGGCTGGCCGCTCTTCCGCCGGCCGCAGCTGCCGCTGGTCTACCGCATCCGCCTCGGCCGTCGCTTCGAGGTAGGGGAGGACCCGCAGGGCTTCGTCACCGGGCTCGAGGCCTATTTCCGCGAGGAATTGCCGGTGCAGGCCTCGCGCTGATGCCGCGGGAGACGCGGCTGGTCCTGATCCCCAGCTACAACACCGGGCCGCGCGTGCTGCAGACCGTGCGCGAGGCCCGCGCCGCCTGGACCCCGGTCTGGGTCGTCGTCGATGGCAGCACGGACGGCACCGATGCCCTGCTGCTGGCCGAGGCCGAGCGCGATCCCGGCCTCGAGGTGATGGTCCTGCCGCGCAACGGCGGCAAGGGCGGGGCGGTGCTGCACGGCCTCCGCGAGGCGGCGCGGCGCGGCTTCACCCATGCGCTGACCATGGATGCCGATGGCCAGCACCCGGCCGACCGCATCGGCGCGATGATGGCCGCCTCCCGCGCCGCGCCGGAGGCGATGATCCTCGGCCGTCCGGTCTTCGGGCCGGAGGCGCCTCCGCTCCGTGTGCAGGGGCGGCGCATCTCCAACTGGCTTGCCAATGTGCAGACACTGGGCGGCGGCATCGGCGACTGCCTCTTCGGCTTCCGCCTCTATCCGGTGGCGCCGCTGGTCGCGGTGATGGAGCGGCATCGCTGGATGCGTCGCTTCGACTTCGACCCGGAGGCCGCCGTCCGCCTCAGCTGGCACGGCCTGCCGGTGGTGAACCTGCCGGTGCCCTGCCGCTACCTGTCGAAGGAAGAAGGCGGTGTCTCGCATTTCCACTATGCGCGGGACAACCTGCTGCTCACCTGGATGCATACGCGGCTGGTGCTCGGGATGCTGCCGCGCCTGCCGACCCTGCTGTGGCGGCGGCATCGCGTGGCGCCTCCTCCGGTGGCGGCAGTGCGACGGCGCTGAGGCCGGCAGCCGCGATCCGGTCCAGCAGCGCCGGCAGCACCTCGAGCACCACGGCCCGGCCCGGATAGCCCCGGGCCGAGCGCCCGTCATGCAGCAGCAGCACGTCGCCCGGCCCGAGGCCGCGGCTCAGCCGGGCCAGCACCCGCCCGGGATGCGGCGAAACCGCGTCATAGCCGCGCCGCGTCCAAGCCGCGAGGGAAAGCCCTGTCAGCGACAGCACCGGGTCGAGCAGCGGGCTGCGCAGCCCCGCCGGAGGGCGAAAGAGGCACGGCGCTTGGCCGCAGGCATCGGCGATGGCGGCCTGCGCGGTCTCGATCTCGCGCAGCATCGCTCCCGGGCCGAAAGCGGCGAAGCCGAGCGGGTGGCGATGGGTATGGTTCTCGACGCCATGGCCGCGCCGCAGCATCTCCCGCAGCAGGGCCGGGTGTCGCGCCGCCCGCTCGCCAATGACGAAGAAGCTGGCCTTGGCCCCCCAGGCATCGAGCAGGTCGAGGACGCGTGGCGTTACCTCCGGGTCCGGCCCATCATCGAAGGTGAGGGCGATGCGCGGCTCCGCCCCGTCAAGGCGCGTCAGCACCGGCCCGAGCAGGCCGCAGCGTGGATGCATGCAGCCGGTAAGCGCCAGATGATTGGCGGCGATGGCCGAGAGCGTCTCCGGCCAGCAGCCCGGCTCGGCGGCCATGGCAAGCAGCCCGCCGGCATGCAGCCCGAGCGAGGCTCGAATCGCGGGGCTCGGCGACCAGGCGAACAGGCCACGCCACCGGCCCGCCGCGGCGAGATGGAAGGGCGGCATCGCGGAACCTCTCCCACGGATGCCGCCCGCGCTCAAGCCGTGACGTTTCGGACTCGAAGCCCTATCGCGCCGAGGCGATGATTTGCCGTGCAGCCTCTGCCTGGCGTTCCGAGGCGGCCATCCGGTGGCGCTGAAGGGCGTTGCGGGCCTGGCCGAGGGGCTTCATCGCATCCTCCGGCACCGCCTCGCCCGCGGCCTTGCCGTTCAGCAACGCCGTTTCGGCCCGTTCCAGCGCGGCCTCGGCCTGGCGCGCATCTTGGGCGCGGATGCGGGCCTCCGCCTCCTGGATCAGCAAATCCGCATCGTGCAGTACGTTCATGCGGGTCGAAACCGGGGTGGGTGCCGGCGGGGCAGCGGGCATCGCCGGCGCCGGGGCGTCGGCGACGCGCGGCGTGGAGGCCGGAGCAGCCCGGTTCATGAAGGGCCGCATCTCCGGGTTCTCGTGCATCGGCCGCTCGAAGGTGGCGGAGCGCCGGTTGATGCCCGGGATGTCGCTGTCATCCGCAAGGGCCTTGCCGCCGGGCGGCATGGCGGCGAGCAGGGCCGCCGCGCCGATCGAGGCCATGGACGCGAAACGCATGGTCGCTCTCCCTGTTGCTTGTAGGCGCCGAGCGCCTGCCGGGAGCTTGCGATCACGCGGATGAAGCCATCATCCACGCCGGGTGACGCATCGGTCAAAGAAGGACACCCCGTCGCGACTGTCCCTCAACGCCGGCCGAACAGCTTCTCCAGATCGGCATTGCCGAGGCGGAGGAAGGTCGGCCGCCCATGCGAGCAGGTGGCGGCGCGCGGCGTCGCCTCCATCTGCCGCAGCAACGCATCCATCTCGGGCGGGGTGAGCCGCCGCCCGGCCCGCACCGAGCCGTGGCAGGCGAGCCGCGCCACGGCGGCATCCAGCTTGCGGTCGAGCGCCGTCGCCTCGTCATAGGCGGCGAGTTCCTCGGCGAGGTCGTGCAGCAGCGGCCCGGGATCGGCCGGGCCGAGCAGCGCCGGCAAGGCGCGGACCAGCACCGCGCCCGGTCCGAATCCCTCGACCTCCAGGCCGAGCCGCGCCAGCTCCGCGGCGAAGCCGAGCAGCCGCGCCGCATCCGCCGGCGGCAGGTCCACGACCGAGGGCAGCAGGAGCGGCTGCGCGCGCACCCCGCCCTCGATGAGCTGGGCCCGCAATGCCTCATGCGTCAGCCGCTCATGCGCCGCATGCTGGTCGACCAGCACCAGCGCCCCGTCCGGCGCCTCGGCGAGGATGTAGGTCTCCATGATCTGCGCCAGCGCCCGCCCGAGGGGATGTGCGGCGGGGGCGGGCGCCGGCGCCGGGGCAGGAGGCCGCGGCGGAGCGAAGCCAAGCGGCAAGGCGAGCGCTGGCTCAGGCGCCGGCTCGGGCGGCGGCGGCGTCAGGGCGAGCTGCATCTCGGCGAGGCCGATCCGGTCCGGCAGCGGCGCCGGTTCCGGCCGCCGCCAGCCGCCCGACCAGCCGCTGCGCGGCGCATAGGCGGTGAGCGCCGGGGCCGGCGCCGCCACCCCCGCGCCGGCCGAGAGCGTCCGCCGCAGCGCGCCGATCAGCAGGCCGCGCACCCCCGCCTCGTCGCGGAAGCGCAGCTCGGTCTTCATCGGATGGACATTCACATCCACCGCCTCATGCGGCAGGTCGAGGAAGAGTGCCGCCACCGGATGCCGCCCCGCCGCGATCAGGTCGCGATAGGCCACCCGCAGCGCCGTCCGCAGCAGCTGGTCCCGCACCGGCCGCCGGTTGACGACGAGGTGCTGCTCCATGCCCGTCGCCCGCGTATAGGCCGGCTGGGCGGCCAAGCCGGAAAGGGCGAGGCCGCTCCCCTCCGCTGCCACCGGCAGGCTGGCCCCGGCGAAATCCACCCCGAGCAGGTCGGCGATGCGTGCATCCCGCTCCGCAGGGGCGAGGGCCAGCACTTCCCGCCCATCCTGCGTCACCCGGAAGCCGACCTCCGGCCAGGCGAGGGCCAGGCGCCGCACCGCCTCCACCGCCTGGTCGGCCTCGGTACGGGGGGATTTCAGGAATTTCCGCCGGGCCGGGACGGCATAGAACAGGTCCCGCACCTCGATCCGCGTGCCCGGCGCGCCGGAGGCCGGCACCACCGCGCCCTTCCGCCCGCCCTCGACGATCAGCGCATGCGCATCCCCGCCCTGTGGCCGCGAGGTGATGGAGAGCCGCGCCACGGCACCGATCGAGGGCAGCGCCTCACCACGGAAGCCGAGCGTGGCGATGCGGAAGAGCATCGCCTCCTCCGGCAGCTTGGAGGTGGCGTGTCGCTCGACGGCGAGGCCGAGATCCTCCGGCCCCATTCCATGCCCGTCATCCTCGACGACGACGCGCTCGATCCCCCCGCCCTCGAGCGTGACGACGACGCGCCGCGCCCCGGCATCGAGGGCATTCTCCACCAGCTCCTTCACCACGGCGGCCGGCCGCTCCACCACCTCGCCGGCGGCAATGCGGTTGGCGGTGGTCTCGGAGAGGAGGCGGATGGGCATCAGCGGGGGCTCGGCACGGGAGCGGTCATGGGGGCGAAGCGAACCTCCACCCCGAAAGATAAGGCGCCGCCGCACCGCCCGCCAGGGCGCGGCTCAGGGATAGTCGAGCTGCCCCGTCGCAAGCGCCCGCGCCCAGTCCGCCCGCCCCGCCGCGCGGGCATCCGCGGCTGCGGCATCCCAGTCGTAGGGGATGGCATGGAATTCGGCGCTCCACCCCGCCGGCCCGCGCTCCACCACCGCATAGCGCGCATGCGGCGTGCCGGCGAAGACGACATGCGGATGCGGCTCGGTATCCCAGTAGCCCGGCTGGCCGACGCTGCCCGGATTGACCACCAGCCGCCCATCCGGCAGCCGCGCCATCCGCGCCAGATGCGAATGGCCGCAGAGGACCAACCCCGCCCCCGGCGTCGCTCCGATCCGCTGAGCGGCCTCTGCCGCCGTCGCCGGGCGCAAATGATGCGGCCCGGCCACCACTTCCAGCGCATAGGTCAGGTCGTCGGACGGCGTGCCATGGCAGGCCAGCACTCCTTCCGCCGGACGCAGCACCGCCGGCAAGCCGCCCAGCCAGTCCCGATGCGCCGGCGTCAGCCGCGCGGCGCTGAAGGTATCGGAGGGGATCATCGCCTCGACCGGCCGGTCGAGCAGCTGCCGGTCATGGTTGCCGCGCACGGTCGGCCAGCCGAGCGCCATCAGCAGGTCCGCCACCTCCGCCGGCTGCAACGGCCCGGAGAGGCAGTCGCCGAGATTGATGACCAAATCGGCCCCGTGCCGCGGCAGGTCCGCCAGCACCGCATCCAGCGCACGGAGATTGCCGTGGATGTCGGCGATGACGGCGATCCGCATCTCAACCCTCGCGCAGCGCCGCCAGCAGGCCGAGGGTCGAGCCGTCCTGTCCTTCGGCCGTGTCGCCCTCCAGCGCCTTGAGAATCGGTCCGGTCAGCTGCTTGCCGAGCTCCACCCCCCATTGGTCGAAGGCGTTGATGTCCCAGAGGATGCCGAGCGAGGCGACCTTGTGCTCGTAGAGCGCCACCACCTGTCCGAGGGTGAAGGCATCGAGATGCGGCAGCAGCAGCGTCGCGGTCGGCCGGTCGCCCGGGAAGACGCGATGCGGCAGCAGCCGCTCGATCTCCGCCGGCTCGGTGCCGGCCGCCGTCATCTCGGCCCGCACCTCCGCCTCGGTCTTGCCCCGCATCAGCGCCGCCGACTGGGCGAGGCCATTGGCCAGCAGCTTCCGGTGGCTGTCCGGGTGCGCGTGATCTGGCCGCTTCACCAGGATGATGTCGGCCGGCACCGGCCGCGTGCCCTGGTGAATCAGCTGCATGAAGCTGTGCTGCGCATTGGTCCCCGGCTCGCCGAAGACCACCGCCCCCGTGTCATGCCCGACCGGCTTGCCGGCCAGCGTCACCCGCTTGCCGAGGCTCTCCATCTCCAGCTGTTGCAGATGCGCCGGCAGCCGGGCGAGGCGCTCGTCATAGGGCAGCACCGCCCGCGTGGCATAGCCGAGGCCGTTGACGTGCCAGACCTCCGCCAGCGCCAGCAGCACCGGGAGATTGGCCTCGAGCGGCGCCGACAGGAAATGCGCATCCATCGCCCGCGCCCCGGCCAGCAGCCGGTCGAAGGCCTCCCAGCCCAGCGCGACCGCCAGCGACAGCCCGATCGACGACCAGAGCGAGAAGCGCCCGCCCACCCAGTCGCGGAAGGGGAAGACCCGGTCCTCGGCGATGCCGAAGCCGGCCGTGGCCTTCAAATTGGTGGAGAGCGCCGCCAGATGCCCGCCGACCGCCGCCTCGCCCACGCCCTCGGCCAGCCAGGCGCGGACCAGAGCGGCATTGGTCATGGTCTCCTGGGTGGTGAAGGTCTTGCTCGCCACCAGCACCAGCGTCCGCCGCGGGTCGAGCCGGGGGCGGATTTCCTCCCAGGCATGGGCATCGACATTGCCGAGATAGTGCGGCCTGAGCGGCGAGGCCGGTGTCCACAGCGCCCGCGCCACCATGGCCGGGCCGAGATCGGAGCCGCCGATGCCGATATTCAGCACATCGGTGAAGCGCTCGCCCGTCGCCCCGCGCAGCCGGCCCTCGGTCACGGCCTGGGCGAAGTCCCGCATCCGCCCGAGCACGCCCGCCACCTCGGCCGAGGCATCCTCCCCTCCGGCGCGGAAGCCGCCTTCGCCGCGCAGCGCCATGTGCAGCGCCGCCCGCCGCTCGGTGACATTCACCGCCTCGCCCCGCGCCATGGCATCGCGCCGCCCGGGCAGGTCGGCGGCGCGGGCGAGGCCGAGCAGCGCCGTCCGCACCGCATCGCTCATCGCGGTCTTGGAGAGGTCGAGCAGCAGCCCGTCAGCGGCATGGGAGAAGCGGCGGAACCGCTCCGGATCGGCGGCGAAGAGCGGGCGGATCGAGGCAGGGGTGCTGCCATCCGGCCGCGGCGTCCGGGCCAGAGCCATCACCGCCGCCCAGGCGGCCGCCAGTTCCTGCGCCATGCGCCTCTCCCCCGCTTCGACCGTTCTGGCTTAACGCAAAGCGGCCGGGCGGGGAAATCGTCGCCGGCTCACAACCCCGCCGGCTGCCCCGCCACCACGACCGAGAGCCCATCCGGCGTCAGCATCCGCGCCGCCACCTGGACCAGCCGCTCCCGCGTCAGCGCCCGGAGCCGCGCCGGCCGGCCGGAAAGCCAGTCGGTCGGCCGACCGTTCTGCCGCAGCATCAGCAGCGTCTCCGCGATCCGCCGGCTGTCGGTGAATTGCAACGGCATGGAGCCGGTGAGGAAGGCGACCGCATCGGCCAGCTCCGTCTCGCTCGGCCCCTCCGCCGCCATGCGCGCCCACTCCTCCCGCGTCACCGCCAGGGTTTCGGCGACGCGGGCATTCTCCGTCGCCACCGAGCCGATAACGACGCCATGCCGGAACAGCAGGTCGAGCCCGGCGCCGATGCCATAGGAGAGGCCGCGCTGCTCCCGCACCGACTGCATCAGCCGGGAGGAGAAGCCGCCCCCGGCCAGGATGCGCAGCACGACCTGCGCCGCCTCCCAATCCGGGTCGGACGAGGCCAGCCCGTCCTGGCCGAAAATCACCGCCGATTGCGGCGAGGCGACGGGCAGCACCTGCTGGCCGAAGCCACGGAAAGCCGGCAGCGGCGCGATGGCCTGCGGCGCCCCGCTTGGCAACCCGCCGAACAGCGCCGGCAGCAGGCCGCGCAACTCGGCCGCCGTGATGGCGCCGCTCGCCGTCACCAGCAGCCCTTCATGGTGGATCTGCCGGGCAAGCGCCGCCCGCAGCGCCTCCACCGGCAGGGCAGCCAGGCTCTCTGCCGTGCCGCCGCTCGGCCGCCCCGCGGAATGCTCGGGATAGGCATTCGCCCAGAAGGCCCGCACCGCCTGGCCGCGCGGCGTCTCCAGCGCGCGACGGGCGGCGGCGATGGAGCGCGCCCGTACCCGCTCCACCGCATCCGCATCGAGCCGTGGCTCCTGCATGGCGAGGCGGGCAAGGCGCACCGCTTCCGGCAGAGCGGTGGTGAGCGCCCGGAAGCCACCCTCGAAACTGTCCCGGTCGGCGGAAAAATTGAGGCTGATCGCCTGGTCGCGCAGTGCATCGCCGAACTCGACGGCCCGCAGTGAACCCGCCCCTTCGGTCAGCAGGGAGGCCGCAAGCGCCGCCACCCCCTCCTGCCCCGCTGGATCGAGCGCCGCCCCGCCGGCCCAGGACCAGGCGACCGAGACCACCGGCACCGACTGGTCCTCGACCAGCCAGGTGGAGATGCCGCCCGCCTCGACCACCTGAATGGGGAGCGAAAAGCCCTGCTCGCCGGTCATGCCGGCGCCCCCGGCAGCAGCCAGCCCGTGGTGCCGACCGGTTGGCCGAGCACCGCCCGCGCCGCCGCTGCCACCTGCTCTCGCGTCACCGCCTTCAGGTAGCGCGGCCAGAATTCCACCATCTCCAGCGGCAGGCCGATCGCCAGCACGCCGCCGAGCATGCGCGGCGCGGCGCCGATGCCGTCGAGCGACAGCATCGCCCCCGCCGTGAGCTGGCGGATCGAGCGCGTCACCTCCGCCTCGCTCGGCCCGTCCTGCAACAGCGCGGCGATGGCGGCATCCACCGCCGCCTCCAGCCGCTCCGGCGGCACGCCCTGCCGCGCCGTGGCGGAGATGCTGAAGCTACCCGGCCCCACCGTCTCGCTGTCGTAGGAGGCACTGGCACTTGTCGCCAGCCCGGTCTCCACCAGCGCCTTGTGCAGCCGGCTGCCGGCGCCGCTGCCGAGCAGATGCGCCAGCAGCTCGAGCGGCCAGGCATGGCGCGTCTCGCCCCAGGTGAGGCTCGGTGCCATAGCGCTACGCATGAAGCTCGCCTCGCGCACCGCCGGGTCGTGCTGGACGAAGCGCGGCTCGGCCGCGGCCGGCACCGGCTCCGCCCGCTGCCGCGGCGTGAAGGGCCGGGCCGGCACCACGCCGTAGAACTCTTCGGCCAGCTTCCGAACCTCCGCTTCCCGCGCATCGCCGGTGACGACGAGCACGGCATTGCCCGGGGCATAGCGCCGCTCATGAAAGTTGCGGAGATCCCCGAGCGTGATGGCGCGGATCTCCTCCTCCCACCCGATCAGCGGGCGGCCGTGCCAGTGCTGCGGCCCCCACATGGCGGCCTCAAACCCTTCCCAGAAGCGGCCGCGAGGGTTGCTGCTGGTGCGCTGGTTGCGCTCCTCCAGGATCACCGCCCGCTCCGGCTCGATCGTGCCCTCGGGCAGCAGCGGATAGGCGAAGCGGTCCGCCTCCATCCGCATGACCAGCGGCAGGCGCGAGGCCTCGACCGTCTGGTAGTAGGCGGTGACATCGCGCGAGGTGAAGGCGTTGTCCTGCCCGCCCTCCCGCGCCACGGCCAGCGACAGCGCGCCCGGCGCCACGTTGCGGCTGCCCTTGAACATCATGTGCTCGAGGAAATGCGCGGTGCCGGACCGGCCCGCCGGGTCCTCCCCCGCGCCCGCGCCATAGAAGAGGTAATGCGAGACGACCGGCACCCGCCGGCTCTCGGCCAGCACCACGCGCAGCCCGTTCGCCATGGTCCAGCTCACCGCGCCGAAGAGCGGGCGCTCGGCGAGCTGTTCGGTCGGCGGGGCGATGGCAGGCTGGGCAAGGGCGGGGGGAGTGGCGGTGGCGGCCACCGGCAGGGCGGCGGCGGAGCGGAGGGCGGTACGGCGTGTCACGCTGGGCATGCCTCCGATGTGGGGATGCCGGTGGCGTTCCGCCAGCATCGCACGGGGCCCATGGGGGCAGGGAGGCCAATCATGACGGCTCGGCCCCCGAGGGCCAAGCCGTGTTCAGAAGATGCTCTCGAACAGCGCCGTGACCGGGTTGCTGCTGCGGGTGCGCTGGATCACCGGCGTCTCGCCATCCGTCACATCGCGGCCTAGCGCCGCATTCTCGCGCAGCCGCTGCGCCTCGCGCCGCGGGTCGAGGGCGGTGCCGGCCGGCTCCGGCCCGCGCCAGAACATCAGCCGGTCCACCAGCGTTCGCTGCGGCTGGTCGAGCTTCAGGCTCTCCTCGTCCACCCGGCGGCGGATGTCGTCGCCGACCGGGCGGCCGGCCTGGCTCAGCAGCGCGCTCTCGGCGGTGCTTGGGGCGCTGGCGGCGACCGGGCCACTGAGCACCGCACCCGGCACCAGCGTCGCCTCCGCCGCCTGGCGGGTCGAGACCTCCTGCGGCCGGTCGGCGCCGGGGCGGGGCGCCGGCAGCGGGCCGCCGAGCGAGGGCGGCATCGAGAGCGGCGCCCGGGTCGTGACCTGGAACTCATCCGGCGCATCCCGGGTCAAGCCAAAGGTGCGCGCGGTGTCGCCGCCGCAGCCAGCGAGGGCGGTGGCAAGCAGAATGGACAGGGCCATAGCCTGGCCCGCGGGGCGGCGCATCCTCATGCCGCCTCTCTACTCGCCGGCGGCTTGCGGAACAAGGCATCCGCGAGAAGGACGAAAACCCCGCATACGATCCCCGCATCCGCGATGTTGAACACGTACCAGTGCCAGCCCCAGCCATGGGCATCGACGAAATCGACCACCGCGCCGAAGCGCAGCCGGTCAATGACATTGCCGATCGCACCGCCGACCACCGCACCCAGCGCGGTTGCAACCGTGCGGTTCTCCGCCCGTGCCATCCAGCGCAGCAGAAAGGCGGCGATGACGGCGGCGAGGACGGCGAGGATGATGTGGTTCAGCGACCCCTCGCCCGAGAGCAGGCCGAAGGTGACGCCGCGGTTCCAGACCATGGTGAGGTCGAGGCCGAGCGGCCCCGCCTCGACCAGCGGCACCGTGCGGCGGTTGGGGAGGTCCAGCACCTCCAGCACCCACCACTTGCTGAGCTGGTCCGCCACGAGCAGCAGCGCCGCCATGGCGAGGCCGAGGCGCATCACTGGCCTGCCACCACGGCCTCGCAGCGGCGGCAAAGGGTCGGATGGGCGGCGGATTGGCCGACTTCCTCCAGCACGCGCCAGCAGCGCTCACATTTGGCGCCGGGGGCCTTTACGACACGGAAGCCCGCTTCGAACGGCTCGGGCTCAGCTTCGACCTTGGAAACGATCAGGAATTCTTCCCAAAACGATGAGTCGAACGACTCATCGCCCATAGGGTTGACGGTCACCTTGGCCTGCAGCGATGAGCCGATCTCCCCATCCCTCCTGAGACGTTCCAGCAGGTTGGTCGCCAGGGCGCGGCGGGCGCGCAGCGCCGCCCAGCGCTCGCCCAGCGCCTCGTCCCGCCACTCGCCGGGCAGCTCCGGGAAGTCGTGCAGGTGGATGCTGTCATTCTCGTCGGGGAAGCGGGCGAGCCAGGCCTCCTCCGCGGTGAAGACCAGCACCGGCGCCAGCCAGGCGCAGAGGCAGCGATGCAGCATGTCGAGCACCGTACGCGCGCTGCGCCGCCGGTGGCTGTCCGCGGCATCGCAGTAGAGGCTGTCCTTGCGAATGTCGAAGTAGAAGGCCGAGAGGTCGGTCGAGCAGAAGGCGTGGATCTCGGGATAGACGCCCGTCCAGTCGTAATCATTCGCCGCCTTGCGCAGCTTCGCATCCAACTCGGTCAGCCGGTGCAGCACCCAGCGCTCCAGCTCCGGCAACTCGCTATGGGGAACGCGCTCGGCCTCATCGAAGCCGGCGAGGTTGCCGAGCAGCCAGCGCAGCGTGTTGCGCAGGCGCCGGTAGAGCTCCGCCTGCTGCTTCAGGATCTCCTTGCCGATGCGGAGGTCCTCGGCGGTGTCCGAGTTCATTACCCAGAGGCGCAGGATGTCGGCGCCGTATTGCTGCATCACCTCCTGCGGGGCGGTGACGTTGCCGAGCGACTTCGACATCTTCCGGCCCGACTCATCGAGCACGAAGCCATGCGTCAGCACCGCCTTGAAAGGCGCGACGCCGTTGGTGCCGACGCTCTCCAGCAGCGATGAATGGAACCAGCCGCGATGCTGGTCGGAGCCCTCTAGGTAGAGATCGGCCGGGAAGGGCATGCCGCGGTCGCGCAGGACGAAGGCATGGGTCGAGCCGCTCTCGAACCACACATCGACGATGTCCATCACCTGCTCGTAGTCCGCCGGATCGCGTCCTTCTCCGAGGAAGCGCGCGGCGGCGCCCGGCTGGTACCAGGCATCCGCGCCCTCCACGCGGAAGGCCTCCACAATGCGCTCCATCACCGCCGTGTCGCGCAGCGGCTCGCCGGTGCGGCGGTCGACGAAGACGGCGATGGGCACGCCCCACGCCCGCTGGCGGCTGATGCACCAGTCGGGCCGCGCCGCGACCATGCTGCCGATGCGGTTGCGCCCCTGGTCGGGGACGAACTGCGTGGCGTCGATGGCGGCGAGCGACTTCTCGCGGATCGCATTGGCATCGTCCATGGCGATGAACCATTGCGGCGTGGCGCGGAAGATCACCGGCTTCTTCGAGCGCCAGCTATGCGGATAGCTGTGCGTGAGCTTCCCCTTGGCGACCAGCGTGCCCGCCGCCTCGCAGGCGGCGTAAACGGCGTCATGCGCCTTGAAGACATGCAGGCCGGTGAAGCCCGGCGCCTGCAGGGTGAAGGTGCCGTCGTCGTTGACCGTCTCCGGCACCGGCAGGCCGTTCTCCCGCCCGAGGTTGAAGTCGTCCTCGCCATGGCTCGGGGCGATGTGGACGAAGCCGGTGCCGGCCTCGGTGGTGACGAAATCGCCCGGCAGCAGCGGCACGTCGAAGTCGTAGCCGGCGCCGCGCAGCGGATGCGCAGCGATGGCGCCCGTCAGCTCCTCGCCCTTCAGCACCCGCACGACACTATGCGCGCCGAGCCCCGCATCCTTGCTGAACTGCGGCAGCAGGGCGAGGGCGACGAGGAGCCTTTCGCCGGGGACAAGGTGGCTGCCCTCGGCGACGCCATCGACATGCACCAGCGCGTAGTCGATCTCGGCGCCATAGGCGACGGCGCGGTTGCCGGGGATGGTCCAGGGCGTCGTCGTCCAGATCACGACGCTGGCGCCGGCCAGGTCCTCGGCGCCGGCCTTCACCAGGCGGAAGCGCGCCCAGAGCGTCGGCGAGACATGGTCGTGATACTCGATCTCCGCCTCGGCCAGCGCCGTCTTCTCGACCGGACTCCACATTACCGGGCGCAGGCCGCGATAGAGCGAGCCGTTCATCAGGAACTTGCCGATCTCGGCGACGATGGTCGCTTCCGAAGGGAAGTCCATCGTCGCATAGCGCCCGGCCCAGTCGCCGAAGACGCCGAGGCGCTTGAACTCCTCCCGCTGCACGTCGAGCCAGCGCGTGGCATAGGCGCGGCACTCGGCGCGGAATTCGAGTACGGGCACATCGTCCTTCTTGCGGCCGCCCTGGTACTTGCCCTTGGGGTCGCGGTACTCCTCCTCGACCTTCCACTCGATCGGCAGGCCGTGGCAGTCCCAGCCGGGAACGTAGTCCGCGTCATGCCCCGCCATCTGGGCGGCGCGGTTGATGACGTCCTTCAGGATCTTGTTCAGCGCGTGGCCGATATGCAGCGGGCCGTTCGCGTAGGGCGGGCCGTCATGCAGGATGAAAGGCGTCCGCCCCTTCGACTGCTCGCGCAGGCGGGACCAGAGGCCGAGCCCCTCCCAGCGCTTCAGCCAGTCCGGCTCGCGCTTCGGCAGGTCGCCCTTCATCGGGAAGGCGGTCTGCGGCAGGAAGACGGTGCCGCGGTAGTCTCGGGGCGCGGGGGCTTCGGTGTCGTTCATCGGGGCGGTCTCCGGCCGCCGGCGGCGCGGCGGCGGGTCAGCGGTGGCGGGTGCGCGGCGGTCCCGGCCCTCAGGCGAGGGCCGGGCGGCTAATTCGCGGATGGGCCACCGGGCGATGCATGAGGGGCTTATGGGGATCGGAGGGCTAAGGGGTCAAGTATCCTGGGCCAGCACCGCCCGCGCATCCTCGGCATCCCGGGCGATGGCCGTCTTCAGCGCCTCCAGCCCATCGAATTTGGCATCCGCCCGCAGGAAATGCCGCAGCCGCACGCCGATCTCCTGCCCGTAGAGATCGCCCGAGAAGTCGAAGAGATAGGTCTCGAGCCTGGTTTCCGGGTCGCCGCCGAGGGTTGGCCGCCGGCCGATGTTGGAGACGCCCTTCACCTCCCGCCCGTCCGGCAGCATCGCCGTCACCGCATACACCCCGCGCGCTGGCTCCAGGTGCCGGCCGAGCCAGAGATTGGCCGTCGGCCAGCCCAGCACCCGGCCGAGCTTGTCGCCATGCACCACCTCGCCGCGAATCTCCCAGGGGCGGCCGAGCATGGCCGTCGCCCGCTCCGGATAGCCGTCCTGCAAGGCGCGGCGGATGCGGGTGGAGGAGATCGGCCCCTGCGCGTCCGTGACGGGCGGCACGATGGTCAGCCCGATGCCCGCCGCCTCGGCCAGGCCGGTGAGCGTGCCGGCATCCCCACCGCGCCGGTGGCCGAAGGCGAAATCCTGCCCGCAGGCCAGATGCACGGCGCCGAGCCCGTCCCGCAGCACCTCAGTGAAGAAGCGCTCCGCCGACATGGTGGCCAGCGCCGCATCGAAGGGCAGCGCCACCACAAGCGCCGCGCCGGCCGCCCCCAGCGCCTCCGCCTTAGCGGGCAGGAGGGTCAGGCGGAAGGGAGGGTCCTCCGGGCGGAAATGCTCGCGCGGATGCGGCTCGAAGGTCAGCACCGCGAGCGGCGCCGAGGGCCGCGCCGCATGCGCCGCCGCCAGCACTGCCCGGTGGCCGATATGCACCCCGTCCATGTTGCCGAGTGCGACGGTCGCCCCGCGCAGCCCGGGCGGCAGGTCACGCCAGTCGGATAGGACGAGGGGCTGGGTCATGCCTCGGCGGTCTAGCGAGGCCAGGGCGGGTGGACAAGCGCCACGCCATCGCCAGAGTGGATCGAGACCGCAGCAGGACCGACCCCATGCCCCAGACCGATATCGGCAGCTCCGACCGCCTTCTCGCCGAGCTCAGGACCTGGGTGGAGCACGAGACGCCCACCACCGACGCCGCAGCCGTCAACGCCTTGCTCGACCGCTGCCAGGCCGACCTGGCGGGCGCCGGCGCTGCCATCGAGCGCCTGCCCGGTCGCGACGGCTTCGGCGACACGCTGATCGCCCGCACCCCGGGCGAGGGCGCGCCGGTGGTCGTCGCCGGCCATCTCGACACGGTCTGGGACCACGGCACCCTGGCGAAATCGATGCCTTGGCGCGTCGAGGGCGAGCGTGCCCATGGTCCCGGCATCTACGACATGAAGGCCGGCAGCTTCTTCGCCTTCCACTCGGTGCGCGAGATCCTGCGCCAGGGGGTGGAGACCCGTCGCCCCATCACCCTGCTGCTGACGCCGGACGAGGAGGTCGGCAGCCCGACCAGCCGCGCTCCCATCGAGGCCGCCGCCCGCGGCGCCTGCGCCGTGCTGATCCCGGAGCCCGCCGGCGGCAACCAGGGCGCCTGCGTCACCGGCCGCAAGGGCACCGGCGGCTTCACGCTCACCGTCGAGGGTCGCAGCGCCCATGCCGGCGGCAATTGGTCCGAGGGACGGAGCGCCGTCGTTGCCCTCGCCCAGGCAATCCTCAAGGTCCATGCCCTGACCGACCTGGAGCGCGGCGTCACCACCAATGTCGCGCCGATCTGGGGCGGCACCCGGCCGAATGTCATCCCGCCCGAGGCCGGTTGCCGCATCGACTTCCGCGCTCCGAGCCTCGCCGAGGCGGAGCGCATGGTTGCTGCCATCCGGGCGCTCGCCGGCGAGGCGGACGGTATCCGTATCACCGTGGAGGGCGGCCTGAACCGCCCGCCGCTGGAGGAGAGCCCGGCCAACCTCGCCCTCTACGAGACGGCCCGCGCCATCGCCGCCCGCCAGGGCTATGACTTGCCGAAGCAGCATCGCGGCGGCGGGTCGGACGGCAATTTCACCGCCGCCATGGGCATCCCGACACTGGACGGCCTCGGCTGCACCGGCGCCGGCGCTCATGCGCCGGAGGAGCATATCCGCTGGCCCGACCTGGCGCCGCGCTGTGCCGTGCTCTGCGAGCTGCTGGAAACCCTGGGATAAGGAGCGAAACAAATGCCGAAAGCCCTGATCATCGGCGCCGGGGACGGGCTCTCCGCTTCCCTCGCCCGGCTCCTCGCGCGGGAGGGCTATGCCGTGGCGCTGGCCGCCCGCAACACCGCGAAGCTTGCCGCGCTCGCCGCCGAGGCCAATGCCACCACCCATACGTGCGACGCCGCCGACGCCGCCCAGGTCGCCGCGCTGTTCGAGGCCGAGGGCGATGCCGAGGTCGTCGTCTACAACCCGAGCTACCGCACCCGCGGCCCGATCGCCGAGCTGGACCCGGCCGAGGTGCAGAAGAGCCTCCAGGTCTGCGCCTTCGGCGCCTTCCTCGCGGTGCGCGAAGCGGCCCGGCGCATGCTGGCCACCGGGCGCGGCACCATCCTGCTGACCGGCGCCTCGGCCGGGGTGAAGGGCTATCCGCTGAGCGCTCCGTTTGCGATGGGGAAATTCGCCCTCCGCGGCCTCGCCCAGTCCGCCGCACGGGAGCTGCATCCGCAGGGCGTGCATGTGGCTCACATTGTCATCGATGGTGGCATCCGGAGCACACCCCGCAAGGATAGCGGGCAAGACAGCCTGCTCGACCCCGATGCCATCGCAGCAAGCTACCTTCAGCTCATTCGCCAATCACGAAGTGCGTGGAGCTGGGAGCTGGAAATTCGTCCCTGGGTTGAGAGCTTTTGAAATGCTTCCGAATATTACGAGATTTGTAAAGTGTTGATTACAAATATACCGGCCACGTTAAATCAATAAGTAGAATTAAGGCGGCGCGATATCGCCGCAGAATGCGCCGCATGCGCTTTCTCATCGGTGTACAGGCGAGCCTACACAACCCTGAAACGATTTCCATGTTGCTGTCCCGCACGGTCAATAGTATGTGTGCTATGCAATCACTTTAGCCGGAGCGTGCTGGATGCGTGCCGCGTTTAAGCCTCTTGAAACCGAGGCCGAGCCCGAATCTCCTGACCAATCCGCCCTCCGCCTCATGCTCTCCTATGTGGAGGCCGAATGCCTGCGGCTCGGCGCGACGGAGGCCGCACGCCATGTCGCCCTCGCCGTCTCCAACCTCCCGGAGCCGGTTGCCACCGCTGCCGCCTCGCATCCGCCAGCCCCCGTCCGCCCACGCAACGCCCGTCTCCATTAAGCCTGGGATTGCCTTGGGTGGGGGAGACAGGGCGACTCCGGACTGAGCCGCCTCGGATCATGGCCAGCAGGCTGGGCTTACGCCTCCAAACGGCCTGACCCCCTGCGATTCCGCATGGCAATCCGCTCGGCCGTCCTCCTCCGCCTTTCGGCCCGGACGCCGAACTTGCCGATGGTCCGGCCCGAACCAGTCCGATGCCCGGACGTTACGTCATCCGCGCCGCAGCGTTGAAGGATGATGCCGCCGATGCCCCTGGTGACCCTGGTGCTGGCCAATGGCCCCGGCTTCCCACAGGGCAGCGCGGATCGCCGCTACGAAATGTCGGTGACGCTGACCCAGGGCGGGCATCTCGACCCCGGCGCCTGGCTCGCGGACCCGGCGCCCTGGCCGGCCGTGCGCTTCCGGCCGGACGGGCCGCCGCAACCCGGCACGGTACAGTGGAATGAGCAGACCGGCTGGTCGCTCGCGTTCTCGCCGGCCGAGGGCGAGGCCGCGGATGCCGCGCCGCATGTGCTGATCGGTCAGGCGGGGCAGCTCCGGCCCGGGGAGTACGTCACCATACGTGAGCCGAACGGCCGCGATTACGGCTTCAGGGTGGTGGGCGTCGGGTGAATGATGTTCCGCCGGGGATGGGCAACTGGCCCCTCCCTGGCCCCGTTCCTCCAGGCGAGACCATACCCAGGGGAACGCCGCCATGGCCGAGACCATCAAGGATCTGCTCGAACTCTCCCTACAGGACACCTACAGCGCCGAGAATCAGATCCTCGCGGCCCTCCCCGAATTGGAGGATGTAGCCAGTTCGCCCAAGCTGAAGCAGGCCTTCCGCGAGCATATTGAGCAGACCGAGCGCCAGGTGGAACGGCTCGAGGAGGTCTGCGAGATGCTCGGCATCGAGCCCGACGGCGAGAGCTGCGCCGCCATGGAAGGCTTGGTCGAGGAAGCCGACGACCTGATGGAGGAGCTGGAGGAAGGCCCGGTGCTCGACGCTGCGCTGATCGGCGCTGCCCAGAAGATCGAGCATTACGAGATGGCCGCCTATGGCACGCTCTGCTCCCTGCTGAGATCCATGGGCCAGACCAAGGCCGTCGACCTCCTCGCCCAGACGCTGAAGGAGGAGAAGGATACCGACGAACTGCTGACCCGGATCGCCGAGCAGGAGGTCAATCCGGCCGCGATGCAGACCCTGCCGGCCAACGAGCAATCGGGCGGCTCGCGCGGCGCGGCCTGAACGGCCGCTATGCCCGCTCCAGCGCCCGTGCCTGCCCAGGCACGGGCGTCGCGTTGCCGCCCTTCGGCTCGCGCCCGGTGATGAGCCGGGCACCGCGTTGGAAGGTCAGGTAGCTCCAAAGCCACTCGAAGGAGACGACGATCCGGCTGCGGAAGCCGATCAGGTACCAGACATGGGCGAGGCCCCAGAACCACCAGCCGACCAGGCCGGTGAGGCGGATGCGCCCCAGCTCCACCACGGCGGAGCGGCGGCCGATGGTGGCGAGGTCGCCATGGTGCCGGTAGCGGAAGGGCGGCGGCTCCGCCTGGCCCGCCGCGCGGGCCGCCAGCAGCCGGCCGACATGGCGCCCCATCTGCTTCGCCGCCGGCGCATTGCCCGGCACCGGCTTGCCCTTGCCATCCGTGACCGCGGCCGTGTCGCCGAGCGCGAAGATGTCCGCCCGGCCGGGCACCGACAGGTCCGGCCCGACCTTGATGCGGCCCGCGCGGTCCCGCTCTGCCCCGATCCAGGCCCCGACCGGCGAGGCGACGACGCCCGCCGCCCAGACGATGGTGCTGGCGGCGATCCGCTCCTCGCCGCAATCGATGCCCGTCGCATCGCAGCCGGTGACGCGGAGGCCCGTCAGTACCTGCACCCCCATCCGCTCCAGTGATTGCCGAGCCTTGGCGCCGAGCTCCTCCGGGAAGCTGGGCAGCAGGCGCGGCCCCGCCTCGATCAGCACGATGCGCGCCATGGCCGGGTCGATGCGGCGGAATTCGCGCGGCATGGCGTGGCGGGCGAGCTCCGCCATGGCGCCGGCGAGCTCCACCCCCGTCGGCCCGCCGCCGATGACGGTGAAGGTCAGCAGGCGCCGCCGCTCCGCCTCGTCCTCCGTAAGCTCGGCCCGCTCGAAGGCGAGCAGCAGGCGGCGACGGATATCCGTCGCATCCTCGATGGTCTTGAGGCCAGGCGCGACGGGCGCCCAGTCGTCACGCCCGAAATAGGAATGGGTCGCGCCCGTCGCCAGCACCAGCGCATCGTAGGGGATGCGGAGGCCGGGGCCGGCCGCAACCTCGCGCGCCGCGGTGTCGATGCCGGTCACCTCCGCCATCATCACCCGCACATTGCGCTGGCGGCGGAAGATCGTGCGGACCGGCCAGGCGATGTCGCCCGGCGACAGCGCCGCCGTCGCCACTTGATAGAGCAGCGGCTGGAAGAGATGGTGGTTGTGCCGGTCGATCAGGGTGATCTCGGCCGGGGCCCGGGCCAGGGCGCGCGCCGCCTCCAACCCGCCGAAGCCGGCACCGATGATGACGACGCGCAATGGCGTGCTGGCGGACATGCGGCATCTCCATGGTGAGCGGTGTCCTTCGACGCCGGGTCAGGCCGGTAACGCGGGCGGTGGCGCGGGACCACATGAACAGGCCGCGATTGCCCGGCCGAGCGTTGCGGCTGCGGGTCGGCAGCCTTCCTCGATGCGTGGCGTTCTGCGCATCCGTGTGGGGGACTACCAGGTGATCGTGGAACCGGAAGGGTTGCTGGCCGTCTGCCTCGTCGAGCGCATGCTGGCGGCGGGCGAGGCGGGACTCGTCTTCGTGGCGCGGAGCGAGGGACGGGCGGCGCGGCTGCATCGTGCGGTGCAGGCGCTGGCGCCGGCGGATGCGGCGGTGTCGCTGCTGCCCGGCTGGGACTGCCTGCCCTATGACCGGGTCTCGCCCTCGCGGGCGGTGATGGGGCAGCGGATGGCGCTCGTCGCCGGGCTGCCGCCGGGGCTGCTGATCGCCTCGGCGGAGACGATCGGGCAGCGCCTGCCGCGGGTGACGGAGCGGCTGCGGCTTGCCTGTGACGATGCGCTGGATACGGACGCCCTGCGCCGTGATCTGCTCCGCCTCGGCTATGCGCTCGACCAGCGCGTCGACGAGCCGGGCGAGGCGGCGCTGCATGGCGAGGTGATCGACCTCTGGCCAGCCGCTGGCGAGACGGCCTGGCGGCTGCGCCTGGAGGAGGGGCGCATCGCCGGCATCCACCGGCTCGACATCCTGAGCCAGCGCAGCCTCGAGGAGGAGGTCGGGGCGCTGGAATTCGGCCCCGCCTCCGAAGTGGTGCTGGCGGCGGACGACCCGCTGCTCGAAGCCCGCCCGCCGGGGCTGGAGCATGCGCTGCCCGAGCATGCCGCATCGCTGATCGCACCGCTCGACCTGCTGCCGCGGGCCATGGTGCTGCTGGATGCCGGGGCCGAGGCGACCCTGGCGCAGCGCCGGGCGGAGGTGGCGGAGGCCTTCCGCACCCGCATCGCGCTCGGCCCAGCGGGGTCGCCACCAGAGGCGCTCTATGGCGGCGAGGATCTGCTCGACGGCCGCCAGCTAGAACGCGTCTCGCCGGAGAAGGGCACCGCCCCGCCGCGCTTCGCCGAGGCGGAGGACTCGGAGGCCGCCTTCCTCGACTATGCCGAGGTGCAGCGCGCGGCCGGGCGCCGCATCGCCATCGCCGGCGGGCGGGGACGCGGGGCGCGCAGGCTCGCCCGGCGGCTCGACGAGGCCATGACGGTCGCCGACTGGCCGGCGCTGCTCGCCCTGCCACCGGGCAGCGTCGCCCTGCTCGCCGCCGATGTCCCGGGCTTCGAGGCCGAGGCGGCGGTGGTGGTGCCCTATGCCTCGATCCGCGCCGTCAGCGGGGCAGGGCGGGACCGCGGCGCGGAGGCGCTCTTCGCCGCCAGCGCGCGATTGCAGCCGGGCGATGCGGTGATCCATCTCGACCACGGGCTCGGCGCGCTCGAGGGCGTGGAGCAGGTGGATACCGGCGAGGCCCGCGTCGATTGCCTGCGCCTGCGCTATGCCGACGCGACGCAACTTGTGCCCTTCGACGAGCTGGACCGCATCTGGCGCTACGGCGCGGAGGCGGAGGGTCTCTCCCTCGACCGGCTCGGCGGCGAGGCCTGGCCGAAGCGGCGCGCGGAGGCGGAAGCCGCGGTGGCCGAGAGCGCGCGGGCGCTGCTCGAACTGGTACGGGCCCGTGAGCAGGCCCGCGCCCCGGCGCTGCGGCCACCGGCGGAGGAGTATGCCCGGCTCGCCGCGCGCTTCCCGCACGAGCTGACGGAGGACCAGGCGGCGGCGATCAACGCCGTATTGGGCGACCTCGCCTCCGGCCGCCCAATGGACCGGCTGGTCTGCGGCGATGTCGGCTTCGGCAAGACGGAGATTGCCATCCGCGCCGCGGCGGTGGCGGCGCTCGGCGGGCACCAGGTGGCGCTGCTGGCGCCGACCACGGTGCTGGTGCGCCAGCATCTGGAGAGCTTCCGCCGGCGCTTCGAGGGCTTCGGCCTCCGCATCGAGGCGCTGTCGCGGCTGACGCCACCCGCCGAGGCGCGCGAGATCAAGGCGGCCGTGGCGCGGGGCGAGGTGGCGATCGTCATCGGCACCCAGGCGCTGGCGGCCCGCGGCATCCGCTTCCGCGACCTCGCCCTGATGATCGTCGATGAGGAGCAGCGCTTCGGCGCGGCGCAGAAGGAGCAGCTGCGGCGCCTCCGCCGCGGCGACGGCCTGCACGTGCTGACGCTGACGGCGACGCCCATCCCGCGCACCTTGCAGGCGACGCTGGTCGGGCTGCGCGAGCTGAGCGTCATCGCCACGCCGCCCGCGCGGCGGCAGCCGGTGCGCACCATCCGCGCGCCGATCGAGGATGCGCTGCTGGCCGGCGCGCTGCGGCGCGAGGCTGGGCGCGGCGGGCAGAGCTTCTGCGTCTGCCCGCGCATCGAGGACATCGCGCCGATGCGCGAGCGCCTGGCCGGGTTGGTGCCGGACCTCGACCTGATCGAGGCGCATGGCGGCATGCCGGCGGCGGATGTCGATGCCGCCATGGTGCGCTTCGCCGGCGGCGAGGGCGATGTGCTGCTCTCGACCAACATCGTCGAGGCCGGCCTCGACGTGCCGCGGGCGAATACCATGCTGGTCTGCCGGGCGGACCGCTTCGGCCTGGCGCAGCTGCACCAGCTGCGCGGCCGGGTCGGGCGCGGGCGGGTGCGGGGCGTCGCCTACCTGCTGACCGACGCGAAGGCGCGGATCGGCCCGGCGACGGAGCGGCGACTGGCGATGCTGGAGGCGCTCGACCGCGTCGGCGCCGGCTTTGCCATTAGCGCGCGCGACCTCGACCTGCGCGGCGCGGGCGATCTGCTGGGCGAGGAGCAGGCCGGGCATCTGAAGCTCGTCGGGCTGGAGCTCTACCGCCACCTGCTCGACTGGGCGCTGGCCGAGGCACGGAACGAGGCGCCGCCGGAGGCCTGGAGCCCGGGCCTCGCCATCGGCGTCGATGCCTATGTGCCGGAGGAGCACGTGCCGGAGGAGGCGTTGCGCGTCTCCCTCCATGGGCGCCTCGCGGGCCTGCTCCGCGCCGGGGACACCGCCGGGGTGGAGGCGCTGGAGGATGAGATGGAGGACCGCTTCGGCCCCGCCCCGGCGCCGCTCGCCAACCTCTTGGCCCTGGCACGGATCGCGGCGCGCTGCCGGCGGCTCGGCATCGAGAAGCTTGAAGTGGGCCCGAATGCCGCGGCGGCGACGCGGCGCGGGCAGGAGACGGGCCGGCTGCTGCTGCGCCGCGCGAGCGCAACACCCGAGGAGCGGCTGGCGACGGCGGAGGCGCTGCTCGCCTCCCTCGTCAAGGCCCGCGCAGAGGCCAGACGAGAGCGATCATCGGCACCCCGACGAGCAGCACGATGAGCGAGAGCGGCAGACCGAGCCGCCAGTAATCGCCGAACCGGTACCCGCCAGGCCCCATCACCAGCGTGTTGCAATGGTGCCCGATGGGGGTGAGGACGTCGCAGGCGGCGCCGAGCGCGACCGCCATCAGGAAGGCATCCGGGCTCATCCCCAGCCGCTGCGCCAGGCTGCCGGCGATGGGGCCGAGCATCAGCACCGCCGCCGCGTTGTTGAGGAAGGGCGTCACCGCCATCGCCGCCACCATGATGAGCGCGAGCGCGTCCATCGGCGGCAGGTGCTCGACGGCGCCGGAGAGCCAGCCGGCGATCAGCTCCGTCCCACCCGTGCTGCGCACTGCCTCGGAAACGGGGATCAGCGCGCCGAGCAGTACGATCACCGACCACTCGACAGCGTTGTAGGCCTCCTGCGGCGTCAGCGCGCGGATCAGCAGCAGCAGGACCGAGGCGGCGAAGAAGGCGACGGCCACCGGCAGAAGGTTCAGCGCCACGGCGGCCATCGCCACGGCCAGGATGATCGCCGGCAGCCAGCTCCGCCGGCTGCGGCCAAGCGCGATGCCACGCTCCGCCAGCGGCAGGATGCGCAGCGCGGCCAGCGTGTCGGGCAGCCGTGCCGCCTCGCCCTTCAGGATGGCGACATCGCCACGGCGGAGCTTCAGCGTGTTCAGGCGCTCGGCGATACGCGACCCACGGCGGCTGACGGCGAGCAGGTTGACGCCGAAGCGCCCGGCCAGCGAGGCGCCGGCAGGCGTCGCACCGACCAATGGGGATTCGGCGGTGATGACGCCCTCCACCACCGTCTTCTCGTCCTCCGGCACCTCCTCGCCGCCGGTCGGCTTCTCGCCGACCAGGGTGGGTCCGGCCTGGGCGACGAGGGATCCCAGCTCCTCCGGGTCGCCATCGAGGATCAGCAGGTCGCCGGCCTTCAAGACGACCTCGCCCGGCAGCGCCTCGCGACGGAAGCTGTAGCGCAGCATGGTGCCGATGGTGATGCGCCCTTCGCCCGTCGCCACGAGATCGGCGATGGTCCGGCCGATGAGCGGGCTCTTGGCGGGGATGCGTGTTTCCGTCATGTAGGATTCGATCGCCATCGTCGCCTGGCCGGCGCTGCCCTGCCGCCCGCGCGGCAGCAGCCGCCACCCGATGCCGAGGAAGACGAGCCCAGCCACCGCGATTGCCGCGCCGACCGGTGCGTAATCGAACATTCGGAAGGGTCCGCCTGTCACCTACTCCCTGACGCGGGAGACCATGATGTTGGGCGAGGTGCCAATCAGCGTCATGAGCCCGCCGAGCAGCGAGGCGAAGGCCATCGGCATCAGCAGGCTGGAAGGCGAGGAGCCGGTACGCCGCGCAAGTTGCAGCGCAACCGGCATGAAGATGGCGAGCGCGCCGATATTCTTCGTCACCACCGAGGCGGCCATGACGGCGGCGACCAGCGCCGGCACCTGCGTCCTGACGCTGGTGAGGTGCGGTAGCAGCGGCCGCATCAGGCATTCCACCGCGCCGGACCGGGCGACGGCAGCGCTGACCAGCAGCGCGGAGGCGACGATGATGACGATGTCGTCGCTGAAGCTGGTGAAGGTCGCCTCGGCCGGCACGATGCCGGTGGCGAGGCCGGCGAGCAGGGCCAGCATCGCCACCAGGTCATAGGGCAGCCGGCCCCAGGCGAAGAGGCCTACGGTCACACCGAGGATGTCGAAGGCGAGGGCTTGGTCGAGGGTCACGGGGGCACCGACAGTCCGAAGGCCGCTTCGGTTCCGCGCCATGGTGCAACGGGCCCGCTCGCCCGGCGTTCGCCCACGGCACGACAGAGACGAGAGGGAGATCGATGCGCCCCGACGAGAACAATGCGGCGGACAGCCCGGCCATCGCCATCCATGGCCACCAGATGGATGTGGGGGAGGCGCTGCGCACCCATGTGACCGACAAGCTGACGGCAGTGGCGCAGAAGTATCTCGGCGCCGAGGACATGACAGCCCGCTTCTCCCGCACCGGCCATGGCGGGTTTTCCTGCTCGGTGCGGATCCATGCCGGCAAGGGCCTCTTCTTCGACGGCTCCGCCGAGGCAGCGGAAGCGCCGATTGCCTTCAACGAGGCGCTGGAGCATGTGGCGAAGCAGCTGCGGCGGCGGAAGCGGGAGCTGCGCGAGGACAAGCCGGTCAACCCGGACAAGGAAGGCCTCATCTAACTCGTGGCCCATGGCGGCTCCCGCCGGGTGATCCTGGCGGCGCTGGCGGGCAACCTCGCCATCGCCGCCACCAAGCTGGCCGCCGCGCTCTACACCGGCTCCAGCGCCATGCTGAGCGAGGCGATCCATTCGGCCGTCGATACCGGCAACCAGGGGCTGCTGCTGATCGGGCTGCGGCGTGCGGCGCGGCCGCCAACGCCACGGCATCCGCTCGGCCATGGGATGGAGCTGTATTTCTGGGCCTTCGTCGTCGCGCTGATGATCTTTGCGCTCGGCGGCGCCGTGTCGGTCTATGAGGGTTGGCGGAAGATCGTGGCGCCGGAGCCGGTGGAGAGCGCCTGGGTCAATTTCCTCGTGCTCGGCGCCTCGGTCGTCTTCGAAGGACTGTCCTTCCGCGTCGCATTCCGCGAGTTCCGCCGCAGCCACGCGGGCGAGCCCTTCTGGCAGGCGATCCGCGCCAGCAAGGACCCGGGCGTCTTCGCCGTGTTGCTGGAGGATGCGGCGGCGCTGGCTGGGCTGTCCATCGCGCTCGCCGGCCTCGGCCTCGCGGCCTGGCTCGACATCCCGGAGCTGGACGGCGCGGCCTCCATTGGCATCGGCCTGTTGCTGGTCCTCACCGCCGTCTTCCTCGCCAACGAGACGCGGAGCCTGCTGACCGGCGAGGCCGCCTCGCCGCGGCTCATCGCCGATGTGCGGGCGATGCTCGTCGCCGACCCACGGGTGAAGACGGTGGAGGAACTGCTGACCATGCATCTTGGCCCGGCCGAGGTGCTGATGGCGGTGACCATTGACCTGGCCGACGAGCTGCCGGGCGCAGGCGTGGAGCAGGCGGCGCGGGAGCTGACCCGCCGCATCGAGGACCGGCACCCGGAGGTGACGCGCATCTTCCTGCGGCCGAAGCGAATGGCTGCCTGAAACGGCAAGCCGCCCGCCGGGAGGGAGCAATCCCCCGGCGGGCGGCTCTATGCCTTGACGTGTCGGCCCGGCGTCCGGCCGGGTGGGGGATACGCCCCCACCACGCGGCGGGGCTCACCCCCGCGGATGCCGGATGGTATGAAGCGCCGCCCGGATCGCGTCCAGGACCAACCGGGCAGGCGGCCAGGGGTTTCGCAGCCCCTGGTCAAATCTTGTCAGACCACGTCCAGCGCCGCACCGGCCGGCATCAGCCCGGCCCCGTGCAGGACGCCGTCCCGCTCCATGCCGCGGCGAACCGCGACGCCCCAAAGCACCAGCACCACACCGGCGCCGAGACCGAGGACGCCGAAGACTGCGGACAACATCACTTTCCCCTTTCGTATCTTCCGTGACCGTATCTGGGGTTTGCAGGCGCCAGCGAGCAGCGGCGGGATATCCCCCCAGCCATGCGGCGATTGCGCTGCTCATCGCCGCAGCGTCGCATGCCAGCGGCGAAGGCCGATGGCGCCGCCGCTCAGCAGCCGGTGGCGCAACAGCCAGAGCTCCGCCTCCTCGATCAGGCCGGCGGCGGCGCCGCGCAGCTGCCCGGCCCCGGCGAGGCGCAGCTCCTCGATCAGCCGAACCCAGCTTTCGGTGATGGCGGCGCATTGGCGGGGCGCAGCATCCTCCCCGACATGGATCTGAAAGCCAGCAGCCTCGAGCGCATTCTCGGCCTCGCGGCACTCGGGTGGCGGGGCCGGGCGGCCCTCGAGGGCGAGCCAGCGGTCGAGGCTCGGGCGGGAGGCGGGGCCGTCGCCGCGGACGACCTCGAGCATGACGAGCTGCGCCTGCGGCTTCAGCGCCGCGGCCAGGGCATGGGCGATGCTGTCGAAGGAGCCGCCGCCGGCCAGCGGCTCCAGCGCCAAGGCATGGTGATGGTAACGGGCGCGGAAGGCCGGCGCCTCCGGCTGCCAGGGCAGCACCGTGGCGCGGCGGCCGAAGGGGCGGAGGCGGAGCGACATCCGCTCGGCCAGCAGCGGATCGTGCTGATGCGCGGCGACCCAGGCGCCGCAGCCGCTGATAATGGTGCCGGCCGCCCCCCCGGCATCGCGGCCGACCAGCAGCAGCGTCGTCGCGGGCGACAGAGGCAGCAGGCTGGAAAGACGTTCGATCTCCCCCGGCCCGCCGGGGATGAGGCAGCCGTCCTTCTCTAATCGTGGGCACGTGCGTCAAGCAGTGGTGCTGTCCCGCGTGGGTTTCACGCTTCTCTTCGGGGTCGGCGCATCGGCCGCCCCAGGATGGGGTTCTAAAAGGGGGGGCGGGACCAATCTCCCTTACGCGCCCTCGGCACCCAGGGATGCCCGGAGCAGGAACGGCTTCGTCCTCGCCTCACCCTCGTCCCCACGGGGACACCACTCCGCGACGCGCGCGGATCTCGTTGGAGCGGCTGGTCCGATTACGCGGCGGCCCTCCCGAGCGGTTGGAACGTGGTTCCGTCGGACCACATGCGGTGCAGGACC
>NZ_JQKB01000038.1 GCF_000745835.1 Belnapia moabensis DSM 16746 | reverse complement strand
AGGTGGCCATCGCTACCAAGGCGCTGAACCACATGCTCGAGCTTGGGCGGCCGGAGTACATCCGGACCGCATGACCCTAGACGCGAGCAGGGCTCAGTGTGTGCAGGCCGCTGACCCGTTCAACAAGATGTATCAGCGATTGGAGCAAAGGCTCAGGTACTTTCGCGCACGATAAGCGTATAGCCGAGGTCATGCATGCGCGATGGCATGGCGACAAGGTCGACGCGGCTGCTCTGGCTGGTGCGCTCGAGCAGCATCTCGGCGGCCCGCCTTCCCATGTCCTCCGCCCTCATGTCGATGGTTGTGAGTGCGGGATACATCGAGCGGGCGATCTCAGCGTCATCGAAACCAGCGACTGCAAGATCGCGCGGAACAGAGAGGCCACGCCGGTGCGCTTCGAAAACCACACCGGCAGCGAGGATGTCGCTGGCGACACAGATGGCGTCGAGTTGTGGCCGCCGCTCCAATAGACGTGCCAGGGCAGCCGCTCCGCCCTCCATTAAAAAGTGCGTGGCCTCTTCGCAGGCTGCGGGGTCATGTGGCAGCCCGGCTTCGGCCAACCCATCCAGATAGCCGCCCAGCCGAGCCTGTGCCCGGATATTGTGCCGGGTCGATCCACCGATGAAGCCGATGCGCTGGCGTCCGCGCGCAAGGAGATGGCGGACAACGTCCTGCGCGCCTCGCCGCTGCGGCACAGATACCGCATCAACAATGAATTCAGTCGCGGAGTCAGCCCACATCTCGACGAGTGGAACGCCGGCCTGTTCCAGCATTGCGATCGTCTGGGGCGTGTGCCCGCCTGCGAACAGCGCGATCCCATCCACACGCCGGGACAGGAAGGCGCGCACCAAGGCTTCTTCCTGCAACGGGTCGTAGTGGCTGACGCCGAGCACGAGCTGATACGACGCCCGGCGCAGGACATCAGACATGCTCTGCAGCGTCGGCGCGAAAGGCTGGCTGATTAGCGGAATGACCGCGGCGACGACCTGAGTGCGGGAAGAAGCCAGCCCACTCGCCACCAGATTGGGCAGGTACCCCGTTTCCTCTAATGCAGCACGGACCTTGGCAAGGGTGGATGCGGCGACCGCTGGAGGAGTGCGGAGCGCGCGAGACACCGTCATGACCGAGACGCCGGCAAGGCGCGCGACATCCTCCATACGCAACGCAGGCACACCGTTTGGCTTGGATGCCACAGCATCCTCGATCCCTCCTTTCTGAGGCTTCCTGCGCCTTCGTTGTCTCAGCATAGAATTCATTCTGCCCTGCCTGATGACCAGCCTGGTTTACCACAGTCACCCGGTCCGCCGCCCCAGCTGCCAGGTAAGGGTTGCGCAGCCTTCCTTGTTAGCGCTAACCTTGTGCCGTTAGCGCTACCACTGCGACCAGATCGGGGGCAGTATCCAGCCGCTGACATTGAGCAATGGGCCAAAGAGCCCGAGGAAGCGTCGATGCAAGCAGATCCACAACGAACCTTTCCATCACGGATAGACCGGCCGCTCACTTAGGCGACCCATACCCGGGCAACGTTGCCGTTGAATGCGGGCATCATCCATTTCGGGCCTCTGTCGCTTTCGTCGAGCGAAAATCTCGTTCTTTCCAAGAGGACGCCAATGCCGGCTGTTCATCCCGATACCCAAGCTCTGCTGACCTTGATCCGGAAATCGGGGCGGCCGCCCTACGAGGTGCTCTCCCCATTGGAGGCGCGGCGCGCTTACGCGGCGGGCCGCGCCCTTTTGCAGCCAGCTCCGGTCGAAGTCGCCGAGCTGCGCGATGTGACGATAATGGGCAAGGCGGGGGAAGTTCCTTTGCGGCTCTACCGCGGCGTGGATACATCGGCGGCCGATGTCCTGCCCTGCCTGCTCTATCTGCATGGCGGCGGCTGGGTCTTCGGCGACATAGACTCCCATGACGGGGTGTGCCGCCGACTGGCTAACGATGCCCGGTGCTGCGTCGTCGCCGTGGATTACCGCCTGGCACCCGAACACCCCTTCCCCGCCGCGATCGAGGATTGCATGGCGGCCCTCGCCTGGGTCGCCGGCAGTGCAGGTGCATTGCACATCGATGCAGCGCAAATTGCAGTGGCAGGCGACAGCGCCGGAGGCAATCTAGCCGCGGTGCTCGCCCTGATGGGGCGCGACGGTACCGTGCCACCTAGCATGTTCCAGGCGCTGTTGTATCCCGTGGTCGATCTCACCATGAGCGCGGAGAGCTACGAGCGAATTACGGAAGGCGTGCCGGTCACCGCGAAGACGATGCGGTACTTCGTCGACCACTATTTGCCAGACGTGGCGCAACGGACGGATTGGCGCGCATCGCCGCTGCGGGCACCTAACCTTCACGAGGCGCCCCCCGCGCTGGTGCTGACTTGCGGCCACGACCCCCTTTGCGACGAAGCGCGGCAATACGCCTGGCGGTTGGAACGTGATGGCGTCCGAGTCGTCACACTGCATCTGAGCGATCAAGTCCATGGAATCCTAACTATGGGCAAGGTCATCGGCGCGACGGACGGCATTCTGGCCTTCATTGCGGCCGTGCTCCGCGATGCCTGGCGGACTGCTGCCGGAGCGGCGCCATGACCCGCCTCCTCGAGGGCAAATCGGCGCTGGTCACCGGCGGCGGTTCTGGGATCGGACGCGCGACATCCATCGTTATGGCGCGCGAGGGCGCTTTCATCACCGTCGCGGACCTCTCAGGTCCGGCCGCCGACGAGACCGTCGAGCTGATCCGCGCAGCAGGCGGTGAGGCACAGGCGGTCGTCGCCGATGTGACCAAGCCCGATGAAGTGACGGCCATGGTCGCGGCGGTGGTCACGACCTATGGTCGGCTTGATTGCGCCTACAACAATGCCGGGATCGCGGCCGTCCATGTCGGCGCCGGCGGTCAGCGCGTCGGGGACATCTCCCAGCAGGCCTGGGATCGCATGCTGGCAGTGAACCTGACTGGCGTTTGGCTCTGCATGAAGCATGAGCTGGCGGCGATGGAGGGACAGGGAGGTGGTGTCATCGTCAACACCAGTTCCATCGCCGGCCTGGTTGGCCTGCCCGGATCCAACGCCTATGTCGCCGCGAAGCATGGCGTGATCGGCCTGACCAGGGCTGCGGCCATCGACCACGCTGCCACCGGCGTCCGCGTGAACGCGGTTTGCCCAGGTTACATTGAGACGCCGATGGTCGCCGAAGCGATGGCGCGCCGTGGCGACCAAATCCTGGCCACGGTGCCGATGCGCCGCTTGGGGACCGCCGACGACATAGCGGAAGCCGTGGTGTGGCTGTGCTCGGACCGTTCGGGCTTCGTCACCGGAACCACACTGACCGTTGATGGTGGCTACACCACAGGCTGAGTCGGAATGGCGCCCGATCAGGCGCCGCAGTCAAAGGACTTGTCGACATGGCACAGGACTTCCAGCTTGCCGTGCGCGAAGCGGTACACGATGAGGCCGCGCTCAAGGCCGCCCTCGCTGAAGCCGATATCGCGCCGATGCTGATGGTGCTCGTCCAGCTCACCGGCGACCTCGATATTCTTGAGGAAGTGGCCCCGTACATCCACGGCGCCTGGAGCTTCCTCCAGTCTGTTCCCGAACCGCTGAAGCAGAAGGTCCGTGACCGTTTGGTCGCCACCCTGCAGGATTACGCGACGAGTAAGCAGATTGCACCACCGCAGCCGCCGGCCGATGTGCTGCAACGCATGATGAGTGCCGGCGTCGGCCAACCGGTGCCGGATGAATACATCCCGCTGCTACTCGAGGAGATGCGCTTCGGCGAGGAGGACACCCGCGCCGTACGTTGGCACAACGACCCGGCGAAGCTGCCGCCCTGGGACTTCAAGGTGATTATCATCGGCGCCGGCTTTGGCGGCCTCTGCGCGGCGATCCGCCTGAAGCAGCTCGGCATTCGATTTGAGGTGTTCGAGAAGAACGCTAGTGTCGGCGGCACCTGGCTCGAGAACGAGTATCCCGGCTGCGCAGTAGATACACCAAATCACTTCTATTCCTACTCTTTCCACGTTAACAACCGCTGGACGCAGCATTTCTCCCGGCGCGACGAAATTCTTGCCTATATCGAGGACGTGACGCGCACCTACGATCTTCGCCCGCATATCCGCTTTGGGGCCGAGGCCACGAGCGCCATCTTTGACGAGAAAACCGACAGATGGCAGCTTACCTGGCGTGACGCCGAGGGGCGCGAGGAGAGTGCCGCGTGCAATGCGGTCATCAGTGCGGTCGGCCAGTTGAATCGGGCCTCGATCCCAAAAATTACCGGGCTCGACAACTTCAGCGGACCGTTATTCCATACCGCGCGTTGGGACCGCACCGTCGATCTTAAGGGCAAGCGGGTTGCCATGATCGGCACCGGCGCCAGCGCTATGCAGGCCGGGCCATCAATCGCCTCAGATGTGGCGCATCTGCGGATATTCCAGCGCACACCGCACTGGGCGATGAACAACCCGAACTACCATCGCGCTGTGAGCAACAGCAACCGCTGGGCACTTGAACATATCCCATACTTCTCGAACTGGCTTCGGTTCCAGCTGTTCTGGGCGAGCTCGGACGGCTTCCACGCCTCGCTGCATGTCGACCCGTCCTGGACGTCCTCGGCGGTTTCCCTAAACGAAGCAAACCATAAGATGCGCGAGCTGATCGTGGACTATGTGCGCGGCGAGCTCGGCGGTGATGAGGAACTGCTGGCCAAGGTCATTCCGTCATACCCGCCCTATGGCAAACGCATGCTTCGGGACAACTATTGGTACCGGATGCTCAAGCGCGAGAACGTCGCGCCGGAAACCGATCCGATCTCCCATGTCACGGCCGAGTCCATCGTGATGAAGGATGGCACTGTTCATCCAGCGGACGTCATCATTCTCGCCACCGGCTTCCAGGCTTCCCGCATGTTGTGGCCGCTCGATATCCGCGGGCGCGACGGCCATACAATCCGCGACGACTGGGGCGACGACGACCCGCGTGGCTATCTGGGCGTCACGGTGCCGCACTATCCGAATCTTTTTCTCATCTATGGTCCAAATACCAACCTGGCGCATGGCGGGTCGATCATCTTTCACACGGAATGCCAGGTCCGGTACATCGTTCAGGCGCTACGCGAAATGATCGAGCGAGGCTACACGACCATGGAAGTGCGGCAGGACGTCCATGACCAATACAACCATCGTCTCGACGAGAAGGCCCAGAGCATGGTCTGGGCGCATCCTGGCGTGACAAGCTGGTACAAGAACGACCGCAACCGCATCACGGTCACCTCGCCCTGGCGGCTGCTCGACTACTGGGGGATGATGAGGCATTTCGTGCCTGAGGATTTCCTAGTGGCAAAGCCAGGCCAGAAGCCTGAGATGCCGGGACAGAGAGCAGATGCGGTCATTTCGGCCGACAGGCTGCCTGTCAGTTGAAATGACCCCGAGTGACAGGACTGAAGCAATGGAATTCAGGAGCACATCGCGCCGGGCGCTGCTCGGCACGGTTGCGCTCGCAGGTGCGGCGGCGGTCCTGCCAGGACGTCCCACGCGGGCGCAATCGGATGGTGCGGCGAAGCCGAAGCTGCGCCTCGGCATCATCACTGACCTCTCCGGCCCCTATGCGGATCTGAGCCGTCCTGCGGAGGCCTGCGCGCGTCAGGCCTTGGAGGATTTCGGCGTTTCGGGGCGTGGGTGGGACGTCGATATCTTGGTCGCCGACCACCAGAACAAGACAGATATCGCCGCCGCCACGGCGCGCCGCTGGTTTGATCAGGAAGGCGTCGACGCACTGGTTGACGTTTCAACTTCGGCAACAGCCCTCGCGGTTAACGGGTTAGCACGTGAGAAGAACAAGGTCTTCCTGGCGACCGAGCCAGGAACCAGCGAGCTGACCGGCGCATCCTGCAGCCCGAACACAATCCATTGGGTCTGGGACACCGCGATGCTCGCGCGGTCGCTGGGCTCGACAGTGCTGGCGCAAGGCGGCGACAGTTGGTTCTTCCTCGGCGCCGACTACGCCTTCGGGCACCAGATGGTGCGGGACACCACGGCGGTGGTGCAGGCTCGCGGCGGCAAAATCGCCGGCAGTGTGTTCCATCCGTTCCCGGGCACTTCGGACTTCTCGGCCTTTCTGCTGCGCGCCCAATCTTCACGTGCCAAGGTCCTGAGCCTCTGCAATTCGGGCGCGGACCTCATTAACACCGTGAAGCAGGCACGCGAGTTCGGCGTGAATCGCAGCATGAGGATCGTGGGCATGATCACCTACGATACCGTTATTCACTCGCTCGGGCTGGAAACCGCGCAAGGCATGCAGATCGCCGCTACCTACTACTGGGACCTGAATGACCGGACACGTGCTTGGCAAGCGCGCGTGCAGCCCAAGACGCCCACATTGTACCCCAACATGGGCACTGCTGGCATCTACTCCGCCGTGACGCATTACCTCAAGACCGCTGCAGACATGGGCATCGCGGAGGCGAAGCGGGACGGCCGGGCGACTATTGCGCGTATGAAGTCAATGCCGACCGATGATGACTGCTTTGGCATGGGCACCATACGTGAAGATGGCCGCAAGATGCATCCGGTCTACATCCTGGAAGCGAAGAAGCCGGTCGAGAGCAAGCATTCCTGGGACCTGCTGAAGACCGTCGCTACAGTCTCGCCGGAGGACGCTTTCCGTCCGCTGAACGAAGGTGGCTGCCCGCTGGTGCGCGGATGACAAAAATAAGTAGGAGGAGAATGCCCATGGATTTCAGCGGCAAGGTAGCACTGGTGACCGGCGGGGCCGGCGGCATAGGACGGGCTGCCTCCCTGGGTTTCGCGCAGGGCGGTGCACGTGTGGCGGTGGTCGACCGTGATGCAGCCGGGGGCGAGGAGACCGCACGGCTCGTGCGTGCAGCCGGGGGCGAGGCCTGCTTCGTGCAGGCCGACGTCATCAAATCCACCGATGTCCAGGGTTATGTGAAGGCGACGCTAGATGCGTATGGCGCCATCGATTGCTTCTTCAACAACGCCGGCATCGAGGGCAAGATCGCGCTGACCGGCGATTATGAGGAGGATGTCTTCGACGCAGTCATCGCGGTCAACCTGAAGGGTGTCTTCCTTGGCCTTCGGCACGTAATTCCAGTCATGCTCCGGCAGCAGGGCGGCGCCATCGTGAACACCGCCTCCACGGCCGGGGTTGCGGGGTCACCAGGCCTTTCCGGCTACGTCGCCTCGAAGCATGGCGTGATCGGACTGACCCGAACCGCGGCCAGTGAATACGGTCGCAACGGCATCCGGGTGAATGCGGTGTGTCCTGGACCGACGGACACGCGAATGATCCATTCGCTTGAGGCGCAGACCAGCATCGAGGGAAGCAACAGCGTGCGAGAACGGTACCAGTCCACGATTCCCATCGGCCGCTACTCCACGCCCGAGGAGATAGCAAACCTGGTGCTGTTCCTCAGCTCCGAGCTCGCCGGCAGCATCACCGGCGGGCAGTACCTCATTGATGGTGGGCGTGGCGCCAGTCCGAGCGCTTTGCGCACCGTTGCCGCCGGATAGCATCCGGCGCAGCCAAGGACATGCGTTGCGGAGGCTGCTCACAGAGGGCGGCCCTCACAGGGGGGTAAATAATCGATCATGTATGACCATGTGATCGCACGGCGACGCGTGCTGCTGGCCGGCGCTGCGGCCGGCGTTGCGCTCGCGGCGCCCGCCTTGGCGCAACCAGCCTGGCCAAACCGGCCAATCCGGATGATGGTCGGCTTCGCGCCGGGCGGACCGACCGACGTGCTATCCCGCATGCTAGCGCCGGGCATGGCCGAAATACTTGGCGTTCCCGTTGTGGTTGACAATCGGCCCGGCGCGAATGGCAATCTTGCCATGGATTTCGTCGCTCGCTCGAGCGACAGCCATACCCTGACGCTGGTCAATGTCGGGCAGGTCGCCATCAACCCGCATACCTACACAACCATGCCGGTCGACCCGCTCAAGGATCTGGTGCCAGTCGCCACCGCCATCACCGGCGATCTACTATTGGTTGCACATCCGAAGCTCGGCGTGACCACCCTGGCCGAGTTGATTGCTTTGCTAAAGGCGAATCCTGGCAAGTTCAGCTATGCCAGCACAGGCTCGGGCGGCATCACCCATGTCGTGATGGAGTTGTTGAAGAGTGCGACCGGCATCGAGATCGAGGCGGTGCATTATCGCGGCGCCGGCCCCGCGAGCCAGGACATGCTGGCTGGGGCCACCCATCTTATCATTGATGCGCTTTCGATGTACGAGCAGACTGTGCGCGACGGGCGACTCAAAGGCATTGCGGTACTGTCGGCGCAGCGGTCATCCATTCTTCCTGACGTGCCGACGATGGTGGAGTCCGGCTTCGGCGACTTCGTCTATCCGAACTGGTTTGGCTTGCTGGTGCCGCGGGGGACGCCGCCAGCGGTGATCGAGCGCCTCGCCGACGCCAATCGCCGGGCACAACAGAGCCCGCAGCTGCGTGAGCGCTTGCAGGGTATTGGGTGGGTCACGGCGGCGGATACGCCGGAGCATTTCACCTCCCGCATCATGCACGACTACCGTGTCTACGGCGAAATCGTGCGGGTGAAGAATATCCGAGCCGATTGACCCCACCCGGCCGTCCGGAAACGGGCGGCTGCCATTGCCTGACACCGGGAGGCAGCACAAATGGTCCCCTCGACGACACGCCGTGCCATTGTGGCCGTCATGGCTGGCCTCTCCACGTCGCTGGTGACGCACAGCCGTGCCCAGGCATCGGCGGTGATCCGGCTCGGAGTTCTCTCGGATTTCTCAGGACCTTACCGCGACTGGTCGGGCCCTACCACGCTCGCCTGCGTGCAACAGGCGGTGGAGGAGATGCGTCTGCTGCGACCAGAACTGCGCGTCGAGGTCCTCCAGGCCGACCACCAGAACAAGCCAGATGTGGGCGTTAACACCGCACGGGAATGGTTTGATCGGCGTGGCGTGGACGCCATTGTCGATGTAAACAACTCCGCCGTTGGTCTGGCCGTGAGCAGTGTGGCGCGAGAGAAGAACAAAGTCTTCCTGGCATCCGGTGCCTCGACCGCCGCCCTCACTGGGGCGCAGTGCTCGCCTAACACGGTGCAATGGACCTACGACACCTACATGCTCGCCAAGTCTACCAGCCAAGCCATGGTGCGGAATGGCGGCGACAGCTGGTTCTTCATCACCGCTGATTACGCGTTTGGGCACCAAATCGAACGTGACGCCACACAGTTCGTTCGGCAGGCTGGCGGCCGTGTGCTGGGTGCGGTGCGCTATCCTTTCCCGCAGACGACGGATTTCTCCTCGCAGATGCTGCAGGCCCAGGCCAGCGGCGCCAAGGTCCTGGCTCTGGCGAATGCTGGCAACGACACGGTGAACTGCGTGAAGCAAGCGCAGGAATTCGGCCTGGGCCGGCGCGGCATCCGCGTCGCGCTGATGCTGGCCTATCTAACCGACATCCACACCATGGGGCTGCAGACCGCTCAGGGCCTCGTGCTGGCGGAAAGCTTCTACTGGGACCTGAACGATCGCACCCGCGCCTTCATGGATCGGGTGCGTGGCAGGCTGGCCGGCAACAGCCTCAACCAAATGAACGCCGGCGGCTACGCCGCCACGCTGCATTACCTGAAAGCGGTCGCCGACATGGACGCGGTCCGGGCCAAGGCCAGCGGGCTGGAGACGGTGCTGCGGATGAAGGCGATGCCGACCGATGACGACTGCTTCGGCCCCGGCAGCATCCGCGCCGACGGCCGTAAGCTGCATCCGGCTTATCTGTTCGAGGTGAAAAAGCCCGAGGAATCCAAGGCACCCTTTGACTACTACAAACTTGTCGGCACCACCCCGGCCGAGGAGGCCTTCCGGCCCATGGCCGAAGGCGGCTGTCCGCTGGTTTGATCATCGTCCCGAGGAGAACTGTCCCGCCATGCCCGACGTGAACCCCGCTCCTGCCGCCCGCGAGTACGACGCCCTCGTCATAGGCGCCGGATTTTCTGGCCTGTACCAGCTGCTGTGCCTGCGTGACCGGCTTGGGCTGAATGTACAGGTGCTGGAAGCCGGCGATGGCTTGGGTGGCACCTGGTACTGGAACCGCTACCCCGGCGCCCGCTGCGACTCCGAAAGCCATGCTTATAACTACACATTTTCGAAGGAGCTCTTCGAGGAGTGGGAATGGACCGAGCGCTATCCGGACCATGCGGAAATCCGTCGCTACCTGAACCATGTGGCCGACCGATTCGACCTGAGGAAGGACATCCGCTTCAGCACCCGCGTGGTCGGCGCCCGCTACGACGAGGCGGCGAATCGCTGGTCGGTGACCACCGATGCGGGAGAGACGCTGACGGCGCAATTCCTGATCACCGCCGTTGGCTGCCTCTCCACGGCCAATGTGCCGAAGTTTCCGGGCCTCGAGGAATTCGGTGGCGATTGGTACCACACCGGACAATGGCCGCATGAAGGCGTAGATTTCACCGGCAAGCGCGTCGGCCTGATCGGTACCGGCTCCACCGGCATCCAGGCGACACCGGTCATTGCTGAAACGGCAGCGCACCTCACCGTATTCCAGCGCACCGCCAATTACAGCGTGCCGGCTCACAACGCACCGCTGACGCCGGAATTCAAGGCCTGGGTAAAGGAGAACCATGCCGAGATCCGTCGGATCATGCATAGCAACACAAATGGCCAAGCCTTCTTCATCGAGGACCGTTCGGCCTGGGACGTGACGCCCGAGCAGCGCCAGGCGCTGTACGAAGCCGCCTGGGCCAAGGGCGGGTTGCAGTTCCGCGCCGTCTTCCGCGATATACTGCTGGACAAGGCGGCGAACGACACCGCGGCCGAGTTCCTGAAGAACAAGATCCGCTCCATCGTGAAAGACCCAGTGACCGCGGCGCTGCTGGCTGATATCGACCATCCCTATGCCGCCAAGCGGCCGCCGATCGACACCGACTATTTCGCCACCTTCAACCGCGACAACGTCACCCTGGTCGATGTCCGCCGGGCTCCAATCGAGGCGATCACGCCGACTGGACTCCGCACCCGCGACGCGGAGTATCCGCTCGACATCATCGTCTTTGCCACCGGCTACGATGCGATGACCGGCCCGTTGCTGAAGCTGAACATCGAAGGTCGCAGTGGCCTGCCGCTGGCCAAGGCTTGGGAGGCCGGCCCGCGCAGCTACCTCGGCTTGCAGGTGGCGGGCTTTCCCAACCTCTTCACCATTACCGGGCCGGGCAGCCCTTCGGTGCTGTGCAACATGCCCGTAGCCATCGAGCAGCATGTTGAGTGGATCACTGACTGCATTGCGCACATGCGCAAGCGCGGACTCGCACGTATTGAGGCGCAGACCGACGCCGTAGAAAAATGGGTTGAGCAGGTCAATGACGCCGCCAATGCGACCTTGCTGCCGCAGGCGGCGAGTTCTTGGTATCTCGGAGCGAACGTACCAGGAAAGCCGCGGATCTTCATGCCGTACGCCGGTGGCATGGCACGCTACCGCGAGATCTGCGCCAATGTTGCGGCGAGGAACTACGACGGTTTTGCGCTGAGTGACTGAGCCTCCATTTTGATGCGTCCTGCGCAAGAGGCGCCTGAAAGCTCGAGGGATGACGATGGTAGCCAAACACCATACTCGCCGGGCTCTGTTGGGTTCGGCGGTCACTGCCGGTACCCTAACGAACATACCCGCACGCGCCCAGGTGAGTGGGGCAGGCCGGCCGCGTCTGCGGCTTGGCATCATCGCTGACCTGTCCGGACCTTATGCCGATCTGAGTCGGCCATCAGAGGTCTGCGCGCGGCAGGCGCTGGAGGATTTCAATGTCTCCGCCCGTGGCTGGGATGTGGACGTGCTTGTCGCCGACCACCAGAACCGGGCCGATGTCGCGGTGGCGACTGCGCGACGATGGATCGATCAAGATGGGTTAGACGCGCTGGTGGAAGTCTCCACCTCCGCCACCTCGCTTGCGGTGAATACGATCGTACGTGAGAAGAACAAGGTCTTCTTGGCCTCGGGTCCCGGAACCAGCGACCTGACCGGCGCCCAATGCAGTCCGAATACCATCCATTGGGTGTGGGATACCGCGATGCTGGCACGGTCCGTGGGCTCCTCGGTCCTGCGGCAGGGCGGCGACAGCTGGTTCTTCCTGGGTGCTGACTATGCTTTCGGCCATCAGCTCGCGCGTGACACCACCGCAGTTGTGCAGGGTGGCGGAGGCCGCGTTGTGGGTTCGGTATTCCATCCATTCCCAGGGACGACGGATTTCTCCTCGTTTCTACTCCGGGCTGGGTCATCGGGCGCCAAGGTGTTGGGGCTCTGCAATTCGGGCGCGGACCTCATCACCTGCGTAAAGCAGGCCCGCGAATTCGGCATTGCCCGCCGCATGAAGATTGTTGGCCTGCTGACTTACGACACGACGGTCCACTCCCTCGGGCTGCAGGAAGCGCAGGGGCTGCAGATCGCTGCGACCTATTATTGGGATCTGAACGATCGGACCCGCTCATGGCAGGCCAGGGTGCAGCCGAAGACCCCGAAGCTGTATCCCAACATGGTGACGGCCGGCATTTACTCATCGACTATGCACTATCTCAAGGTGGTGGCGGATATGGGCGTGGCGGAGGCGAAGCTGGATGGGGCCGCAGTGGTTGCCCGCATGAAGGCCATGCCGACCGATGACGACTGCTTCGGACCAGGCCGCGTCCGCGAGGACGGGCGCAAGCTTCACCCGGTCTATCTCCTTGAGGCAAAGAAGCCGGCTGAAAGCCGGCACGAATGGGATATGCTCAAGGTGGTCGAAACCCTCACGCCCGAGAATGGCTTCCGTCCCATCAGCGAAGGAGGATGTCCGCTGGTACGGACTTGAGACCGTCGACCAGCGGGGCCGCTAGGAGACGCCGCACCATCCAGCAGGTCCCATGACCGGTTTCTGTGGAAAAGCGCTAGGAGGCACGATGCAGGAGGCCCCGCTTGCCCAGAATATCATCCAAGTCGGGATCGTCGTCCGCGACCTGGACACTGCGCTCGGAAGCTACGCCAACAAGCTGGGGGTCGGCCCGTGGCGCGTGTACACCTATGCACCGCCGCTGCTGAGCGAGACCAAGGTCCGGGGGGTAGCGGTGGCGTACAGCATGAAACTCGCCCTTGCCTGGACCAAGGGCATGATGTGGGAGCTGATCCAGCCGCTCGATGGGCCATCGATTTATTGGGAGTTTCTGCGTGACCATGGTGAGGGCGTGCACCACGTCATGATCGATTATGGCGACCGGTCGCTGGCGGATGTGACGGCGGAGTTCGCCGCCCGTGGCTGGCAGGCCATTATGGAGGGAAACTATCGTGGCAGCCAGTTTGTCTATTACGGCACGGAGGCCAGCCTGAGCACCACCATTGAGGTGCGGCATTCCGAGCCCGGGTGGCAGCGGCCCGAGCCTGATTACTGGTACCCCACAGCGCCCTCATCGGCGGGCCGTTCGGGACGCGACTGACTTTAGGAACTGGCGATGGTGGCCACCTTGTTGCGTCGAACCGGTAGGAATGCGGTAAAAACACAATACCTGTACCGAAGCCGCCGGCAATGATGCCAGCACCGTCTGACCAGACGGCGTCAGCCAGCGCCCCGTCGGTAGCGCACCACCTCGGGCGTAAGGGTCAGCTCGCGCACCAGGATGTCTTGGTAGCCCCTGAACCATGAGCCCGCGGGCGGCGGCGACCTTCACCACCGCCTCGGCGGTCACCATCTCGCGGTCGCGCTTGGCACCCCGCCGCCGGCGTGGCCGTTTGCCACCTTTGGTCGACCCGGCGCCGCCGGTCGCCTGCTTCATCCCGGATGGCCGGGTCGGTAGCTGCGGCGGCAAGCTATCGCAAGGTCGCAACAAGATGAAGACTTACGAGACCACGTGCTTCGCTGAGCCTGCCTCGCGGGTTCGCAGGGCCCAGCCAATCGCCTCGGCTCCCCTACGGGATCAGCCGGCAACCAAATGGCAGCCACCCTCGGCCAGGGGCCGGAAGGCCTTCTCAGTCCCGGTCGTAGCCATCAATTCGTAGTAGTCCCAAGGACCGCGGCTGGCTTCCGGTGTCTTGACCCGAAACAGATAGACCGGGTGGAGCTTGCGGCCATCCTGACGGATCCGGCCGGGGCCAAAGACATCGTCATCGGTTGGCATCGCCTGCATGCGGGCGACGGTCGCAGCGCCGCTGCGCTTCGCCTCGGCCACGCCCATATCCGCCACGGCCTTCAGGTAATGCAGCGTGGCTGAATAGCAGCCGGCCTGGCTCATGTTGGGCCGCTGCCCGCCGGTCTTTGGCAGGACCCGCTGGGTGAAGCCGCGGGTGCGCTCGTTCAGGTCCCAGTAGAAGCTCTCCGTCAGCATCAGGCCCTGCGCGGTGGGCAGGCCGATGGCGTGGACGTCGTTGATGTAGAGCAGCAGCGCCGCAAGCCGCTGCCCGCTGCGCACGATGCCGAACTCCGCCGCCTGCTTGATGGTGTTGACCGCATCCTCGCCGGCATGAGCCAGGCCGATTACCTTGGCCCGGCTTGCCTGGGCCTGCAGCAGGTAGGAGGAGTAATCCGTGGTGCCCGGTGCCGGATGCGCAGCGCGGCCCAGCACCCGGCCACCGGCCTTACGCACCGCATTTGCCGTGTCTCGCTCCAGCGCATGGCCGAAGGCGAAGTTGGCGACGATGAAGAACCAGCTATCGCCGCCGGTGCGGACCACGGCATTGCCGGTGCCATTTGCAAGCATCCAGGTGTCATAGGTCCAGTGTATGCCGTTCGGCGAGCAGACCCGGCCGGTGAGGTCCGCTGTGGCGGCGGAGGAGTTGATGTGAATGCGGTCCTTCTCCCGCGCGATGCCATGCACCGCCAGCGCCACGGCGCTGTTTGAGACGTCGAGGATTAGATCAACGCCGTCACGGTCGAACCATTGTCGGGAGATACTGGCGCCGACATCCGCCTTGTTCTGATGATCGCCGACCAGCACTTCCACCGCCATGCCGCGGGAGGTGGCACCGAATTCCTCGATTGCCTGGCGGACACAGGCGATCGAAGTGGCGCCGGTGCCACCGCTGTATGGGCCTGACTGGTCGCTTAATACGCCGATGCGAAGCGGTGGCGTGCTGCCGAACTGGGCGCGTGCTCCGGCCAAAGGCAGGGCTGTGGTCGCACCGACGGTACTGAGGAACTGACGACGTAACAAATTCATGGCGTTTCCTCCTGTAAATAGGCGCCGAATCAGGACCCCTGTCGGAAGCGGCCGCAAGGAGCTAAACTTAATGCTGAATTTGGCGAGTGGGTGGGGTCTCGATCGGCGCTGATTGGAACCTCACCTTACGCTGCTTTTTTCGTGTTTCATCAAAGCTGTGAACTGAATCCCGCGGGGTCCCAGTTCGACGCTTATTCACACCCAAGCCACCGACCGGCTCAGCCGGATGGGGATGGTTCTCGGCGCCTCATGCTGCTGCTCGTAAGCGAGTGCAGCATGGTGCAGGAGCTGCGAAGGTTGATATGCTTATCCGAGCCAACGGAGGAAATGCCGATGACCCGGAACGGGCGCGTGGTGTTCAGCCAGATGGAGGAGGTGGTATTCGGCCGGCCTGCGGCTCAGGCAGTAGCTGAACAGGCTGCGCGCCTGGGCGCCACGCGCGTCCTGGTGATGGCAAGCGCCACCCTCGCGCGGGACACCGACCATGTTGCGCGCATCCGTGATGCACTCGGTTACCGGTTCGCGGCGCAATACCAGGGCATGCCGGCGCACTCGCCCCGCCGCGCCGTGCTGGACGCCACCCGCATGGCGCGCGAGGCGGCCGCCGATCTGATCGTCACGGTCGGGGGCGGCTCCCTCACCGATGCGGCGAAGGCGGTGCAGCTCTGCCTCGCCAATGGTATAGACAGCACCGAGGCGATGGACCGGCTGCGCCCTGGCGGCCCGCCGCCGCAGGTACCGAGGCTGCGCCAAGTGGCGGTGCCCACCACCCTTTCGGCCGGCGAGTTCAGCGCCTTTGCTGGGGTCACGGACGAGCGCAATCGGGTGAAGGAGATGTTCCATCACCCCGGGACCATCCCCGCCGCCGTGGTGCTCGACCCGGCGATGACGCTAGCGACACCGGAATGGCTTTTCCTCTCCACCGGCATCCGCGCAGTGGATCATTGCGTCGAGGGGATCTGCTCCGCGGAGGCGCAGCCTTATGCCGATGCGCAGGCGCTGCACGGTCTGGGACTGCTCGCCTCCGGCCTGCCGCGGGTGAAGGCGGACCCGGGTGACCTCGACGCAAGAATGGATTGCCAGCTGGGCTCCTGGCTGTCCATGGCGCCGCTGGCGACCGGCGTGCCGATGGGCGCCAGCCATGGTATCGGTTACGTCCTGGGCGCCGCTTTCGACATCCCGCATGGGCACACCTCCTGCATCATGCTGCCGTCGGTAATGCGCTGGAACCGTGCGGCCAATGCGGAACGCCAGGCGAGGGTGGCTGCCGCCATGGGCCACCCGGGCGGCGAAGCGGCGGAGGCGCTGCACGCCCTGATCGCCGGGCTCGGCATGCCGCGCAGCCTGGACGCAGTCGGCATCGGGCGGGACGCCTTCCCCCGCATCGCCGAACGCGCCATGGTCACACCCTGGGTGCCGCGCAACCCGCGCCCCATCGAGGGGCCGGCGCAAGTCATGGAGATCCTGGAACTCGCGGCGTGAGCCGCCTTGAGACTTACCGCGACAAGTTCTCGTGCCTCAGAATGCGGCGCGAGGATGGCATCCTGGAGATGCGCCTTCACACCGACAACGGCCCGCTGCGCTGGGGCCTGGTGCCGCATGGCGAGCTACCCGACGCCTTCGCCGAGGTGGGGCGTGACCGCGACAATCGCGTGGTGATCCTGACCGGCACGGGCGAGGAGTTCTCCGGCCTCCGCGCCACGGCCGCGACGCGCTCGCTAGCCCAAGGCATCACCGCTGCGGCCTATGACCGAGTCCACTGGGAAGGCCGCGCGCTGCTGATGAACCTGCTGAACATCGAGGTACCGGTGATCGCCGCCATCAACGGGCCGGCTTGGCGGCATTGCGAGATCCCGCTGCTGTCGGATATCGTGCTTGCCTCCGAGACAGCGCAGTTCCAGGACTCGGCGCATTTCATGTCGGGCATGCTGCCGGGCGACGGCATGCACATCCTCATGCCGCTGCTGATGGGGGTGAACCGCGGCCGCTACTTCCTGCTGACCGGTCAGACGCTGAGCGCCCAGGAGGCGCTCGCCCTCGGCCTGGTGAACGAGGTGTTGGCCCAGGCACAGGTCCTGGACCGGGCATGGGAACACGCCCGCCTGCTGACGCAGAAGCCAACGCTGCTGCTACGCTACACAAGGCTAATGTTCACCGAGCATCTGCGAAAGCGCATGCAGGATCTGCTGGGCTACGGCCTGGCCATGGAGGGCCTGGCGCTGATGGAGCAGCCGGAATAGCCCTGCCAGGGCCGGCGCGGCGCGTCAGCTGCCGCGGCCGGTCGGGCGCGGTCGCCTACAGGTAACTGGCGGCCAGCGTGGTGCCGTCCTGGCCGCGTAGCAGCTCCTCGCCAGCGCCGGCCAGCACCACCCGGCCGCGCCGCAGCACCATCCCCTGGCGCGAGACCTTCAGCGCCAGTGCCGCCATCTGCTCGGCGATGATGACGACGATGCCGCTCTTTGCGGCGTAGTCAGTGATGAAGCCGTAGATCTGCTGCACGATAATCGGCGCTAGGCCGAGCGAAGGCTCATCCAGCAGCAGGAAGCGCGGGTTGCGGATGGTGGTACAGGACAGGATCAGCATCTGCTGCTGCCCGCCCGAAAGTAGCCCGGCGGCGGTGCGCGCCTTGGTCTCGAGGATGGGGAAGCGAGCATAGACCTCGGCCAGGGATGCGGCCAGCTTCTCGCGGCGGGCGCCGAAGCTCCAGGCCAGCCTCAGGTTATCCTCCACTGTGAGCTGGCGGAACAGCCGGCGGCCCTCCATGGCGTGCGCCACGCCGAGCCGCGCCCGTGCCGGCGGCGGCAGGGCGGTAATGTCCTGGCCATCCAGCAGCACCTGGCCGGCGACCACGGGTGCGATGCCGGAGACCGCCCGCATCAATGACGACTTGCCCGCGCCATTGGCGCCGAGGATGGCGGTGATGCCACCCGGTGCGGCCTGGAGCGAGACGCCTTCCAGTGCCCGCACTGCGCCGTAGTGCACCGAGAGATCGCGCAGCTCAAGCATGGGCGGCCTCGTCGCCGAGATAGGCGGCTATCACCTGCGCATCGCCACGCATGCCGGTGATGTCACCGCGGTAGATCATCCGGCCGCTGTCCAGTACCACTACCTCGTCCACCAGCTCCGCCAGGAAATCCATGTGGTGGTCGATGAGCAGGATGGCGAGGCCCATCGCCTTCATGTCGCGGATCAGCTGCGCGAGCCGGTCCATCTCCGTCTCGGACAGTCCCGCCGCGGGTTCGTCGAGCAGGATGACGCGTGGGCGGGCGAGCAGGGCACGGCCCACCTCGGCCATGCGGCGGGTTCCATATGGCAGAGTGTCGATTGGCCGGTCCGCCACCTCGGTGAGGTCCGACAGCGCCAGCACCGCCTCCACAAGCGCCAGCTGCACGGCTTCCTCAGCGATGGCGCTGGGCAACGCCAGCGTGGCGGCGAGGCCGCTATGGCGCAGCTGGCGGTGCGCGCCGAGCAGCAGGTTCTCCCGCACTGTGAAATGCGGCACCAGGCGCGGGTCCTGGAAGGTGCGTACCACGCCGGCCGTGGCCACCTGGTGATCGGGCAGGCCGGTGATGTCGCGCCCCCCGAAGCGCACCTGGCCTGCGGCCGGCCGGTAGATGCCGGTGACGACGTTGACGAAGGTGCTCTTGCCCGAGCCGTTGGGGCCGACTAGTGCGGTGATCCGCCCTGGCTCCAGCCGCAGCGAGACGTCATCCACCGCTACCAATCCGCCAAAGCGCATGGTGATGCCCTTGGCTTCCAGCGCGGCGCCGTCACCGTCTGGGCGCAGCGCCGTCGCATCGGCGCGCTGCCCGGCGGCACGGGCCAGGGCGCGCGGTTTGATAAAGCGCGGCGGGTCGAATAGCAGACCGCCGATGCCGCGCGGCAGCACCAATAGGGAGAAGGTGAGGATCAGCCCATAGGCGATGAACTGCCATTCGGCGAAAATTTGCAGCCGTTCGGGCAAGAAGGTGAACAGCGCAGCACTCAGCACCTGGCCCGCAATGGAGCCGAGGCCGCCCACGATGGCGATGACCAGCACCTCGATCGAGCGCGGCAGCGCGAAGCTCTCCGGGCCGAGATAGCCGACCAGATGGGCGTAGAGCGCCCCCGCCAGCCCCGCCAACGCACCCGAGAGCGCATAGGCCAGCTGCTTGGTGCGGCCGGCCGGGATGCCAATGCTGCCAGCTGCGATCTCACTGACCTGGATGGCGTAGAAGGCACGGCCGATGCGCGACTGCGTCAGGTTGCGCACCAGTAGGATAACGCCGGCAGTGATGAGCAAGACAAGCTGGAAGTAGCGAAGCCCATCAACCTTGACGCCCAAGATCGTCAACGTGCGCAGCGCCGCTGAGGGTACGCCGGGCAGGCCCATGGTACCGCCAGTCAAGTCATTCCATTCTCGGACTATTTCGAAGAACACCATGCCGAAGCCCAGCGTCATCATCGCCAGGTAGACGTCGCGCACCCGGTTTGCGGGAAAGGACAGCAGCCAGCCAGTCAATCCCGCCAGCAGCACCGCCGCCGGTACACCGAGCGTGACGTCCAGCCCATGAGTTTTCACCAGGATGCCGGTGCAATAGGCGCCAATGCCGAAGAAGCCAGCATGGCCGAGCGAGATCTGTCCGGCGAGGCCGGTGAGCAGGTTGATGCTCTGGGCGAAGATTGCGGCTACCAACACGAAGCTGGCGATCTGCAAGGTGCCGGGGGAGAGCAGCGACGCCGCCAGCAGCAGCGCCAGCACCAGCGCCACCTGCACACGCCAGTCTGCGACGACTGCGCTCAGCCGCGATCGCAGAGCATTCATGCCTTGCTGACCTCCGGCCGGCCAAACAATCCTTGCGGCCGTACCGCTAGCGCCAGCATCAGCAGCGCAAAGGCGATGCCGTGTTCCGCCGCGGTGGAAACGTAGCCGCCCACCAGCTTGCTGATCACCCCCACCAGCAGCCCGCCAGCCAGCGCGCCGAGCGAGCTACCCATGCCGCCCAGCACCGCGGCGACGAAGCCGAGCAGCACCAGGTCGAAGCCGAAGGCGGGGTCTACCGTACCGCCGATCTGGGCGATCAGCACCCCAGCCACCCCCGCCAGGATCGAGGAGAGCATAAAGGAGCCAAGGATCAGGCGCCGCACCGGAATGCCTTGCACCAGCGCAAGCTCCGGGTCGAGCGAGACGGCGTGCACCGCCTGGCCCCAGACAGTGCGGCGGATAAAAAGTTCGAAGGCCAGGATCAGCGCGACGGCGACCGCCAGCACCACCAGGTACTGCAGAGAGATGTACTGCCCGAACACAGTGACGAAATCCTGTGCGGTGAACACCACGTCGGGGAAGGCTACGGCCTGGGAGCCGAAATACTTCGCTGCCATGCCCTGCAGGAAGATCCCGAAGCCGAGAGTAGAGACCACCCAGCCCATGCTGCCGCCGCTGGACTCCAAGGCGGGGCGCACCGTCCAGCGCTCAATGAACATGCCGAGCGCCGCGACAATGGCGAGGCTGCCCACCACCGCCAGCGTGATGGCGAGCCCCTGGCTAGAGATGAAAACCGTGAGCATGGCGCAAAGCATCATTAAAGAACCCTGGCCGAAATTCAGCGTCTTCGTCGTCCAGAAGGTGAGGTTCAGGCCGAGCGCGATGAGCGCATAGACCGCGCCCACGCTGATCCCAGCCAGCAGCAGCGAGAAGAAAAAGTCATCCATCTCTAGTCACGGAGCTCCAGCACCACACGGTCGCCGCGCTTCAGCATCTCGTAGGTGCCGAGATCCTCCAGCTTTAGCGCCACGTGGTTCTGCGAGGTGAAGCTGATGCGGCTGATCGTAGCGCCTTCATAATCCTTGGTCTGGTCCAGGGCGCGGACCACGTCGGCGGCGGCGGTGGAGTTGACACGACGGATCGCGTCGATCAGCAGGTTGATGCAATCATAGCCGCTGCCCACGGTGCCGGCGAGTGAGATGAGCGGATTGGCAGCGTCGGGACCGTACCACCGATCGGTACCGAACTTCGCCCGGTAGAGATCGGCGAATTTTTGCGCCGCGCCATGCATCGGGCGGCGCCCAAAGGCGGCATGGTTCACCGCACGGGTACCCGCCACCAAGTCGCCGGCACCTTCAATATACGGCACCGTCACCGCGCCGGCGGCGCCGAACAGCGCGAGATTGATGTTTAGCCGGCTCATGTTACGGCGGATCACCGCGAAGTCGGCGCCCAGCCCGATGACCAGCATCGCCTCGGCATTGGCGCGCTGCACGCGGACCAGCTGGGCGGTCATGTCCTGGGCGCGCTGGTTGTAGCTTTCCACCGTCACCCGCGCGGCCGGCTTGCGCCGCATAATCTCCCGCCGCACCAGGTCGGCGCCGGTCACGCCGTAACCGGTGCTCTCATGCAAGATGCCGATGCGGGTAAACTCCGACAGGGCCGCCGCCAGTTTCTCGGACTCCACCAAATTGCCGATAGAGATGGAAAACAGGTTGGGCCGCGGCGGCTTGTCCGGACCATTAGGGTAAACGATGGTAGGCGTCTGCGCCTGCGGGTTGATGATTGGCCGGCCGTCGGCCTGGATCATGTCGGCGATTGCCAAGGTGGGACCGGAGCCCGAGGGGCACATCAACCCGACGATCTCCCGGTTGTCGAGGATGCGACGCAGGTTCTGCACCGCGCGATCCGGCACCAGCTGGTCGTCCAGTACCTCGGCCAGTTCCACCATGCGGCCATTGATGCCGCCAGCCTTGTTGCATTCCTCCACCGCGATCTGTGCGCCGCGATTGATGCCCTCGCCGAATTCGTTGAACGGGCCGGTGAGCGCGGCGGTGAAGCCGAATTTGATGGTGCCGGACTGCGCCCGGACCAGGCCGGGCAGCGTCAACGCGGCGGCACCTAGAGCCAGGCTCCTGCGGTCGATCTTCATGCTTGGTTTCCCCCTACGCTTCGCCGTCAGGATTTGCCGGTCGCCTGCAACTCTTCCAGCAGGATCGGCACGCCATGCGTGGTGCTGTGGATGCCGAGCACGCTGGTGAGCTCCAGCACCTCCATGATCTCCTGCCGCGTCGCGCCGAGCCGGATGGCATTGCGGATGTGCACGCGGGTGCCGGGCGCGTATAGGTGCGTCGTTGCGGCATCGATGGCGATGTAGATGAACTCCTTCACCTTCGGCTCCAGCATGCCAAGTCGCCAGGGTACCGAGGAGAAGTGCATGTAGGCTTCAAAGAAGTCAGGCGAGAGTGCGAGAACATGGTCCCACAGCTCGCTCCAGTAGCCGCGCGCGGCGGTGAACTCCGCCTTCAGCTGCGCCTCACGCTCGCCGCCCGCACCGGGCTGCGGCATCTCCGCGCCGCGCCCGGCGGCGGCCATCTCTTCCACCAGGATGGGCACGCCGTCCGTCACGCTGTGGATGCCGAGCACGGAGATGAGTTGGAGCACCTCCATGATCTCCTGGCGGGTAGCGCCGAGGTGCAGCGCGTTGCGCATGTGCGTGCGGGTGCCCGCAGCGTGCAGATGAGTCGTAGAAGCGTCGATAGCGATGTAGATGAACTCGCGGACCTTCGGCTCCAGCACGCCATGTCGCCAGGGCACAGCGGAGAAGTTCAGGTAGGCCTCGAAGAAGTCGGGATCGAGTGCGAGCACCTGGTCCCAAACCGGGCTCCAATAGCCGCGTGCCTCGGTGAACGCCTCCTTCAGCGCACGCTGGCGTGGCGAGAGCTCGCTCATGGCCGCTCGTTTCCTCCCTATCGGCCCTGGACACGTATGCCGCGCCTCGGCCGGCCAGAAGCATGCGGCATTGCACTGGGATTGAAAAGCGCCCTTGCGCCATGTGGCGATAGCGCTGGGCGCAGCGGGCCCCACACCCTTCGCGGGCGAGTAGGCACCGGGTGGGCACTGCGCCAACAAATGTCGCCACCTGTGCGGTTGCCGATCACCAGCGGCTGGCCAGCAGCCGCCTCACCTCGTCCAGCAAACCGTTAGCGCCAGCCGGTCTCCGGGTTGGGCCTGAAGTTCTGCGTTTGATGCATCGACAGGCCGGATGCTTTAGCAGGCTGCTGAAAAGCCTGCCAGCAGGGCGGGAGCGGGCCATTTTCCGGTATGGGTGGGCTCTTGGGGCGGCAACGGCACGTAAAGTGCGCCGCGCCTTTCCCTCGATAAGCGTTGTACGGGCGGTCTTCGGGCCTCACGCCGCGCCAAGCAGCCTCGGTAAGCGGACCAGGTTGTATGCGGCCATGGCGAGGGTGAACTGCCAGTCGATTTTGGGCAGGCCGCGGTGCCGGGCCTTGCGCAGCCCGGCGACGGTCTTGGCCCAGCCGAACGCCTCCTCGATCCGCTTGCGGATGCGCTGGCTGACGGCGTAGCCGGGATGGCGCGTGGTGCAGCCGTCGATCGCCGAGCTTCGCCCGCTGGTGTTCTGCGCCAGATGCGGGGTGACGTTGACCTCGCGGAGTTCGGCGACGAAGTCGCGGGCGTCGAAGCCCTTGTCTGCGCCGAGAGTGTCGAGTTCGGGCGGTCGGCGTGCGGCGCGATCAGGTGCAGCGCGGCCAACCGCTCGGCATGGCCCGAGGCACGAGTGGCGGCGGCACCGACGATCAGGCCGTTCCGGTTCTCCATGAGCGCGTGGCCTATGAAGCAGAGCTTGGCCTCCTTGCGCGGGCCTTTGCGGAACAGCTTGGCGTCCGGGTCGGTTGTGGAGGCATGCGTGTCATTGCTGCGCTTCTGACCGCGGAAGTCCTGCTCGCCGTTGCGCCCGGCGTCAGGTGGCGGGCCCGAGCCGTCCTTGTGCCAGAAGCTTTTGGTGCTGGCCCAGGCCTCCAGCAGCGTGCCGTCCACTGAGAAATGCTCGGTCGAGAGCAGGATGCGGACCCTGGGCTGCGCCAGCACGGCCGCCAGAAAGCGCGCGGCGACTTCGCCGGCCAACAGCCGGTCGCGGTTCTTGGTGAAGGTGGTGGCGTCCCAGACCGGGTCATCCACGCCGAGCCCAACGAACCAACGGAACAGGAGGTCGAAGTCGATCCGCTCCACCAGCTGGCGTTCCGAACGAATGGAGTAGAAGGCCTGCAGCAGCAGCGCCCGCAGCAGCCGCTCCGGCGGGATCGAGTCACGGCCCACCGGCGGATAGAGCGCGTCGAACTCAGCCGACATGTCCGCCAGTGCCGCGTTCACGATGGCCCGGATCGTCCGCAGCAGGTGATCGGGGCGGATCCGCTGCTCGAGATCGACGTAGCTGAACAGCGAACCCCGCACCTCGTCCTTGCCGCGCATCCCGATCTCGCCCCTCCCGCAGAGGCGAGCGAATCACGATCCGGCGCCAGCCACGAGAGGGAATTTCAGCAACCTGTTAGAGCGGGCCGAGTTTCCCGAGTTCCATCGCCTTGATCTGCAACGCGAGATACTTCGAGTTGATGCGGCACTGTGACAGGCCGCCGGCGATGAACCAGAGGCCCTGCTGTGGCGTGCGCTTGTACATGTTATTCAGCTCGCCATCCTCGCCGATGCCCCAGACCGGCCCGATGCGCTCCAGCATCGCATCGCCGAGGGCACGGCGGACCAGCTCCTCCTGTGGGTAGTAGCCTGTCGCCAGGATGATGAGATCGGCCGGCACGGTCGAGCCATCCTTCAGCAGCGCGCCGCCGGCGGTGAAGCGCTCGATCCGGTCGTACTGCAGTAGGCCGATCTCGCCCCGGATCATGAGGGCGGAACTGCCAGCATCGAGGTTGTAGCCGCCGCCGCGGCGGAAGTACTTCATCTGGTGGCCGGCCTCGTCCTCGCCGACGTCGTGCTTGAAGCCGATTTCCTTGAGGCCCGCGATCATGTCTCGGTCGAGCTCGAGCATGCGCTTGGTCACCGACTTATAGGCCTTGACGATCAGCGGCGGCGTGGCGGAGGAGACGATCAGGTCGCAATCCTCGAGCGGCCCGCCCTCATCCCAGATCGCCTCGTTGAGCCGAGCGCTCGGGTCGATCGACACCACCGTCGTCGATCCGCGCTGGATGAGCGTCGTCTTCACGCCGTGGCTGTGCAGGTCGAGTGCGATGTCGTTGGCGCTGCTGCCGGTGCCGAGGATGAGCGCGGATTTGCCCTCCCAACCCGCGCCGCTGTCGAAGCCCTCGGAGTGGATGATCTGCCCCTGGAACTCCTCGAGGCCCGGCAGCTCCGGCACCTTGGGAAAGCTGCTGACGCCGTTGGCAAAGACGAGGTGCCGCGGCCGCAGGATGCGCTCGCTGCCGTCGGCGCGCCGCACCCGGGCCGTCCAGCATCGTGCCGCCTCGTCCCAGGCGCCGCCGACGAAGGTCGTCTCCGTCCAGCAGTTGATCTCCATGGCATCGGCGTAGAACTCGAACCAGTTCCCCAGCATGTCCTTCGGGATGTATTTCGGCCAGGTCGGTGGGAATTCCATGTAGGGCAGGTGGTTGAGGTGGATCGAGTTGTGCAGCGCCAGCGAGTGGTAGCGCCGGCGCCAGCTGTCGCCGATGCGCGGCCATTGCTCGACGATCAGGGTATCGACGCCGAGCTGGTTGAGCCGCGCGGCGATCGAGAGCCCCGCCTGGGCAGCGCCGATCACCAGCACCGCCGGCTCCCGGTCGTCATAGGCGATGGCCCTGCGGCGCATGTCGGCCCAATTGTCGCCGCCGAAATTCCGCGAATAGGCCGCGCCGGACGGCCGGTTGGCGCCAATCTTCTCCTCATGGCCCCTCAGCGCCTCGAGCGTGGTCGAGAGCAGCCAGGCCCGCATCGCGCCGCCTTCCTCGGGCGAGGGCGACAGCCGGATGAGACCCGCGCCGCGGCCATCGGCCGTGGCGAATTCGAAGATCGCCTCGATGCTGTCGATGCCCAGGCGCTTGACCTGACGGGGCGGCTTGCGGCCCTGCGGCAGGTGGAAGCCGTGCGCCGCGGTTCGCGCCTGCTCCGCCGCCAGGCGCGCGGCGATAGCCTCCCGGCCCGCGGTCGGCGTCAGGTGCCAGGTGAAGGCGAGGATGTCGCGCCAGTGGGAGTCCTCGTGGAACAAGGCGCTGATCCGCGCGGCATCGCGCGACGCTAGCGCCGCCTCGAAGGCCTCGAGCCACCCGGTAGCCAGGCGCCGCGCCTGCGCCGCGAGCTGCATGTCGTGGAGGGATTGATCGAGATCGTCCATCGTCTCCTCGCCCCGAGGCGTTGTTGTTATTGCCGCCCCCTCCGGGGACTATAGGCGGGTCATCAGGCCTGTCCATGCGACGTCGATGGGCGGGCACCCGGTGCATTTGATCTTGGCCGCCGCCGTGCCATGCTCCCGGCCGGGGAGAACGCCGGATGCGCGAAAAGCGTTTCGAAGTGGTCGTGGCCGGTTGCGGCGTCGCCGGGCTGTCCGCCGCCGTCGCCGCGGCCGAGGCCGGCGCCAGGGTCGCCGTGCTGGAACGCGCGCCGCCCGAGGAACGCGGCGGCCAGAGCCGCTACACCGAGGCCTATCTCCGCATGAAGAGCGAGGTCGAGGTCACCGACGACTTCGAAACCCATCTCGCTGAGAACAGCAGCGGCACCCTCGACCCCGATCTGATTGCCGAGAGTGCCCGCCCGCCTGGGCAGCGCGCCGCTTATGCCGCAGCTCTCTCGATGGCTGAGCCCAGCTTCATCGCCACCTTCGCCGACGAGGCCGGCCCGACCATCGCCTGGCTGAAGGGTTTCGGCCTGCGCTTCGACTTCCTGCCAACCCAGTTCCTCACCCGGTCTCAGCCGCGCCTGCTGCCGGTCGGCGGCGGGCTCGCGCTGGTCGACGGGCTGGCGGCACGCGCCGAGGCGCTCGGCGTCGAGATGCTGTACGACACCACGGCGGAACGCCTGGAACGGGATGAGGATGGCCGCGTGGCCGGCCTGCTCGCCCGCAGCCGGCAAGCGGGGCCGGTCCGGCTCCATGGCCGGGTCGTCCTCGCCTGCGGCGGCTTCGAGGGCAATGCCGAGATGCTCGCACGCTACATCGGCCCGCGCGCCGCCTTCCTGCGGCCGATCTGCAAGGGCGCGCACTTCAACCGAGGCGATGGCATCCGCATGGCGCTCGAACTCGGCGCCGCGACCGCGGGCGACTTCGGCAGCTACCATGCAGAGCCGATTGATCCCCGCTCCGGCGTCTCCGAGCCCTCGGTCTTCATCTTCCCCTACGGCATCCTGATCAACAGGGACGGCCACCGCTTCACCGACGAGGCGCCGGGCACGGTCGATGCTCATTACGAAAGCATCACCAGGCGGATCTTCGAGCAGCGCGACGGCAATGCCCATGTCGTGCTCGACGCCAGGCACCAGCGCGTGCCGAATTTCCGCCGCGCCCTGCGCACCGACCAGCCTCCGATCGTGGCCGACAGTCTGGAGGCGCTGGCCGTGAAGCTGGCGGTCCCGCCGGCCGCGCTGGCAGCGACAGTACGCGACTACAATGCGGCCTGCATGCCGGGCGACTGGCGGCCGCTGGAGGCGGATGGCCTGGCGACGCAGGGGCTCGACCCGCCGAAGTCTAACTGGGCCCTGCCGGTCGACGAGCCGCCCTTCCATGCCTATCCGATCATCTCCGCCAATGTCTTCACCTTCGGCGGCGTGAAGGTGGACAGCGATGCGCGCGTGCTGGACAGCGACGGCGCTCCGATCGAGGGCCTCTATGCCGCGGGCGAGATCATCGGCACCTACTACCGCACCTATACCGGCGCGACCTCCGTGCTGAAGGGCCTCGTCTTCGGCCGTCTGGCCGGCCGACATGCGGCACGGCGCGACAATGCCGCCTGACCGCCGGGCCGGCTCGAGGACGCGGTAGCCATGCGGATCTGGCACCAGAGCTTCAGCGACCTCGACCGCGCGCCGGTTTACCGCGCCGCGCTAGCGCGCCACGCCGCGGCGGTGCTGCCGCCCGGGGACGCGGTCGCCCTGCACGGACTGCGCCCCGGGACCTACGGGCTCGACGTTGCGCCGATCCACGCCATCCGCCACTGCTACCTGGAGTATCTGAACGAGGCGCAGGTGATCGAGGCGGCCCTGGCGGCGGAGCGGGCCGGCTACGATGCCTTCGCCCTCGGCTGCTTCTTCGACCCGGCGCTGCGGGCCGTGCGGTCGCTGGTGGACATCCCCTGCCTCGGCCTGTCCGAGACCTGCATGCTCGTCGCCTGCTCGCTCGGCCAGCGCTTCGGCCTGGTGGCCCTGGAGGCCAGCCAGCGCGCCCGGCATGAGGAGCTGGCGCGCAGCTACGGCCTGCGGGAGCGCCTGGCCGGCGTGGTGGCGATGCACCCGCCGATCGACGAGTACAGCCTCGAATGCGAAGAGGATGCTGCCCGTCCCCTCCTCGCGGCCTTCCACGCGGCCTGCGGCCGGCTGGTGGAGATGGGTGCCGAGGTGGTCATTCCCGGTGACGGGTTCCTCAACGAATTCGTCTGGCGCCAGGAGCTGGCGGCTAGCCACGGCGCGGTGGTGATGGACGCGCTCGGCACGCTGTTCCGCTACGCCCAGTTCATGGCGGGCGCGCGGGCCTCGATCGGGCTGCAGGTCAGCCGCGCCGGCAATTACGCCCAGCCACCGGCGGCGATGCTGGCCGCGGCCCGGCGGGCGGCAGGCGCCGCCGACATGGCGGAGGACAGCTTCTCGGGGGCGGCAGACCGCCGCTGAGAGCTGGCCGCAACAGGGAGGGGACAACACATGCGACGCGCAATCCTGGGAAGCCTTCTGGCGGCAGGCTGCCTGGCGGCCGGCCTGCCGGCGGCCGCGCAATCGCCGGCGCCGCGGCGCGAGGCGATCCGCATCGGCATCCTCAGCGACCTGTCGGGCAGCTTCGCCGATGTGGCCGGCCCGGGCTCGGTGGTGGCGGCGAACCTGGCCGCGGAGGATTTCGGCGGCCGCGCGGCCGGCCTGCCGGTGCAGATCCTATCCGGCGATCACCAGAACCGCGCCGATACCGGCTCGGCCATCGCGCGCCGCTGGTTCGACATGGAGGGTGTCGACGCCATCGTGGACCTGCCCAACTCCGCCGTTGCCCTGGCCGTGGGCGAGGTCGCGCGCAATGCCAACCGCGCCGCGCTGGTCACCGCGGCGGTGGCCAGCCGGCTGACCGGCGATCTCTGCTCGCCGAACCTCATCCACTACTCAATCGATACCTGGTCGATGGCTAACGTGCCGAGCCGGGCACTGGTGCAGCAGGGCGGCGCCACCTGGTTCTACGTCACCGCCGACTACGCCTTCGGACATGATCTCGAGCGCCAGTCCAGCGACGCGGTGACGCGGGCGGGCGGACAGGTCGTCGGCTCAGTCCGCCACCCGCTCGGCACCACGGACTTCTCCTCGGTGCTGCTGCAGGCCCAGGCCTCGCGCGCCTCGGTGGTGGCGCTGGCGAATTCGCAGGCGGACTTCATCAATAGCATGAAGCAGGCCTCCGAATTCGGTCTGACACGGCGTGGGCAGCGCGTCGTCGGCCTCGCGGTCTACATTTCGGACATCGTGTCACTGGGGCTCGAGCCGACGCAGGGCGCCATCGTAGTCGGCAATTTCTACTGGGACCTGAGCGAAGGCACGCGCAACTTCAGCCGGCGCTTTGCCGAACGGATGGGCGGGCGGATGCCGACGGACCTGCAGGCCAATGTCTATGCTGCGGTGACACATTACCTTAAGGCCGTGGATGCACTGGGCAATTCGACTGACGGCCGAGCGGTGGTCGCACGCATGAAAGCGACGCCGACGGAGGATCTAGCTTTCGAGCGAGGAGAGATCCGGGCGGACGGGCGTCGCATCAGCCCAGTCTATGTGTTCCAGGTCAAAGCACCAGGAGAGTCGGTAAGCCGGTACGATGTCTACCGTTTGGTCCGACAGGTTCCGCTCGAGGAAGCCTACCGGCCGATCGCGCAAGGTGGTTGCTCACTCGTGCAGGGGGGCGGCTAGTAGACTTGTGTGCGAATAGCGGTAACGTTACCGCTTGGCTCTGATCGCTGTAAGCGATTAGCGGTGCAGAGGTAACCTGTTGCACGGGTCGATAGTAGGGTGCATTGAACTCAAGCCCTGTTCCAGGCCTTGTGATGCGGACGTAGTTCGTACGCTCAAGATCCAGCATTCGGTTCAGCACGCTGGCCGCGATCGCCACCTCGGTTGCCTGACGTCCGTCCGTATGCGCACGTAGACCATCGCCGACCACGCGCTTCCGGCGCGAGATATTGGCCTGCACCAGAGCGGGAATGTTGTATCCAGATGCCCGCGGGCATCCCATGCGGCCGCGCTCAGCGATACATCCCAGATGCGCATCGCGCTGCGTCGGTGTGGTCTCGGCTGTATCGCTTGGCACCGCACTCGCGCGTGGCGGCACGAAGACAGTTGCATCGGGATGGCGCGCCGCGACTTCGGCCTAGACGTCGTCTCCGTCGTATGCGCCGTCGCCAGTGAAGAACGCCATCAGTCCGTCCACTTGGTCGAGCAGCGGACCGACCTAGGAGCCATCATAGGCATTCCTGTCGGTCAGCGCCGAGGTGACGATCTGCCCAGTGTCGGCATCGGTGGCGAGGTGCAGTACTTGCCAAGCCCGGCGCCGCTTGCTGCCGTGCTTCTCCTCCAGCCACTCGTCCCAGCCACAGAGCTTCAGTCCCATACTGGCTACCGGCAGGTGCACCGGCGCGCTCCCCGCCTCTGGCCGCGGCACCACCAGCGTCTCGGCCCGACGGCTCAGGGTGCTATGGTCCGGCACCGGCAGGTCGAGGCCGAGCAGCTGCAGCACGGAGGCGATTAATACCAACCGCCGTTGTCACTGCCTCGCATGTGATCTGCTGTTTGCTGCGGACGTGATCCGCTGTCTCCGGGGGTTCGATTCGGGAGGCTTGGAATGGCGGCGGTAGTCACGCGGCAGGACTTGTCAGCGGCTGCCCTGAGGCAGGCCGCAGCCCGCAGTCGGGAGGCGACTGCAGCGCGACGCATGCTGGCTCTTGCCTTGCTGCTGGAAGGGCAATCGCGCACGGACGCGGCCGAACCCTGCGGCATGGAGCGGCAGACCCTGCGCGATTGGGTGCACCGCTACAATGCCGAGGGGTTGGCAGGGCAGGTGAACCGGCGCGCACTGGGCCCCACGCCGCGGCTCCTGGCCGAGCAGGAGGCCACAGTGGAGCGCCCGGTCGAGCAAAGGCCCGATCTGGAGCGCGATGCTGTGGTGCGCTGGCGCTGCCGCGACCTGCAAGCGCGGATCGAGCGCCAGTTCAAGGTTAGCCTGCACGAGCGCGCGGTGGGCAAGCTGCTCACCAAGCTCCGTGTCCGGCGCTTGTCGGTCCGCCCTTCCCATCCGCAGAGCGACCTGGCCGCGCAAGCGGCTTTTAGGGGGGCTTCAGCGAACTGGTAAGGACGGCGGTCGCTGATGCGGCGCATGGCACGCCCATTGAAGTCTGGTTCATGGATGAGGCCAGGGTCGGCCAGCAGGGCACGCGGACCCGCATCTGGGCCAAGCGCGGCACGCGTCCGCGTGCGGTCCGCGATCACCGCTACACCTGGGCCTACCTGTTTGGCGCGGTCTGCCCCAAGCGCGGCGTGGGCGCGGCAGTGGTAATGCCCACCGTCAATGTCGAAGCCATGAACATCCACTTGGCGGAGATCAGCCTGGGCGTGAGCGTAGGAGCCCATGCTGTCCTCGTCCTCGACGGCGCGGGCTGGCACACCTCACCCAAGCTGCAGCTGCCCACCAACATCAGCCTGCTGCAGCTGCCCCGCTCTGCGCCCGAACTGAACCCGGTCGAAAGCCTGTGGGAGTTCCTGCGGGCCAACCTTCTCAGTCATCGCGTATGGGAAGCTACGACGCCATCGCCGACGCCTGCTGCTCAGCCTGGAATGCGCTTATGCGCAGCCCAGTACAAGTCACCTCCATCACGACCCGCGCTTGGGCACAGGTCAAAGTTTAAGGCGATTGGTATGCCTCCTCGGTCTGGCGCAGCGCCAAGCGGAACACGGCTCACAACGTCAGAACTGTGGCGATCGTCAACGCTGAATACGAGGGCTGGCTGCCCCGGCCAGTGCGTGGCTCAGCCTTTTCAGGCCTCGACCGCCTCCGGCGTAAACCACACGGTGAGGCTGCCGCAGGCGCGAAGGCCAGCGCCGTACTCGGCCCAGTTGGTCACCCGGTGCTGCTGCTTTGGGATGTGGTAGCGCCGAGCGGCGTTCGCTTCGGACGGCAAGAGAGATGCCCCTGTAGGATGAGGGACCTCGCCCCGGCCTCATTCTACCCGACGCCACCCAGGCCGGCGATCGATGCAACAAGGTCGCGCCACAATGCTCCGCGGTCGGACAGCCAAGGCGCCGATGCGGTCTTGGCTGATGGACTTCCCCTGCACTGGGCAGCGCCATGGCGGCCGGGCTGCCCCGACCGCCCGCTTGGCGAGACGGTGCCCGATAGTCAGGAGCGGCGTTCAGACATGGATGCCGTCGAGATCCTTGCCTGCATTCTCCGGACTGTAGAACCAAACCACCGCGCCTTGTAGCAGCATCACCACTGGAATCAGCAGGAAGGCCGCGGCGAAGCTGCCGGTACTTTCGCGAAGCCAGACTGCAACAAAGGGCCAGAGAACATAGCCGATAAAGAAGGCGACCGCCCAGGAGAAGCCGTTGCCGGTGCCGCGGATGCGGGTCGGATAGATCTCGGTTGTATAGGTCGTCGCCGGTCCCCAAACGCCGAGGAAGCCGATACTCCAGAGCAGGCCATAAGTCCAAAGCATGGGCTTGGTATCGGCATAGACCCAGAGGGTCAGGAACAGCGCACCCTGCAGCAGCATCAAAAGGAAGCCGAGGCGGCGGCCAAATCGATCAATGATCCAGCCGGCACCGGCGATGCCGACCACGCCGATCAGCCCCCAGGCGATGTAGAAGCTGCCATACTCCGCCGCCGACCAGCCATGCGCCTCCTTCAGGAACAAGGGCATCCAAAGCCCAACGGTAGAGAAGGCGATCAGGTTGGTGGTGGCGACAAAGGTGGCGAGAGCGGTGTTGCGCCGCATGTCCGGCAGGAAGAGCTGCCGCACGCCCACTTTGTCGGCTTTGCTGATCCAGGCGCTATCATCCTCGTTCAGCCGCGTGCCGTGCGAGAGATGTTCGCGGATGCGCCGCTTGCGGTCCATGGTGCGGACCCAATAGGGTGATTCCGGGCAGAGCAGGCGGACGTAGATGGCCAGCAGCGCCACCACGCCCGGCAGGATGAAGGCCGCGCGCCAGCCCCAATTGCCGACGACAAATGCGGTAATGGTGCCGGCCAGTGCCGCGCCGACGCCCCAGGCCGCGCGATCGGCGCAAACGATACGGCCACGCAGGCGTGCCGGCCACGTCTCCGCCACCAGCATGGAGCCGATGGCCCATTCGCCGTTAAGTGCGAAACGGCACATGGCATAGGCGGCGACGAAGAAGCCCCAGCTTGGCGCAAAGGCCACTACCGGCATCATCAGCGAGAACATGGCGATGTTGATTGCGAGCAAGTTGCGCCGCCCGTAACGGTCCGCTAGCCAGGGCCAGAGGTAGAGACCGATGATGCCGATTAGCATGGCGATCTGCACACCGGTCCGGTACTCGGGCAGGCCGACGGCGAATTCGGCCATGACCATCGGTGCGACCAGCGCGAAGATCGCGCCATCCATGCCATCGAAGCCCCAGCCCAAGCCATTGGCCCAGGCGATGTGCCAATGCGTGCTGGTCAGCTTCTGCTGTTGGGCGACATTGCGATAGGCTGGGGAGCGAAGGTGCCGCTCCTCAAGAGGGCCGCCTGCAGTCAGGGCGGAATCGGTAGTGGGTGTCGGTCCGTGGGCAACTCCGAATGCTGTAGTGCTCATCGTGGTTTCCTCCTGGTTCGCGCGTTGCTCGCGCTTGGCCATCCGCCTTTGAGACGTATGGGTGGACCATGGTGGTTGGCGCAGCTTTGTCCGCGCTGAGAGGATAGTGGCCGCAGCTTGCGGTTGCGGCAATCCTCAACCGGCGACGGCACCGGAGCCTTATTCTGCCGCGCCGAGTAATTGGTTTTGTCAGAACTCGAGCTAGAAACCTCCGGATTGTCTGACGGGCAGTTGCGGTTGGAGTTCCGGCCTGCTGACACCCAGCCGGGGTTTTGGAATGGAATGCATCTGTTGTGGGTCAGCCGCTGTCGCCGAGCGGCCGGAGCACCGCCCAGGACTGTTGAGGCTCCCGCTGCCGCGACTGCAACAAGCCATACAACGCGCGCAGGCATAGCCCAGCAGCAGCAGGGCGCGGTCGCGGAGGCCAGCCAGACTGTTCGAGCCACCGGTGGTGACCAGGCGGCGGATCCACGCTGTGGTCGGCGCCGCCGACTGCCAGGCGGCGTCTGCGGCCGCGAAGCTATTGAGCCGCTGCTCGGTCCATTTGGAGGAGAAAGCCGCTGTAGCTGTCCTTCGCTGCATTATCACAGGCCTGCCGGTAGGCGGCAACTCCACCGATGTAAGGCATAAAGACGCGCGGCTTGCCTTGGACGTTGGCACCCATGTACCAGGAGCCGGCGCGCGGGTAGAGCGTACGGCGGGCTACCTCATTGTTATGTTCCATCCAGCGCTCTTGAGCCGTGGCTTCAGCTTCTAGCCGCACCGCGCCGTGGCGGCGCATCCAGGCCATGCAATCGACGATCCAGTCCACATGCTGCTCGATCGAGACGATCATGTTGGTCAGCACCGACGGACTGCCAGGACCGGTGATTATGAACATGTTCGGAAAGCCGACGGTGCAGAGGCCGAGATAGGTCTTCGGTCCCTCCGCCCAGACCTCGGTTAACGGCAACCCGCCGACGCCGCGTGGGTTGATGGCAGTGAGCGCGCCGGTCATCGCGTCGAAGCCGGTAGCGTAGATAATGCTGTCCACCGGGCGTAGCGTCTCGTCGCTGAGCAGCACGCCCTCTGGCACGATGCGTTGAATCGGCGTCGCGCGCAGGTCCACCAGCGCCACGTTAGGTCGGTTGAAGGTCTCGTAGTAGCCGCTGTCGGCGCAGATGCGCTTGGTGCCGATCGGGTGGTCCTTAGGAGCTAGCAGTTCGGCCAGCTGCGGGTCCCGCACCGTGGCGCTGATCTTGGCGCGCACGAACTCCGCAGCCGTATCGTTGGCGGCGGCGTTGGTCACCAAGTCATTGAAGGCGACCATGAAGGCGGTACCGCCTCGTTCCCAGCGGCGCTCGTACTCGGCCCGGCGCTCGGCCTCCTCCACTTCCAGCGCACCCTTGTCGTTCAGGTCGTGCAGGATGCCGGTGCGCATGCCCCGTGCCCGCTCGCGCCGCCCGGAGTAGTCAGACTTCCAGAGATTCTCGTACTCAGTGTCCATGGGCTGATTGTGCGTGGGAATGCTGAAATTCGGCGTGCGCTGGAATACCGTTAGCTGCGCCGCCTGCTCGGCAATGACCGGGATGGCCTGGATGCCCGAGGATCCCGTGCCGATCACCGCCACCCGCTGGCCGGTGAAGTCCACCGGCTCATGCGGCCATTGCCCGGTGTGGTAGGTATTGCCCCGGAAATCGGCGATGCCCTCGATCTCGGGCAGGCGCGCGGCGGACAGGCAGCCGGTGGCCATCACCAGGTAACGCACCCGGAGCTTGTCACCACGGTCCGTTCGCACCGTCCAGAGGCAGGCGGCCTCGTCCCATTCGGCTGATGTCACCGAGGTCTCGAAGCGGATGTCGCGGCGGAGGTCCAGCCGGTCCGCCACCCAGTTGGCGTAGCGCAGGATCTCCGGCTGGCCGGCGAAGCGCTCGCTCCAATGCCACTCCTGCTGCATCGCCTCGTCGAAGCCGTAGGAGTACTGCATGCTCTCGACGTCGCAGCGCGCGCCGGGGTAGCGATTCCAATACCAGGTGCCGCCCACTCCTGTCGCCCGCTCGAAGGCCATGGCGGTGAAGCCCGCGTCGCGCAGCCGGTGCAGCATGTAGAGGCCGGCGAAGCCGGCGCCGACCACGACGACGTCGGGGTTGCTCGGGGTCTGGACCATCTCGTTCTCCCTCATTTCTTCAGCCTCTGGTCCGGCGGCCAGAAAGGGCGGCGGTGGGCTCGCCCTCGCAGTAGGTGACCTGGCCGGCCAGTAGCGTCGCCACATAGCCATCAGCGCGTTGCAGCAGCCGCTTGCCGCCGGTGGGCAGGTCGTAGACCAGCTCGGGCAGGCGGACATTGAACCGGTTGTAATCGAGCAGGTTCAGATCGGCGCGGAGGCCGGGAGCGATCGCGCCGCGGTCCTTGAGGCCGAGTGCCAGAGCGTTGTCGCGCGACAGCCGTCGGAGGACGAAACCGAGCGGCAGGCGCTCGCCGCGGCGGCGGTCGCGCGTCCAGTGGGTGAGCATGCTGGTGGTGGCGCTGGCGTCGCAGATTAGCCCGACATGCGCCCCGCCATCGCCGAGGCCTATCAGCGTGTGCGGGTGCCCGACCATCTCCCGCACGGCCTCGAGATCGCCGTCGGCGTAGTTGATAATGGGGCGGTTGATGATTCCGCGGCCGTCCCGCGCCAGCATCAGGTCATAGGCGATCTCCTCGACATTTCGCCCCTCGCGCGCCGCCATTGCGGCGAGGCTCCGCTCGGGCGGCGGCTCGTAATCCGGCGGGTCATCCAGCGGGAACATCATATGCCAGGTGTTAAGCCGGTAAGCTGCCGCCGGATCAGCGTTCGGCTCGACCAGCAGCCGGGCGCGGAAGCCGGGGTCGCGCAGCAGCGCGAGGCGCCGTGGGAAAGGCAGTGCCGCCGCCTCGCGCCAGGAGGGGCGGCTCGAGAAGGGATTCTGACTCAGCTCGAAGCCCAGCATGAGACCGATGGGGCGGCCCATGACCTGCCCGCTGATCGGCGTGCCGGCAGCGTTCGCCTCCTCCAGCCGGTCGAGGAGGAAGCGCCAGAGCCAGGGCACCTTCTCCCTCTGGAGCAGGCTGAAGGTCATCGGCCGTCGTGCCGCCTCCGCGATCCGCCGCAGCACGGCGGATTCCTCGGCCGGATCGTCGAAGTCGGAGATCACCTGCAGCCAGCCGCGACCGAGCATGCCGATGGCGTGGCCGATCTCAGCTAGTTCGGCCTCGGCGGCTCGCAGGGTTGGCGTGTGCCTGCCTTCCAGCGTCTTATGGGCGAGCGCGGCGCGAGGTGGAGAAGCCGAGCGCGCCGGCCCGCACCGCCTCGGCCGCTAGCCGGGCCATCTCGGCACGGTCGGCCTCGCTCGCCTGTTCGTGGTCGGCAGCGCGCTGTCCCATGACGTGGATGCGCAGTGCGGCATGCGGCACTTGCGCGGCGATGTCCATGTCGTAGCGTCGTCCATCGAGAAAATCGAGGAACTCGGGAAAGCTCTTCCAGGACCAGGGCAGGCCCTCGGTCAGCACCACCTCGGGCAGGTCCTCGACGCCCTCCATCAGCGCAACCCGGATGTCCCACCGCTCCGGTGTGCAAGGCGCGAAGCCGACGCCGCAGTTGCCGATCAGCGCCGTGGTGACGCCGTGGAAGGAGAAGGAGCCGAGCCGCTCGCTCCAGGTCGCTTGAGCATCGTAATGGGTATGCACGTCGACGAAGCCGGGCGTCACCAGCAGGCCGCGGGCATCCATCTCCTCGATGCCGCGTTCCGCCGGGCCCAGCTTGCCGACGGCGAGGATGCGCCCGCCGCCGGTCACAATGTCGGCTTCATAGGGCTCGCCGCCCAAGCCGTCAGCGATGGTGCCACCGCGGATGATCAGGTCTGCGTCCAAGGCACCTTCCCTCTACATGCGCCAGAAAACGCGGCCTTCGGTGCCCTCGACGGCGCGTCCGGCCATGCCGACCGGCTCGACCTCGCCCGAGGTGAGCAGCGCGATGGTGCTGGCGTCCTCAGTCGGGACGCGGGCGACGAAGCGGGCGTCCTCCGGCGTGCGGCCGATGATGGTGCCGAAGGCCGGGCTGCCGTCGCGGCCGTAGATGACGGTGTAGGTCTCGATCCGCCCCGGTCCGGTATAGTGCTCAAGGAAAGGCGGCACCCGGCCGCGTGCGGCGTCTGCCGCGGACTGGGCATCGTAGTCGCGCGGCAGGGTTCCGGTCGCGGGCGGAGTGCGGCTCAGCGCCAGGCAATGGCAGTCTGAGAACCAGCCGCCATTGGCCAGGAGGAAGCCGTGCTGCCCGCCCTCGCGCAGCCGCTCCACCATCGCCGCCGCGGCATGTGTCATGTAATTGCCGCCCGGGCCACCGGCGAAGGTCAACCCGCCGGAGACGCTCAGCGGCCGGTCGAGGCCGAGCCCGATTGCGCGCCGTGCCGCCTTGGGCACGCAGGGAAAGCAGCTATAGAACTCGACATGGTCGAGCCTCGCCGCATCCAGCCCATTCCAGGCAAGCGTCTTGCGGACAGCGACCTCCAGGCTCGGCGAGCGGGTGTAGTCGGCGCGCTCCCAAAAGAAATCGGACTCATGTGCCGCGGCGCCGGCGCCGACATAGACCAGGTTCTCCTCAGCAATGCCGGCGGCGCGGGCAAAGGCAAGGCTCGCTACCAGCACCGCGGCGCCCTGATTGATGGCGTTGTTCGCCACCATCAGCTTCGGATAGGGGAAGGCGATGGGGCGGTTGCCGGCGCCCTCGGCCAGGATCTCCTCCACATCGTGCGGCCGCCGTATCCAGGCATGCGGGTTGACCGCGGCGACGGCCGAGAAGCCGGACCAGATCTGCGCCGACTCCCGCTGGCCCTCCGCCAGCGACTGGCCCCAGGCCGCGCGCATGGCATTCTCAAACAGCGGATAGATGTCGGTCGGCGTCAGCAGGCCGTACTTCCCCGCGACCGGGGTGGCGTCGCGCAACAGTCGCTCGCGCATGAGGTCGCGCTTCTGCCCCTCGGCCGCCTCGCGCTGCGCCCGCCGCGCCGCCGAGCGCAACCCCTCGCCGCCCGCCACCGCAGCCAGCGCAATCTCGCCGGCGGCGATGCGGTTGGCCGCGTCGTTGAGCAGCCGCAGCGGGATGTCGCCATGGGCGGTATGCACCATCGGGGCACGCCGCGGCGGCGCCGGCAGTGCGGCGGCGAGGCGCGGGCCCATTTCCTCGGCCGGTGGCCAGGAATTCTGCTTCACCAGCTCCAGCGTATCCAAATGCCCGAGGCAGGCGGTGCCGGCATCCGCCTCGGCCCGCAGCAGCGCCTCCAGCGTCAGGTCGAAGGATGTGACCTCTTCATCTCGGTCGCTGACCTGGCCGACGCCGATGATGACCGGCACGCGGTGGGGATCCATGCCGTTGTCCTTCCTGCTAGTTCGTTTGCAGTCCGGCCGTGGCGGCGACCTGGCTGTAGCGGTTGAGGTCCCGCAAGATCGCAGCGCGGAAGGCCTCGGGGTCGGAGCCGACGGGCTCGAAGCCCTGCTGTTCGACCAGCACCGCGTGCAGGTCCGGGTGACGCACGGCACGACTGATCTCGCGCTGCAGCCAGCGGATGGCGGTGTCCGGCGTGCCGGCGGGCGCTACATAGCCGAGCCAGATATCCGCCGGCTCAAATTGCGGCGCCACGCCGGTCTCCGGGATGGTCGGCACCTCTGGCAGTGCCCGATGGCGCTTCGAGCCTATGGTCGCCAACACCCGTAGGGTACCACTGTCGATGTGCGGCTTCGCTGGGCCAATGATTGCCAGCATCATATGCACCCGCCCGGTGAGCACCGCCTGGATGCCTTCCGCTTCGCCGCCGAAGCCCACCGCGGTGTAGTCGAGGCCGAGTTGCTGCCGCAGCTGCTCCATCAGCAAGTGCGGGGTCGTCGCGGCATTGGCGGCGTAGTTGGCGAGGCCGGGGTTGGCGCGCAACCAGGCGATGAGTTCGGCGAAACTGCGCGCCGGCAGCGAGGGGTTGACCACGACCAGGAAAGGCGCCGCCGCGGCCATGGTGACGGGGGCAAAAGCGGCGCGGATGTCGAGGCTGCGTGCGAAGTGCCGGTTCACTGCAGGCGTCACGGTGAAGCTCGGGCCGGTGTAGTAGATCGTGTAGCCATCGGCCGGCTGTCGGGAGACATAGAGCGAGGCGACCGAGGTGCCGCCACCCGGCCTGTAGTCCACCACGAATTGCCGCCCGGTGTTCTTCGCCATCCGGTCCACCAGGAGGCGCGTCAGGATGTCGGGCGATCCGCCAGGGGCAGAAGGGATGATGAAGCGCACGGGACGCTCAGGGTAGCTGTCACTCTCCGCACGCAGGACGGCCGGGGCGAGTACGGCACCCGCTATGCCGGCGACCAGACCGCGCCGGGTTGTCTTGCTCAGCATCCTCCCCTCCTCTGCTTTGGACGCACCGGGCTTGCCGGCACAACCTAACTCCGCTAAGAGGAATTTCCGTTAAACGGAAATTTATTTCCTTGTATCGAAACACACCGGATCCGGCCAAGTCAACGGGTCAGTCGGGGCCGGCCGGCGACGGAGTTCCCTTCATGTCCGCATCGGCGGAAACCCTGCGGCACTTCGCCCCCGGCGAGCGCGGCCTGGAACAATCTTTCGGCCGCGCCGCGACGATTTTGAACCTGCTGTCGAATGTCGGCGACACCGGGCTGCGCTTCGTCGACATCGTTCGCGCTACCGGCTTCAGCCAGACGACCGTGCACCGCCTGGTGGCCGCCCTGGCCGAACATGGCTTCATTGAGCAGGAGCCGGAGAGCGGCCGTTACTTCCTGGGCATCCGGCTCGCCGGCTGGGCCTTCGCCGCGGCAAACCGCTTCGGCCTGGCCGAAATCGCGCACCCGATCATGCAGGCGCTCAGTGCAGAAACGGAGGATTCGGTTTTCCTCAGCATCCGCTCCGGGGACATGGCCACTTGCGTCGCGCAGATCGAGGGTAGTTACCCGATCCGCGCCCTGGTGGTGAAGCCCGGCGACCGGCGACCCTTGGGGCTGGGCGCCAGCGCTGTGGTGCTGCTTGCCTTCGTCAAGGACCCGGCGGAGATCGAGCGGGTGCTCGCCATGCCGGAACACCGTGCCGGTTGCACCGCGCGCGGCGTGGATCAGGCTCAGGTGCGACGTTGGATCGCCGAGGCCCAGCGCGACGGCTATGCCTCGGTGCAGGATCTAGTGCCGGGAACGGCCGGCATTGCCTTGCCGATCTTCGGTCCCGTGGGCAATCCCGTCGCCGCGCTCAGCCTTGCTGCCATCGCCCCTCGCTTGGCGCCTCCACGGCGCGAGGCCGTGCTGCAGCGCCTAAGGGCTGCCACCGCCGAACTGGAAGCGCGGCTGCAGCCGCTGCTGAAGGCGCGCGCGCCACTCTGATCAGGAAGACGGATGGCGCTTGACGTTGTCCGCCTGGGCATGCTTCGCTGAACGGAAATGAATTTCCGCTTAAAGGAAATGGCATGGCGCCTTGGGCTGTGCCTGGGGAGCGATGATGGCCTATCCCGATGCTGCCAGACCTGCCGCGCCGTCCCTACCCTTCCCTCATGACCCCGGTATCGCAGCGCTGCTGCATCCGCGTGCCGTAGCTCTGCTGGGCGCCACCGACCGTTCTCGCTGGTCGGCGATGACGTTCCAGAACCTCACTGGCTTTGGGTATGGCGGTGAGGTGCTGCTGGTGAATCGCCGCGGCGGCATTGTCCATGGTCGCTCGGCGGCGGAGCGGTGCACGGCCCTGGCCACGCCGCCTGAGCTCGGCATCGTTATGGTCCCCATGGCGGCGGTGGAGGAGGCGCTGTTGGACCTCGCCGCGGCAGGCGGCCGGGCGGCGGTGATCCTCACCTCGGGCTTCGCCGAGGCCGGCGAATCGGGCGCCGCGGCCCAAGCGCGATTGGGGGTGCTGGCGCGCGAGAATGGGCTGCGGCTGCTCGGGCCGAACTGCCTCGGCCTCATCAACCATCTCGACCGGGTGCCGGTCTGGACCGCGCCGCTGGCGGCGGGCGCGCCGCCTGGCGCGGTCGCCGCGATCTCGCAGAGCGGGCAGGTCGGGCACCACCTCAACACGCTGGGGCGCCAACTTGGCAGCGGGCTCAGCCATCTCGTCACCACCGGCAACGAGGTTGATCTCGACTTCGCCGACTTCGCTGCGGCCTTCGTGGCGGATGAGCGGGTGCGCGCCATCGCCCTCTTTCTCGAGACCATCCGGCACCCCGAGCGCTTCACTGCCCTAGCCCGCCAAGCCTTTGCCGCGGGCAAGCCAATCGTCGTTTGCAAAATCGGCGCGAGCGAGGCGGCGGCCCAGTCAGCCCGCGCCCATACCGGAGCGCTAGTCGGCGACGACCGGGTCTTCGACGGGGTCTGCCGGCAATACGGGGTGGTACGCGTGTCATCAATGGAGGACCTCGTCACCACGGCGACGCTGCTCGCCCGCACCGGCGTGCTACGCGAAGGCGGGCTCGGTATCATGTCGAACTCCGGCGGTATCTGTGGCCTCGCGGCCGATACTGCGGTGGCCGCCGGCATGACGGTGCCGCCGCTCTCGCCGGACGGTGCCATGGCGCTGCGCGACCTGCTGCCCGATTACGGAACGCCGCAGAACCCGCTCGACATCACCGGCGCCTCGACACTCGACCGCAGCTTGTTCGGGAGCACGCTGACGGTGATGGCGCGGGAGCCCGGCCTCGCTGCCCTCGTCACCTTCGCCGACCTGCCAGACCTTGAGCGTGACGCCGCCGATCCGTTGAACCGCGCGGGCTGGCAGCACATGGCGGACGCGCTGGCGGAGGCGCCAATCCCTTCCGTGCTGCTGAGCTGCCTCGGCCGGCCGGCTTCGCCGGTGGCCCAGGGCATCGCCGAGGAGCTACGCTTGCCCTACCTCGCCGCCGGCCTGCAGCGCGGCATGGCGGCGCTGGGCGGGGCCTTCTGGTGGTCGGCACGGCAACGGCGCGGGCTGGCAGACGCGGCGCCGCGTCCTGCCTCGCCGGGAACGCCGCCACGTCCGAGGTCGGAGGCAGAAGCGCTCGATTGGTTGTCGCGCTGCGGCGTGCCGGTGGTGCCGATGACGCTGGCGCGCGATGAAGCCACGGCGGTCGCGGCCGCAGCGCGCATCGGAGGGCCGGTGGTGTTGAAGCTCGCCTCTGCCCAGGTGGCGCACAAGAGTGACATCGGCGGCGTAGCGCTGAACCTCGAGGGCGAGGCGGCGGTGCGCCGTGGCTTCCACGCCGTGCAGGCGCGCGTGCCGGCTGACGCCAGCGTGGATGGCGTGCTGGTGGCGCCGATGCGCCGCGGCGGGGTCGAGCTGCTGGTTGGTGTGACCTGTGATGCACAATGGGGGCCGGTGCTGGCGCTTGGCTTGGGCGGCGTCTGGGTTGAAGTGCTGCGGGACGTGGCTTTGCGCCCCCTGCCCCTCGCCCAAACCGAGGTCAGGGCGATGCTTGAGGAGTTGCGCGGCGGCGCCCTGCTGCGCGGCGGGCGCGGAGTGCCAGCCGCCGACCTTGACCGGGTGGCGGAGGTCGTCGCCTGCATCGGCGATGCCGCGCTGGCCCTTGGCCCTGCGCTTGAGACGCTGGAGGTAAACCCGCTCTGGGTGCGCGGCGGCGAGGTCGAGGCGCTCGACGCACTGGCAATCTGGCGCGAGACATGACGGAGGGCATCAGAATGCCAGCATCGTCACGCAGATCCCTGCTCCTCGGTGCCGGCGGCCTCAGCCTGGCGCGCCCGGCCCTGGCGCAGGCCTTCCCCGCCCGTCCCATCCGGATCATCGTGCCGGCGACGCCTGGCGGCCAGTCCGACATCGGCGCCCGGGCGCTTGCCGAGCTGCTGCGTGAGGAGACCGGGCAGCCAGTTGTGGTGGAGAACCGCACCGGGGCCGGCGGACAGGTCGGGCTCGAGACGACGCTGCGCGCGCCGAAGGACGGCTACACTCTCGGAATGTTCGGCGACTCGGCGGTACTCATCAACCCGCTGCTCCAGCGCCATCTTGCCTACAGCCCAGGCGACATGCTGCTGCTGACGCCGCTGTACACCGGCACCTTCGTCGTCGCGGTGAACAACAGCTTCCCCGCCCGTAATATGGCCGATTTCAGCGCCGAGGTTCGCCGCCGCGGCGGCCTTAGTTACGGCGCCTTCGGCGTGACCAGCGCCCCGCGCATCCTGGCCGAGATGATCTGCATGGCAACCGGTCTCAGCCTGGAGCCAGTACCCTATCGCGGCGAGACCGAGGCCGTGACCGACCTGATCGCCGGCTCCGTGCCGGCCTTTGTCGGCACGACGGTCGCGGTGCGCGAGCAGCACCGCGCCGGGGCGCTGCGCGTGCTCGGCGTCTCGCAAGCCGACCGCGTCGCCGCGCTGGGCGATGTGCCGACATTCGCCGAACAGGGTTTGCCGAGCGTGCAATACCGCTGGTTCCACGGCCTGACTCTGCAAAGCGGCGTGCCCACGCCGATCGTCGAGTTTTATGCCGGCATCCTGCCGAAGCTGATCCGCAGCGAGCGCTTCCGCATCATGATTGGCCCCGACGTGACACCGGCACCGATGACGCCGGATGACTTCGCCGGCTTCGTGCAGCAGGGCCGCGATCGCGTCGCGGCGATCATCCGCGAGCGCGGGATTCCCATCAACTAATGGACCCACATACCATGATGCCAGGTTCCCTGGTGGTCCAGGCGCAGTGCGCCACAATCGGCGGGTTATTCCGCGAGACGGTGCGGCAGCGTGGCGATGCGCCGGCGCTGGAGGGCGGCAGCCTGATCCTCAGCTACCGCGCTCTCAGCAACCGCGTGAACCGCGCCGCGAACCTGCTCGCCGCCATGGGCGTCAGCCGCGGCGACCGGGTGGCAGTCATCGCCGAGAACCGCCGCGAATACCCCGAGCTGCTGCTCGCCCTGGCGCTGCGCGGCGCCATCCTGGCGGCGCAAAACTGGCGCCTGGCGGGCGCCGAGTTGCAGCATTGCCTCAACCTTGTCACGCCGCGCGCGGTCTTCGCTTCGCCGCGGCATGCCGAGAAGTCGGCGCCGCTGACGCGCGGCCTCCCGATGCTGCGCCTTGGCCCGGAGTACGAGGCGGCGCTGGAACGCGCCAGCGATCAGCCGCCGCCGGACCTCGCCCGGCCCGACGATCCGCTGCTGATTCTCTTCACTAGCGGCACCACTGGCGTGCCGAAGGGCGCGGTGATCAGCCACCGCACAGAAGTGTCGCGCTCGATGCTGCGGCTGGCCGAATTCGGGCTGCCGCGTACCGCCGTCTCGGCGGTCTGGGCGCCGCTGTACCACATGGCCGGCATCGAGGAAGCGCTGAGCACCCTGCTCTATGGCGGCCATGCCATGATGCTGGACGGCTTCGACGCGGCGGGTCTGGCCGGCATCGTCGGCGCGCACCGCCTCGGCTGGCTGCGGCTGATGCCTGGCATGATCGGGCCGCTGGTCTCCGAAATGCGGGAGCGCTGCATCACGCCGCGCGGCATGACGCTCTGCGGCACCATGGCCGACCTGGTGCCGGCGCACCAGATCGCCGAGGTAACGGCACTGCTCGGCGCGCCCTACGTCAACAGCTTCGGCTCGACCGAGACCGGCATGGCGCCCTGCTCCATCGGCCTGGTCCCGATCGGCGTGGTACCGTCCGACTTGGCGAAGACTCAGACATCCTTCTGCGAGCTGCGGCTGGTGGACGCCGAGGATGGGGATGTGGCAGAGGGCGAGGCTGGCGAGGCAGCGGTGCGCGGGCCGACCTTGTTCAGCGGTTACTGGAACGCGCCTGATGCGACGGCGCATGACTTCCGCGGCGGCTGGTTTCACATGGGCGACATGTTCCGGCGCCGTGCCGACGGCAAGCTCCAATTCGTCGACCGCGTCAAATACCTGATCAAATCGGGCGGCGAGAACGTCTATCCCGCTGAGATCGAGCGTGTGATCCTGGCCGACCCGCGCGTTGCCGATGCGGTCGTGGTGCGCCAGTCAGACCCGCGCTGGGGTGAGGTGCCGATCGCGGTGGTCGCCCGCAAGTCCTCTGATCTCGATGCGGAGGCGCTGCGCCTAGCCTGCCGCGCCGCGCTGGCCGGCTATAAGCAGCCGAAGGGCATCCGCTTCGTGCCACTGGAGGCGCTGCCACGCAGCACCACCGGCAAGATCCAGCGCCATGAGGTGGAGCGCGCCTTGGCCGAGGGCCTGCTGCCGGAGGAGGAGACCGCATGAGCATCAGCGGCAGGGCCGCCGTTACCGGCATCGGTGACACCGACTACACCCGCGACGCGAGCGGACGAAGTGCGTTGATGTTGCAGCTGGAGGCCTCGCTCAAGGCCATCGCCGATGCCGGACTGCGGCCGCACGACATCGACGGCATCGTCATGCCGATCCCGAGCGGCGCTTCGGTCGCCGAGGATTTCGTCACCAACCTTAGCATTCCAGATCTGCGTTACTCGGCGGCGACTCCACTCGGCGGCGCCGGCTCGGTGGCAGCGCTGCAATGTGCGGCTATGGCGGTTGCCAGCGGCATCTGCCGCCATGTTTTGTTGCCGGTCGGGCGCACCGGACGAACTCAGCGTATTGGTGCGAGGGTGCAGGCCATGCCGCAGTTCCGTACGGTGGGCGAGTTCGAGGCGCCGGTCGGCGCCGTCGCCCCGGCGCAGTACTACGCCCCCATGGCACGGCGGCATATGGAGTTGTTCGGGACCACCAGCCGGCAACTAGCCGAGATCGCAGTGACCACGCGCCAGCACGCCATCCTCAACGGCAATGCGCGCATGACCAAGCCGATCACCATCGAGGACCACCAGGCGAGCCGAATGATTGCCGATCCTCTCCGCCTGCTGGATTGCAGTCTGGAGAGCGACGGTGGTGCGGCCGTCATCGTCAGTGCCGCCGAATGCGCGCGCGATGCCGCGAAGCCGCGCGTGCTCATTACCGGCATGGGAGAGGGCCATCCGGACTCGCCCAGCACCATCACCCAGCGCGCCGACATCACCAGGCTCGGCATTGCCAAGGTGGCGCCGCGCGCTTTCGCCATGGCCGGCGTGGCGCCGGGCGACATCCAGGTTGCCGAGATTTACGACTGCTTCACCTACATCGTCCTGTGCCAGCTCGAGGACCTCGGTTTCTGTCCCAAGGGCGAGGGCGGCCGCTTTGTCGAAGGCGGTGCGCTTGGCCTTGGCGGCCGGTTGCCCGTCAACACCCATGGCGGGCTGTTGTCGCAAGCCCATATGGCGGGGATGAACCATGTTGTGGAGTTGGTGCGGCAGTTACGCGGTGAGGCGGGTCAGGCTCAGGTTCCCGATGCTAGGCTTGGCCTTGTCACCGGCTACGGCGATCTCGGCGATGGCACGCTCGCCATCATGGCGAGGGAGTGACAGCAATGTCCCAGGCGATGCCGCCGAAGCCGCGGCCCGAGATCACCGAAGACAGTCGACCCTATTGGGACGGGCTGCGGCAGCACCGGCTCCTACTGCAATGCTGCACCGATTGCGGACGGCTTCGCCATTACCCACGACCGCTCTGTGATGCCTGTCATTCTTTCGCTTGCGACTGGGTGGAGGCGTGTGGCGCGGCGCATGTGCATAGCTGGACTGTGGCGCACCACGCCTTCCATCCAGCCTTCCGCAACGAGCTGCCCACCGTGCTCGTGACCGCCGATCTCGCTGAGGGCGTTCGCCTGCTTGCGCCCTTACAGACTGAAGCTCCCGTTACACTGCAACTCGGTCAAAGGCTGCAGGTTGGTTATTGGGATGTCGATCCTAGTCTCACTGTGCCGGTGCTGCGGCTAGACGAGAACGGTTAAACTTCTTGTTTGAACGTCGTGAGCCATGTCACCGACCTTGGAAAGGGCGGCGGTACCGACATAGTGTTATTGACCGTCGAAAATTATGCACGGCCGCCACTGTCGTCGGTCAGGTTTTCCATAGCGTTCCCTATCCCACCGAAACACCTGTCAAACTTGACGCATCGCTGAGTTTGTTCACCACCTCTACCTGAAGTGGCGCCGCACAAAATCTCCGGCGGCGGCTAGCGCCTTGCGCCCGGCCGCGACCTGAGGGTGGAAGAGATGCCAGACATGAATCATCTCTGGCCAGATCTCGAGCGTCACCGCGACATCCTCGGCCCCGGCGCGGCGTGCGAACATCACTGCATCGTCCAGCAGGGTCTCCGCCGCCCCGACCTGGATCAGCAGCGGCGGCAGGCCGTGCAGTGCGGCATGCAGCGGCGAGGCAAGCGGCGTGCGTGGTTTGATACCGCCAAGATAAAGATCCGCAATCTCCAGCAGGTACGGCTTCTGCACCATCGGGTCGCTGGCGGCCTTGCTGGCCATGCTCTCGCCTGTGCTCTCGAGGTCGACCCAGGGCGAAATCAGCCAGGCGCAGGCTGGTATGGGCAGGCCTTGGTCACGCAGTGCCACCAGCGTCGCGGCGGTCAGCCCACCGCCGGCACTGTCGCCGCCGATGGCAATGCGGGACGGGGCGAAGCCCTGGTCAAGCAGGTAGCGATAGCCGGCCACCGCATCCTCGACCGCGGCGGGAAATGGATGCTCCGGCGCTAAGCGGTAGTCGAGCGCGAGGCAGCGCAGTCCAGCTGCCCGACCGGTCTCCGCCACCATGGACCGATGGCTGAGCAGCGAGCCAGCGACATAGCCGCCGCCATGCAGGTAGAGCATCGCCCGCGATGCCTCGGCGCCGGGCGTGCTGTTCCACTCGGCCTGGATGCCATTCGCGGTGACCGACTCAATGCGCACATCGGCGGGCAGTGGATATTGGGCGCCAAGGGCGTCCAACCTACGCCGTCGCTCGGCCAACTCCGTCGGCCGCGGGCGGGAGGCGAGCAGGGCGCGGATCGCCTCAATGCCAGGATCTGTCATGGCTCAGGACTTCGCCATCATGCATTTGCCATCCTTGATCGAGCGGAAGGACCGCTCCGCTGGCGTGACGGCGAGAACCTTGTAGACATCCCCCGGCGCACGGCTCTCGGCAGGCGATTTCACGGTGAACAGATAGGTTGGGTGTAGCTTGCGTCCATCGCGGCGGACGGTACCGGTGCCAAAGGCGTCGTCATCGGTCGGCATCTCCTTCATCGCCGCGACGGCGTCGCGCCCGGACGCCTTCGCCCGCGCGATGCCGATGGCCTTGGCTGCCTTCAGGTAGTGCAGCAGGGCAGAATAGTCGCCGGCCTGGTTGTGGCAGGGGAAAGTGTTTGGCGGCAATTCCGGTCGCAACCGGGCCATGAAGGCCCGCGTGCGGTCGTTGAGGTCCCAGTAGAAGGTTTCCGTTTGCGTCAGTCCCTGCGCCGCAGCGAGGCCGAGCGACATCACGCTGTTGATGTAGCCGGTCAGCCCGACGAATCGGAGCCTGCCGCGCATCAGCCCGAACTCCGCTGCCTGCTTCACCGCGTTGACGAAGTCTGTGCCTGCACCGAGGAAGGCGACCACCTTTGCACCGCTCGCCTGCGCCTGCAGCAGGAAGGCGGAGAAGTCTGTCGTCTCGGGGAAGGGGTAAGTCACACTTCCGACGACGCGGCCACCGCTGCTCTCAACGGAATGCGTCGTATCGGCTTGCAGCATGTGGCCGAAGGCGTAATTCGGTGTGATGAAGAACCAGCTGTCATAGCCCTGCTTCACCAAGGGTTCGCCGGTGGCGTGCGACAGGCAGTAGGTGTCGTAGCTCCAATGGATCGAGTTTATTGAGGCGGCCCCCATTGTCTTGACTACGCGGCGTAGCGGAATTGGGGGTGCTGAAAGATGGAGCGGATCCGCTGCGGCCGCTTGGCAAGGCTACGCATATGGCTGATCGCCGCACGTTTCAGCTGCTGCTTGCTGCGCGCCGGCGCC
>NZ_JQKB01000037.1 GCF_000745835.1 Belnapia moabensis DSM 16746 | reverse complement strand
GCACAGTCCAATCAAGGCCGGTCAGCCGCAGGAGGCTCTCGACGAAGCCAGTCGTCTGGCGCAGCGCCATGCCGAACAGCACCTTCATGGTCAGGCAGGTCTGGACAGCAGCATCGCTATAGAGGGGCTGTCGGCCCCGTTTACCGGTCGGCGCGGCTTCCCAGGTCATCTCGCGATCGAGCCAGATCGTTAGCGAGCCGCGTCGCTTGAGCCCGTCGCTGTAGGCAGGCCAGTTCCTGGTCTTGTAAGTCGGCGGTGTCGGTCTGCTCATGCCGTCCAGCTATCACGCTGGATTCACGAGATGAATCCCCCTCAGGCCATTTGTGCAACAGAGCCCCCTACAGCCCCGACCTGAACCCAGACGAGGGAGTGAACGCCGACCTCAAGCAGGCGGTCCCGCGCAAGGCGCCGGCGCGCAGCAAGCAGCAGCTGAAACGTGCGGCGATCAGCCATATGCGTAGCCTTGCCAAGCGGCCGCAGCGGATCCGCTCCATCTTTCAGCACCCGCAATTCCGCTACGCCGCGTAGTCAAGACAATGGGGGCCGCCTCAATAATGCCAGAGGTAAAAGGTGATACCGTCATGTCTGTCGTGAAGCAGCGCCAAGACGAGGCGTTCATCGCCAGGATGGATCAGACGCAGCGCGTCCCAGCGCTGCTGCGCGGCCTTACCTACAACCTCCAGCGCCTCGTTCGCCTCGGTGCTCCCGTAGAGCCTTGCGACAGAGCAAGGCGCTCTAAATTCCTCAGGAAAAGCATTTGCGCCGCCAGTCGATCTTGGCGTTATGGCCAGATTTGATGGGTTTGGGCGGTAGCAACCCTCCGGTACAGGCAATCGCCAAGTAAGGGAGAATGCATGACACGTAGCCGTTCACAGTCAGCGCCAGCCCTCGCTGAGTTGCCACTGCACGGCGAAGGCGATCTGGAAGTTCGGTGAGTTCCGGTTGGTCCCGGCACCCGCAGCCAAGCCAAGCACTGTTCCGCTTTGCAACCTGTGGCGTATCCCTGCCTGGACTATGCTGTAATCCCGGTCTCCGCGCTCCTGCTGCTCCCGCGCATAGGTCAAGACCAACGCCGTGTCCCGGGACACGGCCTGCCCGACTGAGGCGTTGATGAGGAAGCGGTTCGGCCGCTCTCCCGGCTGGGGGTCGATGCGTGCCACCCATCCGAGGTTGACATGAAGGCCAAGCGGCCGGTCCCTTTCCCGAAAGGTCTTGCCAATGAGGGCCACGGCTTCGGTTTCGTAGCCCGTTCTGCCTGGTCCGTAGAGCGTCCGTACCCGCCCGAGCAGGCCCACCGCCGGCGAGCCGCTCCGGCCGTCGCTGAGCTGGTACAAAGCGCCGAGCCGCGTGGCGCCACCCCACAATGCTCGGCCTGCATCGTCCGTACTGCCCGAAAGGTCTGCCACGGTACCCAGCTTGCGCCGGGTTTCAAGGTTGCCGTAGGCGCCGGTCTGCCCGAGGCGGAGTTCGAGACCTGGGACAAGGCCCATCTCGAACTCCGCCTCCACGCCCCCGGTGTCGCGGACGCGGCCGCGCCGAGCCCGCTCATAGGACCCAACAAAGCCGACCTCCGCAGCGCCGGGAGGGGCGGCGATGGGATCGGTGATCTCGAAAGGGTCGTCCGCCAGCTCGATCGGCTCGTCCTGAGCCACCGCGGACGGGACGACGGCCACGAACAGTGGCAGCAAGACCACCGCATGGGCGAGAGCGGGTAGAAAGCGGTAAAGCATCGGGACTCCCGGTGATGGAGGCGCCTGTCGCGCCGGGGATGCCAAGCTTGATGGTTGAACCCGGGACGGTATCCCCCGTTCCAGAGACGCTGCCGGTCCCGGCAGGGGGCAAGGCAGGAGCTACCCTGGGCGGGCTTGCAGGCGAAGGCCTTCCCGGTGCCGAGTGTAGCGATCGGTCTTTGGCGCCAGGCCTGGCGCGGGGTGGAGCGGAAGGTGCAAATCCGCCTCGGACCCTCTCCCTATTCAACCCTAACAGACCCTGCCGGCAGCGTCGGCATTCCCCATCAGTCGCTCGCCGCTCCGTGTCTCTTCGGCTCCTGCCGGAACAGGCCGAGCAGCGGCGACACCACAAATTGCACAATGGGGATCAGTGCTGCGCCGACTACCAGTCCCACCACACCCGAACCCGCCGCCGTCACCAACCATTCCACGGCACCCGCAACCGCTGGCACCGCGTTCGCTGCCGCGACGGCGGCGCCGTGGGTGGCGTGCTCGACCTCCGGCAGGCCGTAGCCCGCCAAGCCATGCACGATGATGCCGCCGCCCACCCACACCATCGCCGCCGTGCCCACGATTGCCAGCACCTTGAGGAACCAGGGCATCCCGACCACCAGCCCACGCCCGATCGCCTGCGTCACCGGCCGCGCCGCGAGGTCGGCGCCGCTGGGCTGGCCGATCCGCCGGCGGAAGATCGCCGAGATCGGGCGCTCGCCGGCCGCCATTGCCAGCCCCGCATCGTCCGCCTTCACGATCAGCGCCACCACGGCGTAAACGCCCACCGTGATGCCGATGCCTACGACCGCCAGCACCACCGCCTGCTCCCACAGCGGCACGTCGGGTAGGGTACCGAGCGTGATCGCCATGATCTCGGCCGACAGGATGAAGTCGGTGCCGATGGCGCCGCGCACCTTGGCATCCTCCAGCGCCTTGGGGTTCTCCGGCGGTGCCAGCACTACCGCTTCGTGCTGGCTGGCTCCGTGCGGCGCCACCGCGTGCCAGACCTTTTCCGCTCCCTCGTAACAAAGATAGGCCCCACCCAGCATCAGCAGCGGCGTGATCGCCCAAGGCGCGAACAGGCTCAGCAGCAGCGCCCCGGGGAGGAGAAACAGAATCTTGTTCTTGAGCGACCCCCAGGCGATCCGTGCCACGATCGGTACTTCGCGCGCCGCGGTGAAGCCCACCACATAGCGCGGCGTCACCGCTGCGTCGTCGATCACCACGCCCGCGGCCTTGGCGCCAGCCTTGGTCGACTGCGCCACCACGTCGTCCAGCGAGGCCGCCGCGACCTTGGCCAGCCCGGCGATGTCGTCCAACAGCGCGATCAACCCTGTGCTCAAGCGAAACTCCCCTGTGGCGCGGGTGCGCGACCATCATGAACGGTCTGTAAGCTCACTGTGCCCTTAAGAGTTCGCGTCGAAAACGTCCGGACCGGGTCGCCATCCGCTACCTGGCGCGTTTTTCTGCCTGACTAAGTCGCTTGTGACCCTGCGCAATGCATGGCGGTGTTCCAATGTTGCCCTGGCATGAAGGCAGTGGATATGCCGAAGGCGCTGTCGGTCGACTTGCGGGAACGCGTGGTGGCGGCGATCGCGGCGGGGTTGTCCTGCCGGGCGGCGCTGGTGCGGGAGGCGGCTCGGTCGCGCCAGGACCGCTAGGCGGGGACCGACGCTCGGCGCTGATCGACGCGCATGCGGCGCTGATCCTTCGCCTTGTTGGCCAGAAGTCGGACATCACGCTGCGGGAGATCCGGGTCGAGTTGACCAAGTCTGTGTGTCCGGTGGTATTGGCACGCTCTGGCGCTTCCTCGACCGGCGCCGGATGACATGGAAAAAAGTCCGCCCACGCCGCGGAGTAGGACCGCCCGGACATCTTGAGGCGGCGCTGGGCCTGTTCGAGGCGCAGCTTGATCTCGACCCGGACCGGCTGGTGTTCATCGATGGTTCGAAGCACTGCTTCGAACGGGGTTTCGACCAACATGGCTCGCACCCATGGTTGGGCACCCCAAGCTTCACGGCAAGCACCAATCGCCGCTCCCGGACCTCCATCCGTACTGCCAAAATGCCATTGGGAGGCGCGGGCGCACTTTGGCCGCCCGATACCGCCTGACCGGCGTCTTCATGTACAACCAAGGATACGCCGCCGCGTGTCAGGCCAGAAGCCCGGGGCTTTTGCGACCACCGGCCCGAAAACCCCCAAATCGCTGCGACAGGCTGACCGGGTGGTTGGGGCGCCAGGATTCGAACCTGGGAATGGCGGTACCAAAAACCGCTGCCTTACCGCTTGGCTACGCCCCAGCGGCGGCGCACTGGATAGGGCCGGGACCTCGCCGCGTAAAGCCCTAAGCGCGCTTCAAGCGGCCCGATGCAGCGGTCCCGCCGCATGCCACCAGCCACCCGGCAGGGCCGGCGCCGCCGCCTCCGCCGCCTCGGGCGTGGCGAAGAGGCCGAAGCAGGTTGCCCCGCTGCCGCTCATCCGTGCGAGCAGGCAGCCCGGCAGGGCACGGAGCGCGGCCAGGACCTCGGCGATGGGCGGGCAGAGGCGGATCGCCGGCGCCTCCAGGTCGTTGCGTAGCATCGCGAGATCGCGCGTCATGGCCGCTGCATCGGCCCAGGCGGCGGGCAGGGTGGCAGGCGGGGCGAAGCCGCCTTCCCGCGCCCGGAACACCGCCGGCGTCGCCAGCGCGAGGCCGGGATTGACCAGCAGCAGCCCGCAGGACGGAAGGGATGGGGCCGGGGAGAGCAGCTCGCCCACGCCCTGCATCCGCATCGGGCGGGAAGCGAGGCAGACCGGCACATCCGCCCCGAGCCGCTCGCCGATCTCCGCCAGCCGCGCTTCGCCGAGGCCCAGCCCCCAAAGCCGGTCGAGCAGCCTCAGCGCCGCCGCTGCATCGGCCGAGCCGCCGCCGATGCCGGAGGCGATGGGCAGCCGCTTCACCAGCCGCAGCGCCGCGCCGCGGTTGCAGCCAGCCGCCTCCGCCAGTGCCCGCGCGGCACGCAGCACCAAGTTGTCCTCCTCCGCCGCCAACCCCGCGCCAAAGGGGCCGTCGAGGGCGAGCGACAGCCCCTCTGCCGGCTCGGCCGCCACCTCATCCGCCGCTGGGCCGAAGACGGCGAGGCTGTCGAGCAGGTGGTAGCCATCCGCCCGCCGCCCGGTGACGTGCAGGTAGAGATTGACCTTGGCGGGCGCGGATTCGGCCGGCATCAGCGCTGCGCGGTGGAGGCGGGGTAGCCGGGCAGGCCGTCGCGCAGCTTCTGCTGGATCTTCGGCACCTCGGCCGGCTCCGGGTCGAGGGCCAGCGCCCGGCGCCACTGGAACTGCGCCTCCCGCTGCCGGCCCGAAGCCCAGTAGGCATCGCCCAGATGATCGTTGATGACGCTGCTGCGCGGCTCCAGCTCGACCGACTTCTCGAGCCAGGTCACCGCCTCCGGCAGGTTGCCGAGACGGAACAGAACCCAGCCCAGGCTGTCGGCGATGTTGCCGTCCTGCGGCCGCAGCTCCGTCGCCTGCAGCAGCATGGCCTTGGCACGGTCGAGGTTCTTCCCCTGCTCGGCCCAGCTGTAGCCGAGATAGTTCAGCACATAGGGCTGGTCCGGCGAGAGCTCGAGCGCACGCAGCAGATCGGCCTCTGCCGCCGCCGCCTGGCCGGAGCGTTCGCGGGCGATGCCGCGGGCATAGAAGAGCGGCCAGTCCGCCGTATCGACCGGCCCGCTACGGGCCAGCGCCTGGTCATAGGCCTCGGCCGCCTCGGCAAAGCGCTCGCGCCGTCGCAGCAGATCGCCGAGCCGGGTCGGGGGCTGCGGCAGGGCCGGGTTGGCGGCGGCGAGCTGGCGCAGCAGGGCCACCGCCTCATCCGTCCGGTTCAGTTTGTCGAGCAGGTTGGCGCGGCGGAGCGCGATCACCGGCGCCAGCGGATCGTCGGTGGCAACCTGGCCGAGTGCGGCGAGCGCTGCCTCCGGATGGTTCTGGTCGGCCACCGTATCGGCGGTCAGCACCAGCGCCGGGGCGAAGCCGGGCCGCAGCCGGAGCGCCAGCTGCGCCAGGATCAGCGCGAAGTCGTTGGACCCCTGGCCGCGCAGCGCGCTGGCGAGCGCGGTATAGGCCTCGGCGATGCCATCCGCAGGCGAGGCGACGCCGCGGGCAGCCAGCGCCAGCCGCCGGTTGGCCGGGGCGGCGGCGAGGGCGGCATCCTCGCTGCTGGCCACCACCCCGTCCATCAAGCGGTTCGCCTCGTCGGCGCGACCGGCGCGGCTCAACACCCCGGCGGCGAGCACGGCGAGGCGCCAAGGCGGCTGCGGCTGGTCGGCGATGGCAAGGCGGGCAAGCCGCTCCGCCTCGCGTGGCTTGCCGGCGAGGTCGGCGATGAGGGCGGCGTGCAATGCGTTCAGCGCGCGCAGCCGGTTGGCCTCGACCAGCGGGCGGAGCGTCGCCTGCGCTTGGTCGACCTGGCCGCGGCCGAACTGCACCCAGGCCAGCAGCACCGGCTGGAGCACCTGCACCGGCCCGCTGCGGCCGAGGGCACGGAGGCGCTGCTCCGCCTTGTCCCAACGGCCGCCCTGGACGTCGCCGCCGGCGAGGAGCAGGTTGGCGGCCGGGTTGTCCGGCAGGCGGCGGGCCAGGCGGTTGGCCTCCGACCGTCCGTCGAGCAGCGTGGCAAGGAAGGCGCGGTTCAGCACTTCCGGCTGGTCCGGGTCGGCCTTCAGCGCCTCGAGCAGGCTGTCGGCAGCGGTCCTGGTATCGGTCTCGGCGGCGGCGAAGCGGCCGGCGAGGTAGGCGCCGAAATCCGGCTGGCCGGACGGGCCTGAGCCGCTGCGCGGGCCGCTGGCGGCACAGGCGGAAAGGAGCGCGGCGGCCAGGAGGGCCAACCGGGACGGGGGACCGGGGAACTGCATCGGCGCCGAAGCTAGAACAGAATGCCGCGCGGCGGTATCGCCCCGTGGCACGGGCGCCGCAGTCGGCGATTGTTTCTGCCTTGCTTCAGGGCGGACTCGTCATGAAAGCCTCCCAATCATGTCGGCGAAGGGAGAGAAAACATCATGCACATCAGGCTCTTGCTCGGGCGGTTGGACACGGCGCTGGCCGGCACCATGCCGGCTGCGGCGCAGAACCGCTTCAACCCGGTGAACAGCACCGGCCAGACCATGCAGCGCGTCGCTGTCTCACCCTCCTGGGTGAGCAGCAGGGGGTTGGGACCTGCTCGATACGCGAACTGAATTTCAGGTAAGCCGGCCGTAGTCGCCGAATTGGGCGAAGACCTCACGCAATTCGGCCTCGGTCAGCAGCACGGGCGGCAGGCCGGCGGCACGGAGGGCGAGGTATTGTCGCGCCAGGTTTTCCACCTCCATGGCCAGGGTCCGGGCGCCGGCCAATGTGCGCCCGAGCGCGACGGCTCCATGATTGGCGAGCAGCGCCGCGCGCCGTCCTTCCAGCGCCGCAACGCAGGCCTCGGCCAGCGCCGCCGTGCCGAAGGTCGCATAGGCCGAGCAGCGGATATCGGCCCCGCCGCCGAGCGCGATCATGTAGTGGAAGGGCGGGATCGGCTGCCGCGCGCAGGACAGGGCAGTGGCGAAGGGGCTGTGGGTGTGCACCACCGCCCCCGCCTCCGGCCGCGCTGCATAGACCGCCGTATGCAGCCGCCATTCCGATGAAGGGCGGCGATGCCCGGCGAGCACGCTGCCATCGAGGGCGACTTCGACCAGGTCCTCAGGTCCCGTCTCCACATAGGGCAGGCCCGCCGGGGTGATGAGGCAGCCGCGCGCCGTCCGCACCGAGAGGTTGCCCGACTTGCTCGGCATGAAGCCGAGCGCATCCAGCGCCCGCGCCGCGGCGATGATCTCCTTTGCGGCCATGCCTCACCCTGCCTGCTGCCCGGCGCATGAAAGCAGGCCGCGCGGTGCGGTTGAAGGCTCCGCCTGCGGATTGGGCATCGCGGTGGCCGGTGCCCTCGGCATGCAGCCGGCCATGCGGTCGGCCTGCTGGCGCCTGACCCGATGGCGGCTGGCCGCAAGGGGGAGCACTTCGAAGAAGGAATCGGCGGTCGTCTCGCAGCCGGGTACTCCGACGCTTGGCTCCGTTCCGGTGGCGCCGGAAGGTCGCTTCGATGGTGCGATGCGGGTTCGCCTGTGGCACCGCGGCAGCGCCGGCCGGACGTCCTCGATGAGCTGCGCGAGCCCGTGCCACCAGGTGTCTGCGAGAACCATGCAGGGCGTCGCCCGGATGCCCGCGCGAGGCGTGCCATGGATCCGGTCCATGCCTTGGGCCGCTCCCGGCGGCGCTGATGCCGCGCCAAGGTTAAAATTTGCAGAAGTGCCGCGAGGACCCGCCTCGCTTCCGCCAACGCGCGGGGATGTCAATCCTCGCTTCCACCTTTGGCAATGAGGCGCTGGCGAACGATATCCTGCTCGGTCTCCCGGCCGTGACGTGCCGCTCGGGTAAAGCCGTCCTCGGCATGGCTTGCGGCGAACCCGTCCCCGTCGTCCCGCGCCTCCGCCCCGCCGGCGCCCCGGAGCGGCACGGTGATCTCGCAAACGACACCGCCCACCTCCCAGGTCAGCGACGCCTCGCCGCCGAGCTGGCGGCGGATCGTGTCCTCGATCACGCGCGACCCGAAGCCGCGGCGCAACGGCGGCCCGCCGACGGCAGGTCCGCCGGCTTCGGCCCAGCGCAGCCGCAATCGGCCCGGCAGGCTGTCGTCAAGGTGCCACGAGACCGCGACGCGGCCTGCAGCCACCGAAAGCGCCCCGTACTTCACCGCATTCGTCGCCAGCTCGTGCAGCGCCATTGCGACCGGCTGTGCCGCCCCGGGTGGCAGCAGCACCGACGCGCCATTCAACTCCATACAGGGGCCGACTTCGCTCACGAAGGGGGCCAACTCCCCTTCGACCAAGGTGCGCAGATCGGCCCCGCGCCAGCGATCCTGCGCCAGCAGCGTTTGCGCCCTCGCCAGCGCCGAGACGCGCCCCAGTGCAATCCGCTGGAAGGCCGGCACGTCGGACGCCCGCGTCAGCCTCAGCGCGGCCTCCACCACGGCCAGCACGTTCTTGGCCCGGTGGTCCACCTCGCGCATCAACAGCGCCCGCCGCTCCTCCTCCGCCTTGCGCGCTGTCACGTCGAGCACCAATGAGGCGGTCCGGCCTGGCTCGACGGGGTAGGCGATCACCTCGTACCAGCGTCCAAGCGGGGCAACGTAGCGCTCGATATGCGCCGCCTGGCCCGTCTCAGCGACCTGAGCCAAGGTCCCGACCCAGAAGGCTACCTCATCCGCCGGGAAGATCTCGCTCCCGCGGCGGCCGACCGTGGCCTCCCGCAGCAGGCCGGTCTGCCGCTCCCAGGCGGGATTGACCTCGAGGTAGCGAAAGTCCACGGCCCGCCCATCGGCATCGTAGACCAACTCGTCCACCTCAACGCCTTCCTGCATCCGCCCGAACAGCCCGCGCCAGCGCGCCTCGCTCTCGCGCAGTGCCGCCTCGGCCTCCTTACGGTCATGGATGTCGACCGAAGCCCCGAACCAGCGGGCGATCTCGCCGGTGCCGGGGTGCCGGTAGGGCTCGCCACGGACCAGGAACCAGCGGTACTGGCCGTTCTTCGAGCGAATGCGGTGCTCGACCAGGAAGGTGCCGCCAGTCCGCCGGGCCTCCTCGAACCGCATCATCGTCAATCCTGCGTCTTCAGGATGAACGAAGTTGGCCGCAACCTCCGCCGCCGTCGTCGGCTCGTAGGGGGCGCCGGTGTAGTCCGACCATTGACGATTGAAGAACTCTGTCCGTCCCTCCGCATCGGTGATCCAGATGATCTGCGGGACAGCGTCGGCCATCACCCGGAAGCGTGTCTCGCTTTCGCGCAGGGCTTCCTCCGCCTGCCTGCTCTCCGTGACGTCGCGCGTCGTCCCGGCGACGGCCTCCACCCGGCCCTCCGCGTCGAGAACCGGCACGAAGATGTAGTCGTAGATCCGGCGCCCAAAGGTCCCCGTGAACGGCACCTCGCCCCGGATCGGCTGCCTGGTTGCGATGACCTGCTCGATCTCGCGGTCGTGCATGGCCGCGTGCCAGTCCGGGTAGTCTAGCTCAAGGCAGGTCTTGCCGATCGCCTCATCCCAGGTCCGGCCCCACATCCGCAGCAGGCCTTCGTTGGCGTAGATGAAGCGGTGGTCGAGATCGAAGACGTAGGCGAGGTCCGGGGTATTCCCCAGGATGGCCTCGTAGAGGCGGCGCTGGCGCTCGCGCTCGGTCTGGCTGCGGCGCAGTTCCCGCTCGCTGCGGGCCCGGAGCGCTTGCTCGGCGAGGACTTTTTCGGTGGTCTCGATCGCCGAGCAGTAGATGCCGGCGATCTTGCCGGCCTCGTCGCGCAGCGGCGTCCAGGAGAACGTGAACCAACTCATCGGCAGGCCAGGCCGGCCCGCCAAGGCAACAGGCTTGTCGACGAAGTGCTGTGCCTCGCCGGCCATCGTCGCGGCGGTCATTGGCCGGTATTCCGGCCAGATCTCCGCGAACAGTTCCGTATAGGGCTTGCCGAGACCCGTCGGATGCTTGTTGCCGAGAATGGGAATGTAGCCGTCATTGAAGATGGAGATGAGTTCGGGGCCCCAGGCGATGTAGACCGGCTGGCGCGCGGCGAGCATCAGGTCGACCGCCGTCCGCAGGCTCTGCGGCCAGCGCCCGATCGGCCCGAGCGGCGTCGCCGCCCAGTTGTGGGCGCGGAGGCGATCGGCCATCTCGCCTTGCGCGGCGGGGAAGCCGGGCCAGGTCTCAGCGTCCATCGGCCCGTCCCCGACGCGACGCCTTGGCGTGCGGAACCGAAGGTGGATTCCGGTCGCGTTCCGTCTCCTTGAGGGGGCGCAAGGCGGCGCCGCCCATCCCGCCCGCGCTGCGGTAGCGGCCTGTCGCACCCCCCCCTTGGGCGAGGGCCGCGAGTTCCGAGGTGACCGATACGTTCATCGTCGTCGGGGAAAGCATCCACCCAACACTAGGGATGGATAGGACACATGCCAATCTTGCCCAAACCGCCGGAACGGTTGGCGACCGCCCAGCTGGAACCCCCGACCTAAGCAATTTGCCCGATCGAACAAACGGCCAGAGCGGCTTCTATGAGCCAAGGCGAACGCAAGGGACAGGTAAGCCAGTGAGAACGATGGCTGGTGGCCTGGAACGGAATCCGAAGCATTTCGCGGCCAGGACACTAGCGTCTCCGCAGGGCGATGCGGAAGGCGAGTTGCGCGAGCAAGCTAGCTCCTGCCAGCACCGCCGAGGCAGCCAGTGCCGGGTCCGGTCCCAGCCCCGCCAGCGCCGTGCAGAGCGCACCGACCCCCATCTGCGCGAAGCCGTACAGGCCCGAGGCGGAGCCGATCACCTTCGGGTTGACGCTCACCGCCCGCGCCAGCGCCGCCGGGCTCGCCATGCCGATGCCAAGGGTGAAGACCAGCATCAGCCCGAGCATCGGCACCAGGCTGAGCCGCCCCGCCAGCACCATCCCGAAGAAGCCTAGCGCCGCCGCGCCGCTCAGCGCATTCGCCCCGAGCAGCAGCCGCTCCGTGCCAAAGCGTGCGACCAGCCGCCCGGTCATCAGGTTACCGGCCGCCATGCCGAGGATGATGAGGCCGAGGCAGAGCCCCACCTCCTGCGGCGGCCGGTGCAACTCTCCGGTCAGGATGAAGGGCGCCGCGGCGACGAAGGCGTAGAAGGAGGTCGTCGCACAGCCCCCGCCGATGGCGAGGCCGAGGAAGGCGCGCGAGCCGACCAGCGCCCGGTACTCGCGCCCCAGCAGGCGCGGGTTCACTGGCCCGGCGCGCCCGCCCGTCTCTGGCAACAGCCGCCAGCAGAGGGCGATGCCTAGCGCCCCCATCGCCGCCAGCAACAGGAAGATCGCACGCCAGCCGAGGGTCGCGGCCAGTGCCCCGCCCAGCACCGGCGCGAGGCCCGGCCCGACCAGCATCATGAGCGTCAGCAGGGCGAGGCGCCGCACCGTCTCGTCCGGCCCCGCCGTGTCGCGCACCATGGCCCGCCCCAGCACCAGCCCGGCGCAGCCGCCGAGCGCCTGGAACAGTCGCGCCACCACCAGCGCCCCGGCATTCGGCGCCAGCGCCGCCGCCAGCCCGGCCAACGCATAAATGGTGAGTCCCGCCATCAGCACCGGCCGCCGCCCCAACGCATCGGCGAGCGGCCCATAGGCGAGCTGCCCGAAGGCGAGGCCGAGGATGTAGAGGCTGATGGTCATCTGCATCGCCCCGGCTCCGGCGCCGAGGTCGCGCCCGGCCTCCGGCAGGGCCGGCACGAAGATATGCATCGCCATCGTGCCGCTGAGGGTGATGAAGGCCAGCAGCCAGAGGGGCGGTCGCTTCGGCTGCGCGGTTTCGGCCATGGGGGAAGCCTAGCTCCCACCCGCCGCTGCCGCTAGAAGTTGCGGCTCAGCCCGGCGAAGACGCCCCGCCGCACCCCGTATTGCGGCGCGCCGAGCCCGATGCCCGTGCCGTCGCGCAACTGGTAGATCGAGTCGAAGACGTTGATCAGGTCGATCCGCGCCGTCCACCGCCCGCGATCCGGCCCGGTGAATTCCTGGCTCAGCCCAAGATTGAACGTCGCATAGGGATCGACCTTCTCCGTCGCCGCGAAGCCCTTCCTAAGCCCGCTGCCATAGAGCATGGAGGCGGAGAGCCGCCCGCCCTCCCAAGCGTTCCAGATCGCCCCGGCCGACCCGGTGATGAGTTGGTCGTGGTCCGTCCGCACATACTTGCCGGCGATATAGGCCAGCTCATCCGGCTCGATGGCGAATTGCCCCGAGCGCAGGTCGCGCCCGACGGAGCGGCTCAAGGCCAGGTTGGCATAGGCCAGCCAGCGGTCGCCGCGCCAGTTGCCGGAGAATTCCACGCCATAGACGCGGCCCTGGCGGAAGTTGAATGGCGTGAAGATCGGCGCCGCACCGAACTGGCCGAAATCCAGCAGGTCGCGAACGGATTTGTAATAGGCATCGACGCCGAGCGTCAGCCGTGGCCCGATGCGCTGCGAGATGCCGACATCGAAGCGATGGGCGCGCTCCGGCCGGGCGAGGCCGTTCTCCAGGCTGAAGGGCGCTGCCGTCGTGCCCTCGTACCGGGTGATGGCGCCTGCCTGCACCAGCTCGAATTGCGGCGGGGTGAAGGTGCGCGCATAGCCGGCATGGATGGTCGTCGTGTCGCCCGGCTTCCAGACCAAGTTGACGCGCGGCGAGAGCTGCCCGGCGGTAACGAACTGCACCATCTGGTCCCAGCGGACGCCGAGATTGAGCGTCAGCCGCGGCGTGATCCGCCACTCGTCCTGCACATAGCCGCCATAGAGCCAGCCGGTGCGCCCGTAGCGGTCGCCGATGGTGAAGGGATCATCCACTGGCGCGCCATCGGCATCGAGGGGCAGGGCGGTGGTGGTGCTGCGGAACCGCGCGCGCTCGCCCTGCGCCTGGACGCCGATTCGGATGGTGTGGTTCGCCGCGACTCGCCAGGCCGCATCGCCCTGCACGCCCATCGCCATGCTGGCGCGGAAGACATCCGCCGCGCTGCCGTTGAACACCGTCTCGCCCACGGTGCTCGGCACGTAGTGGATGGAGGAATAGCGCACGAAGGGCGCGATCTGGACATCGACATCGCCATAGGACTTCTGCAAGGCGGCGACGCCGTACCAGTTGCGCTCCCATTGCCGCGCGCGCAGATCGGCGCTGTCGAAATCGGAGGCGCCGAAGGCGGTGAAGGCCGGCTCCTGCCCCCGCGTCACCGGAATGCGGAACCGGCTGAGCGAAGTGCCAGCGATGAGCGAGAGCCGCGTCGTGTCGTCGAGCTGCCGCGCCGCATAGGCCAGGCCGCGGGTCTGCTGCGTGTTGCCGTTGATGGCGCGCCAGGAGCTGGTCGGGTTGTCGATGCCCTGGTCGCTGCGCAGGAAGCTCCCAGCGACGAAGACATCCCATGGCCCGACGAGGCCCGCCCAACTTGCATGCGGCTGGATCGTACCACGTGCCCCGCCATAGACGCCGATGCTGCCGCCCGGGTCGAGCGCGCCCGTCCGCGTCTCGAGATCGATCACCGCATTGGTGCGGAAGCCGAACTGCGCGGGCAAGGCGCCCGTCAGCACGGAGACGCTGCGCAGCGACCGCGCATCGAAGACCTGGGCGAAGCCGCTGATCCCTTCCGGCAGCTGCACCCCGTTCAGCCGGTATTGCAGGTTGCGATGCTCGCCGCGGATATGGATGTCGCCAAGCCCGTCCTGCACCACGCCCGGCGTTTGCAGCAGGATCTGGTTGAGCGGCTGGTTCGCGCCGCCCGGCAGGCCCTCGATGGTCTCCCGATCTACCGTCACCTCGCGCGCGCCGAAGCGGGCGAGGATGCCCTGCCGCGCGGCGGCGGCGCGCTGCGCCTCCACCACCATCTCCGGCAGCACTGCCACGGGCGCATCCTGCCCAATGGCGGGGACGGGGGCGAGCAGGGCGATGGGCAGCGCAAGGGTACGTCTCATAGGGAGACGTTATGTTATAACATCCCTTACGGCAAGATGCTCAGTCGAACAGAACCCCATCCACGCTGACGGTCATCCAGTGCTGCTCCGGAAGCCCTTCGGCGAGCGCCACCAGCAGCCCCAGCGCATCCAGCCCAGCCGCCAGCTTCGCCGCCCAGGGCGCCAGCTCCGCCGCGCTCGGTGCATGGCCCAGACCGTGCTCCAGCAGCAGCGGCAGCAGCGCCGCCGGCGCCATGTCCTGCATCTCGGAGGCTTCAAGGAATTGTACCGCCAGCTCCAGAGCCGACGCGCCCTCAGCCATCAGTGTGGTCCATTGCGTCCATGCCTCGGGCGACGGCGCGTGGCCGAGAGCGAGGCGATAGAGTCCCGCCACCTCCTCCGCCGTGCCACGCACGTCCCAAAGGCCGGCGGCGAGGTCCGCCGCCGTCGCTCGCCGCGCCGCCCAGCCATCAGCCAGATCGACCAACGCCTGCTCCCGGCTCGCCCCGCCGGCGAGGGCATCGAGCACGTCCCAAGCCAGGTCCGGCGCGCCGAGATGCGAGGCCACCAGCCGGGCGAAGCCCGCATCGTTCAGCACGCCGTAGAGATCGGTGAATTCCCGGCTGTTAAAGGAGGCCCGCCGCGACCGAAGTCGCTGCCGCCCCCTGCTCCAACGCCAGCGTCCAATGGGCAAGGCCGGTCGTATCCGGCAGCCGGTCCAGCGCCACGCGATAGAGCCGCATGACCAGCGCCGCCGGGTCGTCGGCATCCATCACCACCTGCCCGTCGGTGAAGGCGATGACCTCGATTCCCTGCAGATAGTCGGTGCCATCGGGCGCCGCGACGGTGCCGGCGGCGGTGTTGACCACCACTTGGCTGCTGGCATGGTCGTAGCGCGCCACATCCCGCCCCATGCCGCCGATCAGCGTGTCATTGCCGCACCGCCGACCAGCGTGTCATCGCCGGCGCCGCCGATGAGCGTATCGTCCGCGGCTCCGCCCCTCAGCAGGTTCGGCAGGTCGGTGCCCTGGATGCGGTCGTCGCCCGCCGTCCCCGTGCCATGCACCGCCCCGTCCTGCCAGGACCAGGCGAGGCCTTGCGTCCGCTCCGCCGCCTCCGTCCCGTAGAGTGTCTCCGCCGCCGCCTGGTCGAGCGGCCGCGGCGCGCCCGGCTGCGGCAGGCGGCCGCTGACATCCGCCATCACCGTCAGGTCGCGCGTCGCCCCCGGTACCTCGTCCGGGTGGTCGAGGCCGATCGCATGACCGATCTCGTGCAGCAGCACGGCGAAGCCGACCCGCGTCGCGCTCGGCGCCAGCGCATCGCTCCTGAACAGGTTGAGGCTGAGGACGATGTCTCCATCGCCGGGTCCCGTCGCCTGGCCGAGTACGCCGAAGCTCATCGTCTCCAGCCGAAAGCGCAGGTCGATCCCGGCCCCACCCAGCGTATCCGGCACTTCGAGGAAGGAAAGCCCCGTATCCGCCGCCCAGCACGAGAGCGCTAGCCGTGCCGCCGCCTGCTGTTGCAGGTTGAAGGCCCCCAGCCGTCATCCTCCAGGCGGTTTCCGATGTCGTCCAGCCCGTCATGCGCGAAGCTGTAGGTGAGCAGCAGCGGGCGACCGCTGCGCCAGGGCTCGGCACGGAGAAGGATGCTGGAATCGGGCGTGCTCCTGCCGGAATGAGTAAGGCCGGCGTTAACTCGCCATTCACTAAAAAAGAGATTTTTAATATTTTTAAGACAATTCACCGAGACTGAAGAGCTGCCCCCAGGGCGCCAGCCCCGCCCCTCGCGCCCCGGCTGTCCGCAGGGCGCCCCAGAGCGCCACGGCGATGCTGTCCAGCACCGGGATGCCCGTCTCCGCCTCCAACGCCGCGGCGGCGCCAGCCCCACGGAAATTGGTGCAGTGGATGGTGATCGCCTCCGGCTTCGCCTGCGCGACCTCCCGCACCAGCCGCGCGACCAGCTCTTCCGTGTGCTCGGCGAAGCTGAAATTGCCAGGATCCTCCAGGTGCCGCTCCGCCACCACATCGAGCCCGTCCTCGGTCCAGCGCGCGACAATCGCTTGCTGCACCGTGCCGAGATAGGGCGTCACCAGCCCGATCCGCCGCGCGCCCAGCAGGGCCAGTGCTTCCATCAGCGCCAGCGTCGCCGTCACCGCCGGTATGCCAGTCGCCCGGGTGATGGCCTCGCAGATCGCCCGATCCTGCTCCAGCCCGAGCCAGGCGCCGGAGGTGCCGTTCCAGCAGATCGCATGCACCTTGGCATCCGCCAGCAGCCCCGCCGCCTCCAGCATCGGCCTTGCGTCGAATTGTGCTCGCGACCCGGCATCGAGCCCGATCGCCACCACCCGGATCCGGGCGAAATGCGCCGTCACCCCTGGCAGCCCGGCGAGCATCGCCGCCGTCACCGGCTCGAGCACGGTGTTGGAGGAGGGGGTGAGCATGCCGAGGCGGATCGGGGCGTCCATGCCGGAATGGTCGGACCTCGGGCCGGGCCGGTCAATCGGGAAGCTGGATTGCCCTCCGCCGGCAGGCCGCCCATGCTCCGCCCGAACCCCGTGCAGAGGAGACGCCGCATGCCCGGTGTGCCCGATATCCGCCCCCGCGACACCTGGGAGACGCTGGTCCAGGACCCCGCCGCCATCCTCATCGATGTCCGCACTGACGCGGAATGGAATTTCGTCGGCCTGCCAGACATCACCGAGACGGGCAAGCAACTCCTGCTCATCCCCTGGCAGGTCTATCCCTCCATGCAGGTGAACGGCGCCTTCGCCGAGCAGATGCGCAAGGCTGGGCTGACGGCGGAGAACCGCCTCTACTTCATCTGCCGCTCCGGCGTCCGCAGCCTCGCCGCCGGGCAGGCTGCGCAGAGCATGGGCTTCCCGCATGCCTTCAACGTCGCCGACGGCTTCGAGGGCCCGCCCGACGAGGAGGGGCATCGCGGCCAGCTCGCCGGCTGGAAGGCCGAGGGCCTGCCCTGGCGGCAACGATAAGGAGGACAAGGCCATGACACCCCTGCCACTGATCGGCGAATTCCTCTTCCGCGCCACCCTTACGGTCGGCGCACCCCAGCCTGTGGGCGCGACACGGACCGGCGATCTCCGCATCGTCCCCGTCACCGGCGGCCGCATCGAGGGCCCGGCGCTGACCGGCGAGATCCTGCCCGGCACCGCCGCCGACTGGCTGCGCGTCGATCCGGACGGCACGGCGCATATGGATGTGCGGCTGACCGTCAAATCCGCCGAAGGCCACCACATCTTCATGCATTACAGCGGCATCCGCACCGCGGCGCCCGAGGTGCTGGCGCGGCTGAATGCCGGCGAGGCGGTGGACCCGGCCGAGTACTATTTCCGCACCGCCATCCGCTTCGAGACCGGCGCCGCGCCGCTTGCCTGGCTCAATCGCATCCTCGCCATCGGCATCGGCCAGCGGCCGCCGAGCGGGCCGACCTACGATGTCTATGCCGTGAAGTAGATGACCGCCGCACCGGTTGCGCCGGTGCATCGTCCTTGCTCTCCTGGCCGGACCAATAGGGAGGCGGAAGGATGCGGTTCTGGCTTGGATGGGGCCTGGCCCTGCTGCTCGGCGGCCAGGCCCTGGCACAGGAGGCCGCCCTGCTGGAGCGCGGCCGCTACCTGGTCGAGGGGATTGCCGCCTGCGGCAACTGCCACACGCCGAAGGGCCCGTCCGGCGAGGTGCCGGGCATGGCGCTGGCCGGCGGCCTGGTCATCGAGGAGCCGGGGCTGTTCCGTGCCGTTGTCCCCAACATCACGCCCGACACCGAGACCGGCATCGGCCGCTGGACCGATGCGCAGATCGCGCTCGCCATCCGCGAGGGGCGGCGGCCGGATGGCAGCCTGATCGGCCCGCCCATGCCGATCGAACTCTACCGCGGCATCGCCGACCGCGACCTCGTCGCCATGGTCGCCTATCTCCGCAGCGTGCCGCCGGTGCGGAACGCGACAGGGAAGTCGAGCTTCCAGATCCCGCTGCCGCCCTCCTACGGGCCGCCGGTCGGGACCGTGTCGATGCCGGCCGACAATCCGGTTTCCCGCGGCGCCTATCTTGCCGGGCCGCTCGGCCATTGCATCGAATGTCACAGCCCGATCGGGCCCGACGGGCGGCGCGACTGGAGCCGGGCGGGCACCGGCGGCCCGCCGATGGCCTCGCCGCTGGGGCAGGTCGTGCCGCGCGACATCACTCCGAGGGCCATCGGTGACTGGACCGAGGCACAGATCTTCCGTGCCATCACGCAGGGCATCTCCGCGGACGGTCACCAGCTCAGCCCGCCGATGGCCTTTGGCTACTATGCCCGCGTCAGCCCCGACGACCTCTCGGATATCGTGGCCTATCTGCGGACACTGCCCAGCGGACCTTAGTCATCTGTCCGCCCAGGGGCACCACCCACGAACGGACGGGATGAGCAGGCGGCTGACGGCGGGGACTACCGCCGCCCAGCCATCTGCCGGTTCTCCAGCCGCGAGAGCAGCCGCACCACCGGCCAGAGCAGGATGAAGTAGATCACCGCCGCCGCCATGATCGGCGTCGCGTTGTAGGTCACGCTCTGCGCCTGCCGCGCTTGGAAGAGCAGTTCCGGCAGCGCCACCACCGAGGCGATGGAGGTGAGCTTCACCACCTCCAGCGTGTTGGAGATGAGGTCCGGCAGCACATTCCGCACTGCCTGCGGCAGCACGACATGCGCCATCGCCTGCGCCGCGGTGAGGCCGGTGCAGCGCGCCGCCTCCACCTGCCCGCGCGGCACGCTCTCGATGCCGGCGCGCAGGATCTCGCCGTAATAGGCGCCGGTATTGAGGAAGAAGCCAATGGCCACCGCCGTCAGCGCCGTGACCTCGAGCCCGGCGAAGGGCAGCCCGGCATAGACGAAGACCAGCAGCACCAGCGGCGGCAGCGAGCGGAACAGGTCCACCCAGGCGATCAGCGGCCAGCGCACCCAGCGGCTGTGCACCGTGCCGAGCAGGGCGAGGATCAGCCCGCCGAGGAAGCCGAGCGGCACCACCACGACCGAGAGCAGCAGCGTGTTGAGCAGCCCCGCCCAGAGGATCGGCCAGGCCTGCTGCAATATCTCGAGCGAGAAGAAGGCCTGGAGGAAGTCATCAAACGACATGGCTCAACGCTTCCAGGCGAAGCGCGTCTCGACCCAGCGGCCGAGGATCACGACGGGCAGGAACAGCACGAGATAGGCGACCGCCCCGAGCGTCAACGGCGTCGGGTTGAAGCTGAAGGAGACGCCCGCCTGCGCCGCGCCCAATATCTCCTGCACCGCGACGACGGAGGCCAGCGCCGTCCCCTTGGTGATGGCGATGGTGCGGTTGGTCAGCGGCGGGATCACCATCCGCACCGCCTGCGGCAGCACGACCAGGGTGAAGGTGTCGAGGAAGCCAAGCCCCGTGCTCCGCGCCGCTTCCCACTGGCCCTTGGGCACGGCGGTGATGCCGGCCCAGAAGATCTCCTCGGTGAAGGCCATCAGCACCAGCGAGAGCGCCAGCCAGGCCGCCGCGAAGCCGGAGAGCGACAGCCCCGCCGCCGGCAGCCCAAAATAGAGCAGCGCGATAATGACCAGCGGCGGCAGCGCCCGGAACAGGTCGACAACGAAGATGATCGCCCAGTTCAGCACCCGGATGCCGAGGCTCCGCAGCACCGCCAGCGCCAGCCCCGCCGCGACCCCGGCCAGGATGATGCAGGCGGCGAGCAGGATGGTGAGCCAGAAGCCCTCGATGATCTTCGGCAGGTACTCGGCGGCCACGCGCGCGTTGAAGAAGCTGTCGAGGAAGCGGTCCCAATTGGTCACGGGTCAGTGCCGCTCGATCTGGCCGATGAAGGCGCGCGTCCGCTCCTGCTGCGGGTTGCCGAAGATCGCCTCGGGCGGACCCTCCTCGACGATGCGCCCGCCATCCATGAATACCACCCGGTCCGCCGCCGCGCGGGCGAAGCCCATCTCGTGGCTGACGACGACCATGGTCATCCCACTCTCCCGCAGCTCCCGCATCGCCTGGAGCACGCCGCCGACCAGTTCCGGGTCGAGCGCCGAGGTTGGCTCGTCGAACAGCATCACGCGAGGCTCGAGCGCGATGGCCCGCGCGATGGCGACGCGCTGCTGCTGCCCGCCCGAGAGCTGGCCCGGGTAATGCCCGGCACGGTCCGCCAGATGCACCCGCTCCAGCGCCTGCCGCGCCCGCGCTTCCGCCGCCGCCCGCGACATCCCCTGCACCCGGCGCAAGGCCAGCGCCACATTCCCGAGCGCCGTCATATGCGGGTAGAGGTTGAAGGACTGGAAGACCATCCCGATCCGCTGCCGCGCCTTGTTGATGTCGGTGCGGCGGTCGAGCATGTCGATGCCGTCCACCGTGATGCTTCCGTCGCTTGGCTCCTCCAGCCGGTTGAGGCAGCGCAGCAGCGTCGACTTCCCGGAGCCGCTCGGCCCGATGACGAAGACCAGCTCGCGCTCCCGCACCGCGAGATCGACGCCCTTCAGCACATGCAGGCCGCCGAAATACTTGTGGACGCCGCGCGCCTCGACGATCGCGGCGCTCACCCGCAGGCCGCGCGCACCGGCGTCGCGTCATAGCCCGGCAGGCCGGGCGGGCCATATCCGGGGAAGGGGACGCGCTCCGCATCGTCCTCCTTCGGTGCGGCGCCGAACCACTTCTCGGAGAGCCGCGCAATGGTGCCGTCCTTCTTGAGGCATTCGATCGCTTCCTCAAGCTGCGCCCGCATCGCCGTGTTGTCCTGCCGCGTCGGCGTCCCCCAGTGGAAGCGCGTGCCGGGCAGCGCGAAGTCGGCGATGAACTGCGGCGTGCGCGCCGCCGAGTACTTGATCACCGTGTTGCCCGAGAGGTTGGCATAGGCCCGGCCCTGCAGCACCGCCTGCACCGCATCCGGCTGGCTGTCGAAGGCGAGCAGCGTCAGCCCCAGCCGCTCGGCGTTGTTGCGCACCCATTGCTCATAGGGCGTGCCCTTGTTCACGCTGACCGTCTTGCCGCGCAGGTCCTCTTCCGAGCGGATCGGCGTGGTGCCGCGCCTGATGCCGAATTGCAACTCGGTCCAGAGATAGCCCTCGGTAAAGAGCAGGCTGCGCGCCCGCTCCTCCGTCACCGTTACGGGCGCGCAGAGGAAGTCGTAACGGCCCGCATTCATCGCCGGGATGAGGCCGGAGAAGCTGGCGCTGTCGACGACGAGCTGCCGCCCCAGCCGCTTCGCCACGGCATCGAACAGGTCGATCTGGAAGCCCTGCACCCCGCCCTGGAGGCTCGGGAAGGCATGCGGCGCGAAGGTGCCATCCACCGCGCAGCGCAGCGGCGGCTGGCTGCCGGCAGGCGCCCCGACGGTGGTCTGGGCGAGGGCCGGCGAGGCCAGCAGGCCGGCGCCCAGCAAGGCGGCGAGGAAGGCACGGATCATGGATGAGGGGCTCCCGGCAGGCGACGGGGCGGCACGATCCCGCATTCCTTGCTGCGGCGCAACCGGGGGGCTTGCCACGAAATCGCCCCACGGCCGGCCAGAAGCTGCCAAGGCTCGGGTGTTCTTATCGTCACACGGGCCGCATGGCCCAGGACGAATGGAGCAACAGAGCATGCAACGGATCGCCTGCAGCCTGATCGGTGCCTCCCTGGCCGTGATCTCGGCCTTGGTCGCCCTGCTGCTGTCCGATGCCTTCGCCCCCGGCCGCGTGCCGCCGATGCTGGCTTTCTGGGCGGCCTGCGGCGCCGGTGGCATGCTGATCGCGGGGCTGATGATGCTGGAGCGCACCAGCCGGGACCGCCACCCGGTCCCGGCCCTCTACGGCCGCTGAGGCCGTCGCGGCACGGATCAGAACGCCATCTGCGACCGCAGCCCGATCGTGTGGAAGCGGTCGCCGATCTGCTGGGTGCCGGCGGTGTTCAGCCGGTCCACGTTGACGATGTTCCAATCGAGCATGAAGCGCAGGAAGTTGGTCGGGTACCAGGACAGGCCCAGGCCCACCACCTCCTGCCGGCCGCCATGGACGCCGCCAGTCGCCGCCTGCGCCTGGCCGCGGGTGACCTTGTCGTTCAGGTCGGCGACGCTGTAGCGGGCCATCAGCTCCCAGGCACCCCAGCCGCCGCCGCTGAAGTCAAAGGGGCGCGCGGGGTTGGGCCGGCCAAAGGCGGCGGAGGAGGTGCTGTAGCGCCGCGGCTCGCCGGTCATGACCCAGCTCGCCTCGACATAGCCGCCATCGAAGGTCAGGTCGGGCCGCAGCGCGCCGCTGGCCTGGGCCTGCGCCACATTGATCTGCTGGTACTCGCCTTGCAGCATGAAGTTGCGCCAGCGCACGCCGAACTCGGGGCCCCAGGCGCTGGCATTGTCGGCCGCCAGGTTCCCGGTATCGATCAGCCGGGTGGAAGGATCGCCGGCGCGCCATTCCGGCCGGTCGCGCAGGCGGAGCGTCTGGCCATCCGCCTGCCGCCGCAGGTCGAAGGCGTAGGAGCCGGTGATGCCGACATGCAGGTCGGTGTCGGCATCGGTGTAGGGCCGGCCGGCCACGCGGCCGACGAAGCCGGTTTGCCCGCTGGTGGCCTGGGTGGTGCTGTTCGAGCCAGCGACGTCGCCGGTGAAATAGCCGGCGGCAAACCAGCGATTCGCCGCCCAGCGTCCGCCGACCGAGGCACGAGCGTCACCGGCCGTGATGTTGCGGGCGATCTCCATGATGCTCGGCCGCTCGAGGAACAGGAAGTCGTTCGAGCTCATGGAATCGGCCAGGCCGTAATAGGGCTTGTAGTAGCCGACCGTCAGCGCCAATGGCCGGATCGGCGTCCAAGTAAGGTTGGCCTCGTAGAGCGACGGCGTGCCATCGGGCGAGCCGCCGAAATCGGGCGTCACGCTCAGCAGCAGATCGTCGTACTTGAAGCCGAAATACAGTCGGCCGCGGCGAAGGTTCTCGCCGAAGGAGTTGAGCCGTGGCGCTCCCGCGGTGCGGTCGCCCTGGAGAGCGCCACCGATGTCGTACTGGAATTGCGCGCCGAGATAGGCGCTGAAGCGGCCGTCGGCGGAGGTGATGGTCGGCCGGTTGCTTGGGAAGCCGATGCGCACCTGGTCGGCCGGCGGCTGCGCGGTGACACGCGGCGCGGCCTCGACCTGACGCTGCGCGGTTTCGATCTGGCGCTGCGCGGCCTGCGCCTCGGAGCGGGCCTGCGCGGCGTCCTGCTTGGCCGCCCGGGTCTCGGTCTCGCGCACCTGCATGTCGCGCCGCATGCGGGTCAACTCGCCCTGCAACGACCGGATCTGCCGCTCGATCGCTTCCATCCGCGCAGCATCCTGCGCCCGGGCAGGCTGTGCCGCCACCGCAAGAAGAACACTACCTGCTGCCAGAATTCGGGCCTTACGCATCATCCACAACCCCCAAGCCATGCGGCGGCGGACCATGCCGCCGCCGTATAGCCGGAGGATGATGTTCAGGTTTCAGGTCGGCTACAATTCAGCCTGGGCCGGATGAAGCAGCTTGCCCGGTTTTCTATTGTTCGGTGAATTCCGGATACATGGCGGTGAGCCCTGCCTCGCTGGCTTCGCACCGCCCGCGCTCGGTGATGAGCCCCGTCACCAGCCGTGCCGGTGTCACGTCGAAGGCCGGGTTGGCCGCGGCGCTGCCCTCGGCGACGACCCGCACCGTCTCGATCCGTCCATCCGCGGTGCGGCCGGTCAGCTCCGTCACCTCGGCCCCGCTGCGCTCCTCGATCGGGATTTCGGCCACGCCGTCCCGCACCCGCCAGTCCAGCGTCGAATGCGGCAGCGCCACCCAGAAGGGGATGTCGTTGTCCCGCGCCGCCAGCGCCTTCAAATAGGTGCCGATCTTGTTGGCGACGTCGCCCTGCCGCGTCACCCGGTCGGTGCCGACGATGCAGAGATCCACCTCGCCATGCTGCATCAGGTGCCCGCCGGCATTGTCGGCGATGACGGTGTGCGGCACGCCATGCGCGCCGAGTTCGAAGGCGGTCAGCGCCGCGCCCTGGTTGCGCGGCCGGGTCTCGTCCACCCAGACATGCACGTCATGGCCCGCGTCATGCGCCATGTAGATCGGGGCGAGCGCCGTGCCCCAATCGACGGTTGCCAGCCAGCCGGCATTGCAATGGGTCAGCACATTAACCTTGCCCTTCCGCGCCGCGACCTCGGCGAGCAGCGGCAGCCCATTCTCGCCGATGCGCCGGCAGGTCTCCGCATCATCGTCGGCGATGGCCGCCGCTTCGGCGTAGGCCGCCTCCGCCCGCGCCTCGACGGGCAGGTTGTGCAGCGCCGCCCGCTGCCGGTCGAGCGCCCAGCGCAGGTTGATCGCCGTCGGCCGGGTCGCATTCAGCGCGGGCAGCACCTGGTCGAGCGAGGCAGGGTCGCCCCGCATGGCCAGCGCCACGCCATAGGCGGCGACCGCGCCGATCAGCGGCGCCCCGCGCACCTGCATGGAGCGGATCGCATGCGCCGCCTCCTCCCAGGTGGTGAGGCGGAGGATATCGACCGACCAGGGCAGCCTGGTCTGGTCGAAGATGCGGATGGACCAGCCATCATCGGGGTCCACCCAGACGCTGCGATAGGGGGTGCCGTTGATCTTCATGGATGAGAGTGCCTGCTAAATCCGCTGGTGCAGCGCGCAGACCAGGGTGAAGAGCCGCCGCGCCGTTTCGAAATCGAGGCCGATCCGGCCCTCCAGACGCTCTTCCAGCAGCGCCGCGCCCTCGTTGTGCAGCCCGCGCCGGCCCATGTCGATGGCCTGGATGCGCGCCTCGTGCCCGCCCTCGCTGACCGCCTGCTCGTGGCTCTGGACGATCATGTGGTAGTCCTTGATCAGCCGCCGAAAGGGCCCGAGCGCCAGCGCCACCGCCCGTACCGGGGTATCCGCTTCGTCGCGGATATCGAAGACCAGCCGCCCATCGCGCACGCAGAGATTGAGCACGAAGGGCCCGCCCGGCACCCCATGCGGGTCGAAGCTGTTCCCGGCCAGCAGGTCCTGCACGGCCTGGTGCCGGTCCGCCTCGGCATAGGCCGAGGGGAGGGGGCTGGCATCCGGCAAGTCCAGCCGGGCGATGCGCCGCGCCGGCGTTTCGTCCTCAGGCATTCCGGTCGGGCAATCCGTGCAGCGGGGGTGCCGCCGCGGCCGGCGCCTCCTTCTCGTCGTCATCATCCTCGACCGAGACGATCCCGAGCGTGCTCATCCACCCCACCACCGCGCCCTTGATGGGCCGCAGCAACAGGATGCAGAGGATGGTGAAGAGAGGCAACCAAATGACCATGTGAAGCCACATCGGCGGCTCATAGGCCTTCTCCACCCAGAAGACGGGCGGCACCAGCAGGTGTCCGACGAGGAAGATGACAAAGTAGGGCGGCGCGTCATCCGCCCGCAGCCGGGCAAGCGGAGCGTGGCAGTTGCTGCATTCCGGCACCAGCGTCAGGTAGCCGGCGAAGACCCGGCCGACGCCGCAATAGGGGCAGCGGTTGCGGACGCCACGGCCGAGTGCCGTGCCGAGCGGCGCCGGTACGAAGCGCGGCGCCTTGTCGCCGCCGGAGGTCGTCGCGTCCCACCGCATCGGGCTGTCCTTTTCCATGCCCGGCAGAGCGCCGTAGCCCCGCCCCGCGTTCCCAGGCGATAAGGCATGCCACCGGAACGGTCCCGCCGTCCCGGGAACCGCCCCCTGCCCGGCGCTGTTCCTTGCGCAGGAAACACAGGAGACACTCCATGGCAAGCAGCGCCCAGGACATCTACATCACCGGGCTGAAGAACGCCCATGCCCTCGAGACGCAGGCGGTTCAGCTGCTCGAGCGCCAGATCGAGCGGATCGAGAACTACCCCGAGATGGCGGCGCGTATGAAGTCGCATGTCGAGGAGAGCCGCACCCAGGCCCAGCGCCTGGAGCAGATCCTCGAGCGTCACGGCACCAGCCACTCCGCGCTGAAGGATTTCGGCACCGGGCTGATGGGCAACCTCGCCGCCATGGCGCACGCCCCGATGCAGGACGAGATCCTGAAGAACACCTTCGCCAACTACGCCTTCGAGCATTTCGAGATCGCGTCCTATCGCGCCCTTATGGAGATGGCGCAGGCGGCGGGTGACCAGGAGGGCCTCGGCCTGTTGCAGCAGAGCCTGCAGGAGGAGGTGCAGATGGCCGAGTTCGTCGGCCAGAACCTTCCGCAGACGGTCCAGCGGTACATCCAGCTCGAGACCAGCGGCCAGAAGTCCGGCATCTGAGCTAACCGGGGGCGGTGGCCAGCAGCGCCATCGCCCCCGCCGCCGCGCAGGGCTCGACCACCGGGAGCCCCGCGGCATCCTCCGCCGCGGCGACATGCCCGGCCATGCCGGTGCAGCCCAGCACGATTGCCCCCGCACCCATCGCCGCCAGCGCCCGCGCTGCCTCGCGGATGCGCGTCCGCGGCGCCTCCGGGTCGGTCAGCACCTCCATCGGCAGGTCGAGCGGAATCCATCCCGCCAGCCGCTCTTCCACCCCCATCCCCCGCAGCGCCAGCCGTTGCCGTGCTTCGCTCGCCGCGACGAAGCCGATGACGCCGAAGCGTTCCGCCCGTGTCATCGCCGCCGCAACCGCGCTGCGGAACATCCCGAGCACCGGCCGCCGCGTCACGCTCCGCACCGCTTCCAGCCCGGGGTCCGAGACGCAGGCGACCACATAGGCGGCCGCCTCCTCCCGCTCCACCAGCCGGCAGAGCGGCTCGGCGACCGAATGCCAATCCCGCCAGCTGGCGATGGCAGGCGGCCCCTCCGCCAGCCGCACCACATCGAACCGCCCGAGCGCGCCGAAGCGCTCCAGCGCCGCAGCGATCCCCTGCGTGCAGGAGACGGATGAGTTCGGGTTGATGACGAGGATGCGGTCGGCGTCGCTCACAACATCTGCCCGCCATCGACGATGACGGTCTGCCCCGTCACCCACCCGGCCAGCGGGCTCGCCAGGAACATCGCCACATTGGCGACTTCCTCCGGCGTGCCGAGCCGGCCGAAGGGGATGCTGCCGAGGATCGAGTTGTACAGTTCGGGATTGCTCGTCCGCCGCTGCTCCCAGGAGCCGCCGGGGAATTCGATCGAGCCCGGCGCCACGGCGTTCACCCGGATGCCCTTCGGCGCATACATCGCGGCCTGGGAGGTGGTGTAGTTGATCAGCAATGCCTTCACCGCCGCATAGGCTGGCGTCCGCACCGAGGGCCGGTAGCCCGAGATGGAGGAGACGTTGATGATGCTGCCGCGCCCCGCCTCGAGGAAGGGCAGGGCAGCATGCGTCGCCCGGACCGTCGCCATGACATCGACCGAGAGCCCCTGCGCCCAGTGTTCCTCGGTATCCTGCGAGCCGAAGCCGCTGGCGTTGTTCACCAGCACGTCGATGCCGCCGAGCGCCTCGGCCGCCGCGGCGACATAGCCGCGCACCGCCTCCCGGTCGCCGAGGTCGCAACCTGCCGCATGAGCCTGGACGCCATGCCCTGCGATCTCCGCCCGCGCCGCCTCCAGCGGCCCCGCGCTCCGGGCGCATATGGATACCGCCGCCCCCGCCTGCGCGAAGCCGAGCGCGATCGACCGCCCGATGCCTCGGCTGCCGCCGCAGACCACCACCCGCTTGCCTTTGAAGTCGAACATCGCCCGGCCCTCCCTGCTCGCCGGCAGGCTGGCGAAGCCGGACGCGAAGGACAACCCCCCGGCATGCGGGCTTGATACCGGCGCCGCCACGGGCATGTCTTGGCCCCATGCCCCTCTCGCTCCCCTTCCTCTCCCGCGACCCGCGCATCGCCCTCGTCCGCCTCCAGGGCGCCATCGCTGCCCGCCCTGGCCTCGGCGGCGGCCTGAACCTCGCCGGCATCGCCCCCGTCCTCGACCGCGCCTTCGCGCTGAAACGGGCGGCCGCCGTCTTCCTGGTCATCAACTCGCCCGGCGGCTCGCCGGTGCAGTCGAGCCTCATCGCCCGCCACATCCGGCGGCTGGCGGAGGAGAAGAAGCTCCCCGTCATCGCCTGCGTCGAGGATGCCGCGGCCTCCGGCGGCTACTGGATTGCCTGCGCCGCCGATGAGATCGTGGCGGACCCGGCCTCCATCCTTGGCTCCATCGGCGTCATCGCCGCCGGTTTCGGCTTCGAGAGGGCGATCCGGCGCCTCGGCATCGAGCGGCGTATGCACACCGCCGGCAGCGAGAAGAGCTTCCTCGATCCCTTTGTCCCCGAGCGCCCGGAGGATGTCGCCCGGCTCGACACCCTGCTCGGCGAGCTGCATGGCGAGTTCCGCGCCTGGGTCGAGTCCCGCCGCGGCGACCGCCTCAAGGCCCCGGTGGAGGAGCTGTTCACTGGCCGCTTCTGGCCCGGCCGCCGTGCGGTGGAACTCGGCCTCGCCGACCGCCTGGGCGATGCGGCGGAGGAGGCGCGCCGCCGCTTCGGCCCCAAGGCGAAGCTCGTCCCCTTCGGCGCCCGCCGCCCCTCCCTGCTGCGCCGCCTGCTCCCCGGCCTCTCCGCCGAGGCGCTGGTCGCCGCGGCCGAGGACCGCGCCGCTTGGGCCCGCCTCGGGCTGTGACCGGCGGCCCACTAGGTTCGCGAGCGGGGCCGTGGCAAAAGGCGCCGCATGCAGAGCCTGGCCGCACCTACCCTCCGTCAGAAGCCCCCGAGCTTCCAGGACATCATTCTTCGCCTGCACGCCTTCTGGTCGGCGCAGGGCTGCCTGATCCTGCAGCCCTATGACATGGAGGTCGGCGCCGGCACCTTCCACCCGGCGACGACGCTTCGCGCCCTCGGCCCCAAGCCCTGGAAGGCCGCCTATGTCCAGCCGAGCCGCCGCCCCTCCGACGGGCGCTATGGCGAGAACCCCAACCGGCTGCAGCACTACTACCAGTACCAGGTGATCCTGAAGCCGAGCCCGCGCGACCCGCAATCCCTACTGCTCGACGCCTACCGGGCGCTCGGGATGGACCCCAAGGTCCACGACTTCCGCTTCGTCGAGGATGACTGGGAGAGCCCGACCCTCGGCGCCTGGGGCCTCGGCTGGGAGGTCTGGTGCGACGGGATGGAGGTGACGCAGTTCACCTATTTCCAGCAGGTGGGCGGCATCCCCTGCGCCGTGCCCTGCTGCGAGCTGACCCTCGGCCTCGAGCGGCTGGCGATGTACCTCCAGGGCAAGGACAGCATCTACGACCTCGACTTCAACGACGAGGGCGTGAAGTACGGCGAGGTCTTCCTCCGCGCCGAGCGCGAGTACAGCGCCCACAATTTCGAGTTCGCGGACGTGCCGATGCTGTTCCGCCACTTCGAGGATGCGGAGAAGGAGTGCGCCGCACTGCTCGCCCAGGGCTTGGCGATGCCGGCCTACGACCAGTGCATCAAGGCCAGCCACCGCTTCAACCTGCTCGATGCCCGCGGCGCCATCAGCGTGACCGAGCGCGCCGCCTATATCGGCCGGGTGCGTGCGCTGGCGAAGGGTTGCTGCGAGGCGTGGTTGAAGGGGGAGGGGTAGGGTAGAATGTTTTTCCCCAATCTACCCTGGAGTCCCGTATGGGCCAGCTGAACATCAAGGACGAGGCGCTGATCGCCGAGGCCAAGGCGCTGGCCGAGCTGATCGGCACCAGCACCACCGAGGCTATCCGCCGTGCCGTCCACGAGCGCCTGCAACGCGAGACTGCGGCACGGGACGAGGAGCGCCAGCGGCGCTTCGAGGCCATCATGGCGATCGGCAAGGAGGCGTCGAAGCTCTTCCCGCCAGGCAGCACCAGCGACCATTCGGATTTTTATGACGAGAATGGGCTGCCGAAGTGATCGTCGATACCTCCGCCCTCATGGCGATCCTGCGCGATGAGCCGGATGCGGCGCTCTATGGCGCTGCCCTGACGACGGCGACGACGGTCGCCATCTCCGCGGCGACCCTGGTGGAAGCTACGATGGTGGCCGAAGGACGCACCGGCCAGCCGATGGAGGATAGGCTCGGCCGATTGCTGGGCCAGGCCAAGGCCGAGGTCGTCTCCTTCACCGCCGAACACGCTGCCCTGGCCGCGGATGGCTGGCGCCGTTTCGGCAAGGGCCGGCATCCGGCAGGCCTCAACCTCGGCGACTGCTTCGCCTATGCCCTCGCCAGACACCGCAATGAGCCTCTCCTTTTCAAAGGCGACGACTTCGCCAGGACCGATGTGAAAGCGGCGCTGTAACCGATGCCTGAACTCCTGATCGAGCTCTTCTCCGAGGAAATCCCGGCCCGCATGCAGGCCCGGGCCGCGGAGGACTTCGCCCGCCTGCTCCAGGTCGAGCTGCGCCCGCTGATGCCGGAGGCCCCGCGCCCGCTCTCCGGCCCCCGCCGCATCGCCCTCATCGGCGAGTTGGCCGCCCGCGCCGAGACGCCCGGCAAGGAGGAGCGCGGCCCCCGCCGCAACGCCCCGCCCCAGGCGCTGGAAGGCTTCCTCCGCAAGCACGGCGCGACCCGCGAGCAACTGCGGGAGGAGGGCGATTTCTGGGTTCTCGCCAAGCCCGGCGAGGTGACGCTGGCGGAAGACCTGCTCGCCCGCGCCGTCCCCGCCGTGCTGCGCGCCTTTCCCTGGCCGAAATCCATGCGCTGGGGCAGCAGCGACTTCGCCTGGGTCCGCCCCCTGCAGCGCGTCCTCTGCCTGTTCGACGGCCGCCCTGTCCGCTTCGCCCTCGCCCATGGCGAGGACCAGGTGCACGGCATCGCCGCCGATGACCTGACCGAGGGCCACCGCATCCTCGTCGACACCGAGCCCTTCGCCGTCGCCTCCTTCACCGAGTATGAATCCGGCCTGCGCGAGCGCTTCGTCATCGCCGACGCCGCCGAGCGCGAACGGCTGATCGAATCCGGCATCGCCGAACTCGCCGCCCGCGAGGGGCTGGAGGTCGTCCCCGACCGCGGCCTGCTCGCCGAGGTCGCTGGGCTGGTCGAATGGCCGGTGCCGCTGCTCGGCTCCATCGACGCGGCCTTCATGGACCTCCCCCCGGAGGTCATGCGCACCACCATGCGGGTGAACCAGCGCTACTTCGCGCTGCGCCACAAAGACGGCAGCGCCGCCCCGCGCTTCGCCCTGGTCGCCAACATCATCCCCGAGGATGGCGGCGCCGCCATCATCGCCGGGAATGAGCGCGTGCTGCGCGCCCGCCTCGCCGATGCCCGCTTCTTCTGGGACCAGGACCGCAAGCAGCGGCTGGAGGCGTTCCTGCCGAAGCTGGAGAACGTCGTCTTCCATGCCAAGCTTGGCACCCAGGGCGAGCGCGTTCGGCGGCTGGAGCGCCTGGCCGGCCTGATCGCCCCGCATGTCGGCGCCGACCCGGCGCTGGCGGCCCGCGCGGGCCGGCTGGCCAAGGCCGACCTGGCGACGGGCATGGTCGGCGAATTCCCCGAGGTCCAGGGCATCATGGGCCGCTACTACGCCCTGGCCGACGGCGAGGACCCGCGCCTCGCCGAGGCGATCGGCGCCCATTACCGGCCGCTCGGCCCCGGGGATGCGGTGCCCTCCGAGCCGGTCGCGGTCGCGGTGGCCCTGGCGGACAAGCTGGACCAGCTGGTCGGCTTCTTCGCGGTGGGCGAGCGGCCGACCGGCTCGGGCGACCCCTTCGCCCTCCGCCGCGCCGCGCTCGGCGTCATCCGCATGACCCGGGAGGGCGGATTGCGGCTCGGCCTCGCCGGACTGATCGGCGAGGCCTTCTTCGGCTATCCCCAGGCCACCGGCAGCACTGCCAGCCCCAAATTCGGCATGGATGTCGCCACGGAAAAGGTGAAGGCCGGCTGGCAGCCGCCGGCCGGGTCCGAGCACCCGCCCATGGTCGCCGCCTTCGCCGCGGGCCTTCTCGACTTCCTCCTCGACCGCCTCCGCGTCCAGCTCCGCGCCGAGGGCGCCCGCCACGACCTCGTCGCCGCCATCTTCGGCGCGACGCCCGATGACGATCTCGTGCGCCTGCTCGCCCGCGCCGCCGCGCTCGAGACCATGCTGGCGACGCCAGACGGCGCCAACCTCCTCGCCGCCTACAAGCGCGCCGCCAACATCCTCCGCATCGAGACGCGGAAGGACGGCCCGCATGACGGCCCGGTCGAGACTGGCCTGCTCGTCCTCCCCGCCGAGGCCGCCCTCGCCGAGGTGGTCGAGGCCCGCTCGGCCGAGGTCGCCGCCGCCCTGGCCCGGGAGGATTTCCTCTCCGCCATGGGGGCGCTCGCCGCCCTCCGCGCCCCACTCGACGCCTTCTTCGAATCCGTGGTTGTGAACGACCCGGATTCGAAACTGCGTGCTAACAGGCTGCGTTTGCTCAGCCGTCTCTGCGCCGCCATGGCGGTGGTCGCGGACTTCTCAAAAATCGAAGGTTGAATTGACGTCGGAATGGCACACTCTGCGCCACAACCGGCGTCCGCGTCGCCCCCGTCAACACAAGGAACTCGCCCGTGAGCAAGTGGGTCTACAGCTTCGGTGCCGGCCATAACGAAGGCAAGGCCGAGATGCGCAACCTGCTCGGCGGCAAGGGCGCCAACCTGGCCGAGATGGCCAGCATCGGCCTGCCCGTCCCGCCCGGCTTCACCATCACCACCGAGGTCTGCACCTACTACTACGACCACGAGAAGCAGTACCCGCCGGAGCTGAAGGACCAGGTCGCCGCCGCCCTCGCCCGCGTCGAGGAGGCGGTGGGCGTGCGCTTCGGCGACCACCGCAAGCCGCTGCTCGTCTCGGTTCGTTCGGGCGCCCGCGTCTCCATGCCGGGCATGATGGACACGGTGCTGAACCTCGGTCTCAACGACGAGACGGTGGACGGCCTCGCCGCCGCCTCCGGCGACCCGCGCTTCGCCTGGGACAGCTACCGCCGCTTCATCCAGATGTTCGGCAGCGTCGTGCTCGGCGTCGATCACCACCGCTTCGAGGAGATCATCGAGGAGGTGAAGATCAGCCGCGACGTCCACGAGGATACGCAGCTGACCGCCGAGGACTGGAAGACGGTCGTCACCGGCTACAAGGAGATGGTGGCCCAGGTCACCGGCAAGCCCTTCCCGCAGGACCCGGAGGCGCAGCTCTGGGCCGCCATCGGGGCCGTCTTCGGCTCCTGGATGAACGCCCGCGCCAACACCTACCGCCGCCTGCACGACATCCCGGCCAACTGGGGCACCGCGGTCAATGTCCAGGCCATGGTCTTCGGCAATATGGGCGAGGATTGCGCGACCGGCGTCTGCTTCACCCGCGACCCCAGCACCGGGGAGAACATCTTCTACGGCGAGTACCTCATCAACGCCCAGGGCGAGGATGTGGTGGCGGGCATCCGCACGCCGCAGCCCATGGCGCAGCTCAAGGCGAAGCCGGGCGAGCGCAGCATGGAAGTCGCCATGCCGAAGGCCTACCAGGAGCTCGTCGCCGTCCGCGCCAAGCTCGAGCAGCACTACACGGACATGCAGGACATCGAGTTCACGGTCCAGCAGAACAAGCTCTACATGCTGCAGACCCGCAACGGGAAGCGCACCGCGGCCGCCTCGCTGAAGATCGCCGTCGACATGGCGCGCGAGGGGTTGATCGACCAGACCGAGGCCATCAAGCGCGTCAATCCCTCGGCGCTCGACCAGCTGCTGCATCCGACGCTCGACCCGAAGGCGCCGCGCAAGCTGCTCGCCAAGGGTCTGCCGGCAAGCCCCGGTGCCGCCAGCGGCGCCGTCGTCTTCTCGGCCGATGAGGCGGAGGCCCGCGCGGCCAAGGGCGAGGCCGTCATCCTTGTCCGCATCGAGACGAGCCCGGAGGACATCCACGGCATGCACGCCGCGCGAGGCATCCTGACCACGCGCGGCGGCATGACCAGCCACGCGGCGGTAGTCGCCCGCGGCATGGGCCGGCCCTGCGTCGCCGGCGCCGGCGGCGTCACGGTCGACTATTCCTCACAGATGCTGATGGCCGGCGGCCAGACCATCCGCGGCGGCGAGACCATCACCCTCGACGGCGCGACGGGCGAGATCTTCATCGGCTCTGTCGCCATGGTGGAGCCGCAGCTCTCCGGCGACTTCGCCACGTTGATGCAATGGGCCGACACCGTGCGCCGCCTCAAGGTCCGCGCCAATGCGGAGACGCCGCTCGATGCCGACACGGCACGCAAATTCGGCGCCGAGGGCATCGGCCTCTGCCGGACGGAGCACATGTTCTTCGACCCGCAGCGCATCGGCGCGGTGCGGCAGATGATCATGTCGGAGACGGAGGGGGGCCGGCGCGAGGCGCTCTCCCGCCTGCTGCCCTTCCAGCGCGCCGACTTTATCGAGCTGTTCCGCATCATGGCCGGGCTGCCGGTGACGATCCGCCTGCTCGACCCGCCGCTGCACGAGTTCCTGCCGCACAGCGCGTCGGAGATCGCCGATGTGGCTGTCTCCCTCGGCACCGACCCGGCGACGATGCAGCGGCGCGCGGCCGACCTCTCCGAGGCCAACCCAATGCTCGGCCACCGCGGCTGCCGGCTCGGCATCTCCTACCCCGAGATCTACGAAATGCAGGCCCGCGCCATCTTCGAGGCCGCCGTGGCGACGGCCAAGGAGACGGGTGCGGCGCCGGTGCCGGAGATCATGATCCCCCTCGTCGCCACCCGCCGCGAGCTGGAGATCACCCGCGCGCAGGTCGACAAGGTGGCGAAGGAGGTCTTCGCCGAGACCGGCCAGACGATCGAGTACTATGTCGGCACGATGATCGAGCTGCCGCGCGCCGCGCTCACGGCCGACAAGATCGCCGAGGTCGCCGACTTCTTCAGCTTCGGCACCAACGACCTGACGCAGACGACCTTCGGCCTCTCGCGCGACGATGCCGGCAAGTTCCTTCCCCTCTATGTCGAGAAGGGCATCCTGCCGAAGGACCCCTTCGTCTCCATCGACCCGGAGGGTGTTGGCGCGCTGGTGAAGATCGCCAAGGAGAAGGGCAGGGGGGTGAAGGACGACCTCAAGCTCGGCATCTGCGGCGAGCATGGCGGCGACCCGGCCTCGATCCAGTTCTGCGAGGAAGCCGGCCTCGACTACGTCTCCTGCTCCCCCTACCGCGTCCCCGTGGCGCGGCTGGCGGCGGCGCAGGCGGCGCTCTCCGGCGGCGGCGACCGCACGGCCTGAGCCAACAGCCGATTGGGGGGAGCGCCGCTCCCCTCGGTCACCCGTTGCGCGTGCTGCCCTCCCGACTGGCGAGGCCGTAGGGCAGCGACGCGAAGCCCCTGAGCCTGCCCTCCACCGCCGCGAAGGCGCTGCGCTCGGCCTGGCTCAGCGGCGCATCGGGCGTGTTCGTCCGGTGCGCCAGGTAGCGCGCCACGCTGCCCGCCCCGCGCCGATGCGCCGCCGCGACCAGCCCCGCCTCGGTTAGCGGCACCGCCTGCCCGTCGAGCCCCGTCACGCTGCCGCCTGCCCGCGCCAGGCTGCCGTTGCGGTCGAGCTGCTGCTCCGCCCGCCGCAGATAGGCCGCCATCGCCGCCTCCTGCGCCGGGGCGGTCGCCAGGAAATCCGCCTCCGACCGGACGCCGTGCCGCGCCGCCAGCGCCGTCCACTGCCCGCCGGCATCCTGCCAGCCGAGGTCGCGCAGCGACAGCGGGGTTATCTGGTAGCGCCCGAGCGCCCCCGAACTCGCATTCCGTGCCCCCAGCCCCTGGTCGGGCGCGCGGGCGCTGCTCTCGGCCAGGGCGATGCGGGCGCGGAAGGCATTCTCCGCCATTCGCGGTGCCGGGGCCGGGGAGGGCAGACGAGCCGGTGGCCCCGCGCCCTCCATGGCGCGCGCCATCGCCTGCTTGAAGGCATCCGCCTTCGGCGGGCGCTGCGGCTTGCCGCCCGGCCCGGCGAGGCCGCCCTGGGAGATGCCTTGGGTCCTGTCCATCGCCCGCAGCCTAGCCCCGCAGAGCTTAACCGACCGTTCCACTCCCCATGGGGCAACCCCGCCCCGCCCTCCCCGTTGGCCGGGAAACGGAGGACCTTCATGCCCGACGACAAGCAGACCCCCCAACCGCCGCAGCGCCAGGACCGCCAGCCCGGCCTCACCACCGAGATGACGCCCCGCCCGCAGGACCGGATGGAGCACTGGCGCGCCAGCGGCAAGCTCACCGGCAAGACCGCGCTGGTGACCGGCGGCGATTCCGGCATCGGCCGCGCCGTCGCCATCGGCTTCGCCAAGGAGGGCGCCGATGTCGCCATCCTCTACAAGGACGAGCACGAGGACGCCGAGGAGACGAAGCGCCTGATCGAAGCCGAGGGCCGCCGCTGCACCGCCATCGCCGGCGACATCGGCGAGCGGGAGTTCGTCCACCGCGCCGTGGCCGAGGCCGCGCAGGCGCTGGGCGGCCGCATCGACATCCTGGTGAACAACGCCGCCGAGCAGCACATCTGCAAGAACTTCGCTGAGATTCCGGAGGACCAGGTGGAGCGCACCTTCCGCACCAACATCCTCGGCATGTTCTGGGTGACGCGGGCGGCGCTGGCGCACATGCCGGCGGGCGGCGCCATCGTGAACTCCACCTCCGTCACCGCCTACAAGGGCAGCCCGGGGCTGATCGACTATGCCAGCACCAAGGGCGCCATCCTCGCCTTCACCCGCAGCCTGTCGCAGCAGCTCTACCCCTCGAGGCAGATCCGGGTGAACGCCGTGGCGCCGGGGCCCATCTGGACGCCGCTGATCCCGGCCAGCTTCGACGAGGAAAGTGTTGCGAAGCACGGACAGTCCGCCGAGATGGGCCGCCCCGGCCAGCCGGACGAATGCGCCCCGAGCTACATCTTCCTCGCCGCCGAGAGCGACAGCAGCTACATCAACGGCCAGGTGCTGCACCCAAATGGCGGCACGGTAGTGAACGGGTAGGGGCGCGCGGCCAGCCCCAACCCTCGGCATGGCGGCCGAGATCCGCCACGCCCGGGCCGAGGACCTGCCGGCTCTCCTGGCCTTGTACCGCCACTTGAACCCGGCCGATCCGACGCCCGCGGCCGAGCTGGCAGTGGCGGCTTGGCAGGCGATGGTGGCCCAGCCCGGCCTCACCGTCTTCCTCGCCGAACAGTCCGGCGAGCCCGTCGCCACCTGCACCCTGATCCCGGTGCCGAACTTGACGTGCGGCACCCGGTCCTACGTCTTTATCGAGAATGTCGTGACCCATGCGGCGCATCGCCGCCAGGGCCAGGGCCATGGCCCTGCCGTGCTGGAGGCGGCGCTCGCCGCCGCCTGGGCGGGCGGCTGCTACAAAGCGGTGCTGCTGACCGGATCGAAGGAGGAGTCGACCTTCCGCTTCTACGAATCCGCCGGCTTCCGTCGTGGCGAGAAGACCGGCCTGATCGCCCGCCCCACCGGCATCGTTGCCACGCCGCCGCCGGCATGATCCGATCCACCCCGGTCGCCGCGCCATAAGCGGACACCGGGAGGATCGACACTATGCAAAGACGCGCCCTCATCGGCGGCCTGGCCGGCCTGCCGCTCGCCGCCCCGGGCCTCGCCCTGGCCCAGTCCGGTTTCCCCGACCGCCCGCTCGCCATGGTGCTGGCCTTCCCGGCCGGCGGCGGCACGGATGTCGCGGCCCGCCCCCTGGCCCGGATCATGGAGAAGTATCTCGGCCAGCCCGTGGTGGTCACCAACCGCCCCGGCGCCTCGGGCGAGATCGGCTTCACCGAACTCGCCCGCAGCAAGCCGGACGGCTACACGATCGGCTTCATCAACACGCCGACCATCGTCACCATCCCGCTCGAGCGGCCGCAGGCGCGCTTCCGCCTCGACGACTTTGCCCCGATCCTCAACATCGTGGACGATCCCGGCGCCATCTGGGTGCGGCCTGACAGCCCGCTGCGCAATGTCGCCGACCTGGTGGAGGAGGCCCGGCGCCGCCCCGGCCAGATCAGCTACGGCACCTCCGGCATCGGCTCCGACGACCATCTCGCGGTGCTGGCACTGGAGCGCGTCACCGGCACCAAATTCCTCCATGTCCCCTTCGCCGGCGGCGCTCCCGTCCGCACCGCGACGCTCTCGAAGCAGATCGACCTCGCCGTGACCAATATCGGCGAGGCGATCGGCGATTTCCGCCAGGGCCTGTTCCGCCCACTCGGCCAGATGGGCACCACGCGCTGGCCGGTGATGGCCGATGTGCCGACCTTCCGCGAACAGGGCTTCGACGTGGTCGAGGGCTCGATGCGCGGCCTCGCTGCCCCGGCCGGCCTGCCCCGTCCGGTGCTCGACCGGCTGGTGGACGCCGCCCGCCGCGCGGCCGAGGACCCGGAATGGCAGGCCACCGCCACCCAGCTCGCCCTGCCGCTCCGCCTGCTCGGCCCCGACGAGTATCGCGGCGAGCTGGTGGCGATGCAGGCCCAGTACGAAAAGCTTTGGGCTGCGCATCCCTGGAGGGAATGAGCCGGGCGCCCGCTCAGCCCGGAGCGGACAGGCGGTCGGCCAGGAAGGCGGCCAGCGCCTCGACCTTGGCCGGCCGGCGCCGCCCGGTCGGCGTGACGAAGTAGAGCCCGCCCAGGGCCATCCGCCAGCCGGGCAGCACCACCTCCATCCGCCCCGCCGCCAGATGCTCCGCCACGACGAAATCCGGCACCTCGGCGATGCCGAGGCCATCCAGCACGGTCGGCACGAGCGCATCCACATTGGTCACTCGCAAGGGGCCGGTGGGAATGACGGCGACCTCCTCGCCATCCGGTCCGAGGAAGCGCCAAGCATCGCCCCGGGCCCGATAGGCGTAGCCGAGGCAGCGATGCGCCGCGAGCTCCCTTGGGTGCTGCGGCCGCCCATGCCGGGCGAGATAGCCGGGCGAGGCCACCACCAGCCGCGCCACCGGGCAGAGCCGCCGCGCCACCAGCGCGGAATCCTCCAGCACCGCGATCCTGAGCGCCGCATCGAACCCCTCCCCGACCAGGTCCACGGCGGCATCGCCGAGATGCAGGTCGAGGGCGATGTCCGGGTAGCGCCGCAGGAAGTCCGGCAGGATCGGCGCCACCCGGCGCAGCCCGAAGGACATCGGCACGGTCAGCCGGACCAAGCCGCGCGGCTGGCTCGCCAGCTCGCGCCCGGCTGCCTCCGCCTCCTCCGCCTCGGACAGCGCCCGTGCCGCCCGCTCGGCTACGATGCGGCCGAGATCCGTCAGCGCCAGGCGGCGGGAGCTTCGGTTGAACACCCGGCCGCCCAGCCGCGCCTCCAGCCGCGATACCGCGCGGGAGACGGTCGCCACCGAAAGGCCGAGCGAGCGCGCCGCGGCGGCGAAGGACCCTTGCTCGGCCAGCCGGGCAACCATCGCCAGCCCCTCGAAATCCGGCAGCCTCGACATCGACAATCCTGCAAGGATGGCTTTCGATCCTTTCTATTTTGGCAGGATCGCCCTGGCCACATCTTTCTCCTGTCCCATTGAGCAGGAGTTGCAGACATGGCCCGCAAGCTCGAAGGCAAGATCGCCGTCGTCACCGGCGGCACCAGCGGCATCGGCCTCGCCACCGCCCGGCAATTCGCCGAGGAGGGGGCCCAGGTCTTCGTCACCGGCCGGCGCGAGGCGGAGCTCTCCTCCGCGGTCGCCGCAATCGGCCCCAACGCCACCGGCATCCGGGCCGATTCCGCCAGCCTCGCTGATCTCGACCGGCTCTATGCCCGGGTGAAGGTCGAAGCCGGGCGCATCGACGTGCTCTTCGCCAATGCCGGCGGCGGCTCCTTCATGCCGCTCGGCTCGATCACCGAGGAGCAGGTCGACGACACCTTCAGCCGCAACGTGAAGGGCGTCCTCTTCACCGTGCAGAAGGCGCTGCCCCTGCTGGTGGACGGCGCCTCGGTCATCCTCGCCGGCTCGACGCGGCCAGCACCGGCACGCCCGGCTTCAGCGTCTATGGTGCGTCCAAGGCCGCGATCCGTGCCTTCGCCCGCAATTGGATCCTCGACCTGAAGGAGCATCGCATCCGGGTGAACGTCATCGCCCCCGGCCCGACCCGCACCCCCGGACTGGTGGGCCTTGCCGGCGACGATGCCGCCGCGCAGCAGGGCCTGCTCGACCAGCTCGCTTCCCTCATCCCGCTCGGCCGCGTCGGCGAGGCGGAGGAACTGGCGCGGGCCGCGCTGTTCCTCGCCTCCGACGATTCCAGCTTCGTCAACGGCACCGAATTCTTCGTCGACGGTGGCCAGGCCCAGATCTGAGGCGGGTGGCGCTCAGAGGAACTTGAGCGCCACGAACCCCAGCACGATCCCGGCGGCGGCGCCGGTCGTCACCAGCGTCAGCCGCCGCTCGATGAAGTCGCGGATCGGCGGCCCGTAGCGCCGCAGCAGGAAGGCGAGCAGGAAGAACCGCGCCCCCCGTGTGAGAATGCTCGCCAGCACGAAGATGACGAAGTTGAACTGCGCTGCGCCGGAGGCGATGGTGACGATCTTGTAGGGGATCGGCGTCAACCCTTTGATGAGAATGACGAGCGCCCCCCAGCGGTCGTACCAATCCTGGAATGTCTCCATCGCATTGGCATGGCCATAGGCGCGCAGCACCGGCACGGCCAGCGCATCGAACAGCCAGAAGCCGATCGCATAGCCGAGGACGCCGCCCAGCACGGAGGCGATGGTGCAGATGGCGGCATAGCGATAGGCCAGCTCCGGCCGGGCGATGCACATCGGGATCAGCATCGCATCCGGCGGGATGGGGAAGAAGCTGCTCTCCGCGAAGCTGACGCCTGCCAGATAGGTCGGCGCCCGGCGGTGCCCCGCCAGCGCCAGGACACGATCGTAGAGGGCTCGCAGCATCATCCATTCCCAGAGAATTCCGGCTGGCCTTCGCACTTCCCGGGCCTGCGCGCAATTCACGGGATGGCGGACCCACCCTACAAGCATGTGCGCCGGGTGGAGCCATGCGTCTTGCGCATTTGCTCTGCTCGGTCCCGCAATGCTCTCATGCCGGCGACCGAGAGGAAGACCCATGTCCGTATCGACCCGGCTATCCGTCGCCCTGCTGCTCGGCTGCGGCGTTGTCACCGCCGCCCTGGCCATGGGCCTCCGCCAGAGCCTCGGTCTCTTCCTCGCACCGATGACGACGGCCCAGGGCTGGGGCGCCAGCGGCTTCGCCTTCGCCATCGCCCTCCAGGTGCTGTGCAACGGCATCACCCAGCCGATCTGGGGCCAGGTGGCGGACCGCATCGGCGGCCGCCGCGTCATCATGATCGGCGCCGTGCTGCAGGCCGTGGCCCTCACCGGCATGGCCTTCTCGACCAGCCTTTTCTGGTTCACCTTCTTCGCCGGGGTGGTGATGGGCTGCGCCGTCTCCGCCGCCGGGATGCCCGTCATCATGGCGAGCCTGACCCGCCTGCTGCCGGAGAGCCTGCGCGGCCGCGCCACCGGCCTCGGCACCGCCGGCTCCTCCTTCGGCCAGTTCCTCGTGGTTCCCATCGTCGCCTTGGGCCTGCACGCCGCCGGCTGGCAATGGGCGCTGCTCGCCATCGCCGCCGTCTCCCTGCTGATGATCCCGCTCGCCCTGCCGCTGAACGATCAGGCGGCGAAGCCCGTCCCCGGCGCCGCACCGGAGGAACGCGCCACCGTCGCCCTCCGCCGCGCGCTGCGCGACCCGACCTTCTGGTTCCTCTCCTTCGGCTTCTTCGTCTGCGGCCTGCATGTGAGCTTCATGGCCGTCCACCTGCCGGGCTTCGTCGCCAGCTGCCACCTGCCGCTCGGCGTCGGCGCCGCGGCCATCAGCCTGATCGGCCTGTTCAACATCGCCGGCTCGCTCATCGCCGGCGAGCTCTCCGGCCGCTGGCGGCGGCGGGAACTGCTGGTGATCATCTATGCCGCCCGTGGCGTGCTGATCGGCGGCTTCATGCTGGTCGAGAAGACGACGGCGAGCGTCCTCGTCTTCTCGGCGATCATGGGGCTGCTCTGGCTCTCGACCGTGCCGCCGACCGTGGCCCTCTGCGCCCGCAACTACGGCACGCGCTGGCTGGCGACGATCTTCGGCCTGGTCTTCCTCGGCCACCAGGTCGGCGGCTTCACCGGCGCCTGGCTCGGCGGCGTGGTCTTCGACCTCGACGGCAGCTACGACCGCATGTGGCTGCTGGCCACCATCGCCGCCTTCGCCGGCGCCGGCTTCTCCGCCCTCTGCCGCGACGGCGCGCCGGCCCCGACGGCGCCCGCGCGGCCGATCGGGCGCGTGGCGGAGGCGTGAGAAGCACGGCGCACATGGCTGGCACGATCTGGCATTGCCACATCGCCGTCTCCCTCGATGGCAAGATCGCCCGCCCGGATGGATCCGTCGACGACTGGCTGGCCGCGGACTATCCGGCCGAGGATTTCGGTTTCGAGGCCTTCTTCGCCGGCGTAGACGCGATCCTCATGGGGCGGGGCACCTATGATGCGATACGGCGCTTCGGCGACTGGCCCTATCCCGGCAAGCCCACCATCGTCCTGACCAGCCGCCCGCTGGAGGATGCGCCGCCGGGCGTCGAGGCCCGCGCCAAGGGCCCGGCCGCCATCGCCGCCGAGTTGGAAGCCCGCGGATGCCGCCGCGTCTGGGTCGAGGGCGGCGGCCAGCTCATCCGCTCCATGATCGCGATCGGCAAGCTCGACCGGCTCGAGATGGCCGTGATCCCGGTCATCCTGGGCGACGGCATCCCGCTCTTCCCGCCGGGTACCGGCGAGCTCAGGCTTCGTCTGCTTCACTGCGAGACCAAGGCGAAGGGTGCGCTGCATCTGGTCTATGAGCGGCTGAACCGCCCCACCACCTGCACCTAGAACATCTGGCAGAACCAGCTCCTGCCGGGCGTCTTCCCTGCACGGCTGGCGGTGCGGGCCTCGAACCGCCTCCCGCATCCGTTCGGCAGGCTTCGCCCCACTCGACCCGCAGCGCGCGGGTCAGGAGCTGGAGACGGAGGTCCGCCACCGCCTGGGCAAGGCCAGCGCTTCTGCCACTCCCGGCAACTCCCGCATGGGGTTATGGCTTTCCCCTGGCTTCGGGGCAGGGGAGGGAGGGTGAATGCGGGCGACCGATGCGGCGAAGCTGGCGCGGATTCTTGGTCTGCTCGGCTCCGACCAGGCCGGCGAGCGCGCCGCCGCGGCCGAGGCGGCGCACCGCATGGTCTCCCGCCTCGGCCTCCGCTGGGAGGACATTCTCGCCCCGCCGCCCAAGGCCCCACGTCTTGTGCCCTCTCCCTCGCCCTCGCATGACGCGCTGGATGCCGCCCAATCCCGCCTCCGCCAATCGATGCGGGAGAATGCCGACCTCCGCCGCCGTATCACCCAGCTTCAGCGCCGGATCGAGGTGCTGCACCAGCAGATGCCGCCACCCCCGCCGGAGCAAGACGCGGAATAGGATGTCCGTATCTCCCTGGCCGGCGGCACGATCCGCCGCGAGGGCTCGCGGCGGGGCTGGACGAGCGGCGCCCCGCTGGCGACCATGCGCGCACAACCCAGGGAGAGCGCCAGCATGACGGCCAGCAAGGACGAGATCTTCGCCGGACTGCGCAAGATCGACACGCCGACCATCACCAACGTGGTGGCGACCTATCCGAAGAACCCGCTCTGCCTGGGTCTCTACAATCCGTGGACCGAGAACTGGTACACCGACACCTCGATCCGCTGCATCTACCCGGAGATGGGGCCGGTCATCGGCCACGCCGTCACCTGCGTCTACGGCATGCCGGACCCGAACTACAGCGGCAGGCTCAGCTTCATGGACGTGATCGACGCGCTCGATGCCATGCCGAAGCCGACCATCCTGGTCATCCAGCAGAAATGGCCACCGGAGCTGATGGCGAAGGCGGGGCTTGCCGGCGAGATTATGGTCACCTCCATGATGTCGGTCGGCTGCATCGGCCTGCTCTCGAATGGGCCCTCGCGCGACGTCGACGCGATCCGCAAGCTCGATTTCCAACTGCTCCTCGGCGGTGTCACGGCCGGGCATGGCGAGATGGCGGTGCAGGCGGTGAACGTGCCGGTTTCGGTCGGCGGCATGGATGTCGCGCCGGGCGAGTTGATCCACATGGACGAGAACGGCGCCGTGAAATTCCCCGCCGACCGCGCCGCACAGGTGCTTCAGAATGCCGAGACGATGCTGGCCGGCGAGGCCGAGCACCTGGCACGGCTGCGGGCCGCGAAGACGGCGGCCGAGGTGCGGGCGGCTGGCGGCGCCTATTCCGCCAAGCCGAAGGCCTGACGCCATCCGGCGGCCGGCAGCCCTGGCAGGTGGACGGCGGCGCGAGGATGCCGTCCATTGGACACGATCTCCCCTGGCTGGGATCGCCGTCGACACGCCAGGGCATGATCGACGCCTCCGGCCGTTCCGCCTTCGCCAATCACGCTCTACGCCGGTTTGAGCCGTTGATGTCCCATCCGGGGAAGGGGCGGAAAGGCGAGGGCGATCGCCACCGCCCCGAATCCTATCGCCAGGGAGCTGAGGTGCATCCCGGCATAGCTGCCGAAGCGGTCGAAGATCCAGCCACCAAGGGTCGGTCCTGCCGCCATGCCGACGCAGGACACCATGGTAGCGGCGCCGAACACCGTGCCCATGATGCGTGGACCGAAGTAGTCACGCGCAAGCACTGCATAGAGCGGCATCACGCCGCCATAGGCGAGGCCGAAGGCCGCGGCGACGGCATAGAACCCGCCGAGGCTGCTGGTCGGGAGGAAGGCGCCGATCGCCAGCGCCTGCAGCAGCAGGCCTCCGATCAGTACGGGCTTGGCCCCGTGCCGGTCGGCGAGCACGCCCAGGAGCAGGCGCCCGCCCAGCCCCGCCAGACCCTGCAGGCTGTAGACGCTGACCGCGGCGGCCGCGGAAAGCCCGCAAACCATCGCATAGCTGACGACGTGGAAGATCGGCCCGGCATGCGCAAGGCAGCAGGCGAAGAAGGTCGCCGCGAGCACCACGAATTGCCGGGAGCGAAGGGCCTCGCGGGCAGTGAAGTCCCTTCCTTTCGCCGTGGCTGCCGCGCCGGTGCCGAGGGTCGCGGCCGGCGGGCGGCGCAGCATCAGCGCGGCCGGCAGCAGGACCGCCCAGGCGACGAGCCCGATGACGAGTTGCGAGCTGCGCCAGTGATGGTTGGAGAGCAGCCATTGGGCGAAGGGCGCGACGGTCACGGGCGCCATGCCCAGTCCGGCGGAGACGAGGGAGACGGCAAGCGCCCGCTGCCGTTCGAACCACGCGCTGGCCGTCGCCATCATCGGCGCGAAGAAGGCGCCGACCGCAGTGCCCAGGAACAGGCCATAGGCGAGCTGGAAGGCCAGCAGGCTCGTCGCCTGGCTAGCCAGAACCAGCCCGGCGCCCAGGAACAGCCCGCCAACGATGCCGACGATCCGTGGCCCGTGGCGGTCGCTGATCCAGCCCCAACCGAAGCCGCCAACCCCCATGGCCAGGAAGGCGATCGTCATCGAGGCGGAAATGCCGGCGCGCGACCAGCCGGTATCGGTTGCAATGGGATCGAGGAGGACGGCGAGGGAGAACAGCGACCCCATGCCGATGCAGCCCATCAGCGCCCCGACGGCGACGATGACCCAGCCATAGTGTCGTTCCATTGGCGTTTCTCCCCGCGCGGACCCTGCCGACCGGCCCAGGTCCTGCTGCAGTCCGCATCGTCCCAGATCGGCGCCGCGAAGCAAACTCCCGTCCCGCAAGCGAACCGTCGCCGGCGAGGAGCCGGGTGGATGTGAAGATGGCGCCGCGATTCTCCGGCCCGGATGCCTCGCCGCCGCGTGCGGTGCCAACGCGGCGGGCCGCCCCTTTGAACGTCTCGTTGCGAGGACTGCCGCGCTCCCACATCATGCCATGGCGAATTGCCAAAGGAGGAAGGCTGATGCCCATGTCCCGTCGTACCGCTCCGGTCGTAGTCCTCCTCCTCGGCCTCGGGGTTGCCGTTCCGGCGGAGGCCCAGACGCCGACCCCGACGCAAGTGATCGAAGCCTTCGAAGGGGTGCAGGGCCCGATCCGGACGCATCGTCCGAGCCACCCCAAGGGTACCTGCGCCTCGGGGTTCTTCGAGGGCACGGCCGAGGGGGCGCGGCTGTCGGTCTCGCCGACCTTCGGCGGGCAACGCATTCCGACGATCATCCGCTTCGCCGTCGGCGGTGGTCCCGCCGCCGCCGATACCAGCCGCAGCACCCGTGGCCTCTCGATCCGCTTCCAAGTGCCCGGCGGCACGCCCTGGGACATGGCGAACATCTCCGTCCCCATCTTCGGAGCGCCCACCCCGGAAGCATTGGTCGAGGGCCTTCGCGTGCGCAGGCCCGACCCGGCGACCGGGCGGCCGGACCAGGCGGCAATCGACGCCTTCATCGCCGCGAACCCGAAGACCACGCTGCAAGGAAGGTGGCTCGCCGCCAATGCGCCGCCGGCGAGTTGGGCGACGACACCCTATTGGGGGGTCAACACCTTCCGCTTCCGTGGCGCCGATGGCGAGGTCCGCCCGGTACGCTGGGTGTTCGAGCCCGTGGCCGGGACGCAGCGCCTCAGCGAGGAGCAGATGCGCAGCCTGCCGGCCAACTTCCTGGCCGATGAACTACGTGGCCGGGTCGCCCAGGCGCCCGTCACCTTCGACATGGTGCTGATCTTCCCGCAGGCTGGCGACGACCTGAACGACCCGACCACCGCATGGCCCGACGATCGGCCACGCGCGACCGTAGGCCGGCTGACGGTCACCGAGGTCGCATCCGGCCCGGGCGGCGCCTGCGACCGGATCAGCTTCCTGGCGCTGGCCAATCCGCCAGGGGTCGAGTTCAGCGACGACCCGACGCTCCGTGCCCGGCCGGCGCCTTACGCGGTGTCGCTCTCGAAGCGGACACGGCCGCAATGACGCCGGGCGGGAACTCGCCGTGCCTTCGGCTTTCCGAACCCGTCAGTCGATCGACAGGTTCAGCCGGGTGACCATCCGCTGCTCGTACCCGGCGCGTTCGCGCGCGAATGCGGTATAGTCGGCAGGGCCGAGATACTCGTTCGGCATGTCGTTGGTGGCCATGAACTCCTGCACGCGCGGATGGAACTGCGTCTTGCGGAAGGCCTGGTGCAGGGTCTCGACCAACTCGGGGTCCATGCCCTTCGGCCCGGCGATGCCATAGGGTGAAGTCACCACCATGCCGTAGCCGAGCTCGAGCAGCGTCGGCGCATTGGGAAAGCTGCGCAGCCGCTCCTTCGTCCAGACCGCGAGCAGCCGCAACTGTCCCGTCTCGACGACAGGGGCCCAGGAGTTGGAGTTGGCGATGCAATCCAGCTGCCGGGCCAGCACCGCGGTGATGTTCTCCGAGGTGCCGCGATACGGCACATGCACCATCTGCACGCCCTCCTTCTCGCAAAGCTCTTCCATGGCCAGATGATTGGAGGTCGCGATGCCGGAGGTGCCGTAGGTGAGGCGGCCGGGTTGCCGGCGCGCTTCGGCGAACATGTCGGCCAGCGTGTTCCAGCCCGAAGCCGGATGCACCACATGGCCGAAGACGAAGCCGGTTTGCTGCATGATGTAGGTGAAGTCGTTCACCGGATCCCAGCTGGGCCGCTTCGTCAGGAAGGGATGGCGGATCACCGACAGGTGGTGATGCGCGATGGTGTAGCCGTCGGGCTTCGCCTGGGTGAGCAGGAACTGGGCGGCCAGCGTGCCGCGGGCGCCGGGGCGGTTCTCGATGATCAGCGACTGGCCGGTATCCTGCTGGAACAGCTCGGCCTGCAGGCGGATGAAGGCATCGAGCGTGCCGCCGGGTGCCCATGGAATCAGGAACCGCACCGGCCGATTGGGAAAGCGCTCCTGGCCGATAGCCGGACATGCAAGCACCGTCGCGGCAAGCACGCTGCCGAGCGCAGAGCGCCGGCCGATGGAGACCGTGTTCATGGATCTTGTCCTCCCAGCAAGGCCGCCTTCTTGTCGTCCGGACTTTGCCAAACGCCATGTTTGCTCAGGGCGGCTTGCCGAACAATACCACAGCTGCTTCCGTGGCCTTGGGAGCCCAGGCGCGTGAATGACGCAGCACGCATTGTCCGCCCTGTGCTGGCCTGACGGGACGCCAGGACGACCATTCCTGCTCGAGGATGAGGGCCATGAGCGGCCGGCACGGCGACACCTTCCCTCCATCCTCTCCTCTCGCACGCCTGCTCGATGCCCCGATGGCGGCTGGGCGGCTGGTCTGGATCGGCCTGCGCCCCGCACGGCGGGCAGCGATGGCTGCCGTCGCCGAGGCGCGGCTCGAACCCGGACAGGGCCTGGAAGGCGACCGCTGGCGCGGTGCCGCAGACGGGCCGAGGCAGGTGACACTGATCGCCCGGGAGCATCTGGCCGCCATCGCCAGCTTTCTCGGCCGGCCCGCCGTGGCGCCGCACCAGCTCCGGCGCAACCTGGTGATCGCCGGCCTCAACCTGACCGCCCTGAAAGGGCAGCGGTTCCGCATCGGCGACGCTCTGCTGGAATGGAGCGGGGAGTGCCATCCGTGCTCGCGGATGGAGGAGGAATTCGGCCCCGGCGGCTACAATGCCGTTCGCGGTCATGGCGGGATCACGGCACGAGTTGTCGAAGCGGGCACCATCAGGCTCGGGGACGACGTCACGCGGCAGCGACGCGATCGATGAGCGTAACCCGCCCAAGGCGGCAGGCCGGTGCAAGGACGCCCTGCCCAATTCTCGGCGATTGCCGCCCCGGCCCGTTCCGCCGCAGCATGGCGACAGGAATGGGAGGTGCCACAGATGAGCGGACTCTTCGCGGGCCTCAGGGTGATCGACGCGGCCTCCTATATCGCCGGGCCCTCGGCAACCACGATCCTGGGCGACTTCGGCGCCAGCGTCATCAAGCTTGAGCCACCCGGCGGCGACGCCTACCGCGCCTTGGCAACCGCTCCTGGTCAGCCGCAGAGCGGCACCGACTACCCCTGGATGCTCGACAACCGGGGCAAGCGCGGCCTCACGCTCGACCTCAAGCGCGCGGAGGCGCAGGCGGTGCTGCATCGGCTGATCGCTTCTGCCGATGTCTTCGTGACCAATGCGGTGCCGAGGCTGCGGGGCGGCCTCGGCATCGGACCCGACACCCTGGCGGCGCTGAACCCACGGCTGATCTATGCAGCCCTCACCGCCTATGGCGAGACCGGGCCGGAGGCGGACAAGACCGGCTTCGACGCGACCGCCTACTGGGCCCGCAGCGGCCTGATGGACCTCGTCAGGCCTGATGCCGGGGCTCCTCCCGCCCGCTCGGTGGCGGGCATGGGCGACCACCCGGCCGGCCTCGCCCTCTACGGCGCCATCGTGACGGCGCTCTACCGTCGGGAGCGCACGGGCCAGGGCGGGTTCGTGCACGCCTCGTTGCTCGATGTCGGCCTCTGGTCCAACAGCTTCATGGTGCAGGCGGCACTGGACGGGGCGCGCTTCGTTCCCCGGCCGCCCCGCGACCAGGCGCCGAATGCCCTGGTCAACCTCTACCGGGCCGGCTGCGGCCGCTGGTTCCTGCTCGCCCTGCTCAATGAAGCGCGGCAATGGCCGGCGCTGCTGGAGGCCCTCGGCCAACCGGCCTGGGGCGAGGATCAGCGCTTCGCCAGCCCGCCCCTGCGCCGGACGCATGCGCCGGCCTTGATTGCCGCGCTGGACGCCGCCTTCGCCACCCGAAGCCTGACGGAGTGGCGGCCAGTATTGGATGCCGCCAACCTGACCTTCGACGCCGTGGCGACCACCGACGAGGCAGCGGCGGCAGACCAACCACGCGCGACCGGCGCCATCCGCCGCAGCTCGGCGGGCCGCTGGACGGTGGACAGCCCGTTGCACATCGCGGGCGAGGCCAAGTCGCCGGCCATGCCTCCGCCGGGCCTGGGGGAGGATGAGGCTGCGATCCTGTCGGAGCACGGCTACACCCCGGCGGAGATCGAGGCCTTGCGCGAGGCCGGCGCCTTCGGCCGGCCATAGCCGCCCATCCGGCCGTGTGTCTTCGCGCCGGCGCTTCTAATACCAAATCCCACTGATCAGAACCGATACGCCCAATCGCGCAGTCCGATGGACATGATAGTCCAGGGCTGCTCGACGAGGCGGTTCCAGGCGCGACAGCAATGGTCGACGATGTCGTCGTGGCAGCGGAAGACGCGGTTGGAGAGCCAGTTGTCCCGCATGAACTGCCAGGTGTTCTCGACCGGGTTGAGCTCAGGGCACTTGGGCGGCAGCGGGATGAGGGTGATGTTCGGCGGTACCTCGAGCCTGTCCGATAGGTGCCATCCGGCTTGGTCGAGCAGCAACACGGCATGCGCATTCGG
>NZ_JQKB01000036.1 GCF_000745835.1 Belnapia moabensis DSM 16746 | reverse complement strand
CAGCCGCAGGAGGCTCTCGACGAAGCCAGTCGTCTGGCGCAGCGCCATGCCGAACAGCACCTTCATGGTCAGGCAGGTCTGGACAGCAGCATCGCTATAGAGGGGCTGTCGGCCCCGTTTACCGGTCGGCGCGGCTTCCCAGGTCATCTCGCGATCGAGCCAGATCGTTAGCGAGCCGCGTCGCTTGAGCCCGTCGCTGTAGGCAGGCCAGTTCCTGGTCTTGTAAGTCGGCGGTGTCGGTCTGCTCATGCCGTCCAGCTATCACGCTGGATTCACGAGATGAATCCCCCTCAGGCCATTTGTGCAACAGAGCCTATTGAGGGTGTGCTCCGCCTTGCTTCGCGCTGGGCTCTGCTAACTTTTTTCATTTCCGTTTTGTCAACTTTGCTAACCTTTGCGCTTCTGACAATCAAAATGTACCTTTTATCGGAGGTTTTAAATACTAGTGGCTTTGATGCTTTGCGTTCGACGGCATCGGTTTGGGCGGCGGTATACCTCGGTCTCGCTGTAGTCGGTGTCATTCAATGGGCGGCCACGCGTCGATTATCACGTCATATCGCAGACCAACTCACCGTACCCGCACTTGTTGCCGTAGCACAGTTTGCGCGCAACGGTGTAGCAAACCTTCATGACGTGTTAAAAGATCTCGAGACGGTAAGAGAAGCGGTTTCGGGCTTTGCTGGTCGAATGCTTGTAACCATGGCGATGACGCCTGTATTGCTGCCGCTGGCGTATTTTATTCATTGGATAATTGCTGCCGTTCTACTCGGTTTTTGTTTAGTGATAGCGCTGGTCAGTTTTGCTTTGATGCGCACAATAAATAGCCGCCAGGTTGTGACAGTGGGCGCTGCTTCTAAGGTCTTCACCATGACCGTCGACGCGATGCAGTCCGGAGAGGCAGTCCTGGCCATGGGCATGCTGCGGCGACTTTCGGAGCGTTGGATTTCCGTTAGCGCAGCCCGTTCCGAAGAGAGTTGGACGGCAGAAGAGGCGGTGGCATGGGTGCAGTTCCTGCACCAAGTGGTAATTGGTTTGTTTCGAGGCGTAGTTATGTTTGCGATGGTCGGTATCGGCCTCGCTGGCGGCCACCCGAACGATGCTTTGAGTGGCGAAATAATCGTGATTTTTCAGGTCATCACCCCCTTCGCCACCCTCGGCAATACGATCGAAACCTGGGGAGAAGCCTCCGCGGCCTGGGGCCGTCTGCGCCGGCTGGCGAGCAACGTGACGCAAGCGCCGCTCCAGGGCCTGGCCTTCCCGGTCGCGCAGGGCAGGCTGGTGGCGGAGCGCCTCTCCTTCCGCTTCGACGCGCGGGACCCGCCCATCCTACGCGACATCGATCTCGCCGTGGAGCCGGGGCAGCTCATCGGCATTCTCGGCGGGCCCGGCAGCGGCAAGACGGTGCTCATGCGCCTGCTGCTCGGGCTGCATCCGCCTTCGGCGGGCGGCGTCTTCCTCGACGGGCATGCGACGAGCCAGTGGGACAGGCGCGACCTGGCGCGGCATATCGGCTACCTGCCGCAGCAGCCGCAGCTCGGCTCCGGCACGGTGGCGGAGGTCATCGCGCGGCTGGAGGAGCCGGACCCGGAACTGGTCATCGATGCCGCGCGGCGTGCCGGCGCGCATGACCTGATCGCCGGCCTGCCCCTCGGCTATGCGACACCGCTTGGCCAGGGAACGAAGCTGTCCCTCGGCCAGCAGCACCGCATCGCTATCGCCAGGGCGCTCTATGGCCGGCCGAAGCTGCTGCTGCTGGACGAGCTTGGCGGGTCGCTCGATGCCGAGGGCGAGGCGGATGTCGCCGCCATGCTCGGGCGGCTGCGCCGGGAGGGAGGCTCCGCCGTGTTCACCACCCACCGGCCGGCGCTGCTGGGCCTGGCCGATCGCGTCCTGGCCATCCGGAATGGGACGCTGGTATCCGCGGGCGGCGCGGCGCATCACCTCTTCGCATCGCCGGTTCCCGAGCGGCGCCTGGCATGAGGCCGGCGGCTGCCAGGCCCTGGCTCGATCTCGCGGAGATTGGCATCACGCCTGCCTCCGTCGCCACGGTGCTGCTTCTCAGCCTCGCCGGGCAGATCGGCTACTTCGGCTTCCTGCTGCTGCTCAAGGCGCTGTCGGACGCGACGCATGCGAGCAGCAATGCCGACACCTACATCGCCATGATGGCGATCTTCGTCGGCCTCACGCTCTTCTCCGAGATCTACCTCTTCTACCGGGCGCGGATGCTGCGGGCGGCGGCGCATCGCTTCAATCTCCGGCTGCGGGCGGAGGCGCTGCAGAGTTCGGTCCGCAACGCGGTCCGCACCGATGTCGCCCGCGGGGTCACGGTGCTGCAGGATATCGCCACCGTGCAGGGCTTCCTGGCGGGGCCCTCCCTGGTTGGCGCTCTCGACCTCGTCGGCGCCTTCCTGGCCCTGGCGGCGCTCTTCTACATCGACAGCGGCTTCGGCTGGATCACCACGGCGGGCATCCTCGTCACCATCGCCATGGCCTTCGTGACGAAACTGGCGGTGTCGCGGCAGAGCGAGCGCGCGGAGAGACAGGTCGCCGCGGTATCGGCCGAGCTCGGCAGCCTTTTTTCCAACAATGATATGCTGCGGGGGCTCGGGCAACTTCCGGCCATGCTCTTCCGCTGGCATCGGCGCTATGATCGGGCGCTCGATGCGGGCGATGCCGCCCATGCCCGGAAGGAGGCGATCGAGCAGATCGAACATATCGTCTCGGGCCTGTTCGTATTGGCGCTGCTGGTGCACGGCGTCGTCCTCGTCTTCGAGGGCACCGGCACCATGGGCCTCGTGCTTTGCGCCTTCTTCGGCGGCTCCAAGGCAATGGCGCCTTTCTCCGACATCTTGCGGTATTGGGACAGCTGGAGCGGCGGCCTCGGCGCCTGGCGGCGGTTGCGCCAAGTCCTGCGAGAGGATGGCGCGCCCGCGGTCGCACCGCCGGAGGCCGCTGCGCCGCCGGGCCTCGTAGCCGAAGGCCTTGGCTTCTGGCCCGAAGGCCGCGAGATGCCGATCATCGACGGCCTGTCACTGCGGCTGCCGCCGGGCAGCGTCACCCTCGTCACGGGCCGGAACGGTGCCGGCAAGAGCACCCTGCTGCGCCTGGTGCTCGGCCTGTTGCAGCCGGGTTCGGGCCGGGTGCTGCTGAACGGTCAGGACACTTGGTTCTGTGATCGGGAGTCGCTCGGCGGCCGCATCGGCTACCTGCCGCAGGATATTCAGCTGCTCGACGAGAATATCCGGACCAATATCGGCCGCGGCCCGGACGCGCCGCTGGAGTCCGTGATCGCCGCGGCAGCGGCTGTCGGCGTGCATGAGATGATCGGCCGTCTGCCACTCGGCTATGCCACGTCCTGCGCCGTTCTTTCCACCGGACAGCGCCGGCTGGTCGCGCTGGCCCGGGCGCTCTATGGAGGGTCGGAGTTGCTGGTCCTGGACGAGCCGGAAGAGGCGCTGGACGGGCCCTCGCGACGCCTGCTCCTCGCTGCCGTCGACCATGTGCGGATGGCGGGAGGCGTCGTCCTCGTCGTCACTCATGATCCAGAAGGATGGGAAGAGCACGCGAATTACGCCCTGCAGCTCTCGCTGGGCGGCGGGTGGAGCCTTGCGGAGCGGCAGCCGGTTGAGGCAGTGGAGCGGCCGATCCCGGTCGCGGCTCCCCTCGTGCCGACTGATCCGCAGGATGGCCGGCTCGCGCTGCGCCGGCTCATCGAGGCATCCGTGCCGAGCCCTCCCGTCTCGGCGGTGATGCGGACGGCGCTGCTGGTTCTCGGACTGACCCTGGTGCCCTTCATCGGCTGGGCGACCATGACGCGGATGGATCAAGCGGTGCTCGCTCAGGGCCAGCTGGTGCCGGATGGCCGGCGGAAGACCGTCAACCTGCTGGAGCCCGGCATCCTCCGGGAGATGCTAGTGCAGGAAGGGTCGGTCGTGCAGGCTGGGCAAGCCTTGCTCCGGCTCGACTTGGCCCAGTCCGAGGCGACAGCCATGCAGGCGCGAGCCGCCTATTGGGGTGGCCGGGCGCGGGCCGCGCGGCTGGCCGCCGAGCAGGCGGATCAACGCCGGTTCGCCTTTCCGCAGGAGGTCGAGGCCAGGGCGGAGGCGGAGCCGGCCATCGCCGTCTTCCTGGAGGCCGAGCAGGCACTCTTCGCGGCCCGCTGGGCGGCCTTCGACGGCCAGTCGGCGGTGCAGGAGCGGGCCATTGCCCAGCTCCGCGAGCAGATCGCCGGTGCCCGGGCGCAGCGGGACGGCGCGGCGCGGCAGGTCGCGGCCATCAGGGAGCAGATCGCCGGCTACAACCGGCTGCTGACGCAGGGCTATGCCTCGCGCTTCCTGGTGCTGAACCTGCAGCAGCAGGAGGCAGGCTTCGTCGCCATGATCGGCCAGGCGGAGTCCCGGGAGGCGCAACTCCGCGAAGGCATCGCCCAGGCGGAGCGGCAGCTTGCGGGCATCCGGCTCCAGCGGCTCTCAGGCATCGCCACCGATATCCAGGCCGCCGAGGCGGACATCGCGGCGGCGCGGCAGCAGCTCCGCATAGCCGAGGACGTGCTGACCCGGCGGGAGGTGCTGGCGCCTGAGGCTGGGCGGGTCACCAATATTCGGGCCTTCACGCCTGGGGCGAGCATCGCTTCGGGCGAGCCTGTCCTCGATCTCGTGCCGGTCGAGGACAGGCTTGTGGCTGAAATGCGGATTTTGCCGACGGATATCGATCAGGTGGCGGTAGGCCAGCGTGCGAGGCTGCGGCTGACCGCGCTGCGACAGGCGAATCCGCCGATGTTGCCGGGCCAGGTAATCACCGTCTCGCCCGATATGCAGGCCGATGCCGTGGGCCGGGCCTACTACCTCGTCCGGGTCGCGCTCGATCCCGGGGCGCTCGACCTCGTGCCGCAACGCTCCCTCGTGGCCGGCATGTCGGCCGAGGCGTTCCTGGTCGGCGAGAGCCGGACCCCGCTCGGGTATTTCTGGGAACCCGTGCGCGGCTCGGCGCGCCGGACCGTGCCGCCGGCCGCGCCCGCGGAAGGCCAGCCGCCGGGAGCGTGACCGGTGGATTGCCCCCGGCCCAAGTCCGGGTTATCCGCCGGGCGCGATGCATGCGCCCGTCAACCCCCGCTCCGATCAAGGCCCGCTGCCGGCCTATCGCGCCCGCGTCGCGGCCGGGCTGCTGAAACCCGACACCGCCCAGGCCCTGGCCGCTGAGACCCTGCAGGAGCTCTGGCACCGCCTCCGCGGCTACGATCCGCACCCGGAGGCGCCGCCGGAGGCCGGGTTCCTCGCCCGTTTCATGCGCCGCAAGCCGGTGCCCGAGGCGCCGGAGGGGACGCCGCAGGGCCTCTACCTCGTCGGCGAGGTGGGGCGGGGCAAGTCCATGTTGATGGACCTCTTCTTCGAATGCGCCGACGTCATCCGCAAGCGGCGCATCCACTTCCACCAGTTCATGCAGGATTGTCATCAGACGATCCACGCCTGGAAGCAGCGCAACCCGGGCGAGGCGGACCCGATCCCGCCACTGGCCAATTCGATTAGCGTCGATGCGGCGCTGCTCTGCTTCGATGAGTTCCAGGTGCATGACATCGCCGATGCGATGATCCTCGGCCGGCTGTTCGAGGCGCTCTTCGCCCGCGGCGTGGTGGTGGTCGCGACCAGCAACACGGCGCCCGACGACCTGTTCAAGGGCCGGCCCGGCCGCGACGCCTTCCTGCCCTTCATCGGACTCATCAAGAAGCGGCTGAACGTGCTGCATCTGGAGGCGCAGCAGGATTACCGGCGGGAGCGTATCCGCGGCCTGCCGAGTTGGCACAGCCCGGTAGACGGAAGGGCGGAGCGGGCGCTGGATGCCGCTTTCCTCGAACTGACCGGCGAGGTGCAGGGGGCACCGGCCCGCCTGACCGTGCTCGGCCGGGTGGTGGAACTGCCGGAGGCGGCGCGGGGCGTGGCCCGGGCGGATTTCGACGAGCTGTGCGGCAAGCCGCTGGGGCCGGCCGACTACCTCGCCGTCGCCACCCATTTCCACACCCTGGTGCTCGATGGCATCCCCCGTCTGGGGCCGGAGAATTTCGACCGGGCGCGGCGCTTCATCACGCTGGTGGATGCGCTCTACGAGCATCGTTGCAAGCTGGTGGCCTCGGCCGAGGCGCCACCCGATTCGCTCTACGAACAGGGCGAGAACGCCGCCATGTTCGAGCGGACGGCGAGCCGGCTCACGGAAATGCAAAGCCAGGACTATCTGGCCTTGCCGCATCTGACGTAATATGGAGTAATATTCACGGATTCGAGAGGATTCTAAATGCGCCTGCTTGCCCTGATACTCCTCGGCCTCGGCCTCATTGCTGCTCCGGCGGAGGCGGCACAGAAGGGCGGGGGGCAGAGGCCTCAGGCGCGGATGGTGGTGGCGAAGCCGCAGCAGATGGCCCGGCCGCAGGCGGTGGTGCATCGCTCGGTGCCGATGCGGTCCCGCGGCAGCGTCGGGCGGGACCAGCGGGCGGCCTCGGCGGCGGCCTGCAGCGCCCGGCGCGGCGGCTGCCAGGCGCCGCGGATGAGCTGGGCTCAGGGCCTGTCGCCGGCTGCCGGCATCCAGGCCAATGCCTGCCCGGATGGCACCATGGCGGTGCTCGCCACCGGGCATGACGATATCGTCCGCTGCATGCCCATCTGAGCGGGGGCCCGGCGGCCCCCGCCTTGCCGGTCGATGCGGTCGGGAGTAGGAACGCGCTGTTTTCGCTTGGGCGGCCCTGGTCGCCTGGGTGCCTTCCGCCCCCCGTTCCTCAAGGACACGTCATGGCCCGCAAGAAGATCGCGCTGATCGGCGCCGGCAATATCGGCGGCACGCTCGCCCACCTGATCGGCCTCAAGCAGCTCGGCGATGTCGTCATGTTCGACGTGTTCCCGGGCGTCGCTGCGGGCAAGGCGCTCGACATCATGCAGTCCGGCCCGGTGGACGGGTTCGATTCCAACATGGCCGGGACGGGCGACTATGCCGCGATCGCCGGGGCGGATGTCATCATCGTCACCGCCGGCTTCCCGCGCATGCCGGGGATGAGCCGTGACGACCTGCTGACCAAGAATGCCGGTGTGATGGGCCAGGTGGCCGAGGGCATCAAGACCTACGCGCCCGATGCCTTCGTCATCTGCATCACCAACCCGCTCGACGTCATGGTCTGGGCGCTGCAGCAGAAGTCGGGCCTGCCGGCGCATAAGGTGGTCGGCATGGCCGGCGTGCTGGACAGCAGCCGCTTCCGCCTCTTCCTGGCGCAGGAGTTCAACGTCTCGGTCGAGGACGTGACGGCCTTCGTGCTCGGCGGCCATGGCGATACCATGGTGCCGCTGACCCGCTACTCCACCGTCGCCGGCATCCCCGTCCCCGACCTGGTGAAGATGGGCTGGACGACGCAGGAGAAGATCGACGCCATCGTCAACCGCACCGCCAATGGCGGCGGCGAGATCGTGAAGCTGCTGGAGAAGGGCTCCGCCTTCTACGCCCCGGCCGCCTCCGCCATCGCCATGGCTGAGGCCTATTTGCTCGACAAGAAGCGCGTCCTGCCCTGCGCCGTGATGCTGAACGGCGAGTACGGCCTCAGCGACTTCTATGTCGGCGTGCCGGTGGTGATCGGTGGCGGCGGCGTGGAGCGGATCGTCGAGGTGCAGTTCACGCCGGAGGAGAAGGCGGCCTTCGACAAGTCCTGCGACGCGGTGAAGAAGCTGATCGAGGACTTCAAGAAGCTCGGCGTCTGATCAGGCGCCCGGCATCCATTCGCTTGCAGGGGTGACGGCATGAACATCCATGAATACCAGGCGAAGGAGCTGCTGGGGCGCTATGGCGTCGCGGTGCTCCAGGGCCATGTGGCCTGGACGCCGGACGAGGCGGCCGAGGCGGCGAAGAAGCTGCCCGGCCCGGTCTATGTGGTGAAGTCACAGATCCATGCCGGCGGCCGCGGCGCCGGGCGCTTCAAGGAAGACCCGAACGGCAAGGGCGGCGTCCGCGTCGTCAAGTCGGTCGAGGAGGTCCGCGCCGCGGCCGAGGCGATGATCGGCAAGACGCTGGTCACCAAGCAGACCGGCGAGGCGGGCAAGGTCGTCTCCCGTGTCTATGTGGAAGACGGCTGCGACATCAAGCGCGAGCTCTATCTCGGCCTGCTGGTGGACCGCGCCACCTCCCGCCTCACCGTCATGGCCTCGACCGAGGGCGGGATGGAGATCGAGGAGGTGGCCGAGCACCACCCCGAGAAGATCTTGAAGGCGGCGATCGACCCCGCCGCGGGCATCTCCGGCTTCCATTGCCGCAAGCTGGCCTTCGGCCTCGGCTTGACCGGCAAGCAGGTGGCGAGCTTCACGAAGTTCGTCACGGCGCTCTACGGCGCCTTCGTCGAGCTCGACTGCGCCATCGTCGAGGTCAACCCGCTGGTCGTCACCGGCGCAGGCGAGATCGTGGCGCTCGATGCCAAGGTCTCCTTCGACGACAACGCGTTGTTCCGCCACAAGGACCTCGAGGCCCTGCGCGACGACAGCGAGATGGACCCGAAGGAACTGGACGCGGTCAAGAACGACCTGAACTATGTCGCGCTCGACGGCGAGATCGGCTGCATGGTGAACGGCGCAGGGCTTGCGATGGCGACCATGGACATCATCAAGCTCTACGGGTCCTCGCCGGCGAACTTCCTTGATGTCGGCGGCACGGCGAATGCGGCGCGCGTCACCGAGGCGTTCCGGATCATCACCTCGGACAGCAACGTCAAGGCGTTGCTGGTCAACATCTTCGGCGGCATCGCCAAGTGCGACATGATCGCCACCGGCATCGTCGAGGCGTCGAAGAACCTCTCGCTCTCCGTGCCGCTGGTGGTGCGGCTCGAGGGCACCAATGTCGAGCTCGGCAAGAAGATCCTGGCCGAGAGCGGCCTCGCCATCATCCCCGCCGACAATCTGGCGGATGCGGCCCAAAAGGTCGTTGCCGCGGTGAAGGGAGCCTGAGCCATGGCGATCCTGATCGACGAGAACACCAAGGTCATGACCCAGGGCTTCACCGGAGCTCAGGGCACCTTCCATGCCGAGCAGGGTATCGCCTACGGCAGCAAGTATGTCGGCGGCGTGACGCCAGGCAAGGGCGGCACCACCCATATCGGTCTGCCGGTCTTCGACACGGTGGCGGATTGCGTGGCGGCCACGGGGGCCAATGCCAGCGTGATCTATGTGCCGCCGCCCTTCGCGGCGGATGCGATCCTCGAGGCGATCGATGCGGAGCTGCCGCTCATCATCTGCATCACTGAGGGCATCCCGGTGCTCGACATGGTGCGGGTGAAGCGGGCGCTGGGCGGCTCGAAGTCGCGGCTGATCGGGCCGAACTGCCCGGGCGTCATCACCCCGGATGCCTGCAAGATCGGCATTATGCCGGGACATATTCACCGGCGCGGCTCGGTCGGCATCGTTTCGCGCTCGGGAACGCTGACCTATGAGGCGGTGGCGCAGACCTCCGCCGCCGGGCTCGGCCAGTCCACCTGCGTCGGCATCGGCGGCGACCCGGTGAAGGGCACAGATTTCGTCGAGGTACTGGAGATGTTCCTGGCCGATGACGAGACCAAGTCGATCGTCATGATCGGGGAGATCGGCGGCCAGTCGGAGATCGAGGCGGCGGAATTCCTGGCGCGCGAGAACAAGGCCAAGGGGGCAGGTCATAAGCCCGTCGTCGGCTTCATCGCCGGCGCCACGGCCCCGCCCGGCCGCCGCATGGGTCATGCCGGCGCCGTGATCTCGGGCGGCAAGGACACCGCCGAGGCGAAGATCGAGGCGATGCGCGCGGCCGGAATCCATGTGGCGGACAGCCCGGCGGCGCTCGGCTCGACCATGGTGAAGGCCCTGAAAGGGTAAGCGTTTCGCACAGGGCAGCCCTGCAGGGCTGCCAAGTCGGGCGCCGAGGCCCTATGTTACCTGTCGCCGCGACCTCGCTCTGGGGTCGCGGCGATCATTGCATGTGCCGATAGAGACCGCTGGCCCCTCTTGGCCGGCACGGAGAGACATATGGCCGGAGTGGATATCCTCGCGACAGCGATGACGGGCGCCAACGCCGCCTTCCTCGCCGATCTCTACGCCCGCTGGGTGGAAAAGCCCGACAGCGTCGATCCCTCCTTCGCCGAGCTCTTCGCCGTCCTCGACGACGATGCGAAGGCGGTGCTGACCGATGCGGTCGGTGCCTCCTGGGCGCCGCGCGGCCGTGGCGGCTTCGCGCCGGAGCCGGAGCTCGCGCCGGCCGCCAAGGGTGGTGCCAAGGGCGGCAAGGGTGCCGCGCCTGCCGCCGCCCCGGATGCCGAGACCATCCGCCGGGCCCAGCTCGATTCGATTCGCGCGCTGATGCTGATCCGCAGCTACCGGGTGCGCGGCCATCTGCATGCCCAGCTCGACCCGCTCGGCCTCGCCAAGCCGCGACCGCATCAGGAGCTGGACCCAACATTCTGGGGCTTCACCGAGGCCGATATGGATCGGCCGGTTTTCATCAACGGCGTGCTCGGCCTGGATACGGCGACGCCGCGGCAGATCCTGGAGGTCTGCCAGGCCACCTATTGCGGGCCGATCGGCGTCGAGTTCATGCATATCCAGGACCCCGGCCAGAAGGCCTGGATCCAGCAGCGCATGGAAGGCGCCCCCTGGACCACCGCCTTCGATGGCAAGGCGAAGCGGGCGATCCTGGAGGACCTGACCGAGGCGGAGGGCTTTGAGGCGTTCTGCGCCCGCAAATACGTCTCGACCAAACGCTTCGGCCTCGAGGGCGGCGAGAGCACCATCCCCTCCATCCAGGCGGTGATCGAGACGGCGGCGGCGGCTGGCGTCAACGAGATCGCCATCGGCATGGCGCATCGCGGCCGGCTGAACGTGCTGGTCAATGTGGTGAAGAAGCCCTTCACCCAGGTCTTCTCCGAGTTCAAGGGCGTCGGCGCCAACCCGGACGATGTCCAGGGCTCGGGCGACGTGAAGTACCATCTCGGCACCAGCACGGATATCGAGGTCGGCGGCCGCAAGGTCCATCTGTCCTTGCAGCCCAACCCCTCGCATCTCGAGGCGGTCGATCCGGTCGTGGTCGGCAAGGTGCGGGCGCGGCAGGACATGGCGGGCGACACCAAGGGCCGGCATTCGGTCATGGGCATCCTGCTGCATGGCGATGCCGCCTTCGCCGGCCAGGGCTTGGTCTACGAGACCATGGCGATGAGCCAGCTCATTGGCTACCGTACCGGCGGCACCATCCATCTGGTGACCAACAACCAGATCGGCTTCACCACCGTTCCGGTGCATGCCTATTCCGGCCTCTACTGCACCGACATCGCCAAGGCGGTGCAGGCGCCGATCTGGCACGTCAACGGCGACAACCCGGAGGCGGTGGTCTTCGTCTCCCGCCTGGCCGCCGAGTTCCGCCAGGAATTCTCGACCGATGTGGTGGTGGACATCGTCTGCTACCGCCGCCACGGCCATAACGAGAGCGACGAGCCGGCCTTCACCCAGCCGATCATGTATGGCCGCATCAAGGAGATGCGGACCACGCGCACCCTTTATGCCGAGCGGCTCGCAGCCGAGGGCAGCGTCCCGGCCGAGGAGTCGAAGGCGATGTGGGACGCCTTCAACCAGCGGCTGGAGGAGGCGCATGAGGCGGCGCAAAGCTTCAAGCCGAACAAGGCCGACTGGCTGGAAGGCCATTGGTCCGGGCTGAAGGCAGCCGGAACCGCGGATGCGGTGGAGCAGCTCCACCCGACCGCCGTGCCGCTCGAGACGCTGCGCGAGGTCGGCACGGCACTCGGCCGCGTGCCCGAGGATTTCGCCGTCAACCCTAAGATCGCCCGCCAGCTCGAGGCCAAGAAGCAGGCGATCGAGAGCGGCGAGGGTATCGACTGGGCGACCGGCGAAGCACTGGGCTTCGGCACGCTGCTACTGGAGGGGCATCGCGTCCGCCTCTCGGGCGAGGATGTGCAGCGCGGCACCTTCAGCCATCGCCATGCGGTGCTGATCGACCAGAAGACCCAGGCCGAATACGTGCCGCTGAACAACATCCGCAGCGGCCAGCCGCGCTTCGAGGCCTTCAACAGCCTGCTCTCCGAGTTCGGCGTGCTCGGCTACGACTATGGCTACTCGCTGGCGGACCCGCACACGCTGGTGCTGTGGGAGGCGCAGTTCGGCGACTTCGCCAATGGCGCGCAGGTCATCATCGACCAGTTCATCGCCTCGGCCGAGACCAAGTGGCTGCGCATGTCGGGCCTCGTGATGCTGCTGCCGCATGGCTATGAGGGCCAGGGGCCGGAGCATTCCTCGGCCCGGCTGGAGCGCTACCTGCAGCTCTGCGCCGAGCGGAACATGCGGGTGTGCAACCTGACGACGCCGGCCAACTACTTCCACGCCCTGCGGCGCCAGCTGAAGGCGAATTACCGCAAGCCGCTGGTGCTGATGACGCCGAAATCGCTGCTGCGGCACAAGCTGGCGGTCAGCAGCCTGGCGGAATTCGGCCCGGGCAGCGGCTTCCGCTATGTCATCCCCGAGATCGACGCGATCGCGCCGGAGGAGGCGGTGAAGCGGGTCGTGCTCTGCACCGGCAAGGTCTATTACGACCTGCTGCAGGAGCGGCGCGACAAGGGCGTGCAGGACGTGGCGATCATCCGCGTCGAGCAGCTGCACCCCTTCCCGAAGGAGAGCCTCGGCCAGGCCTTGGCGCCCTACAAGAATGCCGAGGTGGTGTGGTGCCAGGAGGAGCCCGAGAATATGGGCGCCTGGACCTATATCGACCGGCGGCTCGAGAAGGTGCTGAAGGGCCTCGACATCAAGGCGAAGCGGCCCGAATACGTCGGCCGCGACGAAGCGGCGAGCCCGGCCACCGGCCTCGCCAAGGTGCATCAGCAGCAGCAGGAAGCCCTGGTGCGGGCCGCGCTCGGGCTTTAAGGCGCGGCGGCGAGACGGAAGGCGAGAGAGAACGATGGCGACGGATATCCTGGTACCCACCCTCGGCGAGAGCGTGAGCACCGCCACCGTGGCGCGCTGGCTGAAGAAGGCCGGCGAGCAGGTCGCGGTGGATGAGCCGCTGGTGGAGCTGGAAACCGACAAGGTGACGGTGGAGGTCAATGCGCCCTCCGCCGGCGTCATCGAATCGATCGCCGTGGATGAGGGCGGCGAGGTGGCCCCCGGCGCGGTGCTCGGCGTGATCGGCGCGGCCGGCGCCGGTGCGGCGCCGAAGCCCGCCGCGCCGAGCCCGGCCCCGGCTGCGCCGGCCCCCGCCCCGGCGGCGGCGGCCCAGCCGAAGGTCGAGGAGCCGCGGGTGCCGCAGGGCCCGGTCGCCGTGCCTGGCAACCCGAACGCCCATGCCCCGCTGCCTGCCGCCGCCAAGCTGATGACCGAGAACAAGGTCAGCGCCGAGCAGATCGGCACCGGCACCGCCAAGGACGGCCGCATCAGCAAGGGCGACGTGCTCGACTTCCTCGCCCGTCCGGCCGCCGCTGCGGCGCCGGCTGCCGCTGCCGCCAAGGCCGCACGACCGCTGGAAGAGGGCGAGGAGCGGGTGAAGATGACCCGCCTGCGCATCACCATCGCACGCCGGCTGAAGGAGGCGCAGAACACCGCCGCCATGCTCACCACCTTCAACGAGGTGGATATGGGCGCGGCCATGGCGCTGCGCGCCGAGTACCGCGATGCCTTCGAGAAGCGGCACGGGGTCAAGCTCGGATTCATGTCCTTCTTCGTGAAGGCCTGCGTGGCCGCGCTGAAGGAGTTCCCCGCCGTCAATGCGGAGATCGACGGCGATTCGGTGGTCTACAAGAACTTCGTTCATATGGGCATCGCGGTCGGCGGGCCGAACGGGCTGGTCGTGCCGGTGCTGCGCAACGCCGACCAGATGAGCTTCGCCGGTATCGAGAAGAGCATCGGTGATTTCGGCAAGCGCGTCCGCGACGGGCAGCTGAAGCTGGAGGAGATGGCGGGCGGCAGCTTCACCATCACCAACGGCGGCATCTATGGCAGCCTGATGTCGACGCCGATCCTCAACCCGCCGCAGTCCGGCATCCTCGGGATGCACAAGATCCAGGAGCGGCCGATGGTGGTCGGCGGCAAGGTCGAGGTGCGGCCGATGATGTACCTCGCCCTGTCCTACGACCACCGGATCGTCGACGGGAAGGAGGCGGTGAGCTTCCTCGTCCGCGTGAAGGAAGGCGTCGAGGACCCGCGCCGGCTGATGCTGGACCTCTGAGCCGTCGGCAGGGGGCCGGCCCGCCGGCCTCCTGATTCCCGCGCTCAGCCGCGATCAATCTGCTAGAATCCGGGCCGGCGAAAGCCGGATTCCCTGGCGCGCGCGCCCAGGCGCCGCGCCCAAGCCATAACGGGAGAGTCACATGCGTTCCTTCGAAGGCCAATTCTCCGACAACCGCCCGCTGAAGCGGACGCGCGAGGAGAAGGTGCGGCTGCTGGCCGAGCTGAAGGAGACCTACCGGACGCTGAAGCCGCACACCTCGCCCGAGTTGAAGACCTCCATCGCCGGCAAGATCCGCGAGCTGCAGGCCGAGCTGGCCGCCCCACCGCCGCCGCCGCGCGAGCGGCGCGGGCCGCCGCAGCAGGAGCAGTTCGGCACCGGCCCCCGCCCGCCGCGCCGCCCGCGGCCGCCGCGGGAGTTCTGAGATGCGGCTTGCCAGTCTCCTGCTGGTCGGGCTGCTCGCCGCCTGCGGCACGACCCAGTCGCCTATGGCCTATGCGCCGACGGTGCCGGTCAGCACGACCGCGTCCCGCCCGCTGGTGACGGTGGTGGAGCCGATGGCGAACCAGCGCCGTGCCGGCAGCAATGATCCGCGCTGGATCGGCACCATCCGGGGCGGCTACGGCAACCCGGTGAAGACGCTGGAGGCCGACCGGCCCGTCGACCAGGTCGTCGCCAGCGCCTTCTCCGATGCGTTGGCGTCGCGCGGGTTGCAGGCGGCGACGAGGGCCGGGCGTTACGCCCTGGCCATCACGATCTACCAGTTTGACGCCAACCAATATGTCCGGCGCGAAGCCACGGCCGATTTCGGCATTCGGGTGACGGAGCGCGCCACCGGCCGTGAGGTCTGGTCGGACCGGACCAAGGCCTACAATGTCGATGGCAGCATCCTCTCGCTGAGCACCGGCGTCTTCGCCTCGGTCGACGACCTGAAGCGGGTGGCGCTCCGCAGCATGAGCGAGGCCGTGGATACCTTGCTCGACAAGCCGGGCTTCCGCGCCGCCCTCCGCGGCTGAGCCGCGGCGCCCCTACCCCAACGGCCTGTATCGGCGCAGCATGCACCGAACGGCCAAAGGGGGAGGGAGCGCGATGCGCCTCAAGGACAAGACCGCCATCATCATCGGCGCCGGGCAGGGACCTGGCGAGGGCACCGGCAATGGCCGCGCGACCGCCATCCGCTTCGCCCAGGAGGGGGCGCGGGTCGCCTGCGCGGACCGCGACCTGGTCTCGGCCGAGGAGACGGCGCGGTTGGCCGGCAATGGCGCCTTCGCCCTGCCCGTGGAGGTGACGCAGGAGGCGACGCTCGCCGCCGCGCTCGAGGAGACGGTGCGGCGCTTCGGGCGGCTCGACATCCTCCACTACAATGTCGGGGTCTCGCTGGCCGGGGGCGATGCGCCACCAACCGAGATCACCGAGGAGGCCTTCGACCGGGTCACCGCCATCAATCTGCGTGGGTTCGTCATGGCGGTGAAGCATGCCCTGCCGATCATGTGGGCCCAGCAGGGCGGGGTGATCCTTTCCATCTCCTCGGCCGCCGCGGTCGAGAGCTACCCCTATGTGGCCTACAAGGCGACCAAGGCGGCGATGCTCGCCTTCACCGAGCAGGTGGCGATCCAGAATGCCGGCCATGGCATCCGCTGCAACACCATCCTGCCCGGGCTGATGGACACGCCGATGGCGGTCGATACCCGCGTGCGCCATACCGGCAGGACCCGGGCCGAGGTGGCGGCCGAGCGTGACGCCAAGGTGCCGCTCCGCCGCCGCATGGGCACGGCCTGGGACGTGGCCAATGCCGCCCTCTTCCTTGCCAGCGACGAGGCGGGGTTCATCACCGGCGTCGCCCTGCCGGTGGATGGCGGGCGGCTGGTCCAGATCGGGTGATCGCCCATGGCCGGGCGGTAAGTTGCAAGCGCCAAGCGTTCGCATCTACAAGGAGGCTTCGGTCACGGGTCTCCTATGTCTTTCATCGCCGATGCCGTCCTGACTGAGCCATCCGCTGCGCTCGATCTCGGTGCCGCCCCGCGCGGCTTCCGCGGGCGAATCCGGGGCTTGCGTGCCTTCGCCTCCGGCGGGTTGCCGGCGGAGGAGTTGGAGCGCCGGCTGCTGGAGCTCGGCTTCGTCGAAGGGGCGGAGGTGGAGCTGCTGCACCAGGGGCTGTTCGGGCGGGACCCCATCGCCATCCGGGTCGACTCCGCCACCATCGCGTTGCGCCGACGGGAGGCCGCGGCGGTGCTGGTGGAGCCGATCTAGCAGGACCAAGCGCCTATGAACGAGATGTCGGCCGGCCTGCGCGATCTGCGGATCGCCCTGGTCGGCAACCCGAATTGCGGCAAGACCGCGCTGTTCAATACGCTCACCGGCAGCCGCCAGCGGGTGGCCAATTATCCGGGCGTCACGGTCGAGCGGAAGGAAGGCAGCTTCGTCAGCCCCGGCGGGCGGCGGGTGCGGCTGCTCGACCTGCCGGGCACCTATTCCCTCCGTGCCCGCAGTCCGGACGAGGTGGTGACGCGCGACGTGGTGCTCGGCCAGCAAGCGGGGGTGGCGCCGCCGGACCTGCTCGTCTGCGTGGCGGATGCGACGAACCTGCGCCTCGGCCTGCGGCTGATCCTGGAGCTGAAGCAGGCCGGGCGGCCGCTGCTGGTGGCGCTCAACATGTTCGACATCGCCCGGCATCGCGGCATCGAGGTGGATGTCGAGCGGCTCTCGGCGCTGCTCGGCCTGCCCGTCGTCACCACCGTCGCGGTGCGGCGGGGCGGGACGGAGGCGCTGCTGGCGGCCATCGACGCCCAGGCGCCGGTGGGCGAGGGGGAGGCCGCCTGGTCGGCGCCGGATGCCGCCGGGCTTCGCGCCTTGCAACGCGAGGCGGACCGCATCCTCGCCGCCGTGGTCCGGGTGCCGGACCGGCGCGACGCGGTGACGCGGCGGCTGGACGCGGTGCTGCTGCATCCGGTGGCCGGGCTCGTCATCCTGCTGGTGGTGCTGTTCCTGATGTTCCAGGCGGTCTTCGCCTGGGCGCAGCCGGCAATGGACCTGATCGATGCCGGATTCCAGGCACTAGGCGCCATGGTCGGCGGGCTGTTGCCGGAGGAGGGGCCAGGGGGCCTGCTGCGCAGCTTCCTGCATGACGGGCTGATCGCCGGCGTCGGCAGCGTCCTTGTCTTCCTGCCGCAGATCCTGGTGCTGTTCCTCTTCATCCTCCTGCTGGAGGATTTCGGCTACATGGCCCGCGCCGCCTTCCTGATGGACCGCATCATGGGCGGCGCCGGGCTGCATGGCCGCGCCTTCATCCCGCTGCTGTCTTCCTTCGCCTGCGCCATCCCAGGGATCATGTCGACGCGGGTGATCGACAGCCGACGGGACCGGCTGGCCACCATCCTCGTAGCGCCGCTGATGACCTGCTCGGCCCGCATCCCGGTCTATACGCTGATCATCGGCGCCTTCGTCCCCGACCGGCCGGTGGGGGAGGGGGCCTGGTCCTGGGTCGGGCTGCAGGGGCTCGTGATGTTCGGCCTCTACGCGGCGGGCATCCTGAGCGCGCTCGGGATGTCCTTCGTCTTCAAGCGGCTGCTCTGGCGCGGCCAGCCGACCGAGCCCTTCATGCTGGAACTGCCGGACTACAAGCTGCCGCGGCTGCGCAACCTGGCGCTCGGCCTCTGGCAGCGGGCCAAGGCCTTCCTGCGCCGGGCGGGGACCATCATCCTCTCGATAATGGTGGTGATCTGGTTCCTTTCCTCCGTTCCCCGTCCGCCGGAGGGGGCGACCCAGCCTGCCATCGAGTACAGCTTCGCCTATTCAATCGGCCAGGCGGTGGAGCCGCTGCTGCGGCCGATCGGGTTCAACTGGCAGATCGGCGTGGCGCTGATTCCCGGCATGGCGGCGCGGGAGGTGGCGGTGGCCTCGCTCGGCACCGTCTATGCGGTGCAGGACGCCGAGGAGGATACGGCCCAGCTCGGCCAGGCGCTGGCTGGGCGATGGAGCCTGGCGACGGCGCTCGCCTTCCTCGCCTGGTATGTCTTCGCGCCGCAATGCGTGGCGACGCTCAGCGTGATTCGGCGCGAGACGGGTGGGCAGCGCTGGATGTGGTTCAGCTTCGGCTACATGCTGGCGCTGGCCTATCTGGCGGCCTTTGTGACCTATCAGGTGGCGAGGGCGCTGGGGGTGGGATGACCCCCGGCCTTGGCGTCGATGAGGGATTTGCCGGGTGCTGATCCGATACCGGGTCGCCAATGGTCGCGCATTCGACTGGGCTTTGCCGGGCCGGGCCGGTCCGGGGCTTGGGCCCGAGAGATAAGCCGTTCTTCTGTCCAATGGCGATTATGCAGCCGACAAGTCCTAGTAAGGCCTGAGCATCAGGCGGACAGCTTTCGTTCGCTATCCTATGCGTTACTATTTCGTAATAAATATAATTAGAGGTGGTAGGGGCCGGCCTGACGGGCAGCCTTGGCCTTAAATTATACCAAGACATAACCAGACAGTTGAAAGTCCACGGACTCACACTTTTTTGCGGTGCAAAAAGCTTGTATGGATGATGTGCCGAACATGTTCGGCTGCCTCTGACCGCTTCAAGGCGGAGATCGACGATGAATGCCGTATCGATACAAAAACAAGCTTCGATGACCCAATCCGTGGGAAAACCGATGACCAAGCCGTCAGATCATTCCCAGACCCCCAATTATTTCATCCGCTACGATGCCGTGCGTAACCTGCTGCGCCTGCAGAACAAGGCCATCGCGGAAGACACCCTGAAGGTGATCCTGCGGATCGTCCTCGATGCCACGCCGATTGACGAGGACCTCTACCTCGATCGCTACCCGGATGTGGCAAAGGCCGTTGCCAGCGGCGTCTACCGCTCCGCACGCGAGCATCTCACCACGGTCGGCTATTTCGAGGGCCGGTCCGCCTGGCCGGACCAGTTCGACGAGACTGCGTATCTGAAGGCCTATCCGGACGTGGCCGACGCGGTCGCCTCGGGCAGCCTCCGCAGCGCCTTCGAGCACTTCACCCATTCCGGGGCCATCGAGGGGCGCCTGCCTGCGCCAGCCGTCTGAGGCGGCGCCACATCAGCCAATCCTCCGGTCGGGCGAAACCGCTCAACCGGAGCTGTGCCGCATGACACGGGCCGCATCGGGCTCGGGCCGATTGGCTACCCTGCGTCCCGAGACGATGCAGCCTCAGTACCGCACCAGCGACAGCACGATCTCGACCGCGATGAGCAGCAGGATCGCGGTCTCCAGCAGCTCCGCCCGGCCGCTCGCGGCCTCGCCATGCAGCGCGGTGTAGGTGTCGCGGATGATCGCCAGCTTGCGGTCCACCGCAGCGCCCACATTGGGCACGCGAAACTGCTCCATGGCCGCGGCATAGACGCGGGCGAGATAGACATCCTCCGTGACCTGCAACGCATTGTCGACGCGCTCGGTCAGCTCCGTCACCTCGGCGACCAGCGCGTGTAGCCCGCGGGCGAGGCGCGCATAGCGGCGGGAGGCGAGCAGGTTGGTTCGCCGCCGCGCCGCCTCCACCATCCCGCGCATGCGCGGCAGCTCGTCATCCAGCATCTCGTCATAGCCGCGCAGCTCGAGCAGCTGGGCATTGGCCATCTCCAGCACATCGGCGACATCGGTTTCGCGCTGCGGCTCGTGGATGAAGGCGCGGTCCCAGGTCAGCACCACCAGGTCGTCCGGGTGATAGGAGAAGCGCTGGCGCAGCAGGTCCCGCCGCGCGCCCTCGGAGAGCGGGCGTTCCTCGCCGGAGAGCAGCGGGACGAGGTCGAGCGTCTGCACCAGCGTCTCGGCCATCATCGGCCGGTCGAAGGCATCGACGATGGCGAGCAGGTAGTCCTCCTGCAGCGGCGTCGCGGTCGGGCGGTCGAGCGCCTCGGCCAGCAACTCGCGCAGCCGGCCGAGCAGCCCTTCCCAGACCGGCGTCTCGGCGGCCGGGCCGATGGCGCGGTCGGTCCCGTTCACCAGGGCGGTGAAGCCGGCCCAGCCGAGATCGGCCGCCGGCAGCCGCAGGGCGAGCGCCGCGATGCCGAAATCGTAGAGCCGGGCGCCCGCCGCCGCCGTCACCGGCCTGCCGTCGAGCATGATCTCCACCGGCCCGAGATCGAGCGCCAGCGGCGGCACGCCGAAGGACACTGCCTTGGGCGAGGTGCCGACCAGCCGGCTGCGCACGCCGCTGCCCTGCGCCCGGCTGGCCCAGAGCGCCTCGGCCCGCCGCAGGTCGATCTCATAGGCCAGGTCGAAGAGCCGGAGCGCGACCACCTGCCCCGATACCACCCTCGGCTCCGCCTGCTGCATCCCACTCTCCTCGTCTCGTGGGCAGGCGATTAGCATGGGCCGCGAACCGGTGAACGCATGGAGGGATGACGATGGCGGACGACCTGCTGGAGAGCGGCAAGCGCATCAGGGCCGAGGTGATCGGTGAGGCGCGCTCGGCGGCGGCACTGGCGGGCACGACCGATTTCGACCGTCCCTTCCAGGAGTTGGCGCTGCGCTATTGCTGGGGCGAGGTCTGGGGCCGCCCCGGCTTGCCGCGGCGCGACCGGAGCCTCGTCAACCTCGCCATGCTGGCCGCCCTCGGCAAGCCGAACGAGCTGAAGATCCATCTCCGCGGCGCCCTGACCAATGGCGTGACGCGCGCGGAAATCCAGGAGGTCTTCCTCCAGCTCTGCATCTATGCCGGTGTCCCGGCGGCGGGCGAAGCCTTCCGCGTCGCCCGTGAGGTCTTCGAGGAGCCGGAATTCGCCGATAAGGGCTAGCCGGCGCTTCGGATCGCCTCGTACCCTGCCCGCACCAGCGCCGGCCCATGCTCCCGCTCGAGCCGGCGGATGGTGAAATGCGCCGTAGCGATACCGGAGAAATGCTCGAGGAAGGCGATGTTCACCGCCGCCCCGCCCGCCGCGCCGATCACCGGCGCCGCCTGGGCGGAGAGCTTCACCGCGACCGGCGCCCCGAAGCGCGCCGCGATGGCACCGAGGAAGCCCGGCAGCAGCGCGCCGAAGCCGCGGCCGACGGCGCCCTTCAGCGTCTCCGCCAGGGCGATGCGCAGGGCGAAATAGCCACTTTCCGCCTCCTCCGCCTGCGGGTCGCGGCCGCCGAGGGCGAAGACCTTCAGGCATTCCGCCTGCACCATCGGGTCCGACAGATCCTCGCCCTGCTCGGCGGCGATGGCGGCGATGCGGCGCAGCAGCAGGGTGGTGGAGACGGGCAGTTCCATCAGCGTCCCACCGAGGCCGAAGGCTCCGCCCGCCGCGCCGGAGGCGGCCAGCAGACCGCGATGCAGCCAGGCGCCGGACAGCGGCGTCGGGTTGCGGGACGGGTCGCTGCGCATGGCGGCCTGCAAGGCGCCCTCGAGCGCGCGGCGGACGGCGCCGTCCAGCATGCGTTGCGCGGCCGCCGGCAGGCGGCGCTTCAGGGCGTCCACCGAGCCGCCGACCAGCGAGGCCAGGCGGACGGGCAGGGAGGTGCCTTCCAGGATCGCCACCGCCTCGGCGAGCGCCGCCTGCTCGTCATTGCGAAGGCCGGCGGGGACGGGGAGGGTGGATTCGGTCGTGCTCATGCCGGCAACAACCTCCGTGCTGGCGCCGGGTTCGCTGCGGCGGCAGGATTGCCGCCCGCCGAAGGACCGCTAGGATGGATGGCAGCCTCGCCCCGCCCAGGGAACCGACCCTGATCCGCACCGCCTGCCCGCATGACTGCCCGAGCGCCTGCGTGCTGGAGGTGGAGCGCATCTCGCCGGAGCGGATCGGCCGGGTGCGCGGCTCGGCCAGCTACGACTACACGGCGGGCACCTGCTGCGCCAAGGTCGCCCGCTATGCCGAGCGGACGCATCACCCGGACCGGTTGACCCGGCCCTTGCTGCGCGTCGGCGCCAAGGGCGAGGGCCGCTTCGCCCCGATCGGCTGGGATGAGGCGCTGGACCGCATTGCCGATGCCTTCCGCGCCGCCGCCACGCGGCATGGGCCGGAGGCGGTCTGGCCCTACCATAGCGGCGGCACCATGGGCGTGCTCGGCCGCTGGGGGCTCGACCGGCTGCGGCATGTGATGGGCTATTCCCGGCAGAAATCGACCATCTGCGTCACCCCGGCCGAGATGGGCTGGCGCGCCGGCCATGGCGCGGCCCGCGGCGCCGATCCGCGCCGGATGGCGGAGGCAGACCTCATCCTGATGTGGGGTGGCAACCCCGTCTCCACCCAGGTCAACCTGATGACGCACATCCAGCGGGCGCGGAAGCGGCGCGGGGCGAGGCTGGTCGTCATCGATGCCTACCGCTCGCCGAGTGTGGAGGCGGCCGATATCGGCATCATCCTGCGGCCGGGCACGGATGCGGCGCTGGCCCTCGCGCTGATGGCGATCGCACTCGAAGGCGGTGCGGCGGATCGCGCCTTCCTCGCCGCCCATACGGATTGGGATGCGGGGGTGGAGGCGCATCTCCGCCGCCATACGCCCGAATGGGCCGAGGGCGTGACCGGCGTGCCGGCGGCCACCATCCGCGCGCTCGGCGCGCTCTATGCCGGCACGCGGCGGATGTTCCTCCGCGCCGGCGTCGGCTTCACCCGTCACCGCAACGGCGCGGCGACGATGCATGCCGTCTCCTGCCTCGCCGCGCTCACCGGCGCCTGGGGCGTGGAGGGCGGCGGCGCCTTCTTCTACGCGCTGGAAGGCTGGGGGCTCGACACTCGTCTCGCCTGGGCCAGCGACCGGATCGACCCTTGTGTGCGGGTGCTCGACCAGTCCCGCATCGGCGCCGTGCTGAATGGCGAGGCGCTGGCAGGTGGGCCGCCCGTAACGGCCATGCTGATCCAGAACGCCAACAGCGCCGAGGTGGCGCCCGACAGCCACGCCGTCCGCCGCGGCTTGGCGCGGGAGGACCTCTTCCTCGCCGTGCATGAGCAGTTCCTGACGCCGACCGCCGCCTTCGCCGATGTGGTATTGCCGGCCACCACCTTCCTCGAGCACAGCGACCTCTATCTCGGCCTCGGCCATGACGCCTTGACCGTCGGCCCGCAGGTGATCGAGCCGCAGGGCGAGGCACGCAGCAACCATGCCGTGGTCTGCAGCCTCGCGGCGCGGCTCGGGGCGGAGCATCCCGGCTTCGGCATGGCGGAGGAGGCGATGCTGGATGCGACGCTGCGCGCCTCGGGCCTGCCGGGCTGGGAGGCGGCGAAGGCGGCGGGCTTCCTGCCCATCGGCAATGCCATCCCGGCCGGCGAGGCCTTTGCAGGCTTCCCGCAGCCGGATGGGCGCTTCCGCTTCCGCCCCGACTGGGCGGCGCTTGGCCCCTATGCCGAGGGGATGCCGGCGCTGCCGAGCCATTGGGACAGGCTCGACCATGCGAGCGAGGCGACGCCCTTCCGCCTCATCACCCCGCCGGCGCGGAGCTTCCTCAACACCAGCTTCACCGAGACGCCCGGCTCCCGCACGCGGGAGGGCGCGCCCCGGCTCCGCCTGCACCCGGAGGATGCGTACCGGCTCGGCATCGCCGACGGCGCCCGCGTGCGGATCGGCAATGCACGCGGCGCGCTGACCCTGCAGGCGATGCGCTTCGACGGCGTGCTGCCCGGCGTGCTGGCGGTCGAGGGCATCTCGCCGAGCGCCGATTTCCCCGAGGGCATCGGCATCAACAGCCTGGTGGGGGCGGAGCCGGTGGCGCCGGCGGGCGGCGTCGCCTTCCACGACACCGCCGTCTGGCTACGTCCCGCCTGAGCCGCCGCCCGCCACCACGATGATGCCGGCCGAGGTCGCCGTGAAGCCTGCGACCGAGAGGCGCAGATGCGGCGGGTGCATGGCGCCGAGCGGGCCGATCTCCACCGGGAAGGGCGGGATGTCGACGAACTGGTCCATGATGCCGGGCGGATTTATGTCATCCAGCCGCAGCATGCGGTGGCCCTGCGCCGCCAGACGCGCGGCCAGGGCGTCCAGGTGGCGGCGCTGGAACAGCACGGTCGAGCCCCGGGTGAGCGTCGCACCCTCGGGGTCGAGATTCATCTCGGTGGTGTGGACCGCGATGCCGCCCGGCTTCAGGCAGCGCATCGCCGCCTCGACGAAGGCGAAGCCCCGGTCGATCGAGCCGAGATGCTCCATGGCGCAGGCCGACCAGACGATGTCCTGGCTGCCATCCTGCAACTCGGCCGGCAACTCGCTCATGTCGACGCTGCGGAAGCGGACGAGCCGGTCGAAGCCGGCGCGGTCCTGCAGATGCGGGCGGTGCAGCGCATCGATCCCGGTGCCGTGCTGTCCGGTCTTGATCCAGTCCCGCGCGCGGCTGTCCTCCGCGGCGAGGTCGGTCGCCAGCACCGCGACGCCGCGCGAGGCGAGGATGGCCGGCAAGGGCTCCCGCCCCACCGCGAAGCCGATGGCGCGGCGGCCCGGCTCCAGCAGCCCGGCCTCCCACAGCGCCTGGCAGATGAAGGCATCCTCCCAGAGCTTGCGGTGATAATAGGGCGGTACGCCGAATCCGGCACCAGTGGCGCAGCCAGTCGCTTTCGATATCGGCCTGACGGCAGCTCCGGCTGGTGAGGCCGGCCTGCACCGGCGACTCGGGCAGCGCCACATCCGGGCCGGCGAGGCCGCTGGCGTAATGGCGCTGCACCATCTCCCAGCCCAGCAGCTTCACCGTGCCGCGCAGCGCCGCATCCTCGCGGCTGCCGCGTCGGAGCGTGACGACGGGTTGCGCGAGCATCGCCGCCAGCCTGTTGCGGGAGAAGGCGCGGAACAGGCGAAGCGGCATCGCCGCGGTATCCTCCCCGTCAGCTGTCCAGCCGGATGCCCAGCTCGCGGATCAGCGGCCGCCACTCGGCATTCTCGCGCCGGACGAAATCGGCGAATTCCTGCGGCGACCAGGGCGCGCTCTCGATGCCGAGGTCGCGGTAGCGCGCCTGCACGTCATCCGCGCCGACGCCGGCCGCGAGCGCCTCGGCGAGCTTCGCCACCACCGGCGCCGGTGTCGCCGCCGGCACGCTCATCCCCTGCCAGCCATAGGCGACGGCATTCGCGTGGCCGAGCTCGCGCAGCGTCGGCACGTCCGGCGCGCGGGCGGAGCGGGCTTCGGAGAAGACGCAGAGGGTCTTCACCCTGCCGCTGGTGATGAAGGGGATGCCCGATGCGCAGTCGATGACGACGCTCTCGACATTGCCGGCGAGCAGGTCCTGCATCGCCGCCGGCCCGCCGCGATAGGGGACATGCGTCGCCTCGAGCCCGGTGCGGCGCTTCACCATCTCCATCGCCAGGTGATGCGGCGAGGCGACGGCGGGCGTGCCGTAATTGGGCGCCCGCGTCTTCGACTGCGCCACGAACTCGGCGAAGTCCTTCACCGGATTGTCCGGCCGCACGACGAGGAAGAGCGGGAAGCGGCCGATGAAGCCGACGCCGCGGAAGTCCCTGTCCGGGTCGTAGGGCAGGCGCGAGTAGAGCGCCGGGTTGTAGACGAGGATGCCGTTGTCGACATGCAGCAGCGTGTAGCCGTCCGGCGCGCTGCGGGCGACCGCCTCGCTGGCGACCACGGCGCCGCCGCCGGGGCGGTTCTCGACGACCATGGTCTGCCCGAGCCGCGTGCCGATATGCCCGCCGATCAGCCGGGCGAAGACGTCGCTCGCCCCGCCCGGCGGATAGCCGACGACCCAGCGCAGCGGGCGGTCGGGGAAGGTCTGCGCCCGCGCCATGCCGGCCAACGCCGCGCCGCCGATCCCGGTGAGAAGAGTGCGTCGTCCCAGCATCGCTTCAAGCCCCCGTATTGCTCTGCAGCATCTAGCGGATTCCATCGCCCCTCGTCACGATCAGCCGCGCAGCAGGGATTGCAGCAGCAGCAGCCAGCAGGGCAGCGTCGCCACGGCGAGCAGGTGCTCGAGGCTGGTGATCGCCGCCATCAGCGGGGCGTCGCCGCCCATGGCGCGGGCCATGACGTAGCTCGTCGTCGCCGTCGGCAGCGCCATGAAGGTGACGGCGGCGGCGAGCGGCAGGGGCTCCAGCCCGAACCAGCGGCCGAGCGCGAAGGTCAGCGCCGGCATCGCCAGCAGCTTGATCGCGCTGGTCGCCAGCTGCAGCGGCAGCCGCCCACCGAGCGCGCCGAGCGAGAGCGCGGCGCCGACGCAGAGCAGGCCGAGCGCGACCGAGGCCTGGCCGAGGGATTGCAGCAGCGGCTTCACCCCATGCGGCAGCCCGCCGAGCAGTGCGACGGCGAAGCCGATGAGGCAGGCGAGCAGCAGCGGGTTGAGCAGCAACTGCCGCAGCACGCGGCGCGGCGAGAGGCGGCCGTTCGTGCCGGGGCCGAGGGCGAAGACGATGGTCGTCAGCGTCTGCACGAAGGGCACGATCAGCCCCGTCGCCACCGCGCCGAGCGCCGTGCCGCCGCTGCCGAAGATGCCGCCGATGACGGCGAAGCCCATCAGGTTGTTGAAGCGGATGCCGCCCTGGAAGACCGAGGTCGTGGCCGGATGGTCGGCCCGGAAGGCGAAGGCCAGCGCCAGGCTGAGCGCCCCTCCCGTCAGCAGGCTGAGCCAGATGGCGAGGCCCATCCGCCCGATCGGCAGGGCGAGGATATCGACCGAGGCGATGGCGGAGACCAGCAGCGCCGGCATCAGCGCCCAGAAGACCAGCCGCTCAATCCCCGCCCAGATGGCATCCTGCGGCAGCAGCCAGCGCTTCAGCGCCGCGCCGAGCAGCAGCAGCCCGAAGGGCGGCACGAAGACGTCGAGATAGAGCAGCAAGCCTCAGGCGCCGCGATCGGCGGGGCGTGACGCACCGGCCAGCTCGTGCAGGCAATGCGCCTCGGTGCGCGGCTCCGTCCCGCTGGCCCGCGCCGCGGCATGGGAGACGCGCAGCCTTCCGCCCTCGGGGTAGAGGATGAGGTCGAGCGCGCAGGCCGGGGCGGCGTAGAGCCAAATCTCGGCCGTGCCCTCATGGCGGCGGAAGCTGGGCTCGCCGAGCCAGCGCCGCAGCGTGTCCGGCCCGAGGCCTAGGAATTGGGTGGCGGCGACCGGCCGCGCTGCGGCGGGCTCGACCGCGATGGCAGGAACGGTCGCCGCCGACAGGGCGACCGGCGTTGCCGCCAAAGGGGAAGCCAACGGGGCTAGGCTTGCCCGGCTGGTCTCGAAGGCCTGGCGGAGCGCATCGGCCCGCTCCTCCGGCGCGGCGCAGGCGCCGAGCAGGCCGAGGACCGGGAGCAGGAGAAAGAGGCGGGGCGCCATGGCGGCGCAGCTCCGGAGCAGGCGGCACGCCGCCGGGGAGGGCCCCGGCGGCGCGGTTGGCATCAGGCCTCGACGGGGGTGGGAATCACGCGGGGCGCCGGCGCGGCGCTGCCCTCCGTGATCATTTCCATGCGGCCGGAGACCTGGCCGCCTTCCTCCACCGAGAGCTTGCGGTAGCGGGCGGTGCCGGTGACCTTGCCGGTCCCGCGGATGGTGAGCGAGCCGCGGGCGGAAATGGTGCCGTCGAACAGGCCGGCGATCTCGGCATCCTCGACCTGCACCTCGCCGCGGAACACGCCGGTCGGCGCGACGAAGAGCTCGGCGGCCTGGATCATCTCGGACTCGACGGTGCCCTCGACCACCAGCCGCTCGGCGTCGCTCACCGTGCCCTGCAGGCTGATCCCCCGCCCGACGACCAGGGTGCGGCGCTCGGCCGCCTCGGGACGGGCCGGCGGGCGGGCGGGCACGCCGAGCGGCGCGGCCGCGGCCGGCGCCGCCGGACGGGGCGCCAGGGACGGCGTGGCGGGGGCGGCATTCGGCTTCGGGGCCATCGACATCATGGGCGTGTCCTTAAGTGTTGAGCGGAAGGGCGGCACACCGAAATCGGCGTCGCGTGCGGCGGAGGTCGTGCCGGTCCCTTCGGTCCCAGATGCCGGGTTCGGAGCCTCGACCGACCCTTGGCCCGTTCCAGGGTCGATGGCCGGCGTCGCCGGCCCGTCTTCGCGTTTGCGGCCGAAGATGGCCATGCTGTCCCCCAAAGATCCACGGCGCTGCGCCACGGCGGCGCATCGACGGGCCGCGCGTATTCCCCATACGGCCGGCCCGACAGCCACCGGCTAACATGCCGCATTGTGCCAACACAACGACGTGTTGCATTGCGCCGGCGGAATTTGTTGCACGTTACTTATCCGATCCAAGTGCGGTGGCGGTGGAGCAGATGCGTCATCGCCGCCGTACCGAGCACGGGAACCAGCAAATTGAGCCCGGGCACCAGCGAGAGCGCCGCCATGATTGCGCCGATCAGCAGTACCGGCACCTCGCGCCGCCGCCGCTCCGCCCGCGCCTCGGCCACCGGCATGCGCCGCTGCGCCACGCCCTCGAACAGCCCATGGCCGAGCGCCACGGTCGAGACGAGCCAGAGGACCACGGCGCCGAAGGGCGGGGCGAAGGCGAGCAGCGGCAGGGCGGCGAGGGTGACGACGCCCGTCTTCAGCGCGAAGACGAGGTTGAAGCGTATCTGCGCCATCAGCGCGGCCCCCTGGGGCGGCGGCAGCTGCGGGTAGAAGCGCCGCTCCACCGCCGCCGCGACGGAATCGAGAAACAGGCCGGAGAGCGCCAGCATCACCGGCACGAAGAGCCAGACGGCGAGCACCAGCACCAGCAGCCCGCCTAACGCCCCGGCGATGCCGGCAAGCCAGCCCTCGCCGCCCGCGGCGCCGGCCACCGCCCAGGCGGAGAGCGCGGCGAGGCCGAGGAAGGCGAGCAGCGCGGCGCCGAAGCTCTTGGCGAGCGGGCCGATGAAGGCCGGGTCGCCGAGCTGGCGAAGGGCAAGCAGGCAGGCTGCGATCATGCGGGCGGAATCCTCTCCATGGTTGCGGCAGCCAGGGTCGGGGGCTATGGGCGGGCTATCCTGGCCCGGCCCCTGGCACAATGCCCCGGCCCCAACGCCCCTGATGAGGTCCCATGAGCGAGCCAACCCTCGACATTCTCGGCATCGGCAACGCGATCGTCGACGTGCTGGCCCGTGCGGACGACGCCTTCCTCGCCGCCGAGGGGCTCGACAAGGGCGCGATGCGGCTGATCGGGGCGGAGGAGGCGGAGGGGCTCTACGGCCGGATGGGGCCCGGCGTGGAGAGCTCCGGCGGCTCGGCCGGCAATACCTGCGCGGTCGCCGCGGCGCTCGGGGCGCGGGTCGGCTACCTCGGCAAGGTGGCCGAGGATGCGCTGGGCCAGGTCTTCGCCCATGACATTCGTGCCGCCGGCGTGCATTTCCCGACCGCGCCGTTGCGGGGTGGGGCGCCGACGGCGCGCTGCCTCATCCTCGTCACGCCCGACGCGCAGCGGACGATGAACACCTTCCTCGGCGCCTGCGTCGCCTTCTCGCCCGAGGATGTCGACCCGGCCGAGGTCGGCCGCGCCAAGGTGACCTATCTCGAAGGCTATCTCTTCGACCCGCTGGCAGCGCAGGAGGCCTTCCGCGCCGCCGCCCGCGCCGCCCATGCCGCCGGGCGGCAGGTGGCGCTGAGCCTTTCCGACGCCTTCTGCGTCGAGCGGCACCGCGAGGCCTTCCGCCAGTTGGTGCGCGAGGAGGTCGACATCCTCTTCGCCAATGAGAGCGAGATCGCCGCCCTCTACCAGGCCGATGTCGAGGCCGCCGCCACCCAGGCCGCGCAGGACGTCGCGCTCGCCGCGCTCACCCGCAGCGAGCGGGGCAGCCTCATCCTCGCCGGGGGCGAGCGGCACGAGGTCGCCGCCGCGCCTGCGGCGGTGGTCGACACCACCGGCGCCGGGGATGCCTATGCCGCCGGCTTCCTCGCCGCCCTTACCCGCGGCCTGCCGCTGCCGGAATGCGGGCGCTGGGGCTCCATCGCCGCGGCCGAGGTGATCTCGCATTTCGGTGCAAGGCCGCAGTCCGATCTGAAAGCGTTGGTTGCGGCCGTTCCGGGGAACCGCCCCGTCTCCACCGTGTTGGGCTGAGCAAGGCCCGGTGGCGGCCCCGCCTCGGCGGGGCCCATGCCGCGGGCCCCATGCCCCGGCCGCGTCTCCCCATCGGCCGGTGGCCAACGGAGACGCCCCAAGATGCACCTGAAAACCAAGCTGCTCACGACGACCTTCGGCCTGGCCCTAATCGCCCTGCCGGCCCTGGCCCAGACCGGCCCGTCGACCATGTCGCCGATGGCGCCGCATTCCGCCCAGTCCGACGACACGGCCGGCATGCCGCATCACCGCCACCACGGCATGCGCTCCGAGCGCCGCGCCGAGCGCCGGGCGATGCGCGAGGAGAACCGCCAGGACGCCGCCGGCCTGGTCGAGGCGGCGAGCGAGGCGCTGCGCCGCGGCCGCGCCGCCGAGGCCACCGACCTGCTGGAGCGGAGCGAGACCCGGCTGCTGACCCGCAGCATCCCGTCCGACCGCGCCGGCCAGCCGATGCGCAGCCCGGCGCTCGACAGCCTGGCCTCCGCCCGCAGCGCGATCCAGAGCCGCGACCGTGCAGGCGCCCAGACCCAGATGCAGCAGGCCATCGCCATCCTCCGCCGCGAGGATAGCAGCATGGGCAGCGGCGCCGACGCCTCCACGATGCCGATGAGCGGCCAAGGCATGTCCAGGCAGGGCATGTCCGGCCAGGGCATGCCCGGCCAGGCCATGCAGCAGGACGAGAACATGACGGCCCGCGGCATGTCAGGCCAGGGCACCTATGGCCGCGGCACAATGCAGGATGGCGGCACGGCCGGCCGTTCGATGAGCCGGGCCGATGGCATCATCCGCGTGCAGGGTACCGGGATGAACGCCCCGCGGGACCAGCGGGAACCGCGGGACATGCAGAACCGGCGCGACGGCAACCCGGCGACGAGCCATGGCACGACCAACCATGGCGCCGGCGGGGTCGGCGCTGCGCCGACGCCCGGCACCACGCCGACGCCGCAAGTGACGGGCAGCGGCCGCAGCAGCAGCGGCGGCGCCGTGACCACGGGCACACCGAGCAGCGGCAATGCCAGCGGCGCGACGACCCCGTCGGCCCCCAGCCAGGGCAGCGGCCGCTAAGAGCGAATGACGAAGACGGGAGGGGGCGTTTCCCCTCCCGTCCGCCTTTTCCACACTCGGCCCTCGCTTTTTGCGCAGCAAAGCCCTATGTGTTGCGCCGCAACAAGCCGCCAGCCTGCTCTGCCCGACCCCCAGCCGCATCCGGCTGCCGAGGTTGGGCTTCGCTTTGCGTTGCGGCGGCACCGGAATTAAGGCCCCGCAATGGAAATCCGTAACGTCGCGATCATCGCGCATGTCGACCATGGCAAGACGACCCTGGTGGACAATCTGCTGAAGCAGGCCGGCGCTTTCCGCGCCAACCAGGCCGTCGCCGAGCGCGCGCTCGACCGCAACGACCTGGAGCGCGAGCGCGGCATCACCATCCTCGCCAAGTCCACCGCCGTCGAGTGGAAGGGCGTCAAGATCAACATCGTCGACACCCCGGGCCACGCCGATTTCGGCGGCGAGGTGGAGCGCATCCTCTCCATGGTCGATGGCGCGATCGTCCTCTGCGACGCCGCCGAGGGGCCGCTGCCGCAGACCAAGTTCGTCCTCACCAAGGCGCTGGCGCGCGGCCTCCGCCCGATCGTCGTCATCAACAAGGTGGACCGGCAGGACGCGCGCCCGGACGAGGTGCACAACGAGGTCTTCGACCTCTTCGCCGCCCTCGGTGCGACGGACGAGCAGCTCGACTTCCACACCCTCTTCGCCTCCGGCCGCCAGGGCTGGGCCGATCTCGAGCTGGAAGGGGCCCGCAAGGACCTCTCGCCGATGTTCGACCTGATCCTGAGCCATGTCCCGGCGCCGAAGGTCGATCTCGAGAAGCCCTTCGCCATGAACGCCTCGATCCTCGAGAGTGACAACTTCCTCGGCCGCATCCTGACCGGCCGCGTTGAGCAGGGCACCGCCCGGGTCAACATGCCCGTCCGCGTGCTGCGCCAGGACGGCACCGTGGTCGAGAGCGGCCGGCTGACCAAGCTGATGACCTTCTCCGGCCTCGACCGCGTGCCGGTCGAGGAGGTCCAGGCGGGCGACATCATCGCCATTGCCGGCCTTTCGGATGCGACGATTCCCGACACCATCGCCTCGCCCGAGGTGACGGAGCCGCTGCCCGCCATCCCGGTCGATCCGCCGACGCTGGCCATGACCTTCCGCATCAATGACGGTCCGCTCGGCGGCCGCGAGGGCAAGAAGGTGACGTCGCGGCAGATCCGCGACCGGCTCTTCAAGGAGACGGAAGGCAACGTCGCCATCCGCGTCAAGGTCAGCGAGGAGGTGGACGCCTTCGAGGTGGCCGGCCGCGGCGAGCTCCAGCTCGGCGTGCTGATCGAGCAGATGCGGCGCGAGGGCTTCGAGCTGACTATCGGCCGTCCCCGCGTCCTCACCCGCGACAACCCGGAGACGGGCGAGCGCGAGGAGCCCTTCGAGGAGGCGCTGATCGACGTGGACGAGGCCTATTCCGGCGTCGTCGTCGAGAAGATGTCGATGCGGAAGGGCCAGATGCAGGACATGCGGCCCTCGGGCGGCGGCAAGGTCCGGCTGACCTTCCACATCCCCTCGCGCGGCCTCATCGGCTACCACGGCGAGTTCATGACCGACACGCGCGGCACGGGCATGATGAACCGGCTTTTCCTCGGCTACTTCCCCTGGGCGGGGCCGATCGAGGGGCGGCGCAACGGCTCGCTGATCTCCAACTCCGACGGCGAGGCGATCCAGTACGCGCTGTTCTACCTGCAGGAGCGCGGCACGCTCTTCGTCGACCCGGGCGTCAAGGTCTATGTCGGCATGATCCTCGGCGAGCACAGCCGGGACAACGACCTGGACGTGAACCCGATTAAGGAGAAGAAGCTCACCAACATCCGCGCCGCCGGCAAGGATGAGGCGCTGCTGCTGATCCCGCCGCGGCGGATGAGCCTCGAGCAGGCCATCGCCTATATCGAGGACGACGAGCTGGTGGAGGTGACGCCTTCCGCCATCCGTCTCCGCAAGCGCTACCTCGACCCGCACGAGCGCAAGAAGCACGCCCGCCGCGCCGACAGCGAGGCGGCGTAAGGCACTTCGTCCATGATTCGGGAAGGCTTCGGCGTCATGATGCCGGAACCTTCCTGATCCGGACCGAGGACGCCTGCCCGTGACTACGCCCATCGCCGAGGATTTCGCCGCCATCCGTGCCCGGCTTGAGGCCATCCACACCGAGGAGCGCGGCCGGGCCGCGGAGCCGGCCCCGCTGGTCCAGCCGCGCGCGACCCCGCCCGTCGATTTCTATGCCTGGCTGACCAGCGGCTCGCTCTGGTCCGCCGGTGGCCCGGCTACAGGCTGATCGCCAGCCCGGCCACCATCACGACCAGGATATTCACCGCGATCCCGACCACCACCGCGGCCAGGGTGAAGCCCATCACCCGGTCCTGGGGCATGCGCAGTACGATCGGCGCGCCTTTGTAGAAGGTGTAGAGGCTGTAGAGGCCGAGCACCCCGAGGATCGCCAGCGGCGGGATGATGGCGAAGATGCCGGCGATCCAGGCTGCCGTCGGGGTATGGACGGCGAGCTTCATCGCCGAGACCTCGTCCCCCACTCCGCCGAAGCGGGGCGAGAGCGCCTGCACCACCTTGCCCCAGAGCCACAGGCCGAACAGCCCAAGCAGATAGCCCAGCACGGCATTGATCAGCAGCCGGAACACGCCGACCGGCGCCCCGAGCACGCTGCCCAGATAGCCAGCGAAGATCGCCGAGCCTATGAAGCCCGCCACCGCCGGCAGGGCGGAGAGCGGCACGGCATAGCCGGTGAAGAGGCTCTGCGTATCCGCAGGCTCGGACGCGATCACCCGCCATTCCTGCTCGGGTCGCTGGAGCAGGGCCTTCACCCGGTCGAGAAGCGCCATGGGATCTCCGTTCAGCGATAGACGAAGGCGGCGTCGTTCAGGTCGATGGCGGCGAAGGCGTCCTTCTCCGACCAGTAGTCCTGGGTGTGCTGCCATTCCGGCTTGTCGCCGCGCTTCGGCAGCAGATGCATCCCCCGCATCAGGTAGCCCGGGTTGAAGTTCTCCGGGTCGATCCAGGGGAGGATGGGCATGTCGCGGTCCTCCGGCCGCAGCGCCACCTCGACGCGCTTCGCCCCCTTCGCCTCCATGTATTTCAGCAGCCGGCAGACGAAGTCGCCGACGAGGTCGGCCCGCAGCGTCCAACTCGCGCGGAAATAGCCGAAGACCCAGGCCATGTTGGGGATGCCGGTGAACATCATCCCGCGATAGGTGACGGTCTCGTGGAAGGCGAGCGGCTTGCCGTCGATCTCGAAGGCGATGTCGCCCAGCACGTTGAGGTGGAAGCCGGTGGCGGCGACGATGATGTCCGCCTCCAGGTGCTGGCCGGATTTGAGCTGGATGCCCGTCTCGTCGAAATGCTCGATCTCGTCGGTGACGACCGAGGCCTCGCCGCGTGCCACCGCCTGGAACAGGTCGGCATCGGGCACGAAGGCGATGCGCTGCCGCCATGGCCGGTAGTTCGGGGTGAAATGCGTATCCAAGTCGTAGTCCGGCCCGAGAATGGAGCGGAGATTGGCCAGCATCTCCGCCTTCACCTTCTCCGGCTCGGCGAAGCAGCGCTCGGTGAAGACGGTCTGCTCCAGCAGGATCTTGCGGCGGACGATCTCGTGGATCCAGCTCTCGTCCACCTGAAGCTTGCGCAGCTCCTCCGCCAGCTCGATGGCATTGCGGCCGGTACGGAAATAGGTGGGCGTGCGCTGCAGCATCGTCACATGCGCGGCCTTGCCCGCCATGGCCGGCACGATGGTCGCCGCCGAGGCGCCGGAGCCGATGACGATGACGCGCTTGCCGGCATAGTCGAGGTCTTCCGGCCAATTCTCGGAATGGACGAGCTGGCCGCGGAAGCGCTCCTTGCCCGCCCAGTCCGGCATGTAGCCGTCGTTGTGGCGGTAGTAGCCCTGGCACATCCAGAGGAAGCCGGCGGTGATCCGCACCGCCTCGCCGGTGTCGCTGCGCGTCGCCTCGATGGTCCAGAGGTTGTCGGCGCTCGACCAGCGGGCGGAATGGATGCGGTGGTTGTAACGGATGTGGCGGTCCAGCCCGTTCTCCTCGATCACCTCGCCCATGTACTTGCGGATCTCCTCCGCCGTGGCGATGGGCGTGCCGGTCCAGGGCTTGAAGCGGTAGCCGAAGGTGTGGAGGTCGCTGTCGGAGCGGATGCCGGGATATTTGTGCGTCCACCAGGTGCCGCCGAAGGTCTCGGCCGCCTCCAGCACGGCGAAGCTGGTGCCGGGGCATTGCGTCTTCAGGTGATAGGCGCCACCGACGCCTGAGATGCCAGCGCCGACGATCAGCACATCGACATGCTCCGCCTGCTGTGGGGATGGCCTTTCGAGGGTCGCGGCTTCGGACATCGTCCCTGTGATCCTTGGCTGGGGCGCCGTCTGGCGGGCGCCTGATATACCGATAATGATAGCCGCCTACCGGTTGGGCAAGCAGGATCGCCCGCGCCTGCCTCACCGGAAGGCGAGGATCAGCCCATGCGCCGCCCGAGGAGGCACGGCCAGGCCGAACCGCCCCTCCATCGCCCCCAGGCCTGCGGCGCAGCGCACGGCGGCGGAGGGGTTGGCGACCCGGACGGCCAGCGTCGCCGGCCCCTCCGGCGGCAGGCCGCTGAGGTCCAGGCCAGGGTAGCGTCCGGCGAGCTGCAGCCCGGTGAGGAAAACCAGCGGCGCCGCCCCGGTCTCCACCCGCATCGCCCCGTCCGCCTCGGCCTCCGGCGCGCGGTCCAGCACCCGCCCCATCGCCTTCGCCGCCGAGGCCGGGTCGGCCGCCAGCACCTCGATCCCGGCCAGGGCCTCGGCGGTGTTCGGGTGCTCCATCAGCCCGGGGACCCAAGTGGCCTCCGGCGTCAGATGCTCGCAGGCGAAGAGGTTGAGTCCCGGGGCAGGGGCTTCGGCCAGGTGGAAGATGCGGAAGCGCGCCTCCGCCGCCCCGCCATCCGGCATGGTGACGGGCCGGCCGAAGCCTTGCACCGGCAGGGTGGCGACGCCGCGCGCCGCTAGCTCGGCCGCGCCCGCCTCGGCATCCCGCGCCCGGAGCACGATGTTGGAAATGCCCTCGCGCTCGGCCAGCGCCTCGCGCCAGCGGATATTCCGCTCGGTTGGCGCCAGCACGCCGAGCAGTTCCACATAGTCGGTCCGCAGCATGATGCAGTGGTTGCCGGTGCCCATCTCCGGCGAATGCGTCCCCCGCGGCGCCAGGGTGAAGCCGAGCCGGGCGAAGCCGGCCGCCGCGGCGTCCAGGTTCCGCACCAGCACCACGGCATGGTCGATCCCGCCCAGATGCGTCAGCATGACCGCGAATTCCTCCAACCCAGGGGCACCATGTCGCACGCCATCGAAACCCGCGTCACCCGCCTGCTCGGCATCCGCTACCCGATCGTGCAGGGCGGGCTGGCGCGCGTGGCCTTCGCTGACCTCGCCGCCGCCGTCTCCAACGCGGGCGGGCTCGGGCAGATCAGCACCGCCGGGCTCGACGGGCCGGAGGCGCTCCGGGCCGAGATCCGCCGCTGCCGCAGCCTGACCGACAAGCCCTTTGCGGTGAATTTCCCGATCGGGCGGAACGACATCACCCCCGGCCTCGAGGCGGCGCTGGAGGAGGGGGTGCGGATCATCGCACTCACCGCCGGCAATCCGGCCCCCTTCATCCGCCGCTGCGAGCAGGTGGGGGCGAAGACCCTGGTGCTGACCGCAGGGCCCGAACTGGCAAGGAAGGCCGAGGCCGCCGGCGCCGACATGGTGGCGACCGTCGGCTACGAGGGCGGCGGCCATATCGGCCGTTCCGACGAGACGACCATGGTGATGGTCCCGCGCACCGTGGCGGCGGTGAGGATCCCGGTGCTCGCCTCGGGCGGCATCGCCACCGGCGCCGGGCTGCTGGCGGCGCTGGCGCTGGGAGCCGAGGGGGTGGAGATGGGCACCCGCTTCGTCGCCAGCGCCGAGGCCATCGCCCATGACAATTACAAGAATGCCCTCGCCGCCGCCGCGCCCGGCGACACCATGCTCATCAAGCGGACGCTCGGCATGCCCGGTCGCGTGCTGCGCAGCCCCCATGCCGAGCGCATCGTCGCCGCCGAGGCCGCCGGCGTCCCGAGGGAGGAGCTGATCGCCATGATCGCCGGCGCCGCCAATGCCCGTGGCACCGATGGCGGCGACCTTGCGGACAGCTATGTCTGGGCCGGGCAATGCGTCGGGCTGATCGATGGGGTGGAGCCGGCCGGCGCCATCATCGCCCGCATGGCCGAGGAGGCATCGGCCGGCCTCGCCCGCCTGCGCGGGATGATGGCATGAGCGACGATCCTGCCCTGCTTTCCGCCACGGCGCTGGCCGGTCGCTTCGCCCAGGGGCGGCTGTCGCCCGCAGAGGCGCTGGACGGGGTGCTGGCGCGGATCGAGCGGCTGAATCCGCGCCTCAACGCCATCATCGCCCTCGACGAGCCCGGCGCACGCGCCGCCGCCATGGCGAGCACCGCCCGCTGGCGCGCCGGCCTGCCGCTCTCGCCGCTCGATGGCGTGCCCTTCACGGTGAAGGACAACATCGCCATGGCCGGCCTGCCCTGCACCTGGGGCAGCCCGCTTTTCCGCGAAGCCGTGCCGGAGCGGGACGAGCTGCCGGTCGCTCGGCTGCGCGCCGCCGGGCTGGTGCCACTCGGCAAGACCAACGTCCCGGAGTTCACCCTTCAAGGCTATACGAACAACGCGGTCTTCGGCCCGACCCGCAACCCGTGGAACACGGCGCTGACGCCGGGCGGCTCCTCCGGCGGGGCGGTGGCGGCGGTCGCGGCCGGGCTCGGGCCGCTGGCGCTCGGCACGGATGGCGGCGGCTCGATCCGCCGGCCGGCCTCGCATGCCGGGCTGGTCGGGCTGAAGCCGACGCCCGGCCGGGTGCCGCGCTGCGACGGTCTGCCCGCCATCCTGCTCGACCTTGAGCAGATCGGCCCCATTGCCCGCACCAGCGCCGACCTGCTCGCCCTCATGGCCCTGCTCGCCCCGCCCGAGGCACGGGACCCGCTGAGCCGCACCATGCCGCCCTTCGTGGTGCCGGTGGCGCCGGCACGGCAGCGCATCCTCTTCGTCCCGCGTTTCGGCACCAACCCGGTCGATCCGGAGATCGCCGCCAGCACTGCGGCCGCGGCAACGCGCCTCGCCGAACTCGGCCATCATGTGGAGGAAGGCGCGCCGCCCTTCGAGGCGGAGATGCTGGCGGCGCTGTTCAACCCCATCGGCCAGGCCGGCCTCGCCTGGCTGCTGGCCGCCCGCGGCGGCGAGGCGAGCGCGCCGATGCTGCGGGAGATGGCCGAGGCCGGTCGGGCGCTCCCCGCCGCCGCCCTCTTCGCCGCGCTCGACGGCATCGCGGCCTTCCGCCGCCGGATGGCCGGCTTCTTCACTGCCTTCGACCTCATCCTGACGCCGGCCGCCGCCGCCCTGCCCTGGCCGGCCGAGGAGGTCGCGCCGCCCGTCATCGACGGCCAGGCGGTCGGGCCGCGCGGCCATGCCGTCTTCACCAATTTCGCCAACCTGGCCGGGCTGCCGGGCCTCGCCCTGCCCGGCCGGCCCTCTGCCGCCGGCCTGCCGATCGGCTTCCAGCTCGTCGGCCCGCCCGGGGCGGACGGGTTGCTCTGCGCCCTGGCGCGGGAATGGGAGGTGGCGGAGCCCTGGGCGCTTTGGCAGGAGGGCGGTTAAGGCGCGGCGGGCAGCAGCACCACCGTCACGCTCCGCTCCTCCGGCACGGCGCCGCGGGCGAAGGCGGCGCGGCGCGCCTCGGCGCGGATGCGGTCACGCTCCACCCCGAGCTTGGCCAGCGCCTCGGCCACCGCTCCGGCGCGCTTGGCGGCGAGTTGCACCCCGGCCTGCGCACCGCCTTCCTGCGGCGCGGCATGGCCGAGCACGCAGAGCATCCGCTCCGGCTCGCGCTTCGCCCGTTCGGCGGCGGCGGCCAGGTTGCTTCGCGCATCCTCCCGTGGCTGGGCGGCGCCACGGGCGAAGGGGATGGCGAAGGCGTCGTCCTCCAGCTGCTCGGCACCGATGCAGGAGAAGGGACGGGGCTGCGCCCAGGCCCCCTTGGACAGGACGAGGCCCGGCAGCAGCAGGGCAGCGGCGATCAGCGGGATCATCATGCGGCGACCAGCAGCCCCGCATCCCGCAGCCGCGCCAGCAGCGCCGCCGCATCCACCCCTGGATGAGCCGCACGCAGCTCCGGCTCCGCCACATCCGGCCGGGCGAGCAGCCAGCCGGCCGCTTCCACCTCGGCGCCGGCGAGCGGCAGCACGCCGCCGGCGGTCTTCAGCACCCACTCCGCCCCGCGCCGCACCGGCTTCGCCCCGGGCGACAGCACGCGGAAGGAGGGCGCATCCGTCTCCGCGCCCGGCGCCTCGCTGGCCGGGGCAATCCCGCGGGCGGCGAGCAAGTCGTTGCCGCCGCGATGGAAGCGATAATCGGCGACGAAGCGCTCCAGCACCTCCATCACCTTCGGGTCCCGGCAGAGTTCGGCCAAACGCTGGCCGAGTGCGCCAGCGCGGCTGGTGATGGCGAATTTGGCTGCCGCCGAGCCATCCTGCCGGGGCAGGGGCTTGCGGAATTCGGGATCGTAGAGCGCCCGCTCCACCAGGATGTTCAGCAGATCCATCCCGAGCGGCGCATGCACGCCATAGGCGATGTGGACGGAGGCCGGCGCCTCGGCCAGCGCGTCATGGTACCAGCCACGCGGCAGGTAGAGCAGGTCGCCCGGACGCAACAGCACCTTCTCGCGCAGCCGGCCCTTCTGCTGCTCGTGCTGCGCCTGGGGCATGGAGCGGAAGACGGGATGGGCGATGGGCCATTCCGCCCGGCCTTCCCAGAGGTTCCAGGTCTTCTCGCCCTCGACCTGCACCGCCCAGACCTCATGCGTGTCGAAATGCGCGGGGAAGGCCTTGTGGCTCCGCCAGGAGATGTAGACGTTCGCTTGAGCTTTCCCGAGCCCGGCCCCTTCCAGTGCGGCGGAGACGGCCGCGAGGCCAGGCGTCAGGCTGTCCACGTCGTTCATGACGATGCTGGCGCCGCGCTTCACCCAGTCCTGCACCTTCGGCGCCTCGGGCTGCAGCACCTGGGCGTTGTCCCGGCTGGTGGCGCGGCCGCAATACTGCTCGGGCGGCACCGGCGTGCCGTCCATGACGAGCTGGAGCGAATGGCCCGACCAGATATGGGTCATGTCCAGCAACCGGTTGATCTGCCGCCAGGACAGGACATGAGCGAATTTCGCCGCCCCGCCCTGCACATGCAGCGGCTTGCGATCGTAATATTCGGCGAAGAACCGCTCGGGCGTGACCGGGGCGAGCAGCTCGGCAAGGGTCATGGTCATGGTCCGGCGATGTAGCAGATCGCGCGCCGAAGCGGGACCGTTCCGTGAGGCTTGCCGCAGGCGGCGGAAGCCGCGAAGAGAGAGGCGGCCGAATCACGGGGGGATACGACGGATGACCGAGCCGGCCCGGCTTGAACTGCTCCGCCTGGCGGAGGAGGCGCTGCTGCGCCAGGCCCCCGCCCTTCCGGCGGATGCCGCCCATCTGCTCCGCGTCTTGCATGCCGAGGTCCCGGCCGCCGAGCTTGCCGCGCCGGAGGCGGTGGCCGCCGCCGCCGGCAGCCTCTTCGCCCTGGCGCAGGACCGGCCGCCCGGCACCGCCCGCATCCGCCTCATCCCGCCCGCCGCCGGGCAGGGGCCGCATGCGGTGGCGGAGATCGTCACCGACGACATGCCCTTCCTGGTGGACAGCGCGCTCGGTGCCCTGGCCAGGCAGGGGCGGGTGGTCCGCCAACTCCTCCACCCCGTCGTGCTGGTCAGGCGCGACGCGGCCGGGCGCCTGCTCTCCCTCGGCGGCGAGGGCGCCCCCGAGAGCATGATGCGCATCACCCTCGGTGCCGCGCCCACCGCGCTGTTGCCGGGCCAGCCTGCCGTGGCGCCCGATGACTGGGCCGGGCTCGAGGCGGCGCTGACCCAGGCGATGGCCGATACCCGCTGCGCCGTGGAGGATTTCCCCGCCATGGCCGGCCTGCTGCGCCAGGCGGCGGCGGAGGTGGCGCCGCGCGCCGAGCCGGGCGCCATCGGCTTCCTCCGCTGGCTGGGCAAGGACAATTACGTCCTGCTCGGCCATCGCCGCCTCGACCTCACGCCGGAGGGCGCGCTGCGCCCGGTGGAGGCCGAGAATCTCGGCCTGCTGCGCGACCCGGCGCTGCCCGTCTTCGACGTGCTGCGCGGCGAGGGCGCCCTGCCGCCCGCGCTCCGCGCCGCGCTGACCGACAGCGCCGCCGTCACCATCGCCAAGGCGAATATGCGGAGCACCGTGCATCGCCCGCAGCATGCCGATGTGATCGTCACCGACATGCTCGGCGCCGAGGGGCAGGTGGTGGGGCTCCGCCTCTTCCTCGGCCTCTTCGCCGCCTCGGCCTACAACCGCAACCCGCGCAGCATCCCGCTGCTGGCGGAGAAGGTGGACCGCATCCTCTCCGCCGCCGGCTACGACCCGGAGGCGCATGATGGCCGCGCGTTGCGCAACATCCTCGACACCTGGCCGCGCGACGAGCTGTTCCAGGCGCCGGAGGCGCAGATCCTCGCCGCCGCCCGCCGCGCGCTCGACCTGCAGATCCGCCCGCGCCCGGCGCTGGTGCTGCGGCGCGACCCCTTCGGCCGCTTCGTCTCGGCCATCGCCTGGCTGCCGCGCGACACCTTCGACACCCGGCTGCGCGAGCGCGTCGGCGCTATGCTGGCGCGGGCCTGCGGCGGCCGGCTGAGCGCCTGGTACATCGCGCTCGGTGATTCGCCGCTGGCGCGCATCCACTACATCATCGGCACCGACCCGGCGCAGCCGGCCGAACTGGACGAGGCGGCGCTGGAGGCGGCCGTCGCCCAGGCGGCGCGCGGCTTCGCCGAGCGGCTCTCCGAGGCGCTCGCCGCCGAACGGGGCGAGGCCGCTGCCGCGGCGCTGCTGGCGCGCTGGCAGGAGGCCTTCCCGCCCGGCTACCGCGAGGCGGCGACCGGCACCGAGGGCGCGGCCGACCTCGCTCTGGCCGAACGCGCCCTGGCCGAGGGCCGCCCCGCCGCCGCGCTGGCTCGGCCGCCGGGCGCTGCCGGCCTCGTGCTGCGCCTCGCCAATCCGGGCCGCGCGCTGCCGCTGGCCGATGCGCTGCCGCTCTTCGAAAGCCTCGATCTCCGCGCCATCGAGGAGCTGCCGCATCGCCTCACCCCCGCCGGGGCAGGCGTCGTCGTGTTGCACGTCTTCACCCTGGAGCCCGGCGGCCCGGCCGAACCCGCCCGCTTCCCCGCCCTGCTCGAGGCGCTGGCCGCGCTGCTGGACGGCCGCGCGGAGGCCGATGGCTTCAACCGCCTCGTGTTGCGCGCCGGGCTCGGCTGGCGCGAATGCTGGCTGCTGCGCGCGCTCTATCGCTGGCTGAAGCAAGTCGGCTTCGCCTTCGCCCAAGGCAGCGTGGAGGCGGCGCTCGCGGCCCACCCCCCCGCCGCGCGGCTGCTGCTTGACCTCTTCCATGCCCGCTTCGACCCGGACCGGCCGCGCGGCGAGGAGGCGGCGCTCGATGCCGCCTGGCGTGCCCTGCTCGACACGGTGGAGAACCCGGACGAGGACCGCATCCTCTCCCGCCTCCACCAGGTGCTCGGCGCGATGCTGCGAACCAACTACTTCCAGGGCCACGACTACCTCTCGCTGAAGATCGACAGTGCCGCGGCCGGCGAGATGCCGGCGCCGCGGCCCTGGCGCGAGGTCTTCGTCCATTCGCCGCGGATGGAGGGCGTGCATCTCCGCGCCGGGCCGGTGGCGCGCGGCGGCATCCGCTGGTCCGACCGGCGGGAGGATTTCCGCACCGAGGTCCTTGGGCTGATGAAGGCGCAGCGCGTCAAGAACGTTGTCATCGTGCCGACCGGGGCGAAGGGCGGCTTCGTGCTCAAGACCATCCCCGCCGAGCGCGAGGCCTTCCAGGCCGAGGGCGTCGCCTGCTACCGCCTGCTGGTCCGCGGCCTGCTCGACATCACCGACAACCTCTCGCCGCAGGGCGTGGTGCCGCCCGCGCGGGTGGTGCGCCGCGACGGCGACGACCCCTACATGGTCGTCGCCGCCGACAAGGGCACGGCGACCTTTTCCGACATCGCCAACGGCCTCTCCGCCGAGTACGGCTTCTGGCTGAGCGACGCCTTCGCCAGCGGCGGCTCGGCCGGCTACGACCACAAGGGCATGGGCATCACCGCGCGCGGGGCCTGGGTGATGGTGGCGCGGCACTTCGCCGAACTCGGCCACGACATCTTCACCGAGGAATTCACCTGCGCCGGCGTCGGCGACATGTCGGGCGACGTCTTCGGCAACGGGTTGCTGATCTCGCCGCATACGAAGCTCGTCGCCGCCTTCGACCACCGCCACATCTTCCTCGACCCGATCCCCGACCCTGCGGCCTCCTTCGCGGAGCGCCAGCGCCTCTTCGCCCTGCCGCGCTCCTCCTGGGCCGACTACGACACGGCGAAGATCTCGGAAGGCGGCGGCGTCTTCCCGCGCAGCCTGAAGGCCATCCCGCTCTCGCCGCAGGTGCGCGCGCTGCTCGGGATCGAGGCGGAGCGGATCGAGCCGGCGGCGCTGATGCAGGCCATCCTCCGCGCCCCGGTGGACCTGCTCTATTTCGGCGGCATCGGCACCTATGTGAAGGCGGGTACCGAAAGCCAGGCCGAGGCCGGCGACCGCGCCAATGACGCGCTCCGCGTCAACGGCCGGGACGTCCGCGCCCGCGTGGTGGGCGAGGGCGCCAACCTCGCCGTGACCCAGGCCGGCCGCGTCGAGATCGCCCGCGCGGGCGGGCGCATCAACACCGACGCGCTCGACAATTCGGCCGGTGTCTCCACCAGCGACCATGAGGTGAACATCAAGATCCTGCTCGCCGATGCCGAATCCTCCGGCGCGCTGACCCGCACCCAGCGCGACGCGCTGCTCGCCGAGATGACGGACGAGGTGGCGGAGCTGGTGCTGCGCGACAACGCCCAGCAGGCGCTCGCCGTCTCGCTCGAGGAGCGCGCAGGGGCGGATGCGCTGCCCGCCCAGGCGGCGCTGATGCAGCGGCTGGAGGCGGCGGGCGTGCTCGACCGCAGCGTCGCCGGCCTGCCCGACGCCGCGACCATGGCGAGCCGCATCGCCGCCGGCGAGGCACTCACCCGCCCCGCCATCGCCGCGCTGCTGCCATTGGCAAAACTTTGGCTCACCGAAGAGATCGAGGCGAGCGACCTGCCGGACGACCCGGTCTTCGCCCCGTTGCTGCTCGCCTATTTCCCGAAACCCTTGCAGGCGCGCTTCCCGGAGATGATCGCCCGCCACCGGCTGCGGCGGGAGCTGGTGGCGACCGCCATCGCCAATGAGGTGGCGAACCGCCTCGGCTGCGCCGCGCTCGGCCGGCTGGCGGCGGCGGCCGACCCGGTGACCCTCGCCCGCGCCGCCTGGCTGGCCGGCGAGGTCTTCGCCCTGCCCGCGGCGGCGGATGCGGCCGATGCCTCCGCCGCCCCGGCCCCCGCCCGGCTCGATTTGCTGCTGGCGCTGCGCCGCTTGCAGGAGGAAGCCGCGCTCGCCCTGCTCGACGCACCCCGTCCGCTGGAACTGGCCCTCGCCGCGCTGCGCCCCGGCGTCGAGGCCCTGGTCGCCGGCACCGAGCCCGGCCCCGAGGCCGCCGCCTGGCGCGAGGCCGGCCTGCCGGAACCAGCCGTGGCGCTGGCCTCCGCCGCCGGGCGGCTGGCCGCCGCGCCGGTCATCCTGCAACTGGCCGGCGCCACCGGTGCCGCGCCCGAGGAGGCCGCCGCCGCCTGGTCCGCCATCGGCGCCGAATACGGGATCGAGGTGCTGCGTCAGGCGGCCCAGGCCGCGCCCGCGCCTGGCACCTTCGGCCCGCGCGCCCGGGCGGCGCTGCTGGCTGATCTCGGCGCCGTCCAGGCGCGGCTGGCCGCCGCCCGGCTAGCCGGCACCGCGCCCCGGGTTGAGCCGCCCCTCGCCCTGGCGCGCGAGGTGGCGATGGCCGGCGACCTGGCGGCGATCGGCGTCGCGGTGCGGGCGCTGGCGGCGGTGGCGTGAGCCACATCCTTCCGGACCTGCTCCGCCCCGGCCTCCGGCTGGTGATCTGCGGCAGCGCGGCGGGCACCGTCTCCGCTGCACGCGGCGCCTATTACGCCGGGCCGGGCAACAAATTCTGGGACATCCTGCACCGCATCGGCCTGACGCCGCGGCGCTTCCGGCCGGAGGAATACCCCCTGCTGCTCGACCTCGGCATCGGCCTCACCGATCTCTGCAAGACCGCCTTCGGGCCGGATGCCACGCTGCCGCGCGACGGCTACGACCTGCCCGGCCTCCGCGCCCGGCTGGCGGCCGTGGCGCCCCGCATGCTCGCCTTCAACGGCAAGGCCGCCGCCGCGCGCTGGCTCGGCCTAAAGGCCCCGCGCTTCGGCTGGTGGGAAGGGGCGCCGCCGGTGATGGTGCTGCCCTCCACCTCCGGCCTCGCCTGCCGGAGCTGGCAGGAGGCGCCCTGGTTCGACCTCGCCCGGCGCGCGGCATGACGCGCCAGGCCTGGGCCTGGGCCCTCTACGACTGGGCGAACAGCGCCTTCCCCACCGTCGTCTCCACCTTCGTCATCGCCGCCTATTTCACCAAGGGTATCGCGCCCGACCCGGCGACCGGGCAGGCGCAATGGGGCTGGATGCAGACCACGGCGGGCATTGCCATCGCCCTGCTCTCCCCGGCGCTTGGCGCCGTCGCCGATGCGGGCGGCCGGCGGCGGCTGATGCTCGGCCTCTGCACGGGGGTGATGGTGCTGGCGACGGCCGGGATCTGGTTCGCCGAGCCGCGGCCGGAGGATGCGCTCTGGGCGCTCGCCTGCGTCGGCCTCGCCACCATCGCCTTCGAACTCGGCAACGTCTTCTACAATTCCCTCCTGCCGGAGGTGGCGCCACCGGCGCAGATCGGCCGCGTTTCCGGTCTCGCCTGGGGCCTCGGCTATGCCGGCGGCCTCGCCTGCCTCGTCATCGCGCTTTTCGTGCTGGTGCAGCCGAAGCCGCCCCTCTTCGGCCTCGACGCCGCGAGCGCCGAGCCGGTGCGGGCGACGGCGTTGCTGACCGCCGCCTGGGTCGCCGCCTTCGCCTGGCCCGTCCTCGCCCTGCTCCCCGGCCACCATGGGCCGAAGCCCGGCTGGCGGGCGGCGGCGCGGGGCGGCATGGCGGAGATCATCCGCCTGCTGCGCGGCCTGCCGCGCAACCCGGTGATGGCGCGCTTCCTCGTCGCCCGGCTGTTCTACACCGACGGGCTGAACACCCTCTTCGCCTTCGGCGCCATCTATGCCGCCGGTGTCTTCGGCATGGAGTTCGAGGAGATCCTGGTCTTCGGCATCGCGCTGAACCTGACGGCCGGGCTCGGCGCCGCCGGCTTCGGCCTGATCGAGGATCGCATGGGCTCGAAGCGCACGGTGATGGTCTCGCTCGGCGCGCTGGTGCTGCTCTCGGCCGGGCTGCTGGTGGTGGAGGGCAAGCCCGCCTTCTGGGCCCTCGCCCTTACCCTCGGCCTCTTCATCGGCCCTGCCCAAGCGGCCAGCCGGACGCTCATGGCCCGCCTCGCGCCGCCGGATGAGGTGGCGGCGCATTTCGGCCTCTTCGCCCTCAGCGGGCGGGTCACCGGCTTCCTCGGCCCCGCGGCGCTCGCCGCCGTCACTGCGGCGACGGGCAGTCAGCGGGCGGGGATGGCGACGGTGGTGGTGTTCCTTGCCCTCGGCGCCGCCATCCTCGCCGGCGTCAGGCCCTATGCGGCGACGGAGAGATAGGCCGGCATCGTCCGCATGTCGTCCACCACGCGGGTGACGCCGGGCACATTCTCCGCCAGCACCCGCAGCGCCCGCCGCACCGCCTCGTTGCGGACGAAGCCATGGAAGGTGACGGTGCCGCCCTGCACCTCGACCATGGTGCCGAAGCTGTCCGCCCAGGGCTGCTTGCGCATCGCCACCAGCACCGCCGTGCGGATGCGCTCGTCCGAGAGCCCGTGCGCCAGCTCCGGCGGCGCCACCAGCGCCCGCAGCAGGTCCGCCCGGCTGACGATGCCGCGCAGTCGCCCGTCCTCCACCACCAGCACGCGGCGGATGCCGAGTTCCTCCAGCAGATGCGCCACATGCGCGGCGGTCGTGCCGGGCGTGACGGTCACAAGGCGCTCCGTCATGACATCCGCCGCGGTCAGCCCATGGGTGCGGGCATAGCGCTCCGCCTCCTGGATCGGATTGACGAAGAGCTGTCGCAGCCAGCCAGCCGGGCGGTCCTCGGCGCCGGCCAGGCGGCGGATCAGGTCGGCCTCGGTCACGATGCCGCGCAGGATGCCGGCGCCGTCCAGCACGGGCACGGCCGAGATGCCCCGCTCGCCCAACAGACGGGCAATGGCGGCCACCGGCGTCTCCGGCGGCACGGTGACGACATCGACGCTCATCAGGTCACGGGCGGTCAGGTTGGTCATCGGGGCTTCTCCTTCGCCGATGCCCGGAGCTTGCGCCAAGGGCGGGCTGCCCCGCATTGATCCGGCGCAACCGCCACGCCTCGCTCGGCTTGCCGCAACCTGTGGAAGCGGCGGTGGCGCCGTATATTGTGTACTTTCATTAATCCCCTTTCCATCTAAGCCTCCCCGGCCTGCCGGATCGGACCGGCGGCAGCCGCGGGCCGCAGTCTTTACGGCCGACAAGCATGGGGGAAACGGGCCGGGTGCTGATCTCGGATGCCGGGCCGCGCGCCCATCGCCATCAATTCGTCATCTCCAGGCAGCCCTTCCTGCCGGACGAGGACTGGACCTCGCAGGCGCTCTCCAACGAATTCCACCTGTCCCACCAGCGGGACCTGCCGGTGCAGGTCCTGGAGCAGGACGGCCGAAGCGTGATGCTGCTCGGCCACGCCTTCGCCCTGGCGCCGGGGGCGGGGCCGGACGAAATGGCAGGGCGCTTCGCCCGGATCGAATGGCCCTACCTCTACCCCGATCCGAGCGTGCTGCTGCCCATCCACTATGGCGACACGCCCGGCGGGCCGCTGGTCACCTCGAGCCCGAGCCTCGCCGCCCGGCTCGGTGGCGGCGCCGTCACTTCCCGCGGGATCGCCTGGTCGGGGCTCAACTGGACGCCGCCGCCCGGCACCGCGGTCGCAGGCATCGCCCGGCTGATGCGGGACCAGCGCCTCGCCATCCCCACCGCCACGGTGGAGCGCGTCGAATGCCCGATCCGTCCCGCCGCCTCGGTCACGGCCGCCCGGGACGGCATGGCGGCGGACCTGACGGCGCTCGCCGGCACGCTCAAGGACCGCCCCGGCACCACCTACCTGGCCCTGACCGCCGGGCTCGATTCCCGCACCCTCCTCGCTGGGCTGCTCGCCGCCGGTACGCGCTTCGAATGCGTGACGCAAAGCTTCGACGGCGTGAATCCGGCCGATATCGAGATCGCCGGCCGCATCAGCCGCCATCTCGGCATCCGCCACCATGTCGTCGGCCCGGAAGCCTTCGACGAGGCGCCGCTGCGCCTCTGGCGCGAGCATGGGCTCAAGAGCTACAGCGACGCCGACGACGCGTACCTGATCCCGCAGAACCAATACCGCTTCCTCGGCGAGGGCGACCTGCTGGTCCGCGGCGGATGCTTCGAGTTCGGCCGGCGCTTCTACGCCTCGCGCTTCACCGGCCTCGATTTCGGCAATGCGACCGGAACCGCGCTCTGGTCCCGCTTCGAGGCAGCGGCGCCGCATCCGCCGACGGTCGCGGCGCTCGATGCCTGGCTCGACTGGCGCCGCGGCCATGCCGATGGCTTCGACCTGGTCGACTCCTTCTACCTCGACCAGCGGGCCGGCGGCTGGCTTGCCTCGGTCGAGCATGGGCTGGACATGCTGCCCGGCCACTCGTTTCCGATGGCGAATTGCAGCCGCATCCTCTCCGCCTTGATCACGCCTGCGGAGGCGGACCGGGCGGATGGCCGCTTGCAGCGCGACGTCATCCGCCTGCTGGAGCCGGGGCTGCTGCGCTTTCCCGTCAACCCGGTGGGCTTCGGCGAGCGGGCGACCCGCGTGCTGCACAGAACCCGCGACGGCATCAAGCGGCGCATCAAGCGGGTGCTGCCGGAGGCAATGGTCCGGCGGCTGCGGCGGTAGTCCGAAGCGCCACGGCCGCGTCGATACGAAAGGCGACAGACCGGACGAGCCGGGGGCTTCCCTGGGAGGCCGCCGGGCCCTATTGATCCAGCAATCAAACATCCGTTTCGGGAGCAACGTCATGACCATGCTCACCCGCCGCGCCGCCTTCGGCGCCGCCGCTCTGCTTGCCGCCCCGCGTCTGGCCCGCGCCGCCGACACCCAGCTCGCCATCGCCACCGGCACCACCGGCGGCGTCTACTACCCGCTCGGCGGAGGCCTCGCGAACATCCTCTCCCGCACCATCCCGGGGATGAGCGCGACCGTCGAGGTCACCGGCGGCTCCGTCGCCAACAACCAGCTGCTCGGCGCCGGCCGCGTCGGCCTCATCTTCTCCCAGGTCGATGCCTGCGTGGATGCGGTGAACGGGCAGGACCGTTTCCGCGGCCGGCCGGTCAAGGTCCGCGCCATCGCCGTGATCTACACCAACCGCATGCAGGTGGTGACGACGACCGCCAGCGGCATCCAGAGCCTCGCCGACATGAAGGGCAAGCGCATCTCCACCGGCGCCCCCGGCTCGGCGACCGAGGTGATGGCCTTCCGCCTCATCGAGGCCGCCGGCCTCGACCGCGACAAGGACTTCCGCGCCCGCGAGCGCCTGTCGCCGGCCGAGAGCACCAATGCGGTGAAGGACGGCAAGATCGACGCGTATTTCTTCGTCTCCGGCGTGCCGACCAGCGCGGTGACCGACCTTGCCGCCTCGCCCGGCGTCACCCTGCGGCTGATCGACCACGCCGACTTGGTGCCGAAGGTCACCGCCAAGCACGGCCCGGTCTACTTCCCGGAGGTGATCCCGGCCGGCACCTATCCCGGCCAGACCACGGACAACCAGCAGATGTCGGTGGCGAACATCCTTGCCGTGCTCGACACCATGCCGGACGAGATGGTGACGAAGATCCTTGAGAGCACCTGGAACGGCCGGGCGGAACTTGCCCAAGTCCATGCCGAGGGACGCGGCTTCACGCTCGATCGGCAGAAGACTGCCGCGGCCGGCGTGCCCTGGCACCCGGCGGCCGAGGCGTTCTGGAAAAAGCAGGGCGCGACGCTGGCCTGAGCGGCCGGTGACGCGGGCGGCGTGGGTCATTCCTGCCGCTGCCAGCCGACCGAACCCATTCCCTCCTCGTCGCGCCCAGGCCGGCGGCGCTACCGTCGCTCCGGCCGGTGGTGCTAGCCTCCCGGCAACGAAAAACGGGAGGGACATCCATTGCTGCACCGCCGCGGGCTCCTTGCGACACCCATGCTGGCCGCCTTGCCCCTCACGGGGCGAGCGCAGGCGGCTTGGCCAGACCGGCCGGTCCGCATCATCGTCGGCTTCCCGCCCGGCGGCTCCCTCGACGTCATGACACGGCTGGCAGCCGAGCAGATGGGGCAGCGCCTCGGCCAGCCCTTCGTGGTGGAGACGCGCACCGGCGCCTCCGGCAATATCGGCGCGGAGGCGCTCGCCCGCGCCACGCCGGACGGCTACACCATCGGCACGGTCAGCATGCACAACCTGCTGATCAACCCGCATCTCTTCCGCCAGCTGCCCTACGACCCCGACCGCGACTTCGCCTGGATCAGCGCGATGTGGGACCTGCCCAATGTCGCCGTGGTGCCGGCGCAGCATGTTCCGGCGAAGACCTTGGCGGAGTTCGTCACCTGGGCGAAGGCGCGGCCCGGCGGGGTAAGCTACGGCTCCTCCGGCGTCGGCACCACCATCCACCTCTCCGGCGCCTATCTCGCCAACCGCGCTGGCCTCGACGCGCAGCATGTCTCCTTCCGCGGCGGCGCGCAGACCATCACCGCCATGCTGGGGGGCGACATCCAGTACGCCGTGGACAACCTCGCCTCCTATGTCGGGGTGATCCAGGAGGGGCGGATGCGGGCACTGGCCGTGGCGCTGCCGCAGCGCTGGCCGGCCCTGCCCGACGTGCCCACCATGGCGGAAGCCGGCCTGCCCGGCTTCGAGGTCTCGCCCTGGCATCTCTGGGCGGCACCGCGGGGCACGCCGCAGGCGGTGGTCGAGCGGCTTTCGGCTGAGGTGCGCGCCGCCTGGACCGACCCGGCGCTGCAGCAGCGGGCGATCGGCATGGGCGCCCGGCTGACCGGCTCCACGCCGGAGGGGCTGGCGGCGCGGCTTACCAAGGAGAAGCCGATCTGGGCGGAGATGGTGAAGGTCAGCGGCGCACAGTCGGAATAGGCCACGACGCCCCGCGGCTGGCGGTTCAGAGCCTCGCCCGGCTGCTGACCATTGTCGCTCCGATGCCGCGCCGCATGCTCAGCCCCCTTCCGCCAGGCGTTGCATTGCCGATGCGGTGGCGCGGTCGCGGGGGTCCTCGCTCGCGGCCAGCCCGGCCACCGCGCCGTCCCGGTCGGGCGTGGTGCGGTTCTGGCTGAGCTTCCGCTTGCCGGTCAGCCGCTCGATCCGCAGCACGAAGCCAACGATGCCCTTGAGCTGGCCGGCGACGAAAGCCTCCGGCGCATCCGCCAGGGACCAGGGGCGCGGTTGCGCCGCCTCCCTCTCCTCGGTCAGCCGGCTGACGATGCCGTGCAGCCGCGCCGCATCCTCGATGATCTCGACCGGCCCTTCGGCATGCACCGCTTCGTAGTTCCAGGTCGGCACCACCCGGTGATGCTCGGCCTTGGACGGATACCAATTGGGCGAGACATAGGCCTCCGCCCCGCGGAAGATGGCGATGGCCCGGCCCGTCGCGCGCAGCGCCCCCGCATGCGGGTTGGCCCGCGCTAGATGCCCGATCAGCTCGCCTCGCTCGGCATCCAGCGTCAGCGGCAGATGCGTGACGTCCGGCACGCCCTCCGCCCCGTTCGAGACGAGGAGCGCAAGCCGCGCCTCGCGGATCAGGCCATGCAGGATCTCCGGGCGGTCCTCCCGGAAGGCGGCAGGGTTGTACATGGGCCGAGCATGCCCGTACCTGCCCCGCCGCGTCCAATGCGGAAGGCGCGGTTCAGCGCTGCTTGTCGTCTGCCGTCTCGGCGGCGGCGCTCTCGGTCCTGGCCCGATCGTCGTTCGGCCGGCCTCCGGGCGAGCCGCCTGCCTCCTCGATCTCCTCCGGCTTCGCCGCCCCGCGGGACATCTCCTCCTCGCTCCACGGCTTCTCGCCCGTTCCCTTCTTCTCTTCCGGCATCTCGCATCTCCTCCGTATCGAGTATCCAGCGCGGGCCGGGCGCCACGGTTCCAGCGCTGCCGCGTTGGGGCGCCGGCTGCCCGATGGAAGACGTGCCCATGCTGAGCAATCTGCTGATCGGAGGGCGGGAACTGCCGCTCTGGCTCTCCCTCCTGATCCCCTTCGTCCTCGCCCCGGCGCTGGCGCTGGTGGCGCTCCGCCTCGTCCACGCGCTGCTGGACCGGGTGCTGGCCGGCAGCCAGGCCCGGCTGCTACGCCGCATCCTGGCCGATGGCCGCGGCGCGGTGCGGGTCACCATCGCCCTGCTGGCGGTCGAGGTGGCGCTTCCCGCCGTGGACCTGCCGACTGCCGCCGAACAGGCTGCCAGCCGCGCCGCCGCCCTCGGCCTGGTGGTGGCGATCGGCTGGGCGCTGACCCGCAAGGTCGCCGCCGCCTTCGACGCCTATCTCGAGGGCGAGCTGGGCGAGAATGCCGACTGGCTGCAACGCCGCCGCCGTACCCAGCTGATCGTTTTCCGCCGCCTTGCCGTCTCGGCCGGCATCACCCTGACCGCCGGCCTGGTGCTGACCGCGATCCCCGCCGTCCGCGCCGTCGGCCTCAGCCTCTTCGCCTCGGCGGGCGTCGCCGGCATCGTCGCCGGCCTCGCGGCGCGGCCGGCCGTCTCCAACCTCATCGCCGGCATCCAGATCGCGCTGACCCAGCCGATCCGCCTCGGCGATGCCGTGCTGGTCGAGGGCGAATGGGGCCATGTGGCGGAGATCACCGCGACCTACGTGACCATCGCCACCTGGGACCAGCGCTCCCTCGTCGTCCCCATCGGCTATTTCACCGAGCGGCCGATCCGCAATTGGACCAAGACCAGCGCGCAGCTGCTCGACACCGTCTTCGTCTATGTGGACTACGCCATGCCCGTCGCCGAGCTGCGCGCCGAGGCGCAGCGCATCGTCGAGGCGACCCCGCTCTGGGACCGGCGCGTCTTCGCGGTGCAGGTAACCGACCTGAAGGAGCGCAGCATCGAGATCCGCGTGCTGATGAGCGCCGCCAATTCCGGCGCGATGTTCGACCTGCGCTGCCTGATGCGCGAGCAGCTCATCGCCTTCCTCGCCGAGAAGTACCCGCGCTCGCTGCCCCAGGCGCGGCTTTCCGTCTCCGGTCTGCAGGCTGCCTGACCGCTGCCCATGCCCGGCGCGGCAGCCGCTCCGGTCAGCCCTCGCCCTCGTTCGGGATGTTGAGCAGGGTGCCGCAAGCTTTGCAGTGGACCGCATCCGGCTCATGCCGCTGCAAGCCGCAATCCGGGCAGGAGAAGCGCACCTTGTTCGGCCGGAACAGCGTCTGCGCCAGCCGCAGGAAGAGGGTGACGCCGGCCAGCATGATCACCACCGAGAGCAGCCGCCCGACCGGGCCCAGCAGGGTGATGTCGCCGAAGCCCGTCGTCGTCAGGGCGGTGACGGTGAAGTAGAGCGCGTCCGAATAGTTGGTGATATGCGGGTTACCGCGATGCTGCGTCTCGAACACCACGCCGGTCATGACGAAAATGAAGACGCCAAGCTGCGCCGCCGCCAGCGCCGCCTCCTCGTTCTGGCGGAAGAAGGGCAGGTCGCTGCGGAGCGAGGCGATCAGCCGGACCGAATGCAGCAGCCGGAGCGTCCGCAGCACGCGGAGGAACCCCAGCGCGCCGTGCAGCAGCGGCGCGAGCAAGAGGGAGAGGATGCCGAGCAGGTCGGCCAGTTCCAGCGGCTGCGCCAGGCTCCGCCAGGGGCGCGCGCTGGCGCCGATCCGCGCCGCGAGTTCAGCCAGCAGGACGAGGCCGAGCCCGACATCCACGGCCAGCACCAGCGTGCTGAGCGGCAGGAAGGAGGCCGTGACGATCCAGCCGATGCTGACCAGGTCGAGGCCGAGCAGGGCATAGCGGAAGCGCCGGGCCTCCGGCACCTCCGCCCGGTAGAGCCTCCGCAGCGCAACCCGGAGCCGATCACGCCGCGGCCACCGCATGACTACAGGGCGCCGCCGCGGCGCCCGGCCATGGCGCCGAGCCGCAACCGCAGCGCGTTCAGCTTGATGAAGCCCTGCGCGTCGAACTGGTCATAGGCGCCCTGGTCCTCCTCGAAGGTGACGTGCTTCATCGAGTAGAGGCTGTGCGGCGAGCGCCGGCCGGTGACGATGACGTTGCCCTTGTAGAGCTTCATCCGCACCTCGCCGCTGACGCTCTTCTGGCTCTCGTCCGCCATGGCCTGGATCATCCGCCGCTCCGGGCTGAACCAGAAGCCGTTGTAGACGATCTCGGCATAGCGCGGCATCAGGCTATCCTTGAGGTGCGCCGCCTCGCGGTCGAGGGTGATGCTCTCCATCGCCCGGTGCGCCTGCCAGAGGATGGTGCCACCCGGCGTCTCGTAGCAGCCGCGCGACTTCATCCCGACGAAGCGGTTCTCGACCAGGTCGAGCCGGCCGATGCCGTTCGCCTTGCCGAGCGCGTTCAGCTCGGTCAGCAGCGTCGCGGGCGACATCCGCGTCCCGTTGATGCCGACGGCATCGCCGCGCTCGAACTCGACGACGATCTCGGTCGGGCTGTCCGGCGCCTCCATCGGGCTGATGGTGCGCTGCCAGACCATCTCATCCGGCGCATCCCAGGGCTCCTCGAGGATCTTCCCCTCCGAGGAGCTGTGCAGCAGGTTGGCATCGACCGAGAAGGGCGCCTCGCCGCGCTTGTCCTTGGCGATCGGGATCTGGTTGGCCTCGGCGAATTCCAGCAGCTTGGTGCGGCTCGTCAGCTCCCACTCGCGCCAGGGTGCGATGACCTTCACGTCCGGCTTCAGCGCGTAGTAGCCGATCTCGAAGCGCACCTGGTCGTTGCCCTTGCCGGTGGCGCCATGGGCCACGGCATCGGCGCCGACCTCCTCGGCAATGCGGATCTGCTCCTGCGCAATCAGCGGCCGAGCGATCGAGGTGCCGAGCAGGTACTGGCCCTCATAGAGGGCGTTCATGCGGAACATCGGGAAGACGAAGTCCCGCACGAATTCCTCGCGCAGGTCGCGGATGAAGATGTTCTCCGGCTTGATGCCGAGCAGCAGCGCCTTGTCCCGCGCCGGGCCCAGTTCCTCCCCCTGGCCGAGATCGGCGGTGAAGGTCACCACCTCGCAGCGATAGGTGGTCTGGAGCCATTTCAGGATGACGCTGGTATCGAGGCCGCCGGAATAGGCCAGAACGACCTTCTTGATATCCTTCACGCGCATAATCCTGGTCCTGACAGCGGTTGAGGTTGGCCCCAGAGGGTCCTTCGGCGGCTTGGTGCCGCGTTTGCGCGTTGAGGACAAGGGTTTGCAAACGGCTAGGCTAAGGGTGGGACGGCTACCGGTCAAAAATCGTACAAGAGTGATATTATTGCTATAATGACATTTCTTCATAATTCGTTATACGGTTCGCAAAACTCAATGGAACCATATCGTAACCATGGCCACCATTTCCGGAAATCCCGGCAGCGACACACTCACCGGCACCACCGCCAACGACCTCTTTCTGGGCAGCGCCGGAAGTGACGCCATCATCGGCGGGGGCGGTTACGACGCCCTGGACTACAGCAACCTCGCTCCAGGCAATTCCTTGACGGTCACCATGGGCCAAAATGGCCTGCTGACGGTCGCCAAGGCCGGGCTCGGCATGGACTCGGCCTTCGGCATCTCGCAGTTCATGGCGACCGACGGAAACGACAGCTTCGTCTCCTATAAAGGGCAGGCTGGCGCCTATATCGACTTCGCCGGCCTTAGCGGCAACGACACCATCAATGGCCAGGGCGATTACTATGTCACGGCTATTTACTCGCGCAGTCCGTCCGGCACTGCCATCGATCTACAGGCCGGCACCGCCAGCGATGGCTACGGCACGACAGATACTCTGATCGATGTCCGGCGCGCGAGGGGTTCCGATTATGCCGATACCATCAAGGGCGGCGCCGCAGCAGACATTTTCTGGGCCAGCTTCGGCAACGACAGCTACGATGGCCGCGGCGGCACCAACAACCTGACCTACACCTACAGTGGCGTGGGTCCCCTCACGGTGGTCATGTCCAGCCTGTCCAGCGGCATGGTGATGAAGGCCGGAGGCGGAGGCGCAGACACATTCACCAACATTGGCAGCCTCGACGCGACGGATGGCAATGACAGCATCCTTGGTGTCGCTGCGACGGCTGGCCAGTCCGGCTATGCGATGCTTGCCGGACATGGCGGCAACGACACCATCGACGGCGCACTGAACTACGCCAATGTTGTCACTTACAACGTATTTGGAACGGCCACTGGGGTTGTAGCGAACCTGGGGAGCGGCACCGCTTCGGACGGACAGGGTGGCACCGACAGCCTGCGCAATGTGCGGGGTTTGCAAGGGTCGAGCTTTGCGGACGTCATCACCGGCTCGACCGGCAGCGACGTCTTTTTCGCTACAACCGGCAGCGACAGTTACAGCGGCGCCGGTGGGCAGGACCAACTCAACTACAGTCTCCTCTCCGGCAGCATTGTGGTGACCCTTACTAGCCTGATTGGCGGGACCGTTTTCAAAACCTATGACGGCAGTACCGACAGCTTCAGCGTGATCGGATCGTTTATCGGCTCTACCGGCAACGATATCTTCCGCACCGGCACCGCCAACACCACCATCGCAGGCGGTGGCGGCACGGACGTGCTGGATTACTCCAACCAAGCCGGAGCCGTGACCCGCATCCAGGTCACCTGGACCGGCATCGGCAGCGGCACCGTCACCAAATTCCTGGTCAGCGGCGCGACCGCGACCGACAAATTCAGCAGCATCAGTCGCGTGGTCGGTACCAGCGGCGCCGATATGCTAACCGGAAGCCTAGGAGATGAAATCTTCTTCCCACTGGGCGGCAACGACACGATCATCGGTGGCGGCGGGACGGACCGCCTCTCCTATGCCTCGTATTACGGTCAGCCGACCGGAAGCCAAGGCGTCAAAGTCGATCTGACGGCTCAGACCGCAACGGACTCCTTCGGCAATGTCGAGACGTTGAGTGGCATCCGCAATGTCGATGGTTCGCCATTCAATGACACCTTGAAAGGCGTCTCGATCCCATCGGGCGCGGCAGGACTGTCAGGCTATCCGAATTCGGGAACAAATTTCGGCGGAAGCGCGGGTTCGGATCTGATCGACGGCGCTATGCCCCTGACCTCGAACGTCATCAATTACGGCACGTATGCAGGCCCGCTTACGATCGCCTTTTCCGACCACCTCCACGCAATTGCAACAAAAGGCAGTAGCGGGACTGACACGCTGACCTACATCAATACCGTTATCGGCACGTCCGGCAATGACTCGATCGCGGGCAGTCCGACAGCAATGCCCGCAGGTTCCTACGGCAACTCTCTTATTGAGGCGGCCCCCATTGTCTTGACTACGCGGCGTAGCGGAATTGCGGGTGCTGAAAGATGGAGCGGATCCGCTGCGGCCGCTTGGCAAGGCTACGCATATGGCTGATCGCCGCACGTTTCAGCTGCTGCTTGCTGCGCGCCGGCGCCTTGCGCGGGACCGCCTGCTTGAGGTCGGCGTTC
>NZ_JQKB01000035.1 GCF_000745835.1 Belnapia moabensis DSM 16746 | reverse complement strand
GCCTCTACCCTTTCCTGCTGAAGCTCTACGCCGATGGCGGGTACCAGGGCGCCAACTTCCAGGCCGGGCTGCGCGCGACCTGCCGCCACATCAACCTGGAGATCGTCAAGCGATCCGAGTTACGCAAGTTCGTCGTGCTGCCGAAGCGCTGGATCGTCGAGCGCACCATCGCCTGGCTCAACCGCTGCCGACGATTGGCCAAGGATTGGGAGTGCCTGAACCGTCGCGCGCTTGCCTTCCTGCAATGGGCCTCCGTCCGACGTATGCTTCGAAGGCTATGTCAGAGAACAGAATGATCCCGGATGGACTCTGAAGTTCCAGCGCTGCCGCTCGACAAGACCGGGCGTTCCGCAATCGGGACTTGCCTGGGATGGCAGCGGACAGGCCGGAGGTGGACGGACCAGCTCGAACTAACGAGTGTTCGTTAATATTTCTACAACCTACGCGGGTAACGACGATGTAAGATTGCGACTCCGTGATGACTCCTGGCCTGGGCGACGGCGCATGATTTCAACCTGAAGTCATGATGGCTTCAGGAGACAAGGGGCGAGGACGATGACGGTGCTGCTGGTGGAGGATGACGCCATGGTTCGCGTCACCCTTGCCGACTTCTTCGAGGCGGCCGGGCTCGATGTTCTCGAGGCGGAGAATGCCGAGGACGCGATGACGATCGTCGAGGATGAGGCACAATGCATCGATGTGCTCGTCACCGATCTCGATCTCGGGCCGGGCGAGGATGGGCTCGCCCTGGCGAAGGCGGCGCGGCTGCTGCGGCCAGGGCTGCTGGTGATCTACGAGACCGGCAGCCCGGAGCTGTTCGTCGGCCATGCCTTCGCCGACTGGGAGCGGGTGTTCCACAAGCCTTTCGACCCGGTGGCGCTGACGCAGGCCGTGCTCGCGCTGGAGGGCGGCGCGGGACGGCCTGCGCCGCGGCGTCAGCGCTCGGCGGGGGCCAGGCTGGCGGCGTCGAGCCTGTAGCCGCCATGCTCGGTGATGACGAGGCGCGGCTGGGCCGGGTCCGTCTCGATCTTCTGGCGCAGGCGGTAGACATGCGTCTCGAGCGTGTGGGTGGAGACGGAGCTGCTGTAGTTCCAGACCTCGTTCAGCAGGACCGGGCGGGGCACGGCCTTGCCGCCGGCGCGGTAGAGGAATTTCAGGATCGCGCATTCCTTGTCGGTCAGGCGGATCTTGCGGTTGCGCGCCGTGTCCGTCAGCAGGCGGACGCTCGGGCGGAAGACATAGGGCCCGATGAGGAAGGTGGCTTCCTCGGTGTTGTCGTAGACGCGGAGCTGGGCGCGGACGCGGGCCAGCAGCTCCGGCAGGCGGAAGGGCTTCGCCAGGTAGTCGTTGGCGCCGGAATCGAGGCCGCGGATCACGTCGGACTCGGCATCGGCGCCGGTCAGCATGATGACGGGCATGTTCCGGCCGGCCCGGCGGAGGCTGGCGCAGAAGTCGCGGCCATCGGCGTCGGGCAGGCCGACATCGAGCAGGATGGCGTCGTAGCGGGCATCGGCGCGGGCCAGCTTGGCCTCGGCCTCGGCGGCGCTCTCGGCCTCGTCGGCGCTGAACTCGCCGGCGAGCAGGAGCTGCTCGGCAAGGGTGGCGCGCAGCGCGGCGTCGTCCTCGACGATGAGGATCTGGCGAAGGGCGGACATGTGGATCTCCGGCGGGGGGCTTCGGCGGTTCAGGCTGCCTTGGGAATATCATCTACCGGTTGAGACACATCTGCACCAATCACTGATATGCGAGTTTTGTCGTTTATTTAAGACATCTCGGGTTTGTGTATGAAAGCGTGAGACATCCCGCGATCTTGTGGGGACCTCACGGGAGGCGGATGCCGGCGCGGCGGATCACCTCGCCCCATTTGGCGTGTTCGGCGGCGATGTGGGCGCCGTAGGCTTCCGGCGTGCCGGGGATGGGGGTGGCGCCCATTTCCGCCAGGCGCTGCGCTGCCGTCGGGGTGGCGAGCATGCGCTGCAGGGCCGCGTTGGCTGCCGAGATCACTTCGGGCGGCGTGCCGCGCGGGGCGAGCAGGCCGAACCAGGCGGTGACCTCGTAGCCGGGCAGGCTTTCGGCGATGGCGGGGATGTCGGGGGCGCCTGACCAGCGGGCCTTGCTGGTGACGCCGAGCGCCGTCAGCGCGCCGCTGCGGACATGCGGCAGGATGGAGGGCAGGTTGTCGACGCCCCAGGCGATGCGGCCGGGCAGCAGGTCGCCCAGCATCGGCGCGCTGCCGCGATAGGTGATGTGCTCGCCCTCGATCCCGGCCTGGAGGCGGAAGAGCTCGGCCGAGAGATGCGTGCTGCCGCCGATGCTCGTCTCGCCATAGGCCAGGCGCTCCGCCTTGGCGCGGGCGATGAGGTCGGGGATCGTCTTCAGGCCGAGGGACGGATGGGCGGCGAGGAGGTTCGGCAGTTCGGCGACGAGCGAGATGGGGGCGAAGTCGGCGATGCCGTCATAGCCGGGGTTCGGATAGAGATGGGCGTTGATGGCCTGGGTGCCGGGCGAGCCCATCAGCAGGGTGTAGCCATCCGGCGTGGCGCGGGAGACCGCCTGGGCGCCGATATTGCCGCCGGCGCCCGAGCGGTTCTCGACGACGAAGCTTTGGCCCGTCGCCTCCTGCAGCCAGCTCGCGGTGAGGCGGCCGAGGATGTCGACCGTGCCGCCCGGCGGGAAGGGCACGACGATGCGCACCGGACGTGCGGGCCAGGGCTCGGCCGCCAGGCTGGGGGTGGCGAGGAGGCTGGCGGCGGCGAGCAGGGTACGGCGCTTCATGGCGGTTGCGGTTCCTCCCGGACATTTCCTTGTTGGCGGGCGGATCAAGGTTCGGGCGCTCGTGCCCTTCCGTGATTCGCCGGCTCATTATGGGGCGGATTGACGCCCGCGATACGAGGGGTTGCCGTGGGACGGATTCACGCCTCCGGGCGCGCGTGGCCTCCCGTGAGCCGTTCCAATGCGACGCGCAGCGCGGGCGGGATGGCCGTCGCGCGGCGCGTCTCGCGGTCGAGCACCACCATGACCGAGAGCGCGGCGGCGTGGCAGGCCTCGCCGGCGAAGAGGGCCTGCTGCAGCGAGAAGCTGCTGCCGCCGATGCGGGCCACGCAGGTGCCGATCCGCACCCGGCCGGGGTAGTGCAGCTCGCGCAGGTAGTCGATCTCGACGCGGGCCAGCGCCATGGCCACCATACGTGTCTGCGGTGGCCCGGCGATCTCGGTCAGCAGCTCCCCCCGCCCGGCCTCGAAGAAGGCGCCATAGGCGCCGTTGTTGATATGGCCGTTGAGGTCGGTATCGGCGATCCGCAGCTTCTCCTCCGTCCAGAAGGGGAAATGCTCGGGACCGGGCGGGGTGGGCTTCACTTGCCCTTCTCGGACTCGTAGCGGGCCTTGTTCTCGGCGTTCGGCGGGTAGAGGCCGGGGAGCGTCTCGCCGGCTTCGACCTTGCCGACGATCCAGGCCTCGAGCCGCTCCTGCTCCTCGCCGGTATTGGCGACCTCGTCGACGAAGGCGGCGGGGATGCAGACGGCGCCGTCGTCGTCGGCGACGATCACGTCGCCAGGGAAGACGGCGACGCCGCCGCAGCCGATCGGCTCCTCCCAATCGACGAAGGTGAGGCCGGCGACGGAAGGCGGGGCGGCGCCGCCGGAGCAGTAGACCGGCAGGCCGGTGCCGATGACGCCGGCGACGTCGCGCACGGCGCCATCCGTCACCAGGGCGGTGACGCCGCGCTTCACCAGCCGGGCGCAGAGGATGTCGCCGAAGATGCCGGCATCGGTGACGCCCATGGCGTCGGCGACGACGATGACGCCTTCCGGCATGGCCTCGATGGCGGCGCGCGTCGATTTCGGCGAGGACCAGCTCTCGGGCGTCGCCAGGTCCTCGCGGGCGGGGACGAAGCGGAGGGTGAAGGCAGGGCCGACGAGGCGCTTGCCCTTGGCGGCCGGGGTGAAGGGTGGCGTGCCGCGGAGCCAGATGTTGCGGAGGCCCCGCTTCAGCAGCACCGTGGTGATGGTGGCGGTGGTGATCTTCTCCAGCTTGGCGCGGGTGGCGGCGTCGAGGGCCATGGGCGGCGTCCCTTCCATAGGATGATGGGACCGCTCTAGCCCCGCGGGGTGCCCTGCGCCAGGGCCAGCAGCGTCGCGGCGGCGGGGGCGAGCAGGCCGGGGCCGTGGCGCTCCAGCGCGTAGCGGCGGGCCTCCTCGCCGAGGGCCAGCAGGGCGGGGCGGTCGGCGAGCAGGGCGCGGATGGTTGGGAGGAATTCCTCGGCTGGGACGAGGCGCACGGCGGGCGTGTCGAAGCGGGCCTGGATGGCGAAGTCATGCGCGACGACGGGCGTGCCGCAGGCGAGCGATTCGACGATCACGCGCGGCACCCCCTCCCAAGTAGAGGCATGCGCCATGAGCCAGGATTGCGCCACGACGCGGAAGGCCTCCGGCTGGGACAGATGGCCGGTGAGATGGACCGCGGGGTGGGGCTCGGCCAGGGCGGCGACGGCGGCGCGCGTCCCGCCGTCGCCGACGAGGGCGATGCGGCAGTCGGGGAAGAGGGGCGCCAGCGCCGCCTGGTTCTTGCGCGGCTCGAAACCGCCGACATTGCAGAGGTCGTAGAGCTTGGCCTCCTCCGCGCGGGTGGCGGCATGGGCGGAATCGACGGCTGGCCAGTCGATGTGCTTCGGCAGCCGCGCCGCCGGCAGGGCGCGGCCGAGATGGCGGGTGACGGCCTCGACCTGCCACTCGCTCTCGGCCAGGACGAAATCGGCCGCGGCCAGGTTGCGGTGGATGCTGGTGCCGCCGATGACGAAGCCGATGCGGCAGCGCGTGCGGTCGAGGGCTTCCAGGCAATGCGCGACGATGTCGTAGTCCATGCCCTTGAACAGCACGACATCCGGCGCGTCGGCGCGCAGCCATTCCACCATGGCGGCAGAGCCCTGGCGGTGGGCCTGCAGCCCAGGCGCGTCGGAAGGAAAGTGGAGGAAGGGCGCGCCGCCCTCGGCCTGCGTGACGCGCGGCGCCGGGGCGGCCTCGGCGCGGAGCACGGCGGCGTCATGGCCGAGGGCGCGCAGCTCCGCCGCCAGCAGGCCCTCGCGCCGCTCGCCATAGAGTTCCGGCGCGGGGTGGCAAAGGATAAAGCGGAGCTTCACGGATTGGCCAGGGCTGCCAGTGCGGCCTTTACGATGTCCTCGGGCGGCGGCTCGACCGAGAGGACGATGGTGCGGTCGTCCGGCGCCGGCGGCTCCAGCGTGGCGAACTGGCTGGCCATGAGGCTCGGCGGCATGAAGTGGTCGGGCCGCGCCGCTTGGCGTGCGCCGATCAGCGCCGGGTCGCCGCTCAGATGGAGCAGGCGCACCGCCGGGCGGCCGGCGAGCAGGCGGTCGCGATAGGCCCGTTTCAGCGCCGAGCAGGTGGCGACACCGCCGCCCGGCGCGTGCGCGTCGAGCCAGGCGCCGATGGCGTCGAGCCAGGGCCAGCGGTCTTCATCCGTCAGCGGCTCGCCGCGGCTCATCTTGGCGATGTTGGCGGGCGGGTGGAAGTTGTCGGCATCGGCGAAGGGAACGCCGAGGCGTTCCGCGAGGAGGCTGCCGACCGTGCTCTTGCCGGCGCCGGAGACGCCCATCACCAGGACCAAGTGGCTCATTTCTTCGGGGTCTCGAGGTGACCGCCGAAGCCCTTGCGCTGGGCGGAGAGGACCTTGCCGCTGAAGCGGCCCTCGTCGCGGCTGGTGAACCGGGCGTAGAGCGCCGCGGAGAGGACGGGGGCGGCGACGGCCGTCTCCACCGCGGCCTGCACGGTCCAGCGGCCCTCGCCGCTGTCGGAGACATGACCGGAGAAGCTCTCCAGCTGCGGGTCGCTGGCGAGCGCCTGGGCGGTCAGGTCGAGCAGCCAGGAGGCGACGACGCTGCCGCGGCGCCAGGCCTCGGTGATCTCGGCGAGGTTGAGGGTGAAGCGCTGGTCCTCGGGGAGGGCGTCGCTGTCGGCATGCTTCAGGATGTCGAGGCCCTCGGCGAAGGCCTGCATCATGCCATATTCGATGCCGTTGTGGATCATCTTGGTGAAGTGTCCGGCGCCGTTGGGGCCGGCATGGACATAGCCCTGCTCCGGGCGCGGGTCGCCGCTGTAGCCTGGCGTCGGGGCGGCAGCGGATTTGCCGGGGGCGAGGGCGGCGAGGATGGGGTCGAGGCGGCGAACGACCTCGTCCTCGCCGCCGATCATCATCGAATAGCCGCGCTCCAGGCCCCAGACGCCGCCGGAGGTGCCGATGTCGAGGAAGTGGAGGCCCTTGGCCCGCAGCGCGGTGCCGCGGCGGACGCTGTCCTTCCACATGGAATTGCCGCCGTCGATCAGCACGTCACCGGGGGAGAGCAGGGCGGCCAGCGCATCGATGGCGGCCTCCGTCGGGGCGCCGTTGGGGAGCATGATCCAGATGGCGCGGGGGGCCTGCATGGCGGCGACCATGGCCTCGAGGCTGTCGACGGCGCGGGCGCCTTCCTTGGCGAGCGCGGCGCCGGGGGCGGGGTCGCGGTCATAGGCCACGCAGTCATGGCCGGCGCGGAGCAGCCGCCGCACGATGTTGCCGCCCATGCGGCCGAGGCCGACCATGCCGAGTTGCATCCGTCCAAACTCCCTCAAAAAAGAGGAGATTGGGGAGAAGGTATTCTCCCCAAGCCCCTCACCTATTTCTCCGAGTCCGCCGGCTACTCGAATCGAGCCAAGGTGAATTCCGGCGGGACCGTGCCACGACCCAGAACCGCATCCGCCGTCATCCGGCCGGCGATGGGGGCCAGGGTGTAGCCGTTGCTGGTGACGGCGTGGAAGAGGCCGGGCACCCCAGGCGTCTCGCCGAGCAACGGGGCGCGGTCCACCTCCACCGCGAGGCCGGTCCAGGCGCGGATGGCATGCATCCCGGCAAGGCCGGGCAGGACGCGGCCGGCGACCCAGAGATTGCCCTCGATGGAGCGGCGCAGGTTGCGCGGGGCGCCGCGGGCATCGAGCACACCAGGCCAGCCGCCGCCGACCAGCACATGGCCGCCATCGCCCTGCTTCAGCGAGAGGTGGCGGCCGGCATGGGCGACGAGGTGGCGCATGGTCGGCGCCACGCCCTCGGTCGCGATGACCTGCTGGACGGAGCCGATCACCGGCAGCGTGACGCCGAGCATGGCGGCGATGCGGCCGGCATGGGCGCCGGCGCAATTCACCACCCGCCCGGCGCGGATGGCGCCGCCGGGCGTCGTCACGGTGAAGCCCGAGTCCTCGCGGGCGATGGCTTGGACCTCCACCCCCTCGTGCAGGCGGGCGCCGGCTCGGGCAGCGAGGCGGCGGAGCGCGAGGGTGCCGCGCAGCGGGTCGATCTGGCCCTCGGCGGGGGCGAAGCCGGCGCCGATGAAGTGAGGGCCGAGATAGGGGGCGAGACTCATCAGCTCGTTGGCGCCGAGGAGGTGGCTCTCGATCCCCCTCGCCTTCTCGGCCGCGACCTTGGCGCGGAGCCAGCGGAACTGGTCTTCCGTCTCGGCGAGCATGAGGCCGCCCTCGGTGCGGATGCCAAGCCCCTCCCCCGCCTCGGCGGCGATCTCGCGCCAGAGGGCGATGCTTCGCGGGCCGAGGGGGAGGCGGTCGAGCGAGGGGCCGGTCTTCTGATCGCCGCCGAAGTCGTAGGTGAGGAGCTGGACATGCAGGCTGCCAGCATTGGCGGTGCTGGCGGCCATGCCGGCCTCGCCGCGCTCGACGAGGAGCACGTCGGCGCCGTCGCGGGCGAGGTACATCGCCGTCGAGAGGCCGAGGACGCCGCCGCCGATCACCAGCACGTCGCAGGTTTCGGCCAGGGGCGCGGCGGGGCGGGCGGTCCATTGGTTGTAGTGCGGGAGCGGGACGATGGGCCAGTCGCCGCCCTCCCCCAGTTCCAGCATGAGGGCGGCGGCGGGGACGGGCTTCACCGGGGCGCGGGGGGCGGCGAAGCCGGCTTCCTCGGCGACGCCGCAGAGGCGGGCGACGGAGATGGAGCACATGCGGCCCTGGCAGCGGCCCATGCCGGCGCGGGTTGCCTTCTTCAGGGCCGCCAGCGAGCGGAGGCCGGCGGCCTGTTCGGCACGGAGGCGGCCGGCAGTCACTTCCTCGCAGCGGCAGAGGATGGTGTCGTCCGGCACCGCCGTGAGGTCGAGGGGCGGGGCGGCGAAGAGGCGCCAGAGGCCGGACTGAAAAGCCAATGCCCGGCGGAGGGCGGCGCGGGCGGGGGCGGCGTCGGGAACGGCAAGGCCAAGATCGGCCGCCGCCGCCAGCCCGGCGAGGCGCCCGCGGGCTAGGGCGATGCGGGCGCCGCCGATGGCCGCGCCGTCGCCGATGGCGAAGACCGATGCGAGGGAGGTGCGGCCGTCCTCGGCCGTGACCGTCTCCAGCCGCTCGCCGGTGAAGCGGTGCTCGGCGCCCAGCGCCCGGGCGAGGCCGGTCTCCGGCTGGAAGCCGAGATTGAGGGCGCAGGCATCGGCCTCGATGCGGCGCTCGCCCGTGGGCGTCATCAGGCGGAGGGCGGTGAAGCGGCTATCGCCCTCGCAGGCGAGGATCGACGAGCCCCAAAGGACGGGGATGCCGGCGCGGCGGAGGCGGCGGAGGTAGCGGAGGCCGTCCCAGGCGAGGTCAGGCGAGGCGCGGAGGATGCGGGCGGCGTCGCGCCACTGGGCGAGTCCAGGGCGGGGGGCGGCCTCCGCCACCGCGACCACCTCGGCGCCGCCGTCGAGCAGCTCGCAGGCGAGCTGCAGGTTCAGCGGGCCGTTGCCGGCGATGACGATCCGCCGGCCGGGGGAGACGCGGTTGGCGCGGGCCAGGGTCTGCATGCCGCCGGTGGTCATCACCCCCGGCAGGGTCCAGCCGGGGACGGGGACGGGGCGCTCATGCGCGCCGGGGGCGAGGATGAGGCGCCGCGGGCGGAGGGTGACGGCGGCGCCGTCCACCAGGGCGCCGATCTCGTCGGGGGCGAAGCCGCCCCAGACGGTGGCGCCGGTCAGGATCTCGGCGCCGGCGGCCTGGGCGAGGGCGCGGAGGGTTTCGCCCTTGCGGAACTGGGCGTCGGGGGCGGCGTGGCTGTGGGAGGCGGCGAGCGGCTTGAGGTACTGGCCGCCGGCGTCGGCGCGCTCGTCGAGGACCAGGGTGCGGGCGCCGGCCTCGGCGGCGGCGCGGGCGGCGGAGAGGCCGGCGGGGCCGGCGCCGATCACCAGCACGTCGCAGTCGCGCTCGGGGATGGACTCGGGGGCGGTGGCGAGGGGGGCGGGTGCTTCGGGCGGGGCGCCGGTCACCGCCATGCCGTCCCGCACCTTGGTCAGGCAGGCGCGCTGGCCGGGGCGGCCATCGACCGTGACGAGGCAGTCGAAGCAGGCGCCCATGCCGCAATGCAGGCCGCGCGGGGCGCCGGATGGCGTGGTGCGGTAGGCGAGGATGCCGGCGGCGGAGAGGGTGGCGGCGATGGTCTCGCCCGGCAGCGCCTCCAGCGCCTGGCCGTCGAAGCTGATGCGGATGGGGGCGGAGGTGGGGCGGATATCGGGATGGGTGAGGCGCATGCGCTTGCCGGGGTCCGCCACTTCCTGTTCAGTCCGGCATCATCGCATGCAGGACCGAAGGGGCAAGCAGCATGGCCGGGACGTTCCGCGGGACCTATACCGTCCTCATCACCCCCTTCACCGCGGATGGCGCCGCCGTCGATCTCCAGGCGCTGGAGCGGCTGGTGGAGTTCCAGATCGCGGAGGGGATCGACGGGCTGATCCCGCTCGGCTCGACGGGGGAGTTCCTGAGCGTCAGCCGCGAGGAACGGACGGCGATCACCGAGACGGTGGTGAAGACCGCCGCCGGGCGCGTGCCGGTGCTGATGGGCACGGGGGCGGAGGATACGCGGGAAGTCGTCGCGCTGAGCCGCGAGGCGGAGGCGCTTGGCGCGGATGGGGTGATGATCATCCCGCCCTTCTACGCCGTGCCGACAGAGGACGAGCTGTTCCATCACTACAAGACGGTGGCGGATGCGATCGGCATCCCGATCATGGTCTACAACAACCCGGCGACGGCGAATGTCGACCTGCTGCCGGCAACGCTGGCGCGGCTCTCGACCATCCCCAACTGCAAATACGTCAAGGAGAGCACGCTCGAGGCGACGCGGGTGCGCGACATCATCGCGCTCTGCGGCGACCGGATGGAGGTGTTCGCGGGCGTGCTTGGGTATGAGAGCGCCTGGCTCGGCGCGATCGGCTGGGTGGCGGTGTGCAGCAACCTGGTGCCGCGGCTGTCGCGGGACATGTTCGCGGCCGCTGCCTTTGAAGCCAACCGGGAGAAGGCGCTGCCGCTCTACAGAAAACTGGCGCCGCTGCTGCCCTGGGTGGGCGGGCCGCGCTACGTCTCCGGCACCAAGGCGGGGTTCGGGCTGATGGGGATGGAGATGGGCGACCCTCGGCCGCCGCGCCTGCCGCTGCCGGAGCGGGATGTGCCGGCGCTGGCCTCGGTCTTGCAAGCGATGGGCGCGATTGCGGACGCCCGCGCGGCGGCCGAGTGAGGAGATAGATGATGCTTCGCCGTTCCCTGCTGGGTGCCGCCTGCGCCGCCGTCAGCCTGCCCGCTTTCGGGCAAAGCTGTGCGCCGAAAGTGGCCGATGGCGAGCTGGTGAAAGCGCGGACGCTCACCCTCTCGACCAACCCGACCCTGCCGCCGATGCAATTCGTCAATGCGCAAGGGCAGCTCGTCGGTATGCGGGTGGAGCTGGGGGCGGAGATCGCCAAGCGGCTCTGCCTCGGCGTCGAGCATGTGCGCGTCGAGTTCGCGGCGATGATCCCGGGTCTCGCGGCGCGGCGCTGGGACATGATCAACACCGGCATGTTCTACACCGAGGAACGCGCCAAGCTGATGTACCTCGTCCGCTACGAGGAGCAAGCGATCACCGTCAGCGTGCCGCGTGGCAACCCGAAGAAGATCGCCCGCATCGAGGACATGGCGGGGCTCACCGTCGGCGTGGAGCAGGGTGGGTTCGAGTTCCGGCGGACGCAGGACATCGCCAAGGCGCTGGAGGAGAAGAAGCTGCGGCCGATCACCATCCGGCCCTTCGACAATTTCGCGGTGTCCTTCCAGGCGCTGCGCGTCGGGCAGCTCGATGCGGCGATCTCCATCGACAGCACGGGCAAGGAGTATGAGGAGCGCGGCGACTTCAGCCGCGCCATCAGCGGGCTCTATGGCACGCCGATCAATTTCGGCTTCCGCAGCAAGGCGCTGGCGGAGGCGGTCGCGGGTGTGCTGACGGAGATGCGGGCGGATGGGGCGCTCAAGGCGCTGCTGGACCGGTACGGGGTGAAGGAATACGGCGGGGCCTTCGAGGTAGTCGGTCCCGCATAAGGTGCAAGCCTGGCGCTGGGACGGGTTCCTCGACTACCTCTTCAATGCCTATCTGCTGGAGGGCGCGGCGATCTCGGTCGCGCTCACCGTGGCCTCGCTCGCCTGCGGGCTGGTGATCGGCCTCGGCATCGCGGTGATGCGGCTGTCCACCAGCCGGGTGCTGCGGGGGGCGGCAGGTTTCTATTGCTGGATCTTCCGCGGCACGCCGCTGCTGGTGCAGCTGCTCGTCATCTATACCGGGCTGCCGCTCTTCGGGCTGCGCTTCTCGGTCTGGGAGGCGGCGCTGCTCGGGCTGTCGCTCAACGAGGCGGCGTATCTGAGCGAGATCCTGCGGGCGGGCATCCTGTCCGTGCCGAAGGGGCAGCGGGAGGCGGCGCTGGCGCTCGGCCTCCGGCGCGGGCAGGTGTTCCGGCTGGTGACCTGGCCGCAGGCGCTGCGCATCGTCATCCCGCCGCTCGGCAACAGCGTCAACGGGCTGCTGAAGACCACCTCCGTCGCCAGCGTCATCTCCGTCGACGAGCTGCTGCGGCGGACGCAGATTCTGATCCAGGAGCGCTTCCTGGTGCTGGAGCTCTTCGCGGTCGCGGCGCTTTACTACCTAGTGATGACGACGCTCTGGGACCTGGTGCAGCGGCGGCTGGAGCGGCGCTACGGCCGCGGCTATGCGCAGGAGAGCGCGGAACGGCGCTGAGCCGCATCCTTCCGGCTGACCGTGATCCGCGCAGGGCTTGCAACCGGGGGTGGTGGGGCGGCACTGTCCGGGCGAATCGATCGCGGAGTCCCGATGCATCGCCTGCTCCTGGCGGCCCTGCTGGCCATCGCCCCGAATTTGGCCGGGCCAGTCCTCGCCCAGCCGGCCCCCGTCCCGGTGCGGGAGGCGGCGGTCGCCAATGACACGGATCGCATCATGCAGGAGCTCTATGTCTTCCGCCCTGGCGCGGAGGATGGGCCGGACCGGCTCGGCAGCGCCGTGCTGCCGCCGCGGGCGACGCTGCGGGTGCCGCTCGGCCGCACCCGGGACTGCCAGTTCGAGGCGCGGGCGGTCTTTGAGGGCGGCGACGAGATGCGGCGGCGGGTCGATCTCTGCCGCGGCGGGCGCATCGCCTTCGCCGATAGCGGGCCGGTGCGCGATGTCACCGTCGACAACCAGTCCGACCAGGCCCTGCGCGAGCTCTATATCGCCCCGGCCGGCGGCCGCGCCGTGCGGGCGCGGGAGTGGGGCCCGGACTGGCTCGGCAGCAACGTGGTGGGCGCAGGGGAGGATTTCCGCCTGAGGCTCCGCAACATGGCGGGGTGCAGCGTCGATGTGCGCGCCGTCTTCGCCGATGACGAGGAGGAGGTGCGCGAACGCCACGATATCTGCCGCACGCCGCGCCTCGCCTTCGGCGACCCGAGCCTGCCGGTGCGGGAGGTTACGGTGAGCAACCGCGGCCGGCGGATGCTGCGCGAGCTCTATGCCCGCGCCACCGGGCGGGAGGAGTGGGGGGCGGATCGGCTGGGCTCCGAGACAATCGAGCCGCAGGGTGATTTCCGCCTGCGGCTGCGCGGGCAGGCGTGCCGCTTCGACCTGCGCGCCGTCTTCGACAATGACCGCGAGGAGGTGCAGCGCGGGCTCGATCTCTGCGCGCAGCGGCAGGTCGGCTTCGGCGCGCCGGTGGCCGGCGAAGGCGGGTCGCGGCGGGTGACGCTGATCAATGGCTTCAGCCGCACGGTGGAGCGGGTCTTCCTCTCCCCGGCCGAGAGCGACGAATGGGGCGAGGATGCGCTGGGCGATGAGGTGATCGCCCCCGGCGCGCGGCGCGCGGTGGCGATGGAGGGCGGCTGCCGGGCCGATCTGCGCATCCTTTTCGACAACAACTCGGCGGAGGAGCGGCGGGACATCGACATCTGCGTGCTCGGCACCATCGCGCTGCGGCCGGGCTGGACGGTGGATGAGCTGGCGGCGCCGGCGGAGGATGCGAAGGAGCCGCAGCCGGGCAGCATCCGCTTGCGCAACGCGGGCGGGCAGCCGGTGGTGGAGCTCTATGCCGACCCGCCGGGCGGGAAGCGCGGCGAGGACCGGCTCGGCCGGACCGTGCTCGGCGCCGGGGAGGCGATGGATTTCGCCCCGCCCGGCGGTCCCGGCGAGTGCCGGGTGGATCTGGTGGCGGTGTTCCGCGACGGGCGGGAGGTCGCCCTGCCGGGCACGGATCTCTGCGCCGGGCGGGAGGTGGTGCTGCAATGAGGCGCTTGCTGGTTGCCCTTCTCCTGTTGGCGCCGGGGCTCGCCCTGGCGCAGCCGGTGCCGGAGGTCTTGCAGGGCGCCTGGTTCCAGGGCGAATGCGCCCGGCCGGATGCGCTGCTGCACCTGACCCATCGCGCCGCGGCGCGGGTGCCGCGCGAGGGGGCTGGGCGGCTGCTGCGCTTCTCTGTCCTGCGGCAACAGGGGGACTGGCTGGTCGGCACCGGGCGCGGGGCGGAGGCGCCTCGGCTGATGCTGCGCGCCGCGGGCGATGCGCTGGAGACGGCGGAGCCCGAGGCCAAGGCGCGCGAGGACCGGCTGCCGGGCGAGGCTCCCCTCACCCGCTGGCATCGCTGCGAGGCGGTGCCGCCGGAGGTGGCGCTGCTGCATGGCGAGGGCGTCGCGGTGATGGCGGCGCTCGAGCATGCCGAGGCGGCCTGCGGCGGGGCCGATACCGCCGGCTGCTTCGGCGCCGTGGTGGCGCAGGCGGATGTCTCGGGCGACGGGCGGCTGACGCGGGCGGAGCTGGCGCGGCTGGCGCGCGGGGCGGCCTAGCTGGTGGCGGTGCAGGGGGGGGTGACCGGGGAGAACTTGGCCGGCGCCGTCGCGGCGGGCGCGCTGGCAGGGCAGCTTGCGGCGCAGCTGACCGTCGAGAGCCTCGACTTTGACGGGGATGGGCGGCTCTCGGCGGAGGAGCTGGCGCAGGATCGCGGGCGGTTCAGCGTGGCGCGGGGCAATGCCCAAGGGCGGCCGTTGCACAGCGAGGCGGCGGGGCCGGGGCTGGAGGTGCTGCGCGGGTTGAGCCTGCTGAAGTAGTGCCGAGGAGGGCGCTGCCCTCCCCGGACGCCAGGGATGTCGTCAGCGTGCCGGGGCGAACTCCATGGCGCGGGTCTGCTCCGAGAGCTGGGGCGTGTAGGAGATGCCCTTGCGCATCGCCCAGATGTTGACCTGGTGGTGGATCGGGATGACCGCCAGCTCCTGCTGGTAGCCGATGCGGATGGCCTCGAAATAGAGCTTCTCGCGGGCTTCCTGGTCGATCGTCGTCAGCGCACGGTCGATCAGGCGGTCGAGCGAGGGGTTGCTGTAGTGGCTGGGGCGGAGGCGGGTGCCGCGGCCGCGCTCGGGCTCCGGCGTCGCCAGCATCAGCGAGAGATGCGTGTCGGGCTCCCCGGTGGAGGTGCTCCAGCCGGTGAGGGCGATGCTGTGCTCGTCGCGCACGCCGCCGGCGGTGAAGAAGACGCTGGCCGGGCTGGTGGCGACCTGGGTGCGGACGCCGATGCGCGCCCACATCTGGGCGATGGCCTGGGCGATGGCGTCGTCATTCACGTAGCGGTCGTTCGGGCCGCTGAGGGTGATGTTGAAGCCGTCGGGGTAGCCGGCCTCGGCCAGCAGGCGGCGGGCGCGGTCGGGCTCGTAGGCGGGGACGGCGATCGAGGGGTCGTAGCCCATGGCGCCTTCCGGCTGGGCCTGGCCGGTGGGCTTCGAGTAGCCTTCCATGATCTGTCGCTGGATGCCCTCGCGGTTGATGGCGATGGAGAGAGCCTGGCGCACGCGCACGTCGCGCATCGGATTGGGGATGGGCTTGCCCTCGCGGTCGGTGACCAACAGCGAGACTGGGCGGTTGGCATCGACATAGAGGTAGATCAGCCGGAGGCCGGGGCGGGAGGTGACGGTGAGGCGGTTGTCGCGCGAGATGCGGGCGACGTCGCGCGTGGGCACCGTGTCGATGGCGTCCACGTCGCCCGATTGCAGGGCGGCGACGCGGGCGCTGTCATTGGTGATCATCCGGTAGGTGACGCGCTCCCAGGGCTGGGTGCGGCCCCAGTAGTTCGGGTTGCGGGCGAAAACGGCGCGGTCGCCGAGGGCCAGCGAGACGAGGCGGTAGGGGCCGGTGCCAACCGCCGCCTTGCCGCTGTTGTAATCGGCGGTGCTCATCCCCTCGCCCTGCTTCCGGCCGATGATGGAGAAGGACATCATCATCTGCGGGATGAGCGGGATGGGCTCGGCGGTGTGCATGCGGATGGTGTGGGCATCGACCACCTCGAGCCGCGTCACCGGGCGGATGTACTGGCCCATGGAGGTCGGGCTGTTCGGCACGTTCGGCGCGCGGGCGAAGGTGTAGACCACGTCGTCGGCGGTGAAGGGCGTGCCGTCCTGCCAGCGGACGCCCTCGCGCAGCTTGAACTCCCAGGTGCGCTCGTCGACCACGCGCCAGGAGGTGGCGAGGCCGGGCGATGGGCGCTGCTCGGCATCGGGGTGAACCAGGCGGTCGAAGACGTGCCAGGTCAGCGCGTGGTTGGGCGAGAGGTCGAAGAAATGCGGGTCCATCGAGGTGAAGGCGCCGCCCACCGCGATGGTGAGGTCGGCGGCTTTCGCCGGTAGGGTCAGGGCCATGGCCGCGATGGCCCATCGCGCGCTGTGTCGCATCCGCTTGTCTCCCTTATGCCGTCCCTGCTTCGCAGCGTGGCGGATCGGGGGGAGGACATGCAAGGGGCGGGCCGATCCGCCGGCGGCCGGGTTGCTCAGCCGCGGCGCGAGGTGGGGCGGCTTCCGAGTTGGTCGAGCGCCTCGGCATTGGCGCGGCCCCAGGCATAGAGCAGTTCCACCGGCTCGACGAAGCGCCGCCCCAGCGCCGAGAGCCGGTACTCCACCGCCGGCGGCACCGTGCCCCGGACATGGCGGGTGACGAGGCCGCTCTCCCCCATCTCCCGCAGAGTCTGGATCAGCATCTTCTTCGAGATGCCGGGCAGGCTGCGCTGCAGGACGCCGGTGCGGGCCGCGCCGCCATGCCGGGCGTGCAGCGTGTGCAGCACCATGCTCGTCCACTTGGTCGTGAACAGGCCGAGCACGCGCCGCGGCGCGCAATCCTCCCGCCATTCCTCCTGCCGGTCCTCCTTTGGGCTGCCGGGCTGCATGGGTGGTGACCTCCTGGTGCCTATGTCCCAATTCGGTTCCGTCTGGAACGCCGCTGCCCCCGGGCCCAGTTCCGCCGCCAACGGATGCAGGAGTTGGGGATGGCAGGCACGGCACTGGTCGCGGGCGCGAGCGGCATCGTCGGCGGCGCGACGGCGGCGCTGCTGGCGGCGGAGGGATGGACGGTGCATGGCCTTGCGCGCCGGCCGACCGGGCAGGAGGGCGTGCTGCCGGTCGTCGCCGACCTGCAGGATGCAGCCGGCGTCGCTGCGGCGCTCGCCAGGATTCGCCCGGAGGTCGTGTTCGTCACTACCTGGCTGCGGCAGGAGAGCGAGGCGGAGAACATCCGGGTCAACGCGGCGATGGTGCGCAACCTGCTCGACGGCTTGCGCCCCGCCGGCAGCCTGCGGCACGTCGCGCTGGTCACCGGGCTGAAGCACTATCTCGGCCCCTTCGAGGCCTATGGGAAGGGCGCGCTGCCGCAGACGCCGTTCCGCGAGGAGCAGGGCCGGCTTGATGTCGAGAATTTCTACTACGCGCAGGAGGACGAGGTCTTCGCCGCAGCCACGCGCGACGGCTTCGGCTGGAGCGTGCTCCGCCCGCATACGGTGATCGGCAAGGCGGTCGGCAACGCGATGAACATGGGGAGCACGCTGGCGGTCTACGCCACGCTCTGCCGCGAAATGGGGCGGCCCTTCCGCTTCCCGGGCTCGGCCGCGCAGTGGAATGGGCTGACCGACATGACGGATGCGCGGCTGCTGGCCCGGCACCTGCTCTGGGCGGCGACCACGCCCGCGGCGCACGACGAGGCCTTCAACGTGGTGAACGGCGACATCTTCCGCTGGAGCTGGATGTGGGGCCGCATCGCCGGCTGGTTCGGGCTGGAGCCGGCGCCCTTCGACGGCACGGTGCGGCCGCTCGAGGAGCAGATGGCGGAGGATGCACCCGTCTGGCGGCGCATCGCCGAGCGCGAGGGGCTGGCGGAGGCCGAACTCGGCCGGCTTGCCTCGCCCTGGCACACCGATGCCGATCTCGGCCGCCCGATCGAGGTGGTGACCGACATGGGCAAGAGCCGGCGCCTGGGCTTCACCGCCTACCAGGCGACGGACGAGGCGTTCTTCGACCTGTTCGGGCGGCTGCGCGCCGACCGGCTGATCCCCTAAGCGGAGCGGCCCTCGACCGGCCGCGTCCCCCAGCTCCGCCGCTCTAGCCGCGGTAGTAGAGCATTACTGTATGGGTCGCCTCGGCGAACATCAGCCAGCGCTCGATCAGCAGGCCGCCGATGGCGAGGACGGCGCCGAGGGTCAGCGCCAGCACCGCCGGCGTGCCGCCGACCAGGACTGCCAGCAGCGCCAGCAGCACCGGCAGTGCGAAGCCGGCGCCTTGGGCGATGAGGCGGAGCTTCGCCGCATGCTTGCGGGCGATGCGGAAGCCCATCTCGCGCAGCAGGTAGTTCTGCTCGGTATGTGGCGGGTCGAGCTGGCGTACCTTGCCGATGAAGCCGAGGGTCGTCGCGCTCTCGATGGTGGCGATGGGCGGGCCAGAGTCGATGGCCTGCCAGTAGGCGCGCTTCAGCAGCAGCGCGGCGGCGCCGGTCAGCACCGCGAGCAGGGCCGGCACCGCGCCGCCGCCGGCGAAGGCAGCGAGCATCGCCAGAAGCACGGCGCCGCTGAAGGCGGAGAGCGCCAGGTAGCCGGGCACGACCAGCGGGTGGTGCCATTGGCGGATGGGCTTCAGCGAGGCGTAGATCATGCCGGTGCAGTAGACGGTAGCCACCGCCCCGGCGGCGGCGAGCAGGCCGGCGATGAGCGCGAGCGCGGGGGCATCGACCCAGAGGGCGAGGCCGAGCAGCAAAGCGGGGATGTAGGTGAGGATGGCCGCCACGCCTTCGCGCGAGAGCCAGGAGGAGCGCCATTGCGAGACGGCGCGCCACGCACGCTGCGGGTTGCCGAGATGCAGCGTGGAGGACAGGAGCCCGGCGGTGATCAGCACCAGCGCCAGCGCCAGGGCGACGAGGCCCTGGCCGGGGACGAGGCCGAGCGGGCGCAGCAGGCCGAGCCAGAAGAGCAACCCGTAGCCGGCGCCGGAGGCGGTGGTGAAGAAGACGATCGAAGGAGCGGGGTTCACCGGGTGAGGACCTTGTCCATCCAGCGCAGCAGCGGGTTCTTGATGTCCATCGGCGTCGGCACCGCCTCATCCGGCTTCGCCGCGACGCTGCTGCGGTTGCGCGGCGGCAGGTAGCTGTTGACCGGCTTGTAGCCGAGCTCGGGCATCAGCGGCTGGCCGCCGCGCTCGGCGACGAGCTTGCTGACCTTGCTGTCAGGGTCGCCCAGGTCGCCGAAATGGCGGGCGCTGGTCGGGCAGGTCAGCACGCAGGCGGGCTGGCGCTGCGCCTCGGGGATGTTGGTGTTGTAGATGCGGTCGATGCAGAGGGTGCATTTCTTCATCACCCCCTCGTCCTCGTCCATCTCGCGCGCGCCGTAGGGGCAGGCCCAGGCGCATAATCCGCAGCCGATGCAGAGGTCGTGGTCGACGAGGACGATGCCGTCCTCGATGCGCTTGTAGGAGGCGCCGGTCGGGCAGACGGTGACGCAGTCGGGCGTCTCGCAATGGAGGCAGGAGCGGGGGAAGTTGACGGTGCGGCCGCGCTCCCCCTCCCCTGCCTCGTAGCTGTGGACGCGGTTGAACCAGACGCCCTCGGCGCCCGCCGAATAGGGCTTGGTGTCCGGCAGCGGGCCGCTATGGCCTGAGGCGTTCCACTCCTTGCAGTTGGTCGCGCAGGCCTGGCAGCCGACGCAGGTGTCGAGGTCGATGACGAGGCCAAGCTTCTTCTGGCCTGGGGTGATCTCGGGCAGGCAGGTCACGGGGTTGCCTTCGTCGAATAGCGGAGGATGTCGGGACGGGCCGGCATGTGCGGCGGCAGGGCGGGTGCGTCCGGGTGGGGGCTGGTGATGCCCTCCTCGCCCGGGGCGCATTTCGTCACCGAGACGCGGAGGTCGTACCAGGCGGCCTGACCGGTCACCGGGTCGGCATTGGCCTGGCGGAAGCCGCCCTGGGCGGGCAGCCATTCGCTGATGACGTGGTTGAGCAGGAAGCCGCGGGTGGATTCCGGGCTGCCTTCGTCGAGGTTCCAGGCGCCGGCGCGCTTGCCGATGGCGTTCCAGGTCCAGACCGTGTCGGGGTTCACGCCCTCCATCAGCGAGACCTGGCATTTGAGGCGGCCGGCGCGGCTCTCGACCCAGACCCAGTCGTCCTGGGCGAGGCCGAGCGCCGTGCCGCGGCTGCGCGCCATATAGAGCTTGTTGGCGCCGATGATCTGCCGCAGCCAGGCATTCATCGAGCCCCAGGAATGATACATCGCCATCGGGCGCTGGGTGATGGCGGAGAGGCCGAAGCGGTTGAGGTCCTGGCCCTCATGCTCGAGCGCCGGGTACCAGATGGGCAGCGGGTCGCAATAGGTGCGGATGCGCTCGCGGAGGCGATCCGGCGGCTGCTTCGCGCCATGGCCCTCGGCGGCGAGGCGGAATTTCTGCAAGGGCTCCGACCAGATCTGCATGACGATCTGGTCCGACTTGCCCATCAGGCCCATGGCCTTGGATTGCTCGAGATAGGCCTTGTTGGCGTGCTTGTAGTAGCCCTGCTCCGGCGGCAGGTGGTCGCGCCAGAAGCAGCCATTCTCGATGTAGCGCTGGAGCTGGTCGGGGTTGGGTTCGCCGACGCCCCTCTTGCTGCCATCCGCGCCGCGGAAGCCGGCGAGCGGGCCGACGCCGGGCATGCGCTCATGGTTGGTGATGTAGTCGGGGTAGTCCTTGAACTTGGGCGTACCGTCCGGCTTGGTGAAGGCGGGCAGGCCGAGGCGGGCGCCGAGCTCGATCAGCACGTCCTGGAAGGGGCGCACGTCGCGGTCGGGCTTGATGACGGGCTGGCGGATGGCGTCGCCCGCGCCATGCGCGCTGCCGATCGGCCGGTCGAGGATGGAGATGCAGTCCCACCGTTCGAGATAGGTGGTGTCGGGCAGGATCAGGTCGGCATAGGGCACCGTCTCGGAGAAATAGGCGTCCGAGTAGATGACGTGCGGGATGGTGTAGCTGCCGTCCGGCTGCGTCTCGGTGAGGATGCGGATGACCTCGCCGGGGTTCATCGCGCTGTTCCAGGCCATGTTGGCCATGAACATGAAGAGCGTGTCGATCTTGTACGGGTCGCCCGCGCCGGCATTGCCGATGACGGTGTGCATCATCCCGTGCAGCGACAGCGGCGCGTCCCAGGAGAAGGCCTTGTCGATGCGGATCGGGTTGCCGTCGTCATCGACCAGCAGGTCGTCCGGCCCGTGCGGGAAGGAGAGGATGTTGCCGGCGAGCGGGGTGTTCGGCTTGGCGCCGCGGCCGGCGGGGCCGGGGCCGGGCGGGATCGGCCGTGGGAAGGGCGATTTGTAGCGCCAGGAGCCGGGGGTATCGACGGCGCCGAGCAGCATCTGCAGCAGGTGCAGCGCGCGGCAGGTATGGAAGCCGTTGCTGTGCGCGCTGATGCCGCGCATGGCGTGGAAGGCGACGGGGCGGCCGGTCATCGTCTCGTGGCGGCGGCCCCAGACATCGGTCCAGGGCTGGTCCAGCGTGATCGCCTGATTGAAGGCGACATCGGCGATCCCGGCGGCGATGCGGCGGATGCGCTCGGCGGGGAGGCCGCAGCGTTCGGCGACCGCGTCCGGCGCGTATTCGGGGGCGAGGTAGCGCTCGGCCATGAGGTGGAAGACGGGCTGGGCGCGGCGGCCGTCGGGCAGGGAGACCTCGCCCACCATGACGGCGGAAAGGTCCATCAGCGAGGCGTCGATGGCGCCGCGCTCGCGGTCCCAGGCGAGGGGCTTGCCGTTCTCGTCGCGGGCGAAGAGGCCGTCATCCTCGCCGCCCGGGTTGCGCACCACGAGCCAGGAGGCGTTGGTGTAGCGGGCGAGGAAGTCGAGGTCGATCTGGTCAGTGCGCAGCAGCTCATGCGCGATGGCGAGCGCGAAGAGGCCGTCAGTGCCGGGGCGGAGGCCGATCCATTCGTCGGCGATGGCGGAATAGCCGGTGCGGACGGGGTTGATGGAGACGACCCTCGCCCCCCTGCCCTTCATCTTGGCGAGGCCGATCTTGATCGGGTTGCTGTCGTGATCCTCGGCGACGCCGAACATCAGCAGGTACTTGGCGCGGTCCCAGTCGGGCTCGCCGAATTCCCAGAAGCTGCCGCCGATGGAGTAGAGGCCAGCGGCGGCCATGTTCACCGAGCAGAAGCCGCCATGCGCGGCGAAATTCGGCGTGCCGAATTGCGCGGCCCAGAAGCCCGTGAGGCTCTGCGACTGGTCGCGGCCGGTGAAGAAGGCGAGCTGGCGCGGATCGGTGGCGCGGACATGGCGGAGCCAGCCGGTCGCGGTCTCCAGCGCCTCCTCCCAGGAGATCTCGGCGAACTCGCCGGAGCCGCGGGGGCCGACGCGCTTCAGCGGCGCACGCAAGCGGGCGGGCGAGTATTGCGTCATGATCCCGGCGCTGCCCTTGCCGCAGAGCACGCCCTTGTTCACCGGATGGTCCGGGTTGCCCTCGATGTAGCGGATGCGGCCATCCTTCAGGTGGACGCGGATGCCGCAGCGGCAGGCGCACATGTAGCAGGTGGTGGTCTTCACCTCATCGCCGACGGGGGGCGAGTAGTCCACCGCCCGGTCGGGCCTTTCCGTCGCCAGCGGCATCGGCGCTTCGGGCATAGACTGGCCTTCTCCCTTACCCTGAAATGTCAGTAAGCCATGACGCCCTGTTCTGGGCAAACCGGGAGGAGAAGTCCATGCCGCAAAGCCTCAAGGGACTCGTGCAGTCGGGGCAACTCGCTGCCGGAACCTTCCTCGTCGAATTCGTGACGCCGGGGATCGGGCACATCTTGGCCGGTGCGGGCTGCGACTTCGCCTTCCTCGACATGGAGCATAGCGGCTTCTCGACCGAGACGGTGAAGTCGGCGCTGCGCTACCTGGAAGCGGGCGGCATCCCGACCCTGGTGCGGGTGCCCTCGCGCGATGCGCATGACATCGCCCGCCTCGCCGATGTAGGGGCGGAGGGGGTGATGCTGCCGCTGGTCGGCAGCCTGGAGGTGGCGAAGGCCGCCGTCGCGGCGTTGAAATATCCGCCGCAGGGGCGGAGGGGCGTCGCGCTTCAGATCGCGCATGACAACTACCGGGCGGGGCCGGCGGCGGCGAAGCTGGCGGCGGCCAATGAGCGCACCGTGCTGGTGCTGATGATCGAGACGGCGGAGGGGGTGGAGCAGGCGGAGGCGATCGCAGCGCTCGATGGCGTCGATGCGCTCTGGGTCGGGCATTTCGATCTTTCGGCCTCGCTCGGCATTCCGGGGGAGTTCGACCATCCGGCCTTCCGCGAGGCGACGCGGCGGGTCTGCGCGGCGGCGCAGAAGCACGGCAAGGGGCTGGGGCGGCTGGTGACGGGGGCGGAGGAGGCTGAGCGGGCCTGGCAGGACGGCTTCCGCCTGCTGGCCTGGGGCGGGGATGCCTGGCTGTTGCAGGCGGCGGTGGCCGAGGGGGTGGGGCGGCTCAGGGGGATTGCCCAGGCGTAGGCCGGCGACGGGCGCGGACCACGATCCAGGCGAGGCCCAGCACCAGCAGGACCGGGGCGGCTATGGCGGCTGCCGCGGTGCCGGCGGCGAGGCCCCGGTCATTGGTGCCGGCGTCGAGCATCGCCATGCTGGAGACGGCGGCGCCGAACAGGGCGGCGCCGATGAGGGCGGCCGCCAGGGTCTTCGCCAGAAGCGACCAGATGCCCGGAATACGGAACAGATTCATCGCGGATGGTGGCCCTGGCTGCCTCGGCTCGGGCGGTCTTATGGGCCGCCTTCGCCGCTGGCAATCTCGAAGCGCTCAGTCCTGCTTGAGGCTGCCGACCCGGCCGGCTGTCTGCGCCGAATCGATGATGAGTTCGGAGCCGTTGACGTAGCTCGACTGGTCCGAGGCCAGGAAGAGCACGCCGTTGGCGATGTCCTGCGGCGTGCCGAGCTTGCCGGTCGGCACGCTGGCGGCGGCGATGGCGCGGGCGTCGAGCGGGGCGTTCCGGCCGCCAGGGCCGATCGGCATCTTGTCCCAGATCTCGGTGTCGATGATGCCGGGATGGACGCTGTTGCAGCGGATGTTCTCCCGCGCATATTCGAGCGCCACCGACTTGGCGAAGAGGCGGACGGCGCCCTTCGTCGCCGAGTAGCCGGCGAGCCCCGCCGAGCCGCGGATGCCGGCGACGGAGGAGAGCAGGATGATGGAGCCGCCGCCGGCGCGCCTCATCGCCGGCACGGCGTGCTTCACCGAGAGGAACACGCCGTCCACGTTGACGGCCATCTGCTTGCGCCATTCCTCCAGCGACATCTCGAGGATCGGCTTCAGGATGGCGATGCCGGCATTGGCGACCAGCACGTCGAGCCGGCCGAAGCGGGTCTCGGCCTCCTTCACCACCTCGGACCAGCGGGCCTCGTCGGTGACGTCCTGGTGGAGGTAGTGGGCCTCGCCCCCGGCTTCGCGAATGCGGCCGGCCATGGCCTCGCCGCGGGCATCGTCGAGATCGGTGAGGAGGACCTTCGCCCCCTCCCGCGCCAGGGTCGCGGCGCAGGCGGCGCCGATGCCGGCGGCCGCGCCGGTGACGAGCGCGATCTTGCCTTGGAGCTGGGGGCCTTGGAGCTGGGCCATTCGTTTCCTCCGGTTCTTGTCCCGGTGGGAAGCCTAGTCAGCTATCGGCGCCGCGTCATGGCCCCGCTCAGCAGCTCCGCCCCGAGCAGCAGGCCGAGGCCGCCTAAGGCCAGCGTGCCAAGGCTCGGGCCGCGCGAATGGGGGACGGGCTTGCCGCTGCGCGGGGTGGTGCCGGCGGCGATGGGGCGGGCGACAGCACCCTCGCTGCGCGGCACCCGGCTGGCGCGGCGGAGGGCGGCGCGGATCGCCGCGCCCGACACCGTCTCCGTCAGGCCGGGGGCAAGGCCGTAGGCGAGGCGCGCCGCCGTTGCCTCCCAGCCGACCGCCACCTCCGCGCGCGGGCGGCGGACGAGGTCCAGCACCACTGCGGCCACCGCCTCCGGCGTCAGGTAGAGGGCCTTCGGCTCCAGCCGGCGGCCGGAGACGTTCGCGGCGCGGTCGAGGCCGGGCGTGTCCACCAGCGCGGGGAAGACGACGCAGACATGGATGCCGGGCTTGGCCGTCAGCTCCTGGCGGAGGCTGGCGCTGAAGCCGCGGATGCCGAATTTGCTGGCGGCGTAGGAGGCGGCGAAGGGCGTCGGCGACCAGCCGCCCATCGAGCACATGTTGATCAGCACGCCGCTGTTCTGGCGGAGGAAATGCGGCAGCGCGGCGGAGCTGCCCTGCATGGTGCCGATCAGGTTGATCTCGACGACCTTGCGCTGCATCTCGGCCGAGGCCTCCCAATAGGGGCCGAAGACGCCGGTGCCGACATTGTTGAACCAGACATCGATGCGGCCATGGGCGTCGATGGCGGCGCGGGCCAGCGCCTCGACCTGGGCGCCGTCGGAGACGTCGGTCGGGACGGCGATGGCCTCGGCGCCGAGGGCGCGGCATTCGCGGGCGGTGTCCTCCAGCGCCTCGGGGCGGCGGGCGGCGAGCACCAGCCGGGCGCCCTCGCGGGCGAAGGCCAGGGCCGTCGCCTTGCCGATGCCGGAGGAGGCGCCGGTGATGACGGTGACGGCGTTCGGGATGCGGGGCATGGGGCTTTTCCGGCTCTTGGGGCGAGCCGGGAGAAGGCGCGGGGCGTCAGGGGGTTCCGGCGGCGAAGGGCGGCTGGAGCCAGAGCGGGTCCTTCACCTTCTTCAGGAAGGCGGCGTGGGCGGCAAGTTCCTCCTCGCTCGGCGTGACGAGGCGGGGCGTGCGGGGGCGGTCGAGCCCGGCCAGGGCGCGGGTGCCGCCGCCGATGTTCAGCGCCAGGACGAAGCCGGGCTGGCGGCCGCCCATCAGCTCCAGATAGACCTGGGCGAGCAGCTTCACGTCGAGCAGGGCGTTGTGGCTGGTGCGCATCGAGTTATCGATGCCGAGGCGGCGGCAGAGCGCGTCCAGGTTGTTCGGCATGCCGGGATAGCGCTGCTTGGCGAGCGCCAGGCTGTCCACCATCCGCGCCCGGTCGAGCGGGGGGTGGCCGGCGCGGACCAGCTCGGCATCGAGGAAGCCGAAGTCGAAGGGCGCGTTGTGGGCGATGATCGCCGAATCGCCGATGAAGCCGAGCATCCCCTCCGCGATCTCGGCGAATTTCGGCTGGCCCTTCAGCATCTCGGCGGTGAAGCCGTGGACCTTGGTGCTTTCCGGCGGGACGTCCCGCTCGGGGTCGATGAGGGTGTGATAGGTGGCGCCGGTCGGCATCAGGTTGACCAGCTCGATCGCCGCCACCTCGATGACGCGGTCGCCGGTGGCGGGGTCGAGGCCGGTGGTCTCGGTATCCAGCACCACCGCGCGCTGCCGCGCATCCCGACCCGACTGGCTCATCCGCGCCTCCGCCTCGATTCGGCGCCTACCTTACCATGCGGCGGGCGGGCTGACTGGCCGGCAGGCCCGCCTCGGCAGCCTCGGCGCGGCGGCGGCGATGCAGCTCGGCCGCGGTGGCGGGCGGGGTGGCCTGCTGCTGGCGGTGCAGCTCGGCGAGGCTGTCGCGGGTCGGCTTGCCTTCCATCCAGCGGCCGACGATGCGGTGCATGTCCTTGCCGTTCATGCTCGTACCTCCTTCTGGCTGACATGGGCTTGTGACAACGCCGGGCAGGGCCGCTGGATGCGACCTCGCCGGGCGGTGGGGCGACCAGCGAGGCCGCTCGCGCCAAGCGGCAAGGGCCGGACACGAGGCCGCGAGACGGCCTGACGGAGCCGTTGCGATGCACAACCGGCATCGATCCGTGGCGTCAACCTGGTCGCAACAAGCATGGAGACGACGTCATGCGGAACGGCCTCCGCCTCGCCCTGCCGAGCCTGATCCTCTGCGGCCTCGCGGCCTGCGCCACGCCGCCGCCCGCGCCGGAGCCCCAGGCCGCCGCGCCGGAGCCCGCGCCGACCCAGGTTGGGCAGGCCTCCTATTACGGCCCGCAGTTCAACGGGCGTCAGACCGCGAGCGGTGCCCGCTTCGACCCCAACTCCGACACCGCGGCGCATCGGACCCTGCCGCTCGGCACCGTCGCCGAGGTGAAGAACCTCGAGACCGGGCGCACCGCGCGCGTCACCATCCGCGACCGTGGGCCCTATGTGCGCGGGCGGGTGGTCGATCTCAGCCCGCGGACGGCGGACCGGCTCGGGATGAAGCAGCAGGGCGTGGCGCCGGTGGAAGTCCGACCGGTCGCCGTGCCGCCGGGCAAGGAGCGCGAGGCGGCGGCGGCGCTGGGCGTACCGCGCGAGCGGATCGAGGCCACGACCGGGACGACGAGCCAGGGCGCGGCGCCGGCTTCGGGGCAGGGTCCGGGCCAGGGCGCGGCCCAGGCTCCGGCCCAGGCCTCAGCCCAGGGATCGACCCAAGGCACTACCCAGGCCTCGGCGCAGTAGCCGGGGCTCAGCGGCGGCCGCGAATCTCCCGCACCAGCGCGCGGATGGCGCGCTGGGCGGCGTGGCGGGAGAGGCCCGTCTCCACGACGAGGTCGGCGCGGCGGCGCTTCTCGCGGTCGGGCATCTGCCGGGCGCGGATGGCGGCGAGGCGGGCCTCGGTCATCCCCGGGCGGCGGAGGACGCGGATGCGCTGCACCGCCGCCGGGGCGGAGACCACCACCACCAGGTCGCAGCGGCCCTCCTCCCGCGTCTCGAAGAGCAGCGGGATGTCGAGCACGACCAGCGGCTCCGCCCGGCGGCGGGCGGCGGCGAGGAAGCGGCGCTCGGCATCGCGCACCAGCGGGTGGACGATGCGCTCCAGCCGCGTCAGCGCCTCGTCCTTGCCGAGGACGGCGTGGCGGAGTGCCTCGCGGTCGACGCGGCCGTCGCGCACGGTGCCGGGGAAGGCGGCGCCGATGGGGGCGACGGCACGGCCACCGCGGGATTGCAGCGCGTGGACGGCGGCATCGGCGTCGAAGACGGGGACTTGAAGGCGGCGGAAGGTGTTGGCGGCGGTCGACTTGCCCATGCCGATGCTGCCGGTCAGCCCTACGATCTTCATCGGGCGGGCCTCATTGGGCGGGGATGTCCCCGCCGACGAAGTCGCGCAGCTCGTCATCGACCATGGGCTCGGCGCCGAACCAGGCGGTGAAGCCGGGCCGCGCCTGGTGCAGCAACATGCCAAGCCCGTCCACCGCCCCCAGGCCGCGCGCGCGGGCGGCGGCGAGCAGCCCGGTCTCGCGCGGGACGTAGACGATGTCGGCGACCACCGAAGCGGCGGGCAGCGGGGCGAGGTCGATCTCGAGCGGCGGCTGGCCTTGCATGCCGAGGGATGTGGTGTTGACCAGCAAGGCCGCATCCCCGAGCGGTGCGCGATCCGCGACATCGATCGGGCCGCCCAGCGCCCGGGCCAGGGCCTCCGCACGGGCGGGGGTGCGGTTGACCAGGGTGATGCGGGGGCAGCCGGCATCGAGCAGCGCGGCGGCGATGGCCCGCGCCGAGCCGCCGGCGCCGAGCAGCACGGCGGGGCCGGCCTCGGGCCGCCAGTGCGCCGCGCCCTCGCGGAGATTGGCGAGGAAGCCGAAGCCGTCGGTGTTGGAGCCCTCGATCCGCCCGTCGCTGAAGACCAGCGTGTTCACGGCGCCGGCGCGTTCGGCCGAGGGCTCTACCCGGTCGCAGACGGCGAAGGCGGCCTCCTTGTGCGGGATGGTGACGTTGGCACCGCGAAAGCCGAGATCGGCGAGCGAGCGCACCGCATCGGCGAAGCGCTCCGGCCGCACCGGCAGGGGGAGGTAGGCGCCGTCGATGCCGTGGCGGCGCAGCCAGAGCCCGTGCAGGCGCGGCGAGCGGGAGTGGGCGACGGGCCAGCCCATGATCCCGGCGAGGCGGGCATGGCCCGTGAGGATGGTCATGCCCGGAGCGTCGCCGCCCAGGCGGCAGCGGTCAACCTACTCGGCGGCGGCGAGGCCAGCCGTCTGGCGCGGCTGCGCCCAGAGTTCCGGTTGCAGCTCCTCCGGCCGGTCGGGGAAGAGCAGCGCGCAGAGGAAGGTGACGGCGCCGAAGCCAGCCAGCACCAGCATCGGCGCGGCGAGGCTGCCCGTCGCCTCGTGCAGGAAGCCGACCAGGGGCGAGGCCGCCGCCGCCCCGAGGAAGCCGATGGTGAAGCGGATGGAGTAGAGCTTCACCCGCAGCGCCGGCGCCACGTAGCGCGCCGTCATCGTCTCGTTCACCGTTACCTGCCCGAAGATGGAAGCGGCCATCAGCGCCGAGAGCGGCAGCACCCACCAGCCTTGCGCGAAGGACAGGGCGAGCAGGCAGGGGAGTTGCAGCAGGGCCAGCGGCAGGAAGACGCGCCTCAGCGTGTGTCGGTCGATCAGGCGGCCGACGGTGAACTGGGTGAGGCCACCGCAGAGCGTGGCGGCGAAGGCGAGCATGCCGACCACCGGCAGCAGGCCGGGCGAGGTCGCCAGCCGCTCCTCCATCAGCTTCGGGATCAGCAGGGTGAAGGCGTTGAAAATGAGGCCGGAGACGGCGGCGATGCTCAGCAGCACGGCGACGGCGCGGCGGACGATGGCGGCCGGGATCTCGGGGAAGGGCTTGGCGCCGGCGGCGGCCTTCTCGGCGTCGAAGGCGGGCTCGCGCAGCCAGGCGAGGCCGGCGAGGGCGCAGAGCGCGCCGGGCAGGATGAAGGCCCAGTGCCAGCCGAGCCGGGCCGCGACGAGGGCCGTCACCACCGGGGCGCAGGCGACCCCGATATTTCCGAAGACGCCGTTGATGCCGACCGCGCGGCCGACTTTGCCGCCGGGCGCGGCGCTCGCCGCCTCGACCAGCATCGCCGTGCCGATGGGGTGGTAGATGGCGGCGAAGGCGCCCATCAGCGCGAGCGCGAGGCCAAGGGTCAGCGGGCGCTCGGCGAGGCCGGCGAGCATCATCGCCCCGCCGGTGCCGAGGAAGAAGCCGGCCATCATCGCCTTGCGGCCGAAGCGGGCGGCGAGCCAGCCCATGGGCAGGGAGCCGAGGCCGTAGAGCACGAACATCCCCGTCCCCAGCGCGAGGATCGGGCCGTATTCCCGACCGAAGGCCTCCGGCGCCTGGGCCACCATGCCGAGCACCGCCGTCGCCAGGATCAGCAGCGAGTAGTGGGTGAAGACATGGGCGATGTTGACGAAGGCGATCTGCCGCCTGGCTGGGTCGTGCATGGCGCTTTCCAATTCCCTGGACCGTGGCGGCAGACTAGCCTGGCCGGATGACGATGGCTGGCCAAACCCTGTCGGCATCCGGCCAATTGCCGGAGGCGCCGCTGCGCAACCTGCCGCAGGACGGCGTCGACCGCCCGCTGGCCGGCTTCACCCGTGATTACCGCGCCGGGGAGAGCGTGGAGCGGCATGCGCATACCCGGGCGCAGCTGCTCTACGCGACCCGGGGGGTGATGCGGATCGCCACCGACACGGCGGCCTTCGTCCTGCCGCCGGGGCGGGCGCTGTGGATGCCGGCGCGCGTCGCGCATGTGACGGCGATGCGGGGGCCAGTCGCGATGCGGGCGCTCTTCCTCCGCGCCGATGCAGCCGCGGCGGGGCCGGGGGCGGTGACGGTGCTGGCCGTCTCGCCCCTGCTGCGGGAGCTGGTGCTCGCCGCCTGCGCCGAGCCCCTGGAATGGGACGAGGCCGGGCGCGGCGGACATATCACGGCGCTGATCCTCGACGAGATCGCCCGCGCGCCGCGCCTGCCGCTCGGCTTGCCGGCGCTGCGCGACCCGCGGCTGCGGCGGCTGGCGGCGGCGCTCCAGGCGGACCCGGCGCAGCCGCTCGGCCTCGATGACTGGGCGCGGCAGTGTGGGGCGAGCCCGCGCACCCTCACCCGCCTCTTCCGCGAGGAGACGGGGATGAGCTTCGGCCGCTGGCGGCAGGCGCTGCGGCTGGCCGAGGCGGCGGCGCTGCTGGCCGAGGGGGTGCCGCCGGCGCGGGCGGCGGCGCGCGTCGGCTATGCCAGCGCGCCGGCCTTCGGGGCGGCGTTTCGGGCGGCCTTCGGGGTCACGCCGGGTGGCGGTCGGTCCGTGGACGGAATTGGTGGCGTGTAATACGCGGAAACACTTGCATCAACTCCGCGTGCAATGTACGAATGTGATGCGGCACACCCCCCTCGTGCCCGAGGACAACGCCAGGAGTTCCCCCCTGATGCTTGGCACCGCCCTTCTTGGCGCTGTGATGGTCACGACGTTGGTTTGGCTCGGGCCGGTCCCGATGGCCTGGCTCTGGATGGCGTTGGAATACCTGGCGGTCTGGGCCGCGCTTTCCACCCTGCTGGTTGCCGGGCTCGGGGCCTGGGTCGCCCTTGGCCGCGCCCGGCAGGAGCCTGCGCGGGCGACAGCGGTACGGCGGGGCTCGGTCGCCGGCTAGCGAAGGTCTCCTTTGCGCCGGTTGCGGTCCTCAGCCCTGCACGGCTTCGGCGACGCGCGGCGGCGGGGCGGCGCGGAGCGGCAGCAGGCAGAGCATGGCGGCGAGGCCGACCAGCCCGGCCAGGCCGAGCACCGCCATCGCCGGCAGATGCGCGAGCAGCGGCGCGGTCACCATCGGCGCCGCGGCCTGGGCCATCAGCACCGGCAGCGCCAGCTTGCCCATGAGCACCGGGTAGCCGCGCGGGCGGAAGAGCGCGAGCGGCACCGAGCCGCGGCAGATGGTGATGATACCGTTGCTGGCGCCGTGCATCAGCACGAAGGGCACCGCGGCCACCGGCCCGACCAGCACCAGCAGCAGCGTGGCGACGGGCAGCAGCCCGGCACCGAGCCAGGCGACGCGCAGCGGGTGGACGGCCTTACCCATGGTGAATTCGAACAGCCGGCCGGCGACCTGGGCCGGGCCCATCAGTGAGGCAGCGGCCACCGCGGCGGCGACCGAGAGGCCGAGCCCGGCCAGCATCACCGGCAGCTGCACCGACATCGTCGTGCTGATCAGCGCCCGCAGCGTGAAGAAGGCGGCGAGGAAGAGGAAGCTGCGCCGCACCCAATCGGCCGGCAGGGGAATCTCGGTGGGGTCGATAGCGGCGGCGGTTGCCTCGCCGCCCGTGCCGGCGCGCGGCAGCAGCGCGTAGACCGGCAGCAGCACCAGCAGGTTGACGGCGGCGAAGACGAGGCAGGTGTTGCGCCAGCCGATGGCCGGCATCAGCGCCGCGGCCAGCGGCCAGCCGATGGTGCTGGCGAAGCCGCCGAGCAGGGTGACGATGGTGATGCCCCGCCGCGCCGCCCGGCCGTAGAGCGCACCCAGCGTGGCGAAGGCCGCCTCGTAGAGGCCGAGCCCCATCCCGATCCCGAGCACGACCCAGGCGATAAACCACCCCGCCAGCCCCGGCAGCAGGCCGAGCAGCGCCAGCCCGGCGGCGAGGGTAAGGGCGGAGGCCATCAGCACCGGCCTTCCGCCGAGGCGCTCGATCGTCCGGCCGATGCGCGGCGCGGCGAGGCCCGAGATCAGCAGGGCGAGGGAGAAGGCGCCGTAGACGAGCATCCGGTCGGCCTGGAGGTCCTCGACCACCACCGGGGCCAGCAGGGCCGGCAGGTAGTAGCTGGTGGCCCAGGCCAGGGTCTGGCCGATGCCGAGCAGCAAGGCGACGAATCGAGAATCTGTGCGGAGATCAGCCATACGGCTTTTCTCGTGCAGGTTGATAAAAGCACCAAGGGCTGAACGTCAGCCGGTTAATACTTTGGTCATCTTTACGGTAACAATCCGATCACTATTACGCAATCAGGACAGCAGGCGGCGCAGCCTCTCGCCTTGGCGGCGCGTCCAGCCGATCAGCCGCGCCTCCATCGCCTCGACCCGCGCCATCTGGCTGGGGAAGCGGGCCTCCAGCTTGCCCATCCAGCGCCGCGCCCAGGCGTATTGGTCGCGCAGCACGAAGAGGCCGAGGGCGAGGAAGAGCGCGCCTTGCAGGATCGGCAGCACCACCCCGGCGACACCCAGCGCCAGCAGCGCGAAGCCGAGCACCTTCCTCTGGAACGGGCTCATCAGGCGGCCCTCGGCGGCAGGGCGAGGGCGCGCTCGCCGGAGACGAAGAGGTATTCGACATTGGTCAGGCGGCCCACGGTGCCGACCTTCTCGCCCTTCGGGTTGTGGATGCCAATTTTGGCGCCGACATAGCGGCCATAGGGAATCTCGATCACCCGCAGCGGGCCGCGCGGCCTGAGCATCGCCTCCAACGCGGCACGGCCGAGATAGCCCTCGTCGTTGAAGGAGATGATGACGGTCGGGCAGCGCAGCGCGGCGATGGTGCGCGCCAGCGCCGGGCCTATCCCTGGGCGGCTGTTGAAGGCGGAGCGCCGCGTGCGGCAATCCAGTCGCTTGTTGGCGATGCCATAGACCTCCGGTTGATCCCAGCGCACCAGCGTCTCCCAGACATGGTAGTTCCGCAGGTAGGAGTGCTGGTTGTAGGGCGGGTCGAGATAGGCGAGGTCGCAGTCGAGCGTGGCCGCCACCTCCTCCGCCTCGCCGCAGAGGGCGGCGCAGGGGCCGGCGGCGGGCCGTGGCCGCATGGCGGGCAGGCGGAGGGCCAGCGGGTTATGGGCGCGGGCGGCCCAGCGCTTCATATAGGCCATCTGCAGGCCGGCGGTGCTGTCGACGCGGTCGGCCGCCTCGAGCAGGGAGGTGAGCAGCACCGCCTCCAGCTCCGGCTCGGCGCCCAGGCCAGCGATTCCCTCGCGGATGGCCTCGATCCGGGCGCCGTTGTCGGGGTGGAAGTAGCGGGCGGCGACGCAATAGGTTTCGGTGAACCAGCCATGACGCGGCGGCAGGCGCCCGAGGTCGGCAAGGATGCGGGTGGCCTTCTCCGCCCACCGCTCCACATCGGCCTGGACGTAGCAGGTGGCGAGGATATGGGCGTAGGCGTTGTGGTCGTTGGCGATGACGCGGTAGCCGGCGCCCTTCAGCGCATGGCCGACCCGGGCGGTGCCGGAGAAGAGGTCGGCGACCGTCGCCCCTGCCGGCGCGGCGGTGCCGATGGCCGAGAGGATCTGCGTCAGCAACGCCCGCTTGGAGCCGATATACTTGATCACGGCGGGAGGATCGGCCGGGGCGGCGAGTCGGGGCAAGCGCTCAGCCGGAGAGCGCCCAGCCCTGGTGCGGCTTGGCCTTGGCGACGGTGCCCTTCGGCACCAGCACGCCGACATTCTCCCACATCCGTGCCGTGCGCAGCTCGACCGGGACGCCGCCGATCTCGACGGCGGGAGAGATGACGATGCCGCGGCGGCCATGCGTCTCGACGCTGTAATTCTGCTCCTGGTTGAAGTCCGCGTCCTGCAGGGCAAGGCGCTCGTTCGCCACGCCGTCGAGACCGTGGAAACTGACGAGGTGCCCGGCCTGGACGGCCGGAAAATGCTCGTTCCTGAAGGCGTCCTTGTGGCGGGAGCCGAGGCGGGAATGCCAGTCCTTGGTCACCGGGTCGACCAGGAATTCGAGCGGATGGCCGGGCTTCGCCAGGATGGCGGCGAGCGCCCAGCGCATGAAGGCCTCCTGCGCCCCGGTGCGTTGCTTTGCGGCCATCGATCACCCTCCCCTCTCAACCAGGGAGGGTAGCCGATTCGCCGCGCTTCGGCATCAGATATGCAACGCTCGTCCGTCGGCGGCGAGGGCGGCTTCCTTCACTGCCTCGTTGAGCGTCGGGTGGGCGTGGCAGGTGCGGGCCACGTCCTCGGCACTGGCGCCGAACTCGATGGCCAGCGTCATCTCGGCGATCAGCGTGCCGGCATCCGGGCCGATGATGTGGGCGCCGAGGACCTTGTCGGTCTTGGCGTCCGAAAGGATCTTCACGAAGCCGTCCGTGTCGTTCATCGCACGCGCCCGGCCATTGGCGGTGAAGGGGAATTTGCCGGACTTGTAGGCGGTGCCCTGGGCCTTCAGCTCATCCTCTGTCGCGCCGACCGAGGCGATCTCGGGCCAGGTGTAGACCACGCTCGGGATGGCGCCGTAATTCACGTGGCCAGCCTGGCCCGCGAGGATCTCGGCGACGGCGACGCCCTCCTCCTCGGCCTTGTGGGCGAGCATGGCGCCGGCGATGCAGTCGCCGATGGCGTAGATGCCGGGGACGCTGGTGGCGAAATGCGCGTCGGTGACGACGCGGCCGCGCTCGTCCCGCTTCACGCCGACCTCGTCGAGGCCGAGCCCTTCGACATAGGGGCGGCGGCCGATCGCCAGCAGCACGACATCGGCGCGGATCTCCTCCGCGGCGCCGCCGGCGGCGGGCTCCACCTTGAGGGTGACGCCCTCGGCATCCTGCTCGGCGGCGACCACCTTCGACTTCAAGCGGAACTTCATCCCCTGCTTGGCGAAGAGGCGCTCGGCCTGCTTGGCCAGCTCGGCGTCCATGCCGGGGATGAGGCGGTCGAGATACTCGATCACCGTGACCTGGGCGCCGAGGCGCTTCCAGACCGAGCCAAGCTCGAGGCCGATGACGCCGCCGCCGATGACGACGAGATGGCCGGGGACCTTGTCCAGCTCCAGCGCACCGGTCGAGGTGACGACGCGCTTCTCATCGACCTCGACGCCGCGGAGCGGGGTGCTGTCGCTGCCGGTCGCGATGACGATGGCCTTGGTCGCGTAGGTCTCGCCATTGACCTCGACCTGGCCGGGGGCGGTGATTTTGCCGGCGCCCTTCAGCCAGGTGACCTTGTTCTTGCGGAAGAGGAATTCGACGCCCTTGACGTTGGCGCTCACCACCTCGCCCTTGCGGGCCTGCATCTTGGCGAGGTCGAGCTTCACGCCGTCGATCAAGACGCCGTGGTCGGCCAGCTTGTGGACCGCCTCCTCGAAATTCTCGCTGCTCTGGAGCAGGGCCTTGGAGGGGATGCAGCCGATATTGAGGCAGGTGCCGCCGAGCGTCTCCCGCTTCTCCACGCAGGCCGTCTTCAGCCCGAGCTGGGCGGCGCGGATGGCGCAGACATAGCCGCCGGGGCCGGAGCCGATGACGATGAGGTCGAAGCTGTCGGGCATAAGGGGTCCTCGGGCCGGGATTTCGCGGCGGAAACTGGCCCGAGGCGGGGTTCAAGGCAAGCCGCCCGCTTGGGCTAGCCGGCCAGCGCCCGCTCTTCCCGGGTCAGGTGGCTCTCGACCCGGGTCTCGGGCATCAGCCAGGCGGTAACGAAGGCGAGGGCGAAGAAGCTGGTGACGTACCAGAAGAAGCCGCTCTCGGCCCCAACCGACTTGAACCAGAGGCCGACATACTCCGCCGTGCCGCCGAACAGCGCGTTAGCCACCGCATAGGGCAGGCCGACGCCGAGCGCGCGGACCTCGGCGGGGAAGAGCTCCGCCTTCACCAGCCCGCTGATCGAGGTGTAGCAGGAGACGACCGCGAGTCCCGCCAGCACCAGCAGCCCAGCCGATAGGGGCGAGCCGGCGTGGCCGATGGCCGTCAGCAGCGGCACCGTCATCAGCGCGCCGAGGCCGCCGAAGGCGAGCAGCATCGCCCGCCGCCCGACCCGGTCGGAGAGGGCGCCGAAGGCGGGCTGGGCGACCATGAAGGCCAGCAGCACCCAGGCCATGGTGGCACTCACCGTGCGGGCCTCGAAATGGACGGTGTTCACCAGGTATTTCTGCATGAAGGTGGTGAAGACGTAGAAGCTGAGGCTGCCCCCCGCGGTCAGGCCGAGCACCAGCAGCAGCGGCTTCGGGTGCCGCAGCAGGGCGCGGATCGAGCCAGCCTCCGGGCGCTTCGCGGCGTCGGCGCTCTGCGTCTCGTGCAGGGCGCGGCGAAGGAAGAGGGCGACCACGGCCGCCGCCGCGCCGATCAGGAAGGGGATGCGCCAGCCGAAGGCGCGCATCTGCTCGTTGGTGAGCAGGGCTTCGAGGATAACAATGACGAGCACGGCCAGCAGCTGGCCGCCGATCAGCGTGACGTACTGGAAGCTGGCGTAGAAGCCGCGATGGCCGGGCTCCGCCACCTCGCTCATATAGGTGGCGCTCGTCCCGTACTCGCCGCCGACCGAGAGGCCCTGGGCGAGGCGCGCGACCGTCAGCAGCACGGGGGCGAGCAGGCCGACGCTCGCATGGGTGGGCAGGACGGCGATCATCAGCGAACCGCCGCACATCAGCAGGACGGAGGCCATCATCGAGAAGCGGCGGCCGCGCCGGTCCGCCAGCCGGCCGAAGATCCAGCCGCCGATGGGCCGCACCAGGAAGCCGGCTGCGAAGACCCCGGCGGCGGCGAGCAGCTGCGAGGTGCGGTCGCCGGAGGGGAAGAAGGAGGCGGCGAAGTAGAGCGAGCAGAAGGAATAGACGTAGAAATCATACCACTCGACCAGGTTGCCGGAGGAGCCGCCGATGATGGCGAGGATCCGGCGGCGGCGGTCTGCGGCCGCATCCAGGGGGATGGTGGTGGTTGCGCTGGGCATGGGGAGCTCCTTCGCCGCTGCAACGCAGCGACGCTCCGGCGGTGGCAAGGCGCTTCCCCTTCTCCCGCCGTCCCGCCAGACTGGCCTGGCAACGATGAGGGGCCGGACTTGGAACCGGCCCCCGCCTACGGGAGGTCACGGCCATGGATTTCGAAGGCACACGGCTCGGCCGGCGCGGCGCGCTGGCCCTCGGCGGGGCGGCTCTGGTGACGCCTGCCCTGGCCCAGGGGCGGTTCCCGGACCGCCCCATCCGCCTCATCATCCCCTGGCCGCCGGGCGGCTCGGCGGATGCGCAGCTCCGCTCGCTGGCGGAGATCGCCGGTCGGGCGCTGGGCCAGAGCGTGGTGGTGGAGAACCGGCCCGGCGCCTCGGGCACCATGGGTGCGCTGCACCTGACGACCCAGGCGCGGCCGGACGGCTACACGATCAGCCAGATGCACCTCTCGATCGTGCGGCGGCCCTTCATCACCCGCACGCCGCCCTGGGACCCGGTGAACGACTTCACCCATATCATCGGGCTCTGCGGCTGGATGTTCGGCATCGCGGTGAAGGCGGACGGGCCGATCAAGAGCTGGGCGGACTACCTCGCCTATGCCCGCGCCAATCCGGGGCGGCTGACCTACACCACCTCCGGCATCGCCACGACCAACCACCTGACGATGGAGGAGCTGGCGGCGCGCGAGAAGCTGGAGCTGGTCCATGTGCCCTACCGCGCCTCGAACGAGGCGGCAGTGGCCGTCGCGGCGGGCGAGGTGATGAGCGTCGCCGACAGCTCCGCCTGGGCGCCGCTGGTAGATGGCGGGCAGCTCCGGCTGATCTGCGTCTGGACTGCCGAGCGCTCGCCCCGCTTCCCCGACGCGCCGACGCTGAAGGAGCTGGGCTACGACATGGTCGTGACATCCCCCTACGGCCTCGCCGGGCCGAAGGGGATGGACCCGGGCGTAGTCCGCGTGCTGCACGATGCCTGCAAGGCGGCGCTGTTCGACCCGGCCAATGCCACGGTGCGGGCGCAGTTCGACATGCCGCTCGAGTACTACGATACTGAGGACTACCGCAGCTTCATCGCCCGCCGGGCGCAGTACGAGAAGGCGATGGCGGAACGGCTGAAGCTGCGGATTGACTGAAGCAAGACAGTACCCGGGAGACGCCTGAAGAATGCCATCGATCACCCGCCGCCGGACGCTCGCGCTCGCCGCGGCCAGCCTCGCCCCTGCGCTCGCCTCCCCTGCCCTCGCCCAGGGGCGCTTCCCGGACCGGCCGATCCGCCTCGTCATCCCCTGGCCGGCGGGCGGCTCGGCCGACGCGCAGCTCCGCTCCATGGGCGAGATCGCCAGCAGGGCGCTCGGCCAGCCGGTGGTGCTCGAGAACAAGCCGGGGGCGGGCGGCACGCTCGGGCCGATGACCGTCGCCCAGCAGTCGCGGCCGGATGGCTACACGCTGACGCAGATGCACCTCTCCGTGCTGCGCCGGCCCTGGATGATGAAGACCCCGCTCTGGGACCCGGTGCGGGACTTCACCCACATCATCGGCCTCACCGGCTGGCTCTTCGGCACTGCCGTCAAGGCCGACAGCCGCTTCGCTACCTGGCAGGAAATGATCGCCTATGCCCGGGCCAATCCCGGCAAGCTGACCTATTCGACCAGCGGCATCGGCACCAGCAACCACCTGGCGATGGAGACCCTGCTGGAGCTGGAGAAGGTGGAGATCACCCATGTGCCCTTCCGCGGCTCGAACGAGGGGGTGACGGCGGCGCTGGCCGGGCAGGTGGACATGGTCTCCGACAGCAGCGCCTGGGCGCCCTTCGTCGAGGCGGGGTCGATGCGGGCGCTCTCGGTCTGGACCGCCGAGCGCGCGGCGCGCTTCCCGACCGTGCCGACGCTGAAGGAGCTGGGCTACGACATGGAGGTCACCTCGCCCTATGGCGTCAGCGGTCCGAAGGGCATGGACGAGGGCGTGGTGCGGGTGCTGCACGATGCCTTCAAGGCCGCGCTCTTCGACCCGGAGAACGAGCGCATCCGCGGCCAGTTCGACATGCCGCTGGTCTACCGCAACACGGAGGACTACCGCGACTTCGTCGCCAGGCGCGTCGACTATGAAAAGATGATGGTGAAGCGGCTGAACCTCACCCTCGACGGCTGACCGGGCCAAGGGACACAGGGAGGACACAATGAAGACGACATTCACCCGCCGCGCCGCCCTCGGCGCGGCGGCCGGCCTGCTCGCGGCCCCGGCGCTTGGCCAGGGGCGCTTCCCCAACCGGCAGATCCGCTGCCTCATCCCCTGGCCGCCGGGCGGCTCGCTCGACGCGCTGCACCGGCAGATGTTCGAGATCGCCGCCAAGGACCTTGGCCAGCCCATCATCATCGAGAACATGGCCGGCGCCCGCGGCACCCGCGCCGCGACCTTCCTCATCCAGCAGGCACGGCCGGATGGCTACACCATCGCGCACCACCACCTCTCGATCCTCCGCCACCCCTTCTTGACGCGGCAGCCGAGCTGGGACCCGGTCGGCGACTTCACCTATATCATGCAGCTCACCGGCTTCGTCTTCGGCACCGCGGTGCGCGGCGACAGCCCGTGGAAGACGCATGCCGAGCTGATGGAGGCCGCCCGTCGCGCCCCCGGCCGGATGACCTATTCGACCAGCGGCATCGCCACCACCAACCACCTGGCCATGGAGGACATCCTCACCCGTGAGCGAGCCGAGATGACGCATGTGCCAATGCGCGGCAGCCAGGAGGGCGTGACCGCCCTGCTGGGGCGGCAGATCGACATCGTCGCCGACAGCCAGTCCTGGCGGCCGCAGGTGGAGACCGGCGAGCTCCGCCTGCTCGCCGCCTGGACGCCGACGCGGCTGCCGAGCTTCCCCGATGTGCCGACGCTGAAGGATCTCGGCTACGGGATGAGCGTGACCTCACCCTATGGCCTCGCCGGGCCGAAGGGGATGGAGCCGGAGGTGGTGGACATCCTCCACCGCACGCTGAAGAAGGCCTTCGAGGACGAGGCCAGCCAGGCGATCATGAAGCGCTGGGAACTGCCGAACGAGTATCTCGGCCCGCGCGAATACCTCGCCTTTGCCCGCGAGCGGGTGGTCTATGAGCGGGAGACGGTGGCGCGGCTCGGCATCAGCATCGACTGAGCCGGGCGGCGGGTCAGGCGGCTACCCGGGTCCGTGTAGCAACGAAGCGCGCCAGCGGGCCGACCGCGCCGAGGGCGGCGAAGGCGGGGGGCGAGGCTCGCAGCACATGCGCGGCAAGGCCGGCCCAGCGCATCGGCCCGGCGCTGCGGCGGCGCCATGCGGCGTGGAAGGCGGCGGCCTCCTGGCCGGCGAGGATTGCCTCGGCCGCCGCCAGGCCGGAATGCAGGGCAAGCGCCACGCCCTCGCCGGTGAAGCTCGGGATCACCGCCGCCTGGTCGCCGACGCGGTAGAGGCCGGGCGGCCCGGCGGCGGGCTGGTGGAAGCCGTAGGGCACGCCGGCGATGGCGAGCGGCCGGTCCCAGAGCGGGCGCGCATCGCGGAGCAGGCGCCCGGCAAGGGCGGAGCCTGCGCGGACGCGGGCGAGCAGGTCGCCGGGCGGGCCGTGCAGGGCGGCGCAGAGATTGGCCCCGCCGCCGGGCAGGGGTTGCAGGCCGGCATAGCCGCCGTCGAAGGGCAGCAGGGCGACGGCATCCGCCATCGCCACCCCGGCGAGGTGCAGCTTGAGGCCGAGGGCGGGCGGCGGGGCGCCCTCGCGCGGATGGCCGCGCAGCGCGTGCTTGCCGGTGGCGAGGATGATGCGCCGCGCCTCAATCTCGCCTGAAGGGGTGCGGAGGCGCCACCCCTCCCCCATCGGCACGGCGCCGAGCACGGCGGTGCCGCGGCGCAGGGTCGGGCCGGCGGCCCCCTGGAGGGCGCCGTCAAGCAGGCGGCGCGGCAGGGCCCAGGCGGGGAAGGGCAGCGCCAAATCGGCCTCGCGCCTGCCATGGCCGATCCGCATCCGCCGCAGCGGGGCGCCGCCGAGCGCCGCCGGATCGAGGCCGAGGCGGGCCAGCGCTGCCGCCGCGTCGGGGCCGAGGAATTCGCCGCAGACGCTCTCGCGGGGCTCGGGACTGCGCTCCAGCAGCAGCACCTCCCGGCCGGCGCGGGCAAGGGTGATCGCCGCCGCGCAGCCGGCCGGGCCGGCGCCGATCACCACGACATCAGGCACGGGCGGAGACGATCCATTTGAACGGGAAGGCCCACTCGATCCGCGCCGCGACGCCGGCTTCGGCCACCAGCCGCTGCCAATCGGCGCGGGTGAATCCGCGGGCGATGGAGACGGTGCTGTCATGCACCACCATCGGGTCCATCCGCAGCAGCCGCACCGCGCCCCAGACGAAGCTCCAGGGTAGCCAGTGGCGGTGCAGGTCGGAGATCAGCCAGCCCCTTCGCGCGCGCCCCGGCAGCCAGCGGAGGAAGCGCACCAGCTCCGGATCGCGCAGGTGATGGGTGAAGAGGCTGCACAGCACGACATCGAAGCGCTCCTCCGCCGGCAGGTCGAAGAGGTCGGCGGTGATGAAGCGGGCCTTGACCCCGGCGGCGGCCGAGTAGCGGGCGGCCCAGGGGCTGCGGTCGAGCCCCACGAGGTCCACGGTGACGCCGCGGCGGGCGGCCCAGCGGGCGATGGCGGCCAGCATGTCGCCGCCGCCGAAGCCGATATCGAGCACGGAGAGGTGGCGGGCGCCCGTTTCGGCCACCAGCGCGTCGAGCCAGCGGAGAGTCGGGCGGTAGGCGAGGCTCATCCGGTTGATGCGGGCGAGGTCGCGCAGAGCGGAGGCGAATTCGGCCTCGGTCGCGGCCGCGTCGTCCATCCACTCCTCGGCGGCGCTGCGCTGGCGCATCAGGCGAGGCGGAAGCGCATGGTCTCGGCCGAGAGGCCGGGGCCGAAGGCCAGCGCGCAGCCGCGTTGCCCGCGCCCCGCCGCCATCATCCGTTGCAGGACGAACATGACGGTGGCGGAGGACATGTTGCCGTGCTCGCGCAGCACCGCCCGGCTTACATCCAGCGCGTGTGCCGGCAGGTTGAGGCCGTGCGTCACCGCATCCAGCACGCTGCGGCCGCCGGGATGCACCGCCCAGAGGTCGAAGGCGTCCGCCGCCTCGCCGTCGAGGATGGCCGCCGCCTCGTCGGGCAGGGCGCGGGCGAGGGTGAGCGGCACGAAGCCCGAGAGCGTCATGTCGAAGCCGCCATCGCCGATGCGCCAGGTGATCTGGTCGGCGGCTTCGGGGATCAGCGCGGCGTGGAAGCCCTCGATCCCGATGCCCCGCGGCTCTGCCGTCACCAGTGCGGCGCTGGCGCCGTCGGCGAAAAGGAGAAAGCAGAGCAGCTGCTCGATCTCGCTGCTCGGCTGGAGGTGGAGGGTGCAGAGCTCGAGATTCACCACCAGAACCCGTGCGCGCGCGTCGCTGCGGACGATGTGGTGGGCGAGCTTCAGCGCATTGATCGCCGCCTGGCAGCCCATGAAGCCGACGATGCTGCGCTCCACATTCCCCGGCAGGCCGAAGCGGCGGATCAGCCAGTGGTCGAGGCCGGGAGCGGCGAAGCCGGTGCAGGTGGCGAAGACGAGATGGGTGACGCGCGGCCCCTCCCCTTCCAGCCCCATCGCCAGGCAGGCGGCTTCGGCCAGGGCCGGGGCCTCGCGCTCGTAGCGGGCCATGCGGGCGCCGGTGCCGGGGAAGGCGTCGGTGCGGTAGAAGCCGTCCACCGTGCCACTGGCATCCGGCTCGGCCTCCAGCACGGAATGGCGGGTGTCGATCTGCGAGCGCTCTGCCAGCCGGGCGAAGGCGGTGCGGATGCGCGGCTCGGTGATCTGCCGGTCGGCGAAGCGGCGGAAGGCGTCATGCACCTCATGCCGGGGGACGGCGGTGCCGATGCGGTTGATATAGGCCTGGGTCACAGGCTTGAGATGGGGTTGAAGGCTATTGCCGCACCGCCCCCGTGCGGGCATCGACGGTCACTTCGATGGGGGTGCCCTCGCGCAGGCCGCGCAGGCGGATGGCATCGCCGTCGCGGCCGAGCTCCGTCACCTGGGTATATCCGCGGGTGCGCAGCAACTCGCGGGCCTGGGCCTCGGTCAGCGGGGGCTGCTCGCGCGGCAGGCCGGTGGCGGCGTCGATGCGGAAATTCTCGACCCGCTCGCCGTAGCGCGTGGCGCGGGCGATGCGGAAGCTGTCGCCCTCGCGCTCCACCCCTTCGAGGTCGGTGAAGCCGCGGGCGCGCAGCACGGTCGCCAGCTGGTCCTGGGTGAGGAAGGCGGCCTCCTGCGCCAGGGCTGGGCCGGCGAGCAGGAGGAGGAGCAGGGCGGGGCGGAGGAACTGCATCATCGGCCGCCATAACTACCCGCGACCGGAAAGGTTCACTCAGGCCTTGAATCCGCCGGTACCAGAACATATAAGGAACTGGAGGATCGTGCATGGAGTTGCGGCAGAAGCTCGAGATCCTGGCGGATGCGGCGAAGTACGATGCCTCCTGCGCCTCCTCGGGAACCGAGAAGCGGGACAGCCGCGAGGGCGGCCTTGGCAGCACGGAGGGCATGGGCATCTGCCATGCCTATGCGCCGGACGGGCGCTGCATCTCGCTGCTGAAGGTGCTGCTGACCAATGCCTGCATCTATGACTGCGCCTATTGCATCAACCGGGCGACCAGCAATGTGCCGCGCGCGCGGTTCACGGTGCGGGAGCTGGTGGAGCTGACGCTCGACTTCTACCGGCGCAACTACATCGAGGGGCTGTTCCTCTCCTCCGGCATCATCCGCTCGCCCGACTACACGATGGAGCGGCTGGTCGATGTCGCGCGCATCCTGCGCGAGGAGCATGGCTTCCGCGGCTATATCCACCTGAAGACCATCCCCGACGCCTCTCCCGAATTGCTGGCCGAGGCGGGACGGCATGCCGACCGGCTCTCCATCAATATCGAGCTGCCGCAGGAGGGGGCGCTGAAGGCGCTCGCCCCGGAGAAGGATTTGTCCGAAATTCGCCGCGCGATGGGGCAGATGCGGCTGCGCATCGAGGAGGCGAAGGAAGCACGGAAGACGGAGCGGCGCGCGCCGGCCCCGCGCTTCGCCCCGGCCGGGCAGAGCACGCAGATGATCATCGGCGCCGACGCCTCGGACGACCGGGCGGTGCTCGGGACGACGGCCAATCTCTATGGCAGCTACGGGCTGAAGCGGGTCTACTTCTCCGCCTATTCGCCGATCCCCGATGCCTCGCGCCTGCTGCCGCCGGCGGCGCCGCCGCTGGTGCGCGAGCACCGGCTGTACCAGGCGGACTGGCTGCTGCGCTTCTACGGCTTCTCGCTGGACGAGATCATGGCCGGGGGCGAGGGCGGGATGCTCGACCTCGGCATCGACCCGAAGCTGGCCTGGGCGCTGCGCCACCGTGGCGACTTCCCCGTCGATGTGAACCGGGCGCCGCGGGAGCGGCTGCTGCGCGTGCCGGGGCTCGGGGCGAAAACGGTGGACCGGCTGCTGGCGGCGCGGCGGCATCGCAGCATCCGCAGCGAGGACCTGGCGCGGCTGCGGTTGCCGCTGGGGAAGCTGCTGCCCTTCCTCGTGACCGAGGATCATCGGCCGAGGGTGACGGATCGGCTCGACCTGCGGGCGCTGGTGGCGCCGCGCACCGGCTTCGCCAAGCCGGTGCAGATGGCGCTGCTGTGATCGGCATCGCCCTCCCCGGCCCCGCCGACTTCCCGGCCTGGCGGGAGGCGGCGCGGCGACTGCTGGCGGCCGAGGTCGCACCGGAGCGTGTGGCATGGCACCTGGTCGGCGAGGCGGCGGGGCTGTTCGCGCATGAGCCGGTGCCGGAGCCGCGAAGGGCCGGGATCACCGTGCCGCGCGCCTTCCCGGAGCTGGCGGAGGTAGTCATCCGCCACCGCGACGGGGAGCGCTTCGCCCTACTCTATCGGCTGCTTTGGCGCATCGCCCATGGCGAGCACGGGCTGCTGGAGATGGCGACCGACCCGGAGGTGATCCGCGCCCAAGCGATGGCAAAGGCGGTGCGGCGGGATGCCCACAAGATGCACGCCTTCGTCCGCTTTCGTGAGGCGCCGGAGGGGCGTTATGTCGCCTGGTTCGAGCCGGACCACCATATCCTGGAGGCAGAAACGGGCTTCTTCATCCGCCGCTTCGCGGGCATGCGCTGGTCCATCCTGACGCCGGAGGCGAGCGCGCATTGGGATGGGGAGGAAGTACAGATGGGGCCCGGCGGCAGGCGGGCCGACGCGCCGGCGGAGGATGCCAAGGAGGATCTGTGGCGGGCCTATTTCGCCAGCATCTTCAATCCCGCCCGGCTCAAGCCCGCCGCCATGCGGGCCGAGATGCCGGTGAAGTACTGGCGCAACCTGCCCGAGGCACAGGACATTCCCCGGCTGATGGCGGAGGCGCCGCGGCGCGTGGCGGAGATGGTGGCGCGCGGGGCGACCCCGGCCGCGCCGCGGCGGCAACGGGTGCTGGCGGCGGACGTTGAGGCGCCCATGTCAGCCGATCTCTTCACCCAGGATCCCGCCACCGCCCTCGCCGCCCTCCGCGCCGAGGTGCTCGCCGATCGCGGCCCGCTCGCCGAGCACGCCACCCAGGCCGTCTTCGGCGAGGGGCCGATCGGGGCGGCGCTGCTCTTCGTCGGCGAGCAGCCGGGCGACGAGGAGGATATCGCGGGCCGCCCCTTCGTCGGGCCGGCCGGGCGGATGTTCAACCGGGCGCTGGAGGAGGCGGGCATCCCCCGCGCCGAGGCCTATGTCACCAACGCGGTGAAGCATTTCAAATTCAAGCCGACGGGGCGGCGGCGGTTGCACCAGTCGCCGGATGCGGGCGACATCGCGCATTATCGGCCCTTCCTGCGGCGGGAGATCGAGATCGTCGGGCCGCGGCTGGTGGTCTCGCTCGGCGCCACGGCGCTGCGCGCGCTGACCGGCAAGCCGCTCGCCATCACCAAGGTGCGCGGCGAGGTGGTGAAGAGCGAGGACGGGGTGCCGGTCTTCCCGACCGTCCACCCCTCCTACCTGTTGCGGCTGCCGGACCCGGAGAGCAAGGAGCGCGAGTACGCCCGCTTCCTCGGCGACCTGAAGGGCGCCTGGCGCGAGGTGCAGTAATCGGCGGCACGTTGCGCCCCTCGCCCTGAACCGCTTGGGGCCCTCGCCTGTTCCATTCGCTCGACAAGGATCGGAGAGAGAGCATGGCGCAGGACCAGGACAGGCTGATGCCGGACGAGCCGGTGAAGCCGGCGGACGAGAAGGTGAAGGCCCGGGTGCCGAGCTTCGCCGAAGGCGGGCCGACCGATTACGACCCCAACACCACCAATGACGGCGCCATGGGCGGCGGCGGGGCCGGTGGTGCGGGCGGCGTGACCGGCGGCGCCAGCGGCCGGAGCAACCAGGAGCCCTGACCGCTCAGTGATGCTCGCGCGCGGGCACCGTGTGGGACAGCCGCTCCACTGCGGCGATGCCGATCGCCGAGAGGATGAAGAGCGCGTGGATGATGGCCTGCCACATGATGCCGGCCTCCGTCGTCGTGCTGCGCTCCGTGCCGAGGTTGCTGGCGGCGATGAAGGTGCGCAGCAGGTGGATCGATGAGATGCCGATGATCGCCATCGCCAGCTTGATCTTCAGCACCCCGGCATTGACGTGGCTGAGCCATTCCGGCTCGTCCGGATGGCCCTCGAGGTTGAGGCGGGAGACGAAGGTCTCGTAGCCGCCGACGATCACCATGATGAGCAGGTTGGAGATCATCACCACGTCGATGAGGCCGAGGACGATCAGCATGATGTCCTGCTCACCGAAGTCGTGGGCGTGGCTGACGAGGTGCCACAGCTCCTTCATGAAGAGCAACACGTAGACGACCTGGGCGACGATCAGCCCGAGATAGAGCGGGAGTTGCAGCCAGCGCGAGCCGAAGACGAGGGCCGGCAGAAAAGGGAGCGGACGGCGTTCGATGGGTGTGGACATGACGATCCTGTCATTTGGACCGCCCGCTCTCTAATTGAAACGCCCTGGATTTCCAAGCCTGGAGCATGATCGTGGATCATGCTCCAACTCATTGTTCGGTCGAGCAAATACCTCCGATCAGGTGATTCCGCCTGATCAGAGTTTGCTCTAGCCGGGCAGGCCGAGCACGTTTTTCGCCAGGATGTTGCGCTGGATCTCGTTCGAGCCGCCATAGATCGTGGCCGGCCGGGCCTGGATGAAGAGGCCGCCGATATTGAGGTCGCGGTTGCCCTCCATCGGCTCCAGCAGCCCGGCATTCTCGCCGGCGATCTCGAGCATGGTGTCGGTGATGGCCTGGAACAGCTCGGTCTGCAGGATCTTCAGCATGGAGACGTCGGGGCCGAGGCTCTCGCCGCGCTTCAGCTTCTCGACGAAGGTGCCGTAGAGCGCCTTCAGGTCCTCGAACTCCAGGCGGAGGCGGGCGTAGCGGTCCTGGAACTCGGCATCTTCCCAGACGCCCATGCGCTCGGCGAGGATCTTGAGGCGCGAGAGGGCGTAGCCGGACTGGCGCGGCGAGCCGAGGAAGATGCGCTCGAAGCCGAGCAGCGCCTTGGCCATGTCCCAGCCCTTGTTGAGCTGGCCGACCAGGTTCTCCTTCGGCACGCGGACATTGTCGAAGAAGACCTCGCAGAACTCGTCATGCATCTCGAGGTTGATGATCGGCCGCACGGTGATGCCGGGCGTCTTCATGTCGACGAGGAGGAAGGAGATGCCCTCCTGCTTCTTCGCCTGCTTGTCGGTGCGGACGAGGAGGAAGATCCAGTTGGCATCGGTCGCCAGCGTGGTCCAGATCTTCTGGCCGTTGACGACATACTCGTCGCCATCGAGCACCGCCTCCGTGCGCAGAGCGGCGAGGTCGGAGCCGGCATTGGGCTCGGAATAGCCCTGGCACCAGATATGCTCGCCGGTCAGGATCTTCGGCAGGAAGCGCTGCTTCTGCTCCTCCGTCCCGTATTTGATGACGAGCGGGCCGAGCATGACGATGCCGTGGTCGTTGGTCCGCGCCACGCCGTAGCGCTCGTATTCTTCGGTGAGGATGATCTGCTTGGCGGGCGATAGGCCGAGGCCGCCATGCTCCTTCGGCCAGCCGGGGCAGAGCCACCCCTTCTCCGCCAGTTTCATGTACCAGGGGCGGTTCTCGTCCCAATGGAGGCGCTTCGGAGGGTTGCGCAGCTCCTCCGGGTAGTTCTCATGCAGGAAGCTGCGGACCACCTGGCGGAAATGCTCGTCGTCGAGCGCGTCGAGCTCTGCCGGGGCGGGGATGCGGATGGCGTCCATCGGCTCAGTCTCCCTTGAAGGCGGGCGTGCGCTTGCCGAGGAAGGCAGCGCGGCCTTCGGCGAAATCCTTGGTGAGGAAGAGCGTCGATTGGAAGTGGCGCTCCTGTTCCAGCGCGCGGTCGAGGCCTTCGCCGAGCATCTGCTTGGTCAATGCCATCGGCGCGGGGGCCTGCTCGGCGAGGAAGCGGGCTTTCTCCATGGCCGTCGCCAGGGCATGGCCCTTGGGCACGACATGGTCGACGAGGCCGATACGCTCCGCCTCCGTCGCCGTCATCTGGTTGTGGTAGAGCAGGATCTGCCGCGCCTTCCCCTGGCCGACTCGCAGCGGCAGGGTGTGGGGTAGGCCGAGATCGGCCATCAGCCCGATCTTGCCGAAGCCGGCGCCGAGGCGGGCATCCTCGGCGGCGATAACGGTGTCGGAGGCGCAGGCGATGGAGAGGCCGGCGCCGACGCAATAGCCCTCGATGGCGGCGACGACGGGGACGCTGCCGAGAACCATCAGCCGGATCAGCTCATGCGAGAGGCGCATGCGCTCGCGGCCTTCCATGGCGGAGTTCACGTCCATTCCCGAGATGTCGCCGCCGGAGCAGAAATGCCCGCCGGCGCCGGTGACGACGATGGCGCGCGTCGCCTTGTCGCCCTGCGCGGCGTGCAGCGCCTCGATCATCTGCACGCGGAGCGGCATGGCCAGCGCGTTGCGCCGCGCCGGCTGGTCGAGGGTGAGGACGAGGACGCCGCCCTCACGCTCCGAGACGATGCGGGCGATCGCTTCGCTCATTCCTCGACCTCCGGGCTCACGGCCATGAAGCGGCGGCGGTGCAGCGCGGCGCTGCCATACTGGCTGGCCATCACCATGGCCTTCCGCAGGTAGAGGCCGACATCATACTGGTCGGTGTAGCCGATGCCGCCATGCAGCTGGATGCATTCGCGCGTCACCAGCATGGAGGAGGCGGCGCCGCGGGCCTTGGCGCGGGAGACGGCGGCGCGGCGGGCATCGCCGGTGGCGCCGGCATCGAGCGTCGCGGCCGCGGCTTCGATGCTGGCGCGGGTCAGGGCGATCTGCATCCGCACATCGGCGGCCTTGTGCTGCAAGGCCTGGAAGGTGCCAATGATGCGGCCGAATTGCTGCCGCGTCTTCAGGTAGTCGAGCGTCATGGCGAAGGCGCGGTCCATGCCGCCGAGGAGGTAGGCGCTGGTCAGCAGCGCGGCCTCGTCGAGGGCGAGCGTGAGCGCCTCGCCGATGTCGTCGGCAATGCGCGTGGCCATGCCGAGATTCGGCTCCAGCGTGCCGAGATGGCCGCCATCCTGGGTCTGCTCGGTGGTGAGGCCGGCGCCGGCCTGCTGCTCGTAGAGGGCGATGCGGCCGCCCTCGCGGACCGGGAGTAGGAAGGAGGCGGCGCCGGCGGCCATGGGCAGGAAGCGTCGGGGGGCGTCGGGGCTGCCGGGCACCTCCAGCGTATCGGGACGCTCCTGCCAGGCGGTCAGCACCAGGGCCTCGCCGGAGACCAAGCGCTCCAGCGGGCCGGCGCCGACGGCGGCGAGCAGGGAGGCGGAGAGCATCGCGGGGATCAGCGGCTCCGGCACCAGGGCGCCGCCCAACTCCTCGGCCAGGGCGCAGGCCTCGCCAAGGCCGAGGCCGGCCCCGCCGGCCTCTTCCGGCAGGCGGAGGCCGATCCAGCCCATCTCGCCCATTTGGCGGAGGATGGCCGGGTCGAAGCCGGGGGTCTGGAAGCGGAGGTCGCGCACCCGCTTCATGTCGCCGCCCGGGGGCGCCACCGCGGCGGCGCTGTCCCGGATCATGCGGATGGATTCGGCGCGGTCCTCCCCGCTGAGCGCGGCGCTCATTGGGTGTGCAGCGTGGCGCCGGTCTTGGCCTGCACCTCCTCCAGCGTCACACCGGGTGCCAGGTCGCGGACGACGAAGCCCTTGCCTTCCACCACGTCGAGCACGGCAAGGTTGGTGTAGACGCGGTTGACGCAGGCGAGGCCGGTCAGGGGGTAGCCGCAGCGCTCGACGATCTTCGGGCGGCCGTCCTTAGTCGTGTGCTCCATGATGACCCAGAGGCGCTTGGCCCCGGCGGCGAGGTCCATGGCGCCGCCAACGGCGGGCGCGGTGTCGTTCTCGCTGGTTGCCCAGTTGGCGAGGTCGCCATTCTCCGCCACCTCGAAGCCGCCGAGGACGCAGAGGTCGATATGGCCGCCGCGGATCATGGCGAAGCTGTCGGCATGGCCGACGAAGCTGGCGCCCTTCGCCAGGGTGATGAGCTGCTTGCCGGCGTTGATGAGCCAGGGATCTTCCTGGCCCTCCTTTGGCGCCGGGCCCATGCCGATGACGCCGTTCTCGGACTGGAAGATCACCTCCCGCGTCGGTGGGACATGGTTGGCCACCATGGTCGGCATGCCGATGCCGAGGTTGACGCACCAGCCTTCCGGCACGTCATCGGCGAGGCGGGCGGCCATCTGGTCGCGGTTGAAGGGCATGACGGCTCCTCCTCAGTTCTGCTCAGGCTTCAGCCAGTCGCCGCCGCGGTCCACCTGGACCACGCGGTTCACATAGACGCCGGGCGTGCCGATCATATGCGGGTGCAGCTCGCCGAGTTCGCGGATGTGCTGCGCCTGGGCGATGGTCAGCTCGGCGGCCATCGCCATGATCGGGTTGAAGTTGCCGCCGGAGCCGCGGTAGACGAGGTTGCCCCAGCGGTCCGCCTCCCAGGCCTCGACCAGCGCCACGTCGGCCTTGAGGGCGCGCTCCATCACATAGGTCTTGCCATCGAACTCCCGGCTCTCCTTGCCGCGGGCGAGCAGCGTGCCGGCCGCGGTCGCGGTGTAGAAGGCGGGGATGCCGGCGCCGGCGGCGCGGATGCGCTCGGCAAGGGTCCCCTGGGGGACGAGTTCCAGCTCGATCTTGCCCTCGCGGTAGAGGGTCTCGAAGACGACCGGGTCCTTGCTGCGGGGGAAGGAGCAGACGATCTTCCGGACCTGACCCTGGTCCATCAGCTTGGCGACGCCGATGCGGCCGGAGCCGGCATTGTTCAGCACGATGGTGAGGTCCTTGGCGCCCTGCTCGATCAGGCCCTCGATCAGCACGTCGGGCTGGCCGACGCTGCCGAAGCCACCGATCAGCACGGTGGAGCCATCCTTCACGCCGGCCAGAGCATCGGCCACCGACTGCACGATCTTGTTGATCATCCTTGTCCCTCCCGGGGGTGCATTGCAGTACTGCCACCAGGGCCGCCGGTCCAGCCCCTTAGCGTGCTACCGATTCTCTCCCCACGACACCGCTGCGCGGGCCGCGGGGGCCCCGGAAGGTCGGCCTCCTTACCGAGGCATCGTCCCGCCTTCCGCGGCGAAGCCGCGGAAGGACACCGGCCTCAGGCCTCGGCCAGGGAGTGCGCCGGGCCGTTGGTGATGCCGTGGAGGCGCATCGGCACCGGCGGCAGGCCGTGCAGGTGGCGGAGCAGCTGGACGGCGAGCCAGGCATCCTCCAGCGCGCCGTGCAGCGACGTCTCCCGCTCGAAGCCGCAGGCGGCGGCGGCGCGGGCGAGGCCCACCCGCTCGCCGGGATAGGCGCGGCGCCAGGCCTGCATGGTACAGAGCCCGGTACCCCAGGGTGCCTCGAGGCCAAGCCGCTCGAACTCGCCGCCGAGCATCCGCCGGTCGAAGGCGAAGTTGTGCGCCGCCGCGGCATGGCCGCCGAAGAAGGCGGCGACCTCGTCGGCATGCGCTTCGAAAGGCGGATGGCAGGCAAGGAAGGCATCCGACATGCCATGCACCCGGATGGCGCCCCAATGGCAGGGGATGCCGGGGGAGAAGGCCAGATGCAGCGTCGCCTCCGGCTCCAGCGTCGCGTTGAGCCGCACGGCGCCGAGGGAGACGACGCGGTCGCCCGCGCCGGCCCCGGTGGTCTCGGTGTCGAAGACGGTGATGGGGCCGAGCGTCCAGGCCCCGGGTGACCAAGCCATGTCAGCCGGCGAAGCGGAAGCGCCCGTTGCTGATGACCTGCTTGTCGCGCTCGACGACGCGGGCGCGGAAGGCGGCGCCGCCCTCCTCCTTCCAGATCTCCGTGCGGATGGTCTCGCCGGGAAAGACGGGGGAGGAGAAGCGCAGGTCCATCGAGCCGAAGCGGGTTGTGTCGTAGTCGCAGAGCGACTTCAGCAAAGCATGGCAGACGGTGCCGAAGGTGCAGAGCCCGTGCAGGATCGGGCGGGGGAAGCCGGCCTGCTTCGCCACCTCCGGGTCGATGTGCAGCGGGTTGAGGTCGCTGTTGAGGCGGTAGACCAGGGCCTGCTCCGGCCGCGTCGCCAGGTCGAGGGTGATGTCGGGGGCGCGCTCGGGCTCCGGGTGCGGCTGCTTCACCGGGCCGGTGGGGCCGCCGAAGCCGCCATTGCCGCGCATGAAGCTGGTGGAGGTGGAGGTGGCGAGCAGCTCGCCGGTCCTGGCGTCGAGGATCTCGCGCTCGGAATACATCAGCGCGCCCTTGCCCTCGCCGCGATCGACGAGGCCGGTGATGCGCGAGCGGCCGATCAGCTCGCCTTCGGTCGGCAGCGGCTTGTGCAGGACGAGCCCCTGCTCGCCGTGCAGGATCTGCTGCCAGACAATGCCGGTATCCGGGTTGCGCGACCAGAAGCCGGGCGAGGCGAGCACCACGGGCATCGAGGGCATCACCTTCAGCCGCGGCTCGTAGAGGAAGTCGAGCTGCTGCTCGTCCATCGGGTCCTGCCCGAGGCCGACGGAGAAATTGTAGAGCGCCACATCCTGCCAGCGGAGGGTCTGGCGGACCTCCGGGATGGGGTAGTTCATCAGCTGGTCGTGGTTGATGGGCATGTCAGTGCTTCCCTCCCTCGAGTTCGATGACCGCGTCGGCCGCGAAGCAACCCTGGCCCGCCGGCAGGACCAGCATCGGGTTCACATCGACGCCGGCGAGGCGCGGGCCGGCGGCCACGGCGAAGGCGGAGAGGGCGGAGAGGGCCTTCGCCAACGCGGCCACATCGGCCTTCGGGCGGCCGCGGGCGCCGTCGAGCAGGGGGAAGCCGCGCAGCGAGCGGATCAGCCGCTCCGCCTCCGCGGTGTCGAAGGGGCAGCGGCGGAAGGCGACGTCCTTCAGCACCTCGATGAAGATGCCACCGAGGCCCACCATCGCCACCGGGCCGAAGACCGGGTCGCGGAAGACGCCGAGCGCCATCTCGACGGCGCCCTTGATTTGCTTTGCCACCAGCACGCCCTCGATGCGCGCGGCGGGGGCGTGGTGGCGGGCGCGGTCGAGCAGGGTGGCGAAGCCATGGCGCACCTGGGACGCATCGGCGATGTCGAGCAGGACGCCGCCCATCTCGCTCTTGTGGAAGATGTCGGGGCTCAGGATCTTCAGCACCACCGGGTAGCCGATGGACTCGGCCGCGGCGACGGCGGCCTCGCTGTCGGGGGCGGCATGCTCGGGGACGGCTGGAATGCCGGCGCCGGCGAGCAGCGACTTCGCCACCGCCTCGCTCGGGGTCGTCGTGGGCAGCTCGACGCTTGGCAGCGGGATGTCGGCCTGCGGCGCCTCGGCACGGGCGAAGGCGGCGCCGAAGCGGCCCATCGCCTCGATGGCGACGACGGCGCGGGACGGGTCCTCGAAGCAGAGCCAGCCATCGGCCTCGTAGTCGCGCACCTTGTTGGGTGCGAGCATGGACATCACCCAGAGCCGGTCGGGATGCGCCTCGCGGACGGCGCGCATCTCCTGGTGCAGCTTGGGCCCGAGGCTGCGGCCGGCCGCGGTCTGCGACCAGAAGGAGAGGATGGAGCTGTAGCCGCCATCCACCGCGACGCTCTCGACGAAGGTGGAGATGAGCTTCAGGTCGTTGGTCACCTGGGCGGTGCAGTCAACCGGGTTGCGTGGGGCGCAGAAGGGGATCAGCGCCCGAAGCTTGGCCTGCGCCTCCTCCGGCATCGGCGGCATGGGCAGGCCGGCGGCCTCGGCAGCGTCGGAGATGAGGACGCCGGCGCCGCCGGAGACGGTCAGCACGCCGAGTGTGTTCCGCGCGGGGTAGATGCGGCGCGTGGCGGCATAGGCGATGTCGAGCATCTCCTCCGTCGTCCGCGCCCGCACCACGCCGAATTCGTCGAGCACCGCCTGCGTCACCGCGTCGTCGCCGGCGATGGAGGCGGTGTGGGACTGGGCCGCGGCGCCGCCCAACTGGCTGCGGCCGACCTTCATCATCACGATCGGCTTGCGGTTGCGCCGCGCCAGGTCGAGGGCGGCGAGGAAGCTTTCGCGCTCGCGGATGCCCTCGGCATAAGCGCAGATCACGTCCACCTCGGGCGCCTGGGCCATCCAGCCGAGCACGTCGCCGAGCGCGACCTCGGCCTCGTTGCCCGTGGTGATGCAGACCTGGGTGCCGATGCCGCGGTCGAGCGCCGCCGAGAAGATGTGCGTGCCGTAGGCGCCGGATTGGGAGGCGATGCCGATGCGCCCGGGGATGGGCCAGCCCTTCTCGAAGCTCGCGGTGAAGGTGCCGTAGAAGCGGATCGCGTCGTTGAAGACGCCGAGGCAGTTGGGACCGAGCAGGCGGATGCCGTGGCGGCGGGCGACCTCGGTCATCTGCACCTGGGCGGCGGCGCCCTTCTCGTCCATCTCGGCGAAGCCGGCGGTGAAGCAGATGACGGCGCGGCATCCCTTGGTGCCAAGCTCATCGAGCACCTGGATCGCCAGGGCTGACGGCACGGCGATGATGGCGACGTCGGGTGCGGCAGGCAGCTCGGCGATGGACGCGAAGGCGGGCAGGCCCTGGACGGTCGGGCGCTTCGGGTTCACCGGCCAGATCGGGCCGGCGAAGCCGCGTTCCTTCATGTAGGCGATGGGGCGGCCGCCGATGCGGGCCGGCTCGTCGGAGGCACCGATCACCGCGACGGAGCGGGGCCGCACCAGGGGGTCGAGGGAAGCGAAGCCCGAAAGCCCCGATGGCACGGCAGCGGCAGACATCCTCGACCCTTCCCCTTTGTTATCCCTTGGCTGGCCGCAGCCTGGGGTAGCGGGGCGCCGAGGGCAAGAGGGGGTCAGACTTCCTCGTCGTCCTCCTCGTCGAGGTCGTCATCCTCCTCGTCGTCTTCGTCTTCGTCTTCGTCTTTGTCGTAGTCGTCTTCCTCCTCGTCCTCATCCTCCTCGTCGAAGTCGTCCTCGTCCTCCTCGTCCGGGTCGCCGCCCAGGACCGGGCGGGCGGCAAGGAGGATGTCGAAGGTGCCGTCGAGGCGGTGCAGGAGATCGGGGTCGAGGCTGGGCATGATGGCTCCCTGCGACAACGGTGGTTGCGGACAACCACCGGAAAGCGGGCGGGTTCCCCCGCGCCGCTCAGCTCCGGGTCGTCAGCTTTGGGCGTCGGGGGAGAGGACCATGCAGGCACCGTTGCGCCGCATCCGCTCGCAGACCGACTGGGCGGAAGATTGCGAGAGGCCGATGACGCGGGCGCGGTAGAGCCTGCCGCGGCCGGCGGCGACCGGCTGCACCTGGGCCTGGCCGCCACCGGCCTCGCGGGCGGCATTGGCGGCGCTGCGGGCCAGGTTCTCGCTGGCGAAGGCGCCGACCTGGACGGCCCAGGCGCCGGTCGTCACCGACGGGCGGGCGGCGCCGGGGCGGAGCGAGACGGGCAGGCTGCTGGCATGGGCGCTCGACACGAGGCCGCCGAAGCCCTGGAGCTGCGGCGCAAGACCGCGACTCGTCATCGCCACCGGCCGAGGCGCAGGCGCCGCATTGGCCGAGGCGAGAAGGGTCGGGCGCTGCGGCGGGGCGACAGCCGCCGGAGCGCGCGGGGCCGGGGTGGCGAGCACCGGCTCGCGCGGCGCGGCGGGCGGCTCGGCGGCGGCGCGGGCTTCCGACTCCATCAGCCGCTGGGCGCCCTGGGCGGTCGAGCCGTCCGGGATCGGGTCCATCCGCACGACCGAGCTGTTGTCGAGCGAGGCGAGCTGCACCGGCGCGGCCTGGGCCGCATAGGTGCTGCCATCGGGGATGGGCTCCATCCGGACGACCGGGCCAGCCGGGAGCCGGGCCACCTGCACGCCCGGATCGACCGCTTGGCGCTGCTCGCGGAGCGCGATCATCGTCGCCTGATCCATGCGGCGCGGGCCGGCCGGGATGCTCAGCGGAATCTCGGCCGCGGCGTAGATCTCCGGCGCCGCGCGGCGGCTCGGGTGATGGGCCACGATGTTGGGGCCGATGCGGGCAACGTAGTTGCGCGTCTCGGCCGGCAGGCCCCGGCTGTTCCAGAGATAGTCCTCGAGTCGCCGCGGCCCCGCATTGTAGGCGGCGAGGAAGGCCGGCGATCCGTAGAGGTCGTACATCTCGCGGATATAGGCCGCGCCCGCCATGACGCTGTCATACGGGTGGTAGGGGTCGTCGCCGAGGCCGTAGCGTGCCTGGAGTTCGCGGTAGGTGCCGGGCATGACCTGCATCAGCCCCATGGCGCCGACCGGGCTGGTGGCGGAACTGCGGCCGCCGGACTCCTGGCGCATCACCTCGCGGATCCAGCGCTCCGGCACGTCGAACCGACGGGCGGCCTCGCGGATATAGGGCCCCCATGGATCACCGGGCGGGCCCGGCGGGTTGTAGCTCGCCGGGCGGTTATAGCTGCCATGCGTGACGGCGACATGATGGCCGGTGCTTGGCCGACTCGCCTGCTGCTGGCCACAGGCCGCCAGCATGGCCAACATCGAGAGCGCCATCGCCGGTTGTGCCAGGCGCGCAACGCGCCCTGCCCCGCCGGCCATGCCGTCACGCGATGTCCTGTTCCCTTCGGGCATCCCCATTCGCTCCACCGGGTCTGGGACCACCGGGTTCCGAAGCCTGCCCCCCACGGACCCCTGCCGTCCCCACGGCGCGGAATCCCAGGCTTGCCCCGAAGACCTGGCGGACGTTCTACGTCCTGAAGCACTAGCCCTACACGTTCGTCCGGTCCGACGGCAAGACTGCTTTGGCATCGCAATACTGTGCGCATGCATACGCTTGCCTGTTTCGGATTGCTACCGAAAGTTGCACCGCCCTGGCGGCGGGGCGGATTTCCGGTCTATAGGCCCGGTCATGCCGGATGGAACTGCCATGCCCGGGGCGCGGCCCGAAGCGCTCTACGTCTTCGACGCTCGCGTCCCTCGTCGCCGTGCGGCGGCGCTGGGGGACATTGCCACGGGGGTTCGGCGGTGGCGGCTGAGCTTCGCGCTGGCGGCGCTCGACATCCGCAACCGCTACCGCGGCTCGGTGCTCGGGCCGTTCTGGCTGACGCTGTCGAACGCGGTGATGATCGTCGGGCTCGGGCTGCTCTACTCCTCGCTGTTCAAGATGAGCCTGGCCGACTACCTGCCCTTCATCGCCGTCAGCCTGATCACCTGGAACACCATCAACGCCGTCGTCGGCGATGCCTGCACCAGCCTGACCAGCGCCGAGGGCATCATCCGCCAGCTCCCCCTGCCCTACACGGTGCATGTGCTGCGCTGCGTCTGGCGCAACGCCGTCATCGCCGCCCACAGCCTGCCCATCATCCTCGCCGTCTTCGCCGTCACCGGCGTCTGGCCGGGCTGGGAGGCGCTCTGGGCGCTGCCCGGGCTGGCGCTGATCGGCATCAATGCCTGCGCGCTGGCGCTGTTCCTCGGCATGCTCTGTGCCCGCTTCCGCGACATCCCCCCCATCGTCGGCAGCGTCATGCAGCTTGCCTTCTTCCTCTCGCCGGTGCTGTGGAAGCCCGAGCTGCTGGGGCCGGGCAAGGCGGAGTGGCTGGTGCTCAACCCCTTCTACGTGGTGATGGAGACGGTGCGCGGGCCGCTGGTCGAGGGCGGCGCCTCGGCGGCGGTCTGGGTCTCGGCCTGCCTCTTCACCGCCGCCACGGCCGGCCTCGCGCTCGGCTTCTTCATCCGCTTCCGCGGCCGTATCGCCTTCTGGGTTTGATCATGCCGCACATTCATGCCGAGGCGGTGACCATCGAGTTCCCGCTCTACCATCTGGGCGCGCGCTCGCTGAAGAAGCGCATCCTCGCCAACTCGCCCTTGCGGCTGCGCCAGGACGAGGCCAGCCGCATCGTGGTCTCGGCGCTGCGCGAGCTGAGCTTCCGCATCGCCCCCGGCGAGCGGGTGGCACTCGTCGGGCACAACGGGGCGGGGAAGACGACGCTGCTCAGGACGCTGGCCGGGGTCTATGAGCCGGTCGGCGGCAGGCTGGAGGTGGCGGGCTCGGTGGGCGCGCTGATCGACCCGGCGGCGGGGATGGACCCGCATGCGACGGGGCGGGAGAACATCGTCCTCCGCGGGCTGTTCCGCGGCCTCGGCGAGGCGGAGAGCGCCAGCCTCGCCGAGGAGGTGGGGGCCTTCTCGGGCCTCGCCGAGTTCCTCGACGTGCCGGTCAGGACCTACTCGGCGGGAATGTCGGTCCGGCTGTCCTTCGCCATGGCCACCGTGATGGACCCCGAGGTGCTGCTGATGGACGAGTGGTTCCTCGCGGGCGACGCGGACTTCATGCAGCGGGCAAGGGCCAAGCTCGAGGCGCTGGTCAGCAAGGCGGAGATCCTGGTGCTCGCCACCCACGACATGGCCATCGTCCGCGAGTGGTGCACCCGCGTCATCCGGCTCGACGCCGGACGCATCGCACAGGATGGCGCCGTCACAGAGGTGCTGGGCGAGGTGTGAG
>NZ_JQKB01000034.1 GCF_000745835.1 Belnapia moabensis DSM 16746 | reverse complement strand
CTGCATCTCGCCGAGATCGCTGCCGCTGTGGCGCCGAACGCGCATGCCGTGCTGCTGCTCGACCAAGCCGGATGGCACCTATCGGACAGGCTCGAGGTACCGCCGAACATCACCCTCATCCCGCTGCCGCCCAAGTGTCCAGAATTGAACCCGGTCGAGAACACCTGGCAGTTCCTGCGGGACAACTGGCTCTCCAACCGCATCTTCCGCTGCTACGACGACATCGTCGACCATTGCTGTCGCGCCTGGAACCGCCTCGTCGAGCAGCCCTGGACTATCATGTCCATCGGACTGCGCGATTGGGCGCATCGGTTCTGATCAGTGGGATTTGGTATAAAGTCCTGCCGGTGGCCGCCGCCGCTCCTCGAGCACCGTCTCGAAGTCGAAGCCGAGATTCCACTCCACATGCGCCTCGAGGGCCGCGAGCGCCTTCGCCTCATCCCCCTCGGCGAGGGCGGCGATGAGCACGCCATGCTCCGCCTCCGGCCCCTCCTGCACCCTGATCTGCTGGGCGAGGCCCCAGATCACCGCAAGCTGCCGCGCCAGGCTCTGCCACAGGGCGAGCAGCGGCGCATTGCCAGAGACCCGGCACAGCTCGGCATGGAAATCGCCATCCGCCAGCACGATCAGCGCCGGGTCGCCCAGCTCCACCGCCTGGCGGTAGGCGTCGGCGGCGGCTTCCAGCCCGGCGAATCGCTCCGCCCCGCCCGGCTGGGCCAGCGCCTCCCGCACCGCGAGCGATTCGAGCGCGAGCCGCACCCGCATCAGCGCCGCGACGCCGGCATTGGTCACCTGCATCAGCCGCATCCCCTTGTAGGGGGTGCTGACGACGATGCCCTGGCTCTCCAGCAGGCGGAGCGCCTCGCGCACCGGGACGCGGCTGATACCGAGGTCGCGGGCGATCTCCGCCTCGACCAGCCTGTCGCCCGGCAGGAACAGCCCGCGCGCCGCGGCGGCGACGATGGCCTCGGCCGCCTGCTCCACCATCGTGCGCGGCTGGACAGGGGAGAGTCGCCGGGGTTCAGCCAGGGCGATGACCAAGCGTTCGGGCGCGTCCTGGTGCGCCCGATGGTCCGGAACAGCCACGTGGTGATCCCCGTTAAATCGCGAAGATCTGAAGTTTAAATTCAACCTGTTGGTTTGTGAAGATCGACGGCGGATCGATTTCCGCAAACCTGATACTTGTTGCAAAATAGCATCAAGTCAAGCCCGCTGCCCATGCCGCCCCGGGCATGGCAGTCTTGCCGCCACGGAGGTGCCCATGGCCGAGGATGCGGAATTCGGGATCGAGGGGCGTTGGGCGGTAGTCCGACGCCACCGTATCCGCTGGTCGGAATGCGACCAGTATGCCCACGCCAACAACACCGCCTATCTCGCCCTCTGCGAGGACCTGCGCGTCTCGCACTGGCTTTCGCTCGGCGGCCGATTCGCGCTCGGCGAGCCGGGGCCGGTCGTGGCGCAGATGGAGGTCCGCTACCTCCGCCCGCTTGCCTTCGACGACGAGGTCGCCGTCACCATGCGGCCCGCCACGCTTCGCCGCAGCAGCCTGACCCAGGACTACGCCATCTGGAAGGACGGACTCGTCTTCACCTGCCGCGCCGTGCTGGTCCTCGTCCGCCACGGCAGCGGCGAGAAGGTGCCGATCGCCCCCGCGATGCGCGCGGCCCTGATCGAGCAGGGCGCGACGGAGGAAGGCTAGAAGGCGACGGCGAGATCGATCTCGACGAGCGCTTCAACCGCCAGCCCCGTGACCCCGACACAGGGGCGCCCCGGCAGCCCGCCGGGCGGGAAGCTCGCCTCCCAGATCGCATTCATCGCCGCATAGTCGCGCTCGAACTTCGTCAGATAGGCCCGCGCGAAGACCGTCCGCTCCCACTCTGCCCCGCACCCGGCCAGCACCATCCTGAGGTTGGCGATCACCTGCCGCACCTCGGCTCGATCCCGCCCTCGACCATGGCGTGCCCGCCACCCGGCAGCGTCGGCATCTGCCCGGTGACGAAGAGGAAGCCGCCCGCCCGCACCGCATGGCTGAAGGGCGCCACGCGCTGCGGCGCATCCGGCAGCACGAATCGGGCGATCTCCAGCACCCGCTACAGCCCCCGCTCGGCCCTGGTCGCGGCAAGGTCATCCTCGATGAAGCCCTGGATGATCTCCTCCAGCGATTCCTGCTCCGAGAAGCCGAGCAGCCGCCGCGCCCGCTCCGCCGTGAAGCTCGCCGGCCAGCCGCCCACGATCGCCTCCACCGCCGCATCCGGCACAGGCTTCACCAGCGCCCGCGCCTCCGGCCCGGCGACGCTCTCGAGCGCGCTCAGCATCTTTCCGACCGTCGCACTCCGCCCCGGCGGATTGATCCCGCGGTCGAGCCCGAGCGGCGCCGTATCCATCGCCATCGCATGGAGGAACCAGTCGACCGCCCGCCGCGGCGAGCAGATCCAGACCGCGAACTCCTCCGGCACCGGCAGCTCGGTCGGCAGCCCGAGCAGCGGCTCGCGCAGGATTGCCGAGACGAAGGAGGACGCCGCCTTGTTCGGTCGCCCCGGCCGCACGATCACCGTCGGCAGGCGCAGGCTGACGGCATCCAGCATCCCGCGCCGCGAGGCATCCTGCAGCAGCAACTCGGCGGCGGCCTTCTCGGCCCCATAGCTGTTGCCCGGAAGCTGCCGCGCATCATCCTCCAGCCGCGCCTCCTGCCCGCCGCCGAAGCTGGCGACGGAGGAGGTGAAAACCACCCTGGGCGGGGTGGCGAGCCGCCGGCACGCCTCGATCACCGCCAGCGTGCCATGCAGGTTCACCCGCATCCCCAGCTCGTAATCCGCCTCCGCCTGCGCCGAGACCACTGCCGCCAGATGCACCACCACCCGCGTGCCATCGGGGATGGCGGCCGCGACCTGCTCAGGGTCCGCCACATCGCCACCCAGGCAACGGACGGGGAAGGGCGCCTCCATCGCCGGCGGCGCGTGCAGGTCGAACAGGGTGAGGCCCGAGATCGCCTCGCCGCCAAGGCTGCCCTCGCGCGCCAGCCGCGCCGCCAGCTTGCGGCCAAGGAACCCGCCCCCGCCCAGGATGGTGATCTGCATGGCGCTCTCCCGATCTTGCCCGGCCCAACCTCGCGCATAGATGTCGCGCCACCCCTCTCCGGGCGCAAGCCGCCAGTGGCGGCAGGGCAGGGGTCGCGCGATAACCCCTCCATGAGCATCCCGAACCGCCCCTTCCGCCTGATCCTCAACCGCCACCACGGCACGCCCGGCGTCGTCGTGCTGCCCGAAGGCGGCTTCCGCCGTGCGCGCGAGGAGATCGCCGCCTGGGCGGGCTATGCGCCGACCCCGCTCGTCGCGCTCGAGGATGTGGCGAAATCCGCCCGCCTCGCCGCCGTGCACTGGAAGGACGAGGGCGGCCGCTTCGGCCTCGGCAGCTTCAAGGCCCTCGGCGGCGCCTATGCCGTGATGAAGCTGCTCCAGGCCGAGCTGGCCAAGCGCGGCACCGCCAACTCCGCGACGGCGGCGGAACTGACCGACGGCACCCACCGCGAGGCGACCCGCGCCATCACCGTCACCTGCGCGACCGACGGCAACCACGGCCGCAGCGTCGCCTGGGGCGCCCAGCGCTTCGGCGCCGCCTGCGTCATCTTCGTCCATGAGGGCGTGAGCCAGGGCCGCCGCGACGCCATCGCCCGCTACGGCGCCGAGATCCGCGTCGTCCCCGGCACTTATGACGATGCCGTGCGCGCCGCCCAGCGCGAGGCGACGGAGAAAGGCTGGCACGTCGTCTCCGACACCTCCTATCCCGGCTACACGGAGGTCCCCCGCGACGTCATGCAGGGCTACCGGTTGATGGCCGAGGAGGCGGCGGAGGCCATCCCCGCCCCGCCCACCCATGTCTTCATCCAGGGCGGCGTCGGCGGGCTGGCGGCGGCCGTCTCGGTGCAGATGCGCGCCCGCTACGGGCTCGACGGCCCTCGCATCGTCGTCGTCGAGCCGGAGCGGGCCGCCTGCCTCATGGCCAGCGCCGAGGCCGGCGAGCCCATCTCCGTCGAGGGCGATTTGGACACCCTCATGGCCGGCCTCGCCTGCGGCGAGCCGAGCCTGCTCGCCTGGCAGGAGCTGGAGCGGGCCGGCTTCGCCTTCATGGCGATCCCCGATGCCAGCGCCGTCGACTGCATGCGCCTCCTCGCCCGCCGCCAGCCGAAGCTGGTCGCGGGCGAGAGCGCCGTCGCCGGCCTCGCCGGCCTGTTGTTGGCCGCTCGGGAGCCTTTCGCCCGCGGCGCGCTCGGCCTCACCCCAGAGAGCCGCATCCTCCTATTCGGCACCGAAGGCGCCACCGACCCGGAGCTCTACGAGAAACTGACCGCCTGACCGGCTTGCCGCGACACGCGGGCTTCATCTATCTGTCACAAGACTGGCACGAAGCCGCAACCTGGCGCCGCTAACCGGCGGCCCCGGCAACGAGATCATTGGGAGAGTTCACGTCATGAGGCGCCGTTTCCTGGCCCAGGCCAGCCTGGCCGCCGCGGCCATCGCCGCCACCCGCACCCGCCCCGCCGCCGCCCAGGCGCCGGTCGAGATCCAGTTCTGGCACGGCCTGGCGCAGCCGCTCGGCGGCCAGCTCGAGGTGATCGTCGCCGCCTTCAACGCGTCGCAGCAGGGGGTGAAGGTCGTCCCCTCCTTCCGCGGCTCCTATCCGGAGACGATGGTCGCCGCCATCGCCGCCTTCCGCGCCAATGCCGCGCCGCATGTCGTGCAGATGTTCGAGGTCGGCACCGGCACGATGATGGCCGCCGGCCGCGCGGTGAAGCCGGTTTATGAGCTGCTTGCCGAAGCTGGCGTCAGCATCGACTTCAACGACTACCTCCCCGCGGTGCGCGGCTACTACCAGGCCTCCGACGGGCGGCAGATGAGCATGCCGTTCAACAGCTCCACCGCGACGATGTTCTACAACAAGGACCACTTCAAGCGCGCCGGCCTCGACCCGGAGATGCCGCCGAAAACCTGGGAGGAGCTGGCCGAGGCGATCAAGAAGCTGAAGGCCGCCGGCATCGCCAGCCCGATGACCACCTCCTGGCCGGCTTGGGTCCAGGTCGAGCAGGTCTCGGCCATCCACAACATCCCGCTCGCCAGCCTCGGCAACGGCTTCGATGGCCTCGGCGCCACCATGCAGGTGAACAACCCTGTGATGGTCCGCCACATGAACAACCTGATCGCCTGGCAGAAGGACGGGCTGTTCAAGTATGGCGGCCGCGACAACGCGGCGGATGCGCTCTTCCCGGCCGGCGAGGTCAGCCTCACCATGGCCTCCTCCAGCCTGCGCGCCCGCCTGCTGCGCGAGTCGCGCTTCGCCTGGGGCACCGCCATGCTGCCTTATTACAGCGATGTCGCCGGCGCGCCGCGCAACAGCATCATCGGCGGCGCCAGCTTCTGGGCACTGAACCGCGGCCCCTCCGGCGGCCGCAACGCCGCCGAGTGGAAGGGCGTGGCGGAGTTCTACCGCTATCTCAGCCAGCCCGAGATCGACGCAAAGTGGCACATGGACACCGGCTACGTCCCGGTCCGGCGCGCCAGCTACCAGGTGGCGAAGTCGCAAGGCTTCTACGAGAAGAACCCCGGCACGGAAGTCGCCATCGAGCAGCTTCTCCGCGGCGGCGAGACCACGCCGAATACCCGCGGCATCCGCCTCGGCGGCTATGTCGAGATCCGCAACATCATCCAGGAAGAGATGGAGAAGTCCTTCCAGGGCCAGCAGAACGGCCAGCAGGCGATGGAGGCGGTGACGCAGCGGGCGAATACGGTGCTGCGTAACTTCGAGCGCCAGAACCGCGGCTGATCGGGAAAGCGCCGTGCGCAAGACAGTCTTCAAGGGCACGGCGCTGCCGCTGCTGCTGCTCGCGCCGCAGCTCGTCATCACCGCCATCTTCTTCCTCTGGCCAGCGGGGGCCGCCATCTGGCAGTCCCTGCTGCAGGAGGACCCCTGGGGCATGAGCTCCCAATTCGTAGGCATCCGCAATTTCACCGAGGTCCTGGCGGAGCCCGAATGGCGCGGTGCCGCGTACAACACGCTGATCTTCTCCACCGCCGTCGCCGTGCTCGCCATGGGCACCGCGCTCTTCCTGGCCGTCCAGGCCGACAAGTCGATCCGCGGCGCCAATATCTACCGCACCCTGCTGATCTGGCCCTATGCGGTCGCCCCCGCCGTCGCCGCCGTGCTCTGGCTCTTCCTCTTCCACCCCTCGATCGGCCTCGTCGGCCGCGCGCTGAACGAGGCCGGCATCGCCTGGGACTACAAGCTGAACGGCAACCAGGCGATGCTGCTCATCATCGTCGCCGCCGCCTGGAAGCAGGTGAGCTACAACTTCATCTTCTTCCTCGCCGGCCTGCAATCCATTCCCCGCGCCGTGCTGGAAGCGGCAGCGATCGACGGCGCCAAGCCGGTGCGCCGCTTCTGGACCATCATCCTGCCGCTGCTCTCGCCCACCGCCTTCTTCCTGCTGGTGGTGAACCTCGTCTACGCCTTCTTCGATACCTTCGGCGTCATCCACGCGCTGACCGGCGGCGGCCCCGGCAAGGCGACCGAGACGCTGATCTACAAGGTCTATGTCGAGGGCGTGCAGAACGTGAATCTCGGCAGCTCCTCCGCCCAGTCGGTGATCCTGATGATCCTCGTCATCGCGCTGACGGCGGTGCAATTCCGCTTCATCGAGCGCAAGGTCCACTACTGATGAAGCGCGCATGGCCGCATCTCTGGCTGCTGCTCGGCGTGCTGATCTTCGCCACGCCCATCTACATCACCCTGATCGGCTCGACCCACGACGCCAGCACGATCGGCCGCGGCGACGTCCCCCTGCTGCCCGGCAGCCACGCAGTCGAGAACTACACCGCCGCCTGGGTCAGCGGCGGCTCCGGCCGCTTCGCCGTCTCGCCCGCCTCGCGGATGCTGCTGAACAGCACCATCATGGCGCTCTGCATCGCGGTCGGGAAGATCGCCATCTCCCTGCTCTCCGCCTATGCCGTCGTCTTCTTCCGCTTCCCCGGCCGGATGATTGCCTTCTGGACCATCTTCATGACGCTGATGCTCCCCGTCGAGGTGCGCATCATCCCGACCTACCAGGTCATCGTCAGCATGGACCTGTTCAATTCCATGGCCGGCCTCACCATCCCGTTGATCGCCTCGGCCACGGCGACGCTGCTCTTCCGCCAGTTCTTCCTCACCATCCCCGACGAATATGTCGAGGCGGCGAAGATGGACGGCGCCGGCCCGATGCGCTTCTTCCGCGACATCCTGCTGCCGCTCTCAGTGACGAACATCGCCGCCCTCTTCGTCATCCTCTTCATCTATGGCTGGAATCAGTATCTCTGGCCGCTGCTGGTGGTGAACGACCGCAGCCTCGAGACCATCGTCGTCGGCATGGCCAAGATGATCGGCACCGGCGACGCGCAGAACGAATGGAATGTCATCATGGCCATGGCGGTGCTCTCGCTGCTGCCGCCCGTCGCCGTGGTCCTGCTGATGCAACGCTGGTTCCTCAAGGGCCTGACGGAGACCGAGAAGTAATGGCCAGCCTCGAGGTCACCGGACTGACGAAGTCCTTCGGCCCCACCCATGTCCTGCACGGCATCGACCTTGCCGTCGAGGATGGCGAGATGATCGTCATCGTCGGCGCCTCCGGCTGCGGCAAGTCGACGCTCCTGCGGATCGTCGCCGGCCTCGAGACGGCAACCTCCGGCAGCATCCGCATCGCCGGCCGCGAGGTCACGGCGCTGGAGCCGGCCGAGCGCGACATCGCCATGGTCTTCCAGAACTACGCGCTCTACCCGCATATGACGGTCGAGCAGAACATGGCCTATGGCCTCAAGATCCGCGGCCTGCCGAAGGCCGAGATCGCCCGCCGCGTCGCCGAGGCCGCCGGCCTGCTCGGCATCGAGGCATTGCTGACGCGTCGCCCGCGCCAGCTCTCCGGCGGCCAGCGCCAGCGCGTCGCCATGGGCCGCGCCATCGTCCGCGAGCCGAAGCTTTTCCTCTTCGATGAGCCGCTCTCCAACCTCGACGCCAAGCTCCGCGTGCAGATGCGCGCCGAAATCAGGCGGCTGCAACGCCGCCTCGGCGTCACCTCGCTCTTCGTCACCCACGACCAGACCGAGGCGATGACCCTCGGCGACCGCCTCGTCGTCATGCATGCCGGCCATGCCGCGCAGATCGCAACGCCGATGGAGATCTGGGCCCGCCCCGCCGACACCTATGTCGCCGGCTTCATCGGCAGCCCCGCGATGAACTTCCTCTCCGGCACCCTGGTGGAAGGCGGCCACGCCGTCGCGCTGAAAGCCGGCCCGGTACTCCGCTTCGCCGACGGCCCGCGCGCGGGCGGGGCGGGGAGGCCGCTCACCATCGGCATCCGCCCCGAGCATATGGACCTCGCCGAAGGCGGCATCCCCATGCCGCTCGACCTGGTGGAGCCACTCGGCTCCGAGACCGTGCTGCATGGCAAGCTGCCGAGCGGCGAGGCGCTGGTGGTGAAGCTCGCTGGCCCCGCGCCGGATGCGCCGAGCCTCCCCGTCGCATTCCCCGCCGCCGCGCTGCACGTCTTCGACGGCGAGACCGGCAAGCGGCTTGACCCCTAGCCCCCGGGGGCCAAGATGCCCGGCAAGGGCAACGAAGCCCACCGGGAGACATCCATGCATCGCCGCAGCCTGCTCGCCGCCGCCGCCATCCTGCCCGCCACGTCGCTGCGCGCCCAGCCCGCCTGGCCCAACCAGCCGATCCGCCTGATCGTCCCCTTCGCCGCCGGCGGCCCGACCGACATCCCCGCCCGCCTCTTCGCCGAGGAGGTGTCGAAGCTCCTGCCGCAGCGCGTCGTCGTCGAGAACCGCACCGGCGCCGGCGTCGTCGTCGGCACGGAGGCGGTGGCCACCGCCCCGAAGGACGGCCACACCCTGCTCTACAGCACCATCGCCCATTCCGTGCTGCGCCCGCTCTTCCCGCGCCTCGCCTTCGACCCGGTCGGCGATTTCCAACCCGTCGCGCTGCTCGGCGTGATCCCGATGATCCTGTTGGTCAACAACGACCTCCCCGCGAAGACCCTGCAGGAGGCTGTCGCGCTGTTCCGCAGCAAGCCCGGCGAATACGACTACGGCAGCAGCGGCGTCGGCGGCGCGGTCCACCTGGCGACGGAGCTGCTGCTGAAGCGCGCCGGCGACCTCAAGGTCAACCACATCCCCTATCGCGGCTCTGCGGCGGGCATGCCGGATTTGCTCTCCGGCCGCCTCGCCATGTTCATGGATGTCGCCGCCGGAGGCCTCACCTTCGCGAAGCGCGGCGATGCCCGCGCCCTCGGCATCTCCTCCGCCCAGCGCCTGCCCCAGGCGCCCGACATCCCGACCTTCGCCGAGGGCGGCGTCGCTAATGCCGAGAGCTACACCTGGCACATGGTCTTCGCCCCATCCGGCACGCCCGCGCCCATCGTCGAGCAGATCAACGCCGCCTTCAACAAGGCAGCGGCTCAGGCGAGCGTGCAGCAGCGCCTCAGCGACCTCACCATGCTGGTCCGTAGCGACACCACGCCCGAGACGGCGAAGCGCTGGCTGACCGACGAGATCACGAAATGGGAGGCAATCATCCGGGACGCCGGCATCAAGGTGGAGTAGCCCCCATCACCGGCCGAAGCTGTGCCACCGCCGCCTCGGCCGGCCCCACCGTCACCAGCCGCCCGCCCTGCCACTGCGCCAGCAGCGGCCGCGCGCGCAGGTTCTGCCCTTTCTCGTCGAAGCGCGCCCCCCAGCCATTCGGCGTCGCGCCTTCCGCCACATCCGTCGCCAGCAGCGTCGCGCGCAGCTTGTCCCGCTCCAGCCCGGCCGCCCGCTGCATCGCATCCAGCACCAGCCGCGCGCCGACATAGCTCGCCAGCGAATGGCCGGAGCGCGGGTCGCTGCCGTAGCGCCGCTTGTACAACTCGACGAAGTCGCGCACCCCCGGCGCCACCGCCTCGTTCACCGCCACCTGCGGGAAGTCGACATTGAGCGTGCCGTCGAAATCCGGCCCGATCGAGCGCGCCGTATCCGTCAGGCTGTAGCCCGCCCCCGCGCCGATCACCATGCGCGGCCGCCAGCCCGCCTCCTTCATGGCGCGATGGAACAGCACGATGTCGTTCTGGTAGCCGGTATGCAGCACCACATCGGCGCCCACCGCGCGCAGCCGCTGCACCAGCGGCGAGAGGTCGACGCTTCGCGCCGCATATCCGATGCGCTCCACTTGGTTCAGCCCGCGCGCCTTGAGCTGCGCCTCCTGCGCCCCGCTCACCGCCTGGCCGTAGAGCCCCTCCTCATGGAGGATGGCGATGCGCAGCGCCTCCGCCGGCGTCGACCAGGCCCCCGCCAGCACCTCCGATACCACGGCGACCGAATCCCGCGCGAAGTCGCTCGCCCTCGGGCAGAGCCGGAAGAGCGTCCGGAACCCCCGCTCGGTGATCGGGTCCGCGATGGCGCCCAGCTCGAAGAAGGGAAAGCCCTGCAACTCCGCCGCTTGGCTCGCCGCGAAGCCGAGATGCGAGGCATAGGTGCCGAACCCCGCCGCCACCCGCTCCGCCCCTTGCAGCCGCCGCAGCTCGGCGACGGCCTGGTCCGTTCCCGCCGCATCGCCGCGCACCAGCCGGATCGCCCGCGCCAGCAGCCCGCCCACCGCATTGCGCTCCTCGGCCGCCAGCTCCAGCCCGCGGAAGCTCTCGTCGCCCAGCAGGGCGAGGCTGCCGCTGAAGGGGAAGAGCGCCCCCAGCCTCAGCTCATTGGCCGGCGCCGTGCCCTGCGCCCGGGCGAGGCGCGGCGCGGCCAAGGCGGCGATGCCGCCAAGCAGCGGGCGACGGGCAATCCTCGACATCGGCATCCTCCCGCGACGGAGGCGCGGCGGCGGATTCATCGCATGCCCCAGCGTCCTGGCAAGGCCCCGCTTGACGGGATGCGCCCCCGCGCGGAACCTCCGCCGCAACTCCGGGAGAGACCGCCATGGCCACGCTGCCCCCCTCGATGACCGTCATCACCCATGGCGATGGCGGCCCGCCCGAGGTGCTGACCCCCTCGACCGCGCCCGTCCCGCAGCCGAAGCCCGACGAGGTGCTGATCCGCGTCCTGGCGACCGGCGTGAACCGCCCCGACGTCGCCCAGCGCAAGGGCGAATACCCCCCACCCCCCGGCGCCAGTCCGCTGATCGGCCTCGAGACCGCCGGCGAGGTCGTCGCCACGGGCGCCGAGGTCACGCAGTGGAAGCCCGGCGACCGCGTCTGCGCCCTCACCAATGGCGGCGCCTATGCCGAGTACTGCACCGCCCCCGCCACGCAATGCCTGCCCTGGCCGCGCGGGTTCGATGCCATCCGTGCCGCCGCCCTGCCGGAGACCTTCTTCACCGTCTGGGCCAACCTCTTCGGCCACGGCAAGCTGGCGGCCGGCGAGACGGTGCTGGTCCATGGCGGCACCAGCGGCATCGGCGTCACCGCCATCCAGCTGGCGAAGGTCTTCGGCGCGACGGTGATCGCCACCGCCGGCAGCGCCGAGAAGTGCAAGGCCTGCCTCGATCTCGGCGCCGACCACGCCATCGACTACCGCACCCAGGACTTCGCCGCCGAGGTGAAGCGCATGACCGATGGCAAGCTTGCGAACGTCGTGCTCGACATGGTCGGCGCCGACTACTTCAACCGCAACCTGAAATGCCTGGCCATGGACGGCCGCCTCGTCATCATCGCCTTCCTCGGCGGCTTCGAGGTGGCGAAGGCCGATCTCCGCCCGGTGATGACCCGCCGCCTCACCGTCACCGGCAGCACCATGCGCCCGCGCACCACGGCGCAGAAGGCCGAGATCGCCACGGCGCTGCGCGAGAAGGTCTGGCCGCTGCTCGACGCCGGCAAGGTCGCCCCGCCCATCCATAAGGTCTTCCCGCTCCAGGAGGCCGCAGCCGCCCATGCGCTGATGGAGAGCAGCACGCATATCGGCAAGATCATGCTGAAGGTCGCCGACTGATCACGCCCCAGGCCGTGCGCCGCTTGCCACGGCCGATCCGTGGCAGGCCACCGGGCAGGACCCAAGCTTGACAGGCGCCCCCACTGCCTCGCCGCGGGCGACGACGCTCGAAGGCTTCCGCTACCTTGCCGTCTCGGTGCTGCTGTTCGGCGGCGTCTGGCCCGTCACCAAGGACGCGCTGGCGTATGCGACGCCGCTTTGGTTCGCCTTCAACCGCTGCGCCATGGCGGGCGCCATCACCCTGCTGCTGCTGGCGGGCTTGCGCCGGCTGCGCTGGCCGGCCCGCGGCGACCTGCCCTGCATCCTGGCGATCGGCCTCCTTCAGCTCGGCGGCTTCTTCGCGCTGACACATACGGCGCTCGCCTGGATTCCGGCCGGGCGGATGGCAATCCTCACCAATGTCACCGTCTTCTGGCTGATCCCGCTCTCCTGGTGGGTGCTCGGCGAGCGCATCTCGCCGCTGCAATGGCTGGCGGCCGGCATCGGCCTGCTCGGCGTCGGCGTGCTGATGCAGCCCTGGACGATGACCAGCGCCGCGGGCCTCGGCGCGCTGCCGGGCTACCTGATGCTGCTCGGCTCGAGCCTCTTCTGGAGCATCGCCATCCTCATCACCCGCCGCCTGCCGCCGCGCCGCCCGGTGATGGAGCTGCTGCCCTGGTGCTTCGGCATCGCCGCGCTGCTGCTGCTGCCGCTCGCCCTCTGGCGCGAGCCGGCAGGCGGCATCGGCCGGCCCTCCTGGCCGCACGCCGCCTTCATCGGCGCCATCGCCGCGCCGCTCGGCACCTGGGCCACCATCGAGGCCGGGCGACGCCTCTCCGGCGTCCGCGCCTCGGTCGGCTTCCTCGTCGTGCCGGCGCTCGGGGTGCTGATCTCGAACCTCTGGCTCGGCGAGGCGCTGGGGTGGGATGTGCTGGCCGGCGGCGGCCTCATCGCCGCCAGCCTGGTCCTGGCCGCAAAAGGGTAGGGGGAGGGAGAGAGAGGATGCGCCTCAACCTGGTCGAAGCCGGCGACGGCCCGCCCGTGATCCTGCTGCACGGCCTCTTCGGCGCCGCGCAGAACTGGGGCGCCGTGCAGCGCCACCTGGCCGCCCGCCACCGCGTCCTCGCCCTCGACCTGCGCAACCACGGCGCCTCCCGCCGCGCCGCGGCCATGGACTACCCCGTAATGGCCGCCGATGTCATCGAGACGATGCAGGCGATGGACGCCGCCCCCGCCGCCGTCATCGGCCACTCCATGGGCGGCAAGGTGGCGATGGCCCTCGCTCTCGCCGAACCATCGCTGGTCTCCCGCCTCGTCGTCGTCGACATCGCGCCCATCGCCTACCCGCCCGCGCTCCGCCCCTACATCGCCGCGATGCAGGCCATCCCGCTCCACTCGGGCCTCACCCGCCGCGATGCCGATGCCGCCCTCGCCGCGACGATCCCCGAGCCCGGCATCCGCGCCTTCCTCATCCAGAACCTGCGCATGCAGGACGACCCGCCCCGCTGGCGCCTCGCCCTCGATGAGATCGACGCCGCCATGCCGGTGATCGAGAGCTTCCCCGACCTCCCCGGCCGCTACGAGGGCCCGACGCTGGTCATCAACGGCGAGCGGTCGAGCTACATCCAGCCTGGCTCGCGCCCCCGCTTCCAATCCCTCTTCCCCGCCGCCCAATTCGCCACCGTCCCCGGCGTCGGCCATTGGGTCCATGCCGAGAACCCGGGCGGCTTCCTCGCCCTGGTCGATCCCTTCCTCGACTAGAGGAAGCCGATCGAGATCCACGGAATGGCGGCGATGACAGCCGTGCCGACGAGCAGCGCCAGCATGTACCCCCAGATCGCCCGCATCCCCTCATCCGGCCCGATGCGGCTGATGGCGCAGGCCGCGTAGTAGCCGACGCCGAAAGGCGGCGCGAAAAGCCCGATCCCCATCGAGAGGATCACCACCATCGCGTAGTGCACCTCGTGCACGCCCATGTCGCGCGCGATGGGGAAGAGCAGCGGCCCGAACAGCACGATGGCCGGAATCCCCTCCAGCACGCTCCCCAGCACGACGAAGGCCAGGATCGACACGGCGAGGAACCCCGCCTGTCCCCCCGGCAACGCCGCCATCACCGCCGCCAGCTGCCGCGAGAAGCCCGACTGCGTCAGCGCCCAAGCGATCGCCGTCGCCGCCCCGATGATGAGCAGGATCGCCCCCGACAGCGCCGCCGTATCCACCAGCATCGGCCGCAGCCGCCCCCAATCGAACCTTCGGTAGAACAGCAGTCCGATGACGAAGGCATAGGCGATGCCGATCGTCGACACCTCCGTCGCCGTGGCGACCCCCTCGACGACGGCCGCCCGGATCAGGAAGGGCAGCGCCAGCGCCGGCAGTGCATAGCCGAGGCTCCGCAGGATCTCCGCCGAGCCCGGCCGCGTGGCCTGAGCGAGGTCCTGCCCCCGATGCCGCCACCAAACCACGCCGCAGAGCACCACTGCCAGCAGCGCCCCCGGCAGCAGCCCGCCGGTGAAGAGCGCCCCGATCGAAACCCCCGTCACCGAGCCGATGGTGATGAGCACCAGGGAAGGCGGCACCGTCTCCGTCTGCGCGCCCGTCGCCGAGAGCAGCGCGACGAGATCGCCCGGCTTCGCCCCGCGCTCGCGCATCTCGGGGAAGAGCACCGGCGCGACGGCCGCCATATCCGCCGCCTTCGCCCCCGATATGCCGGAGACGAGGTACATCGCCCCCACCAGCACATAGGAGAGCCCGCCCCGCACATGCCCGAGCAGGTTGGCGAGGAAGCGGATCATGGCCCGCGCCATCCCCGTCATCTCGATCAGGCTGCCGAGGAAGATGAAGAGCGGCACCGCGAGCAGGATGAGGTGCGACATCCCCTCATCCATCCGCCCGACCACCACCATGGTCGGCACCCGCGTCGTCAGCGCCAGATAGCCGAAGGTCGCCAGCCCGAAGCAGAAGGCGATCGGCACGCCCGCCAGCACCGTCGCCGCCACGATTCCCACGAAGAAGATGACGAGGTTGAGGTTGCCGAGCGGCCTGAACACCGGCCCCGCCCACCAGAACCCCGCCGCCACCAGTGCGACGACGCCGAGCGCCAGAAGCCCGCGCCCCCAGCCCGCGGCCCGCGGCAGCCGCACCAGCGCCACCGCCAGCATCAGCACCAGGCCGACCGGTAGCGCCGAGGCCCGCCAACTGCCGGGGATCTCCATCGCCGGCGTGGTGATGAAGCTCTCCTCCACCGCATAGTCATAGGCCGGATGCAGCAGCAACAGCAGGAAGAGGATCGGCGCCGCCACCGCCAACGCCTCCAGGAACCCCCGCAGCCCCGCCGGCGCCATCGCGACCAGCGCCGTCATCCGCATATGCTCCGCCCGCCGGAAGGCGACGACCGCGCCCAGCATGGCAAGCCAGAGGAACAGCACCGACGCCAGCTCATCCGACCAGACGAGCGAGCTGTGGAACAGGTAGCGCGCCACGATGCCTGCCAGCAGCAGCACCGTCTCCACCGCCACCAGCGCCGCCGCAGCCAGCTCCAGCGCGCCGCCAAGCAGGGCCTCGACCCTGCCTTGGGGCCGCCGCTCCACCAACCCGATATCCGCCATGGTTCAGGTCAGCTTGCCCAGTTCCTGCTCTAGAATCCCCCAGGCCTCGTCGCCATAGCGCTGCTTCCACTGCGTATAGAAGCCCGCCTTCCGCAGCGCCTCGCGGAAGGGCGTCGGATCGACCGTGTTGAAGGTGAGCCCCTGCTTCGCCAGCTCCGTCTGCAAGCCGGCGTTCAGCGCCGCGACATCGCCGCGTTCGGCCAGCGCCGCCTCGTTCCAGTGCTTCGCCACCACGCCTTGCGCATCTGCCGGCAGCGCCGCCCAGGCCCGGCGATTGCCGAGCATCCAGAACCCGTCCCACATATGGTTCGTCAGCGCGCAGTGCTTCTGCACCTCGTAGAGCTTGGCCGTGGAGATGATGGCCAGCGGGTTCTCCTGTCCGTCCACCACCTTCGTCTGCAAGGCCGAATAGACCTCGGCGAAATTGATGCTCGTCGGCGCCGAGCCGAAGGCCTGGAACAGCGAGGTCCAGAGCGGGCTCACCGGCACGCGGATCTTGAAGTTCCGCAGGTCCTCCGGCGTCGTGATCGCCCTGGAGGAGCAGGTGATCTGCCGGAACCCGTTGTCCCAGATCCTGTCCATGACGATCAGCCCGGCCTTGCCGATCTGCGTCCGCACATGCGCGCCGAGCGCCCCGTCCATCGCCTTCCACACCGCGGCATAGTTGGAGAAGGCGAAGCCCACGCCGTTGATCGAGGCCGCCGGCACCAGCGTCGAGAGGATCAGCCCCGACAAGGTGAAGAACTCGATCGCGCCGCTCCGCACCTGGCTCAGCATGTCCGTATCCGAGCCGAGCTGGTTGTTCGGGAAGATCTGGATCTCGACCCGCCCGCCCGTCTCCCGCGCGATCGCCTCCGCCGCCTCCTTGGCCCGCTGGTTCATCGGATGCGTCAGCGGCAGGTTGTTCGCATATTTGTAGCTGAACTCCGCCGCATGCGCCGGCCGCAGCCGGATCGCGGGGGCAGCCAGCACGCCGGCGGCCAGCAGGGTACGGCGATTGAGCTGGACCATCAGTTTCCTCCACTCCGGTCTCGGCCGGACTGTCCCGTCACCCGCTCATAGGCCATGTCGCGCGGGGCGTGGAGGCGGTATTTTCCCCGGCAACGAAAGAGGGACCGCCCGCATGACCTCACCGACTGGCCTGCCCGTCTCCCGCCGGGTGATGAACCTCGCCGGCTTCCTCGCCCAGACCGCCCGCCGCCTGCCGGACCGGCTGGCGCTGGCCTGGGGCGACCGAAGCTGGTCCTGGCGCGAGTTCGAGCGGCGCGGCGCCGCGCTTGCCGCCTCGCTCGCCGCGCATGGCATCGGGAAGGGCGACCGCGTGCTGGTCCATGCCAGGAACGGCAACGAGATCCTGGAGACGATGTTCGCCACCTTCCGGCTCGGCGCGGTCTGGGTTCCGACCAATGTCCGCCTCGTGCCGGAAGAGGTCGCCTGGCTCGCCGAAGCCTCCGGCGCCCGCGCCTTCTTCTGCCAATCGGTCTTCCCCGAGCATGCCGCCGCCGTCGCCGCCGCACTCCCCAACCTCGCCTTGCTGGCCAGCATCGGCGAAGCAGGCTTCGGCCAGGCGACGCAGGACTCGCTGATCGAAGCAGGGCAGGGGAAGTCCTCTCCCGTCGCCGATGTCGAGTACGACGACCCGTGCTGGTTCTTCTTCACCTCCGGCACCACCGGCCGCCCCAAGGCCGCCGTGCTGACGCATGGCCAGATGGCCTTCGTCATCACCAACCACCTCTGCGACCTGATGCCCGGCACGACGGAGCACGACGCCTCGCTGGTGGTGGCCCCGCTCTCGCACGGCGCCGGCATCCACTTCCTGACGCAAGTCGCTCGCGGCGCCGCCAGCATCCTCCTCCCCGGCGAGCGCTTCGACGCCGCCGAGGCCTGGCGCCTGGTCGATGCCCATCGCATCAGCAACATGTTCACCGTGCCGACCATCCTGAAGATGCTCGTCGAGCACCCCGCGGTCGATGCGCACGACCACGCCTCGCTGCGCCACGTCATCTATGCCGGCGCGCCGATGTACCGCGAGGACCAGAAATTCGCGCTCCGCAAGCTCGGCAAGGTGATCGTCCAGTATTTCGGCCTCGGCGAGGTGACCGGCAACATCACCGTCCTGCCCGCCGCCCTGCACGAGGAGGAGGACGGCCCCGCCGCCCGCATCGGCAGCTGCGGCTTCGCCCGCACCGGAATCGACGTGCAGATCCAGAACGAGCAGGGCAGGGAGGTCCCACCCGGCACCCAGGGCGAAATCTGCGTCTGCGGCCCCGCCGTCTTCGCCGGCTACTGGAACAACCCCGAAGCCAACGCGAAATCCTTCCGCCACGGCTGGTTCCGCACCGGCGACCTCGGCCATATGGACACGGAGGGTTTCGTCTACATCACCGGCCGCGCCTCCGACATGTACATCTCCGGCGGATCGAACGTCTATCCGCGCGAAGTCGAGGAGCTGATCCTGCAATACCCCGGCATCGCCGAAGTCGCCGTCCTCGGCATCCCCGACCGCCACTGGGGCGAGGTCGGCGTCGCCGTCATCGTCCCCCGCCCGGGCGAATCGGTGGAGGAGGCTTCGTTGCTCGCCTGGCTCGACGGCCGCATGGCCCGCTACAAGATGCCGAAGCGCATCTTCGCCTGGGATGCGCTGCCCCGCTCCGGCTACGGCAAGATCACCAAGAAGCTGGTCCGCGAGGAGATGGAGGCCCGCGGCCTCCTCCCCCTCGCATGAGCCCCCGCCACCTCGCCCAGCCCGGCCCCGCACTCGAGCCGCGAATCGAGAGTGTCCCCGGTCACGCCCTGCCGCTGGCGCTCACCCTCGCCCCCGGCCTCTCCCTGCTGGACACGGTGACGCAGGCCGTCCATGCCGCCGGCTTCGACAGCGCCACGCTGGAACTGGAAGGCGGCCGCTTCGCCCCCTTCTCCTACGTCCTCCCCGCGCCCGCGCCGGACGCGACCCACGCCGCCTACTACAGCGGCACCCACACGCCCCCCGAGGGTGCCCGGCTGGAGCGCGCCTGCATTACCTTCGGCCGCCGCGCCGGCCAACCCTGGCTGCACTGCCATGCCATCTGGGAGGAAGCCGCCGGCCGCCGCGCCGGCCACATCCTGCCGGAGGAGACGGTCCTCGCCACCCCCATCGAATGCCGCGCCTGGGGCCTCGCCGGCATCGCCCTGGTCTCGGAGCCCGACCCCGAGACCAATTTCACCGTCTTCCACCCGATCCCCGCCCCTGGCGCCCCGCCGCCCGGCGCCCATCGGGCCGCCGCCCTCCGCATCCGCCCGAACGAGGACGCCGCCATCGCCCTCGCGACCGCCGCTCACCGCCACGGCCTCCGCCGCCCCGCCCTGCGCGGCAGCCTCGGCAGCCTGATCGGCGCCCGCTTCGAGGGTGGCGGCAGGGTCGAGGACTACGCCACCGAGATGCTCTTCACCGGCGAGGGCCTCGCCATCGCCCTGGCCGACATGCGGGGCCGCGTCCATGAGGGCGTACTGATCCCGGGCGACAACCCGGCCTGCATCACCATCGAGGCCCTGCTGGTGGAGCAGGGCTGACACCGCACTTGCCTTCGGGCCGAGCGTTACGTTATAGGAATACGAGCCCAGGCGGCATCGCGCCCGAACGCTCCCGCCGAAGCGCTTAAACCTCTAAAATTCTAAATTCCGCCGAACAGATCCAAGCTTCTCAACGGCTTGGAGTCACGAGCCTTCAATTCCCGAAGCCTCAGCCCAGCTCCACCAGCGTCACCTCCGGCGGCATCCCGACCCGGATCGGCAAGGCCGAATTCCCGATCCCGCCGGAGACGACCAGATGCCGACCCTCCTCCTCCACCGCCCCATAGGCATAGCGGTTGCCGTACCGGCTCGGCACCAGCGGCGAATAGCCGCGCACCCGCACTTGCCCGCCATGGGTATGGCCCGAGAGCGTCACCCCCACATGCTCCGGCACCAGCGGGAAGATATCCGGCTCATGCGCCAGCAGGATGCTCGGCGCGCCCTCCGGGATGCCGGCCAGCGTTCCCTCCAGGTCGTGCGCCCCATGGATCGCGCCGCCCCGCCGATAGGCCCATTGGCTCCCGAGCCCCGCCAGCCACACATCCCGCCCGTGATGGCTGAGCCGCCGCAGCTCATTGTGCATCACCGGCAGCCCCGCCGCGGCGAAGGCCTCCGCCGCCTCGGGCAGGGGCCGCAGCCCGGCCTGCGCCGCCGGGCACTCCCACCAGTCATGGTTGCCGAGCACCGCATGCACCCCGAGCGGCGCGTGCAGCCTGGCGAGGATCTCCGCCACCTGCCGCATGCTCGGCCGGTCGGCGATGAAGCGCCCATCCGCCAGGTAGTCGCCCAGCAGCACGATGAGGTCCGGCCGCAGCGCATTCGCCAGCCCCACCGCCCGCGACAGATGCTCGATCGGCGCCTGCGGCCCGCCGGTATGCGGGTCGGCGATGATGGCAACGGAGAGCGGCAGGTCGCGCGGCCAGCTCGCCGGCGCCAGCCGGTACCGCACCAGCTCCAGCCGCGGCTCATGCGCCCCGCCGCGCCGATGCGCGCCGAGCCAGCCGAGAAGCCGGCGCCGGCCCGGCCGCATCCCCGGTGCCGTCCGCGCCAGGGCCTCCGTAGTGGCCGGGAGGCCGGCATAGGCTGCCACGTCCGTCGTCATGCCTGGTCCTGTCCTGGCCCCATGCGTGATGGGGCAGCCCCTATCTAGGCCCTCGCCCCTTGCTGAAAAGCGAAGCCGGAGCCGAGGCGCCCGAATGGCACGGGATGCCATCCCTGAAAAGCACCATTCGCCCCCGCCGGACGGAACGGCCGCCCGCGCCCCCGGTTGAGGCCGCATCCCTGCGAAAGCCGGCCCCTTGCCCCGAGTTCCACTCCTTGCCCTCATCCTCCTCCTCGCCGCCTGCGCCACCCAACCAGGCCGCGAGGAGATCGCCAACCGCACCTATGTCGTCACCGGTGCCTCCAGCGGCTTCGGCCGCGGCGTCGCCACGCGCGTCGGCGCGCAGGGCGCGAATGTCGTCCTCGCCGCCCGCCGCGCCGCAGTGCTGGAGGAGGTGGCCGGCGAGATCCGCGCCGCCGGCGGCCAGGCCCTCGTGGTGCCCACCGATGTCAGCCAGCCCGACCAAGTCGAGGCCCTGGCCACGGCCGCCATGTCCCGCTTCGGCCGCATCGATGTCTGGGTGAACAACGCCGCCGTCGCCAGCATCGGCCGATTCGAGGAGATCCCCGTCGAGGACCACGCCCGCGTCGTCGACGTGAACCTGAAGGGCATCATCTACGGCAGCCATGCAGCACTTCGGCGCTTCCGCGCCCAGGGCGGCGGCACGCTGGTGAACATCGCCTCGGTCGAAGGCCGCGTGCCGCTCGCCTACCACGCGAGCTACAGCGCGACGAAGCACGCCGTCATCGGCCTCGGCAACGCCCTGAACCAGGAACTCCGCCTCGGCGGCCTGCGTGACCGCATCGCCGTCTCGACCGTGCTGCCCTGGGCGGTCGACACGCCCTTCTGGCAGCATGCAGGCAACTACAGCGGCCGCACGCCTCGCATGGTGCTGATGGACGGGCCGGAAGAGGTGGTCGATGCCATCATCCGCACCTCCGTCCGCCCGACGAGCGAGCTGGCGGTCGGCTGGAAGGCGAAGGGCGCCGTCCTCGGCGAGCGCATCTGGCCCGGCCTCGCGGAGCGCATCGCCGGCAACGTGGTCCACCGCGCACAGATGGAAAGCGGCGCCCCCGCCCCGCCGACCGCCGGCTCGCTCTACGCCCCGGTCATGGAAGGCACCGGCGTCGCCGGCAATGCCCGCGCCCGGATGCGGCAGGAGGACGCCGCGCGCTGAGCCTATTGCGGCTTGAATACGGTCCGCTTCGCCGCATCCGCCGCGCGCCAGAGATACCAGGCGGCGACGCTCCGCCAGGGCTTCCACGCCTCACCGATCGCCGCCAGCTCCTTAGGCTTCGGCTGCGCCTCGAGGCCGGCGGCCACCTTCCACCCCTCCCGCACGCCGAAATCATCGACCGGCAGCACATCCGGCCGGCCGAGGGTGAAGATCAGCAGCATCTCCACCGTCCAGCGCCCGACGCCGCGGATGGCGACCAGCCGCTCGATCAGCGCCGCGTCGTCGTAGCGGGCGCAGGCCGCCCGCGTCGGCACCAGCCCGCCCGCCGATTTCTCGGCGATGTCGCGGATCGCTGCGACCTTGGAGCCGGAGAAGCCGCAGCCCCGCATCGCCTCCACCTCCATCGCCAGGATCGCCTCCGGCGGCGGGAAGCCATGCGCCGGGTGCAGCGCCAGCAGCCGGCCGAGGATCGCCTCCGCCGCCCTGCCATGCACCTGCTGATGCGCGATGGCGCGGACCAGCGCCTCATAGGGCTCGCGCGTCACCGGCTCCAGCGTGCAGGGGCCGATCTGCTTGATGACCTTCTTCAGCACCGGGTCGCGCTTCAGCGCGCGCTCGGCGCGGGACCAGTCGGGGCGTTCGGTCTGCTTCGGGCTGTCGCCGGCCATGTCGCTCATCCGGCGCTTCTATCGCGGCCGCCCAGGCTTGCGCCATGCCGCCGGCGCCTGGGATGCTTCGCCCATGCCCGAACTCTACGCCGCCTATGGCAGCAACCTCTCGCATGCGCAGATGCAGGCCCGCTGCCCCGGCGCCACCGTCCATGGCGCGCTGCTGATGCCCGGCTGGCGGCTGGTGCTGCGCAAATTCGCGCTCATCCAGCCCGACCCGGCCAGCGCCTGCCCCATCGGCCTCTGGCAGGTGACCGAGGAGCACATGGCGAGCCTCGACCGCTACGAGGGCCCGCACACCTACGAGCGCACCCGCCTCGCTTTGCCCGATGGCGGCGAGGCCTGGATTTACCACGAACTCGCCTTCCGCCCCGGCCCGCCCTCGGCCGAATACGTGGCGCGGCTGCGCCAGGGCTACCGGGACTTCGGCTTCGACACAGCGCCGCTGGAGGCGGCTCTGGCCGCCTGACTCACACTACCTGCAGCAGCCCGGCCAGCAGCTTCGCCCGCGGCACTAAGCTGTCGAGCAGCAGATGCTCCTCCAGCGTATGCCCACCGGCGCCCTGCACACCGAGCCCGTCGAGCGTCGGGATGCCCATCGCCCCGGTGAAATTGCCGTCCGAGCCGCCGCCCGCGCTCTGCGAGCTGATGTCGAAGCCCATGCTCTGCGCGATCCTCCGCGCCGTGCCGTAAAGCTCCATCCCCCGCGCATCCGGCTCCCAGACCGGCCGCGTCACGCCGCGGCGCACTTCGAGCTGCACGTCGTTCCCCGTCGGCCGCAGCGCCAGCATGGTCTCGACGGCGCGGTCGAGATCCTCCTGGCGCTTGGCCATCGAGAGGCTCTCCGCATCGCAATGCGTCGCCACGCAGTTCACCCACTGCCCGCCATGAATGACGCCGACCGAATAGGTGACGTCGTCATTCGTCAGCGCCTCGATCGCTACGACCTGGCGGCACATCTCGCGGATGGCGCTGCGCCCGTCGGCGAGGCGCGCCCCGGCATGGCTCGGCCGCCCGGTGGTGCGCAGGTTGAAGCGGGCAATGGCATATCGCCCGGTGACGACGCCGCCATCCGGCCGCGCCGGCTCCGGCACCAGCACCACCGCATGGCGCGCCGCCTCCGCCTCGATCAGGTCGCGCGTCGAGGGCGAGCCGATCTCCTCGTCACTGGTCAGCAGCACCGTCACCGGCCGGCTGGTGGCGATGCCGGCGCGGATGAGCTGGCGGATGGCCTCGAGCGCGATCCAGTTGCCGCCCTTCATGTCATAGACGCCGGGGCCGTAGACCCGGTTGCCCTCGACGCGCCAGGGCAGCGGTTCCAGCGTGCCGATGGGGTGGACGGTGTCCATGTGGCCCATCACCAGCACGCCGGGCAGGGACGGATTCGGGTGCGGGAAGGTGGCGCGGACGCAGGGGCCGTAGCCCATCCGGCCGGGGATGGTCTCGATCCGCGCCCCCATAAGAGCGAGGTCGCGCGCCGCGATCTCCATCACGCGGGCGACGGCGGCGGCGTCAAAGGTCGGGCTCTCGCATTCCACCCAAGCACGCAGCCCGGGCAGCATCGCCTCGGCATCGAAGGGCAGGTCGAGGACGGGCTGGTCCATGCGGCATCTCCGGTTGGCAGGGGAGGGAGCCTGTATCCGCCGGCGCCATCCGGCAATGGCATCCTTCCGCTGATGCGCTTGCCCTGCCGCCCGAGCCTGCCGGCTGCTAGGCTCCCGCGCATGACCCTGCCGCCCCCCCGCCTCATCCCCCAGGCCGGCCCCGCCGCCTGGGCCGGCTCCGCCCTTACCCCCGCCGACTGGATGATCCCGGCCGGCGCCGAGGCCGCGGCCGAGCTGGCCGAGCCCGATGCGGCGCAGCGGCCCCAGCTCACCGCCCTGCTGCGCCAGGTCGCCGAGCGGCTGGACGATGGCCGCGGCTTCTGCCTGCTGCGCGGCCTCAACCTCGACCGCCTGGCCGAGCCGGAGGCGGCGCTGCTCGCCCTCGGCGGCCTGCTCGGCCGTCCCTTGCCGCCGGAGGCCGCCGCGACGCCGGCCGGCTTTCATGCCGACCCGGCGGATATCCTCGCCCTGCTCTGCCTCGGCAGCCTGGCCGAGGGTGCCGTCAGCCTGGTCGCCGCCGCCGCCCTGCACAATGCGCTGCTGAAGGCCGACCGCGCCGCCCTCACCGTGCTGCACCGCGACTTCCCCTATGGCGAGGCGGCTGCTCAGCCGGTCTTCGCCACGGCCGAGGGCGCCTTCCTCAGCCATCTCGACCGCGCCGCCATGGCCGCGGCGCGGCTGGACCCCGCCCAGCAGGCGGCGCTCGACGCGCTGGAGGCCGTCGCCGCCGCGCCCGGCCAGGCCCTCGCCCTGCCGCTGCATGCCGGCGACCTGCTGCTGGTGAACCCACGCCTGGTCTGGCTGCGCCTCGCCGCCGAGTCCGCCGCCCTGCTGCGCCGGCTCCGTCTCGACCGTCCCGGCCCGCGCTCGCTGCCTGCCACCTTCCGCCAGGCGGCCTCCAACCCCATGGTCGGGGGCTGAGAACTCTCCACAGGACCGCTGCGCGGCTTTGCAGGGGAGGCGGAGAATTTCGCTTCGCGTCCCGAGGTCTTCCACAGCCTTCCGCGGCAAAGCCGTGCGAGGGCACCGGCCAGGAGCCGGCTTTGCGAGGTGGTCTGAACCGATGCGCATCCTCGTCGCCAATGCCAACACCACCGAGGCCATCACCGGGCTCTGCGCCGCCGCCGCCCGAGCCGCTGCCAGCCCGGGGACGGAGATCCTGCCGGCGACGCCGCGCTTCGGCCCGGCCGTGATCTCCTCCCGCGCCGAGAACATCGTCGCCGGCCACGCCCTGCTGGAGCTGCTCGCCACCCATGCGGGCCAAGTCGATGCGGTGCTGCTGGCCGTCAGCCACGACACCGCGCTGGAGGCCGCCCGCCAGATCATGCCCTGTCCGGTGGTCGGCATGACCGAGGCCGCCTGCCTCACCGCCTGCCTCGCCGGCGGGCGCTTCGGCCTGGTGACCTTCGGGGGGACGGAAACCTACCGCGAGCGCATCGCTCAGCACGGGCTGAGCGTCCGCCTGGTCGGCCTCACCGGCATCGATGCGACGCCGCAGGACGCGGTGCGTGACCCGGAGGATGTGGCGCGAAGGCTGCAATCCGCCATCGCTCGCCTCGCCACCGAGGGAGCCGATTCGGTGGTGCTCGGCGGCGCCGCGCTGGCCGGCATGGCGCCCAAGCTGCAGCCCCACTCGCCGGTGCCGCTGCTCGACGGCATCGCCTGCGGCGTCCGGCTGCTAGAGATGCTGGTCGCGCTCGGGCTACCGAAGCCGGGGCTCGGCAGCTTCGCCGCCCCGCGCGGGAGGGAGGTCGGCGGCGTCGATCCGGCGCTCGCCGCCCTGTTCCGCGGCGGCTGAGGCCGGCTACTCGGCCGTCGCCCCCGACTTCCGCACCACCTCGGTCCATTTGGCGATCTCGGCCTGGATGAAGCGCTCGAAGGCCGCGGGCGTGGTGCCGCCATCCGGCGTCAGCCCCGGCGCCATCCCGCCGAGATCGGCGATCTTCGCCCGCGTCTCCGGCTCTTTCACGATGGCATCGATCGTGGTGCCGAGCCGGTCGATGATCGGCCGCGGCGTCCGCGCCGGCGCCTGCACACCGAACCAGGCCGTCGCCTCCACATCGGGGAAGCCGGCCTCGGCCGTGGTCGGCACGTCGGGTAGGGCGGAGCTGCGCTGCTTCGTCGTCACCGCCAGCGGCCGCAGCCGCCCCTCGCGCAGATGGCCGATGACGGAGGGCAGGTTATCCACCGCCACCTCGATCCGCCCGGCGATCACCTCCTGCAGCATCGGCCCCGCGCCGCGGAAGGGGACGTGCTGCATCTGGATGCCTGCCACGGACTTCAGCAGCTCTCCGGTCAGGTGCAGCGAGGTGCCGATGCCGGAGCTGCCGTTGTTGAGCTGCCCCGGCCGCGCCTTGACGTAGTCCACCAGCTCCTTGAGCGTCTTCACCGGCAGGGCGTTGGTGACGAAGATGGCATTCGGCACCTGCAGCATCAGCCCCGCCCCCGCCAGGGCGTCGGGCTTGTAGGGCATCTTCGCCCCGTAGAGGCTGTAGTTGATCGCCCCGGAGCTCACGGTACACATCAGCAGGGTGTAGCCGTCGGGATCGGCATGGACGACGGCATCCGAGCCGATATTGCCGCCCGCGCCGGGCCGGTTCTCGACGATGACGTTCTGCCCGAGCCGCTGGGTCAGCCGCTCGGCCAGGATGCGCGCCGCGATGTCGGTGGTGCCAGCTGGGGTGAAGGGTACGACCAGCCGCACCGGACGGGCTGGCCAGGCCTCCTGGGCCCGGACAGTGGCCGGGGCGGCGAGCAGGCCTGCCCCGGCGGCGAGCGCCGCGCGGCGAGTCACGATCATTGGAAGTCCCTCCCGGTTCTTATCCGGCAAAGGTGGCGATGCGCCCGGGGCGCCGTCAACCCTCCCGCCACGGGATCGTTCCGCAAAACGCAGGGAACTCCCGGCGCCTTCCGCCGATCCCATTCCGGTGTTGCCGGAATGGCAGTCTTGCCGATAGGCGGGGCTTGCCTATTACGGCGATGGATTGCGCCCGGCGCCGCCGGGCAGGGACCACTCACAGGGGCGCCGGGATGGATTTTGTCAGGCTCTACGGGCGGGTCCTGAAGCTGCTGTCGAAGGACCGCTGGGTGGCGGTCGGCCTCGCCATCGCCAATGTCGCGCTGGCCGGGCTGCTCTTCCTCGAGCCGGTGCTGTTCGGCCGCGTGGTGGACGTGCTCTCCCATGCCTCGACCAGCACACGGGAGCAGGTCTGGGAACGCGCCTTCGCCCTGCTCTCGCTCTGGTGCGCCGTCGGCCTCTCCGGCATCGGCGCGACCGTCGCCGTCTCGCTGCTCGCCGACCGGATGGCGCACCGCAACCGCCTCGTCTCCATGCATCGCTATTTCGAGCATGTCCTTGCCCTGCCGCTCTCCTTCCATGGCGACATCCAGTCCGGCCGGTTGATGAAGGTGATGCTGGTCGGCGCGGATAACATGTTCAGCATCTGGCTCGCCTTCTTCCGCGACCATCTCTCGACCTTCGTGGCCGCCCTCGTCCTGCTGCCGCTGACGCTCGCGATGAACTGGCGGCTTGGCCTGCTGCTCCTTGGCCTGGTCGTGGTCTTCGCCGTCATCACCGCCTTCGTCATCCGCCAGACCGAGACGGCGCAGGGCAAGGTGGAGATGTTCCAGTCCCGCCTTGCCGGCACCGCGCAGGATGCGCTCTCCAACGTCATCGTCGTGCAATCCTTCACCCGGATGTCGAGCGAGGCGCGGATGTTCGGCGACATCGTGCGCCAGGTGATGGACCACCAATTCCCTGTGCTGAACTGGTGGGCTGTCGTCTCCGTCCTGACCCGCGCGGCCAGCACGCTCACAGTGATCGCCATCTTCATCCTCGGCACCGTGCTGCATCTCGACGGCAAGGCGACGGTTGGCGAGATTGTCAGCTTCATGGGCTTTGCCACCCTGCTGATCAGCAAGCTGGAGGGCGCCGTCGCCTTCGTCTCGCGCCTGGTCTTCCAGGGCCCCGGCATCGCCGAGTTCTTCGAGGTGCTGGACGCCCGCACCAGCGTGCCTGAGCGCCCGAGCGCGCTCTCGCTCGGCCGCGCCTCCGGCCAGGTCGTCTTCGAGAAGGTCGGCTTCGCCTATCCGGGCGGCACCCGCATCCTCTCCGATGTCGATTTCCGTGCCGATCCCGGCCGCACCATCGCCCTCGTCGGCCAGACCGGTGCCGGCAAGTCGACGGCGATGGCGCTGCTGCAGCGGCTGTGGGATCCGGTGGCCGGCCGTGTCACCCTCGACGGTCACGACCTGCGCGACATCACCCTCGACAGCCTGCGACGCAATATCGGCGTGGTCTTCCAGGAGAGCATGCTCTTCAACCGGACGATCAAGGACAACCTGCTGGTCGGCAGGCCGGAAGCGACTCAGGAAGAACTGGAGCGCGCCTGCCGCATGGCCGAGGCGCATGACTTCATCATCCGCCAGCCGAAGGGCTACGACACGCTGGTCGGCGAACGCGGCGCCAGCCTCTCCGGCGGCCAGCGCCAGCGCCTGGCGATCGCTCGTGCGCTGCTGAAGGACCCGCCGGTGCTGATCCTCGACGAGGCGACCAGCGCGCTCGACGCCGCGACCGAGGCGCGGGTGCAGAAGGCGCTCGCGGCGCTGATGGCCGGCCGCACCACCTTCATCATCGCACACCGGCTCTCGACCGTGCGCGATGCCGACGAAATCCTCGTCTTCGAGGGCGGCCGGATCATGGAGCGCGGCACCTTCGACGCGCTGGTCCAGCAGGGCGGCCGTTTCGCCGAGCTGGTGAAGACCCAGCTCACCGCCAGCGCCCCGCTGACGGCCGCGCAGCCCGTGAAGGCGGCGGAATGAGCGGCGTCGCGGCGTCGCTTTTGCTTGCAACCGGCTCGTGCGGCAGCGCAGCCTGAGGCCCAAGGGGACAACACAGCCCGAGGGAGCACGCCCATGGTCATCGCCGGAATCCTGAAGACGAAGGGCAACCGCGTCATCGCGCTCAGGCCCGACCAGACGATCCTTGACGCCGCGCGGCTGCTCGACGAGCACCGCATCGGCGCCGCCCTGGTGCGCGGCCCTGGCGGCGAGCTGCTCGGCATCCTGAGCGAGCGGGACATCATCCGCGGCATGGCGGCGCATGGCCCCGGCACCACCGGCCTCCAGGCGACGCAGTTCATGACCCGCGACCTCGTCACCATCCGCCCCGAGACCCTGGTGACCGAGGCCCTCTCGCTGATGACCCAGCGCCGGGTGCGCCACCTGCCGGTGCTCGATTCTGGCGGCGGGCTGGTCGGCATGGTTTCGATCGGCGACTTGGTGAAGGCCCGCATCGAAGCCGCCGAGCAGGAGGCGGAGGAGCTGAAGCATTACGTGGTCTCGGCCGGCTGACGCCTCTTGTTGAGGGGGTGACTTCCGGGCTTCACTCGGCCCCGGTAACGATACCGGGGGCTTTCACGCATGACCATCACCCGTCGCGCCGCGCTGGCGATGCCGAGCCTGCTCGCCATACCGGCCCTGGCCCGGGCCCAGGCCAAATGGCAGCTCGCCAGCGCCTATCCGGACGGCAACTACCACACCCGCAACCTGGCTGAATTCTGCACCGATGTGGACCAGGCGACCGGCAGCAAGCTGCAGATCCAGCTGCACAGCAACGCCTCGCTCCTGCCCATGCCGCAGATCAAGCGCGGCGTGCAGACCGGACAGGTGCAAATCGGCGAGATGCTGCTGACCGCCTATTCCAACGAGGACCCGTTCTTCGACGCCGATGCCGTGCCCTTCCTCGTGGCCGACTTCGCCGGCGCGCGGAAGCTGGCCGACCTGCAGCGCCCCTATATCGAGGCGCGCCTCGCCCGCCAGGGGCTGTCGCTGCTCTACACAGTCGGCTGGACACCGGCCGGCTTCTACACCCAGGTGCCGCTGACCAGCCTCGACGTGCTGAAGGGCAGCCGCTTCCGCACCTTCAGCCCGCTGACCAACCGCTTCGCCGCCCTGGTCGGCGCCAATCCGGTGCTGGTGCAGCAGGCCGAGCTGGCCCAGGCCTTCGCCACCGGCATCGCCACCGCCATGGTGACGAGCGCCCAGACCGGCGTCGACACCTCCGCCTGGGACTATGCCAAGGTCTTCACCCCGGCAGCCTTCTCGATGACGAAGAATGCCGTCATCATTTCGCGCCGCGCATTGCAGGCCCTGCCGGCCGACCAGCAGGCGGCGGTGCAGGCCATGGCGAAGAAGGCCGAGGATCGCGGATGGGCCTTGGCCGAGGCGGCGCAGAATGCCTCCGTGGCGAGGCTCGCCGAGAAGGGCGTCACGATCGGCACCGTGCCGCCGAACGTCATGGCCGAGCTGAAGAAGATCGGCGACACCATGACCGAGGAATGGGTCCAACGCGCGGGCGAGGATGGCCGCAAGCTGGTCGATGCGCTGCGCGCCAGCTGACCATGACCGGGGCGATGCTGCCTGCTTCGCGGGCAGCATCGCCTGCCGATCCCGTTTCTACCTGGCCACGGCCCTTGCGGGCCCCTGGCCACGCGGCGATGGTGCCCCGCCGGGACTCGCCATCAGGGGGCTTGCATTGATGCCGTTCATCCGCCGCGCCTTCGAGAGTTGCTGACCCGCATGCGCCGTCTGCTCGATGCGCTCTACGCCCTGGGTGCCGGCCTCGCCGCCCTGTCGCTCTTCGCAATCTTCTGCGTGATGATGGCGCAGGTCACGATGCGGGAGATGCAGCTCCAGCTGCCCGCCGCCGACGACATCAGCGCCTATCTCTGCGTGTCCACCACATTCTTCGCGCTGGCCGCCACCTTCAAGCGCGGCGAGCTGATCCGTGTCGGCATGGCGCTCGACCGGCTCGGCCCCGCCGCGCGGCGCTGGGCGGAGCTGCTGGTGCTGGCGCTGGCCGCCGCCCTCGTCGCCTACATCACCGCCTGGACCGCGCAGGACATGTGGTTCAGCTGGGAGATCGAGGAGGTGGCGCAGGGTACCGTGCCCATCCCGCTCTGGATTCCGAAGCTCGCCGTTCCCCTGGGCACCGGACTGCTGCTGATCGCCATCCTCGACGAACTCGTCATCGTGCTGCGCGGCGCCAGGCCGAGCTACGTCGTCGCAGCCGAGGAGCGCAGCGCGACCGGCGACTTCTCGGCGGAGGTCTGAACCGATGGATCTGCTGTCCTTCGCCCTCCTGCTGCTGGTGCTGCTCTGCGTCCTGCTCGGCGCCGGGCTCTGGATTGCCATGTCGCTCGCGGCCGTCGGCTATGTCGCCATGGTCTTCGTGCATCCGAGCCCCGGCCTCTTTCTCGCCTCCTCGTTCTGGGAGGCAACCGGCTCCTGGACGCTCGCCGCGCTGCCGATGTTCGTCTGGATGGGCGAGATCCTGTTCCGCACCAAGCTGTCGGAGGAGCTGTTCAACGGCCTCGCTCCCTGGGTCCGGCGGATCCCGGGCGGGTTGCTGCACGTCAACATCCTCGCCTGCGGCATTTTTGGGAGCGTCTCCGGCTCCTCCGCCGCGACCTGCGCGACGGTCTCGAAGATCGCACTGCCGGAGCTGAAGCGGCGCGGCTATGACGAGAACGTCGCGGTTGGCTCGCTTGCGACCTCCGGCACGCTCGGCATCCTGATCCCGCCCTCGATCATCATGGTGGTCTACGCGGTGGCGGCCGAGGTCTCGATCATCCGCGTCTTCATCGCCGGCTGCATTCCGGGCTTGCTCGTGATGCTGCTGTTCAGCGCCTATATCGCCGTCTGGGCGCTGCTCAACCCGGGCAAGCAGCCCAAAGCCGAGCCGCGGATGAGCTTCGCCGAGAAGATGCGGGCCAGTGCGAAGCTCATCCCCTGCGCCGTCCTCATCGTCGTCGTCATCGGCACCATGTTCGTCGGCTGGGCGACGGCGACGGAGGCGGCAGCCTTCGGCGTGCTCGGCTCGCTGCTGATGGCGGCCGGCTGGCGCACCGGCGCGGTGCTGCTGGCGGCCGATCTGTTGGCATGGGCCTTCGGCCTCGTCGGCTTCTCGCAAGCTTGGCCGATCGCCTTCTTCGCGCTGCTCGGCCTTGCCGCCGGCGAGAGCGTGCTGACCTGGCAGGCCTTCATCGACAGCGTGAAGGGTGCGACGCGCCTCTCCTGCATGATCATGTTCATCCTGGCGGGCGCGGCCTTCCTCACCAAGGCGATGGCGCTGACAGGCATCCCTGCGGCGCTGGCCGAGGGGGTCGTGCACCTCAACCTAGGCCCCTATGGGCTGATCGCCATCCTCACCGTCGTCTATGTGCTGCTCGGCACGGCGCTCGACGGCGTGTCGATGATCGTGCTGACCACCTCCATTGTCATCCCGCTCGTGCAGCAGGCGGGCTTCGACCTGGTGTGGTTCGGCATCTTCATCGTGCTGCTGGTGGAGATCGCCGAGATCACCCCGCCGGTCGGCTTCAACCTCTTCGTCATGCAGACCATGACAGGGAAGGAGCAGACCGAGGTGGCGATGGCCAGCCTGCCCTTCTTCCTCATGCTGGTGCTGACGGTTGTGCTGTGCACCATCTTTCCGGTGACGTTGGTCACCGGACTGCCGGACTACCTGCTGTCGCGGTAGCGGGGCCGGAGCCCCGCTGCCGCATCTGCCTTCACCGCATCGGCGCTGCGTTGTTCATGCTGTTGCCGGCCGGCGCGGTGCCGGTGGCGGGTGGCGTCGCATCGCCGCGCGGGCCCATGCCGCTGCCGGTCGTGCCGGGCGTGTTGGTCGTGGTCGTGCCGGTGCTGCTCGGCGTGCCGACCATCCCGCCGCCCATATAGGCGCGATCCGCTTCACTGACCGGACGGCGCGCAGCCGCCTGCGAGCGGCGCGTGCCTTGGCGCGTGGCGTTGTTCCGGTCGAGGGGGGTGCGTACCTCCGGGTTGCTCCAGGGCGGCGTGCCGAGATTGACGTCGCGCGGGCTGGTCGTCGCACCGGTCACCGCGCCGGCGCCGGCCCCGATCGCGGCCCCGGCCAGTACGCCCACCGGACCGCCCAGCGCACCGACGCCGGCGCCCGTCGCCGCGCCCGCCGCCGCGCCGCCGGTCGTGCGGTCCGTGCTGTTGGTCCCGCAGGCCGCCAGCGCCAGCGCCAGTCCAGCCGCGCCCAGGATCTTCCAGGTCATGTGTTCCTCCATCCCTTGCCGTTCGCTCCGGGATGGCGGCGCATCGGCGCTGCCGTCCCGCGCAAACCGGAACGCCTCCGCGCTGAAATGGTTGCGTTGATGGTGCCGAACCGACACGGGGATGTCAGTCGGGCTCCGGCCAATCCGGGCGGTCGAAGCGCTGGATCTCGAGCAGGTAGCCCGCCGGGTCGCGGAAGAAGAAATGGGTGATGCCGGTCGCCGCATTCGCCGCAGGCGCCGCCTCGACCGCCGCACCTTCGGCGAGCAGATGCGCGTGCCAGGCCTCCACCGCTGGCGTGACGAGCGTCAGCACCACGCCCCCTTCAGAGCGCGGCTCTCGCCCCTGGCGTGGTCCGCGTGCCTTCACCACACCGAGGAAGGCTCGGCTGCCGCCCGTCGCATAGATGGCGGCGAAGCCCTGATCCTGCACCAGCTCGAGGCCAAGCACCCGCCCGTAGAAATCCCGGCAGGCCGCAGGGTCCTCGGCATAGAGGAAGGTGATCTGCTGCGCAAAAGGCGGCGGGCGAGGGGAGGGCATGCGGCATCCTCCCCGGGCTTGGCAGTGTGGGCAATCCTGGTCTTCGGCTCGGAATGGCCATCCTCGCTTTGAAGGTGCCGAGAGGCCTATCCATGCAGCCACCAATCACGCTGCATGAACCCGCTTGGCTGCGTGGATTCATGGCCTTCCTCATGCGAGCAACGGCTCGACAAGCTCGGCGCCGCCGGCAAGGCGCTGACACCGACCGAAACCCTGCTGGCGGGCATCCGGGACGAACAGCGGGCCCGGCGAAAGCCCTAAATCGCGCCTTTCACAATCGCCCCACTGACCGCCGCTGGTTCTTCGGCGGCGGCAGCCGCCGCTTCCATCGCCTTCCGCCGCTTGGCGTCCTCGCGCTTTTGCCGCTCGGTCCGGTCGTCGCCGAGCACTTGGCGAATTCGCAGTTCCTCCAGGTCGAGCTCCTGCTCGAGCTTCACCAGCCCTTCTTCATGGAGATGCCCGGCCTGGTAATGGGCGATGAGCTGCTGGCGTGCAGCCTCGATCGCTGCCAGCCGGATGCGTCGCCGCGCCGTCCGTTCGGCGACCGCCGCCCCCTGGTTGGTCGCCGTCCGGTGGAGGTGCCCCGCCCGGTCGCGAAATTCATGGACCAGGTCGGCGGCGATGGCGCCCTCCAGCGGGTCCTCCATCCGCCGCTCGATCTCGGCCAGCGCCGCCACCGCGAGCAGCCGCCGCCCTTCCGCCTCCTCCGGGTCGATGCCGTTCGGATGCGGCGGCAGCGTCACGCCGAGGCGCTGGATCAGCCATTCCAGCGTCGTCCCCTGCAGCACCAGCGTCGCTAGGATGGCGGTGAAGGCGAGGAAGACGATCAGGTCGCGCTCCGGGAAATCCTCCGGCAGGGCGAGCGCCGCGGCGAGGCTCACCACGCCCCGCATCCCGGCCCAGCCCACGATCGCGATATGCCGCAGGTCCGGCATCGGGTCCCGCCGCCTGAGCGCCGGGATGCGCCTCGGCAGCCAGCTTGAGGCGTAGACCCAGACGAAGCGCGACAGGATCAGCGCCAGCGCGATGCCCCCTGCGATGCCGGCGAGGCCTAGCATGCCCCGTCCGGCGATGCGCTCCAGCACATGGTTGAGCTGCAGGCCGATCAGCAGGAAGACGAGGCTGTTCAGGATGAATTCGACGAAGCGCCACACCGTGCTCATCGTCACGCGCGCGTTGTAGGTGAAAACGGTGTGCTGCGCCCGGCCGAAGACCAGCCCCGTCGTCACCACCGCCATGACGCCTGAGACATGCAGCGCCTCGCCCGCCAGGTAGGAGGCATAGGCGGCAAGGAAGCCCGTCGTCGTCTCCAGCATGCTGTCGTCGAGGCGCGGCAGGACCCAGAGCGCGGCCTTGCCGACTGCCCACCCCACCACGATTCCGCCAATGGCGAGCATGAGGAAGCTCGCCGCCCCGCTCGCTGCGCCGATGGTGCCGCTCGCCAGCGCCGCGGCCACCGCCAGCTTGTAGAGCACGAGCGAGGAAGCGTCGTTGATGAGGCTCTCCCCCTCCAGCACGGTGACGATGCGCCGCGGCAGCCGCAGCCGTTGCAACACGGCGCCGGCCGCCACTGCATCGGGCGGTGCGACGATGGCGCCGAGGGCGAGCGCCGCCGCCCAGGGCAGCTCCGGCACCAGCCAGTGCGCCACGGTGCCAATGGCGAAGGCCGTGAAGATCACGGCTCCCACCGCCAGAAGCAGGATCGGGGTGAGGTTGCTGCGGAAGGCGCGCCAGTCCGTGCGGAAGGCGCTCACCTGCAGCAGCGGCGGCAGGAAGAAGGCGAGCGCCACATCCGGGTCGAGCCGCAACTCGGGCACGGCAGGGATGAGCGCCAGCACCATTCCGCCGAGGACGAGGATGACCGCATAGGGCAGCTTCAGCCGCCGCGCGAGCAGCGCGAAGCCGATGCAGGCGCCGATCAGCGCGAGGAGGAGTTCGACGAGGTCCATGCCTGCTTCTACCCGCCCGATCGGCCCGGTTGCGAGTGGGCCCGACCGATTCCCATCTCCCTGGAGCCATGCCCGATATCCTGCCGCCCCCGGATTCCTATCTCCTCGATGCCTATTCCCGTGCCGTCACCGCGGCGGTGGAGCGCGCCGGCCCCGCGGTGCTGCATGTCGCAGTACGCGGCAGGCGAGGGCAGGGGACGGGCTCCGGCGTCATCGTCTCGCCCGATGGGCTGGTGCTGACCAACGCCCATGTCGTCGCCGGCGCCGAGGCGGTGCAGGTGACAACCGCGGAGGGACGCCCGATGCCGGCCCGCCTGCTCGGCGAGGACCGCGACACCGACCTTGCGCTACTCCGCGCCGAGGCGCCGGTGGCGCTGCCCACGGCCGAGCTCGGCGACTCCGCGGCGCTGCGCGTCGGCCAGCTGGCGATCGCCATCGGCAACCCGCTCGGCTTCTCCTCGACGGTGACGGCTGGGGTGGTGAGCGCCCTCGGCCGCAGCCTTGCCGGCCGCGGCGGCCGCCCGATCGAGGACCTCGTGCAAACCGACGCGGCGCTGAACCCCGGCAATTCCGGCGGCGCCCTTGTCGACAGCGCCGGGCGCGTGATCGGCGTCAACACCGCGATCATCGCCGGCGCGCAGGGGCTCTGCTTCGCCGTCGCAGCCAATACGGCGCAGTTGGTCCTGGGCGAGCTGATACGCTTCGGCCGCGTCCGCCGCGCCAGCCTGGGCCTGACCGGCCAGCGCGAGGCCGTCCCCCGTCGCTTGGCCCGCGCTGCCGGGACCGAGCAGGAGACGGGGGTGGTCGTCACTGCATTGCAGCCTGATGGCCCCGCTGCCCGCGCCGGCCTCGCTCCGGGCGACCTCCTGCTCCGCATCGGTGACCAGTCCGTCACCGGGATCGATGCACTGCTGCGCTGGCTCACCGCCGAGCGAGTCGGCGAGCCGGTGGAGGTGCTGATCCTGCGCCGGGGTGACCCGCGGCGCCTCCGCCTCGTGCCGGGCGAGCGGGGCAGCTAGCCCTTCAGGGTCTGGATCGGCTCGAAGCCCTCGAATTCCGGATGGCCGAGATAGAGCGGCCGCGTCCCGCCCGCATTGCGGTGCGCCATACGGAAGGCTTCGGACTTGGTCCAGTCCTCGAAGGCCTCTCGGCTCGCCCAGATGGTGTGCGAGGCATAGAGGGTGTGGTCCTCCTTCTTCGGCCCCCGCAGCAGTCGGAACTCCACGAAGCCCGGCACGGTGTTGAGCTTCGAATCGCGGGAGAGCCACAATTCTTCGAACTCCGCCTCGGCGCCGGGCATGACGCGGAAGCGGTTCATGGCGATGAACATCGGCCTCGTTTCCTTCCTTAGTGACTGAAGCGCCGCGTGCCGCCATCCACATGAATGACCTGCCCGGTGATGTAGCGCGCCAGCGGCGAGGCAAGGAACACCGCCAGCACCGCCAGATCCTCCGGCTGGCCGATATAGCCGGCCGGCACTTCCCGTTCCGCCCAGGCACGGCGGGCTTCCTCGGTCGGCATCACCCGCAGGTCGATCTGCTCGGAGTGAAGGCGCCCGGGCGGAATGGAATTCACCGTGATCCCATCCCGCCCGACCTGCCGCGACAGCGCCTTGGCCCAGATATGCGTAGCGCCGTTCGGTGCGTTGGCCGGGTTCACGTTATGCGGTTCGTCCTGCCCGGTGAGGTTGATGATCCGTCCGAAGCCGGCCGCCTGCATGGCCGGTACCAGCGCATGGGTGAGGCGCCGGGCGGCGTGGAAGTTCAGCTCCATCGCCTCCTGCCATACCGCCTCATCGCCGAGTTCACCCGCCGACTGTGGCCGGCTGCCACCTGCATTGTTGACCAGGATGTCGCAGCGCCCGAACCGCCCGAGCACCGCATCTCGGATGCGCGGCGCCGCTGTCGCATCCGTCACGTCCTCGATGAGGATGAGCGGCTCTGCCGTTGCCGGCAATTCCGCGGCAAGGCGTTCCAGCAGCGCCCGCCGCCGGGCCAGGATAGCAAGCCGACAGCCTTCCCTCGCCAGCATCGCCGCGATGCAGCGCCCAAGCCCCGCCGAGGCGCCGGTGACGAGGGCAACACGCCCGGTCAATTGCAGATCCATCGCTCATCCTTGTTCCGCATTCCAGCCGGAGCCTGCGTCCCCGGCGCATAAAAGAAAAGCCGCCCCGGTCTCCCGGGGCGGCTTCGGCAGGGCCGGGGAGGGTGCTCAGCCGCTGAGGGCGGCCTCCTTCCCCTTGCGCAGGTTCGGCAACAACATGGCCGCCAGAGCGATCGCACCGATGGCCAACATGCTTGCGCTGATCGGACGCTCGATGAACACCATGACGTCGCCGCGCGAGAGCAGCATGGCCCGCCGCAGATGCTCTTCCATCATCGGGCCGAGCACGAAGCCGATCAGCATCGGCGCCGGCTCCAGCTTCAGCTTGTTGCACATGTAGCCGAACACGGCAAAGATCACGGTCGAGTATACATCGAAGACGTTGTTGTTCACGCTGTAGGCGCCGATGCAGCAGAACACCAGGATCGCCGGATAGAGGAACTTGTAGGGAACCTGGAGCAGCTTGACCCACATGCCGATCATAGGGAGGTTGATGATCAGCAACATCACATTGCCGATCCACATCGAGGCGATGAGGCCCCAAAACAGGTCGGGCTGGGCCTCCACCATCCGCGGGCCGGGCTGGATGCCCTGGATGATCAGCGCGCCGACCATGAGCGCCATGACCGCATTGGCCGGGATGCCCAAGGTCAGCAGCGGGATGAAGCTCGTCTGCGCCGCCGCATTGTTGGCTGCCTCGGGCCCGGCCACGCCCTCGATGGCGCCGCTGCCGAAGAGGTGCCGGTTCTTCGAAACCTTGCGCTCCATCATGTAGGAGCCGAAGGAGGACAGGGCCGCGCCGCCGCCCGGCAGGATGCCGAGCACGGTGCCGACCAGGGTGCCGCGCAGGGTCGAGGGCGTGGCGCGACGGAATTCCTCGCGGGTGAGCCAGAGGCTGCCGACCTCGGTCTTGAGGACGCTGCGGGCCTCGGGCTTCTCGAGGTTGAGGATGATCTCGGCGATGCCGAACATGCCCATCGCCAGTGCGACGAAGCTGATGCCGTCGGAGAGTTCGGGGATGCCGAAGGTGAAGCGTTGCTGGCCGGTCTGCACGTCGGTGCCGACCAGCCCAAGGGCCACGCCGAACACCACCATCCCGATCGACTTGATGACGGAGCCCTGGGCAAGGACGGCCGAGATGATGAGGCCGAGCAGCATGAGCGAGAAGTAGTCCGCCGGCCCGAAGGACAGCGCCACCGACGTCAGCAACGGCCCCGAGCCGGCGACCACGATGGTGGCCACCGTGCCGGCAAAGAAGGAGGACAGCGCCGAGGTGGCTAGCGCCGCGCCCGCCCGGCCGTTCCGGGCCATCTTGTAGCCCTCGAGGGTGGTCACGACCGAACTGATTTCGCCAGGCAGGTTCAGCAGGATCGCGGTGGTCGATCCGCCATACTGGGCGCCGTAATAGATGCCCGCCAGCATGATGATGGCGGTGGTTGCCGGCTGGCCGAAGGTGATCGGCAACAGCAGCGAGATGGTGGCGACAGGGCCGATGCCCGGCAACACGCCGATGGCGGTGCCGATCAGGGCGCCAACCAGCGCGAACAGCAGGTTGTTGAAGCTGAGCGCGACGCTGAAGCCGTGCGCCAGGTTACCTAGGATGTCCATGACCGTTGCGTGTCCCTTCCCGGCGTCTGATCAGTACTGAAGCGGCCAGACGGCCACGCGGATGTCGAGCTGCTTGATGAAGATCCACCAGCACATCGCCAGCAGGAAGATCGTGATGCCGAGCACGCCGAGCGGCCGCGAGCGGTGCTCCGGCTCCGCGAGGCAGGCGATGCCGATGGTCACGGCCAGCGCCAGCATCAGCCCGCCCTTTTCGAGCAGAAGGCAGAAGGCGCACATCGCCGCGCAGATGAAGGCCAGCAGCCGCCAGCCGGCCGCGTAGGCCAGGACCAGGAACCCGGCGAGCATGCCGATGCCAAGCGACCCGTACGAGCTTTCGAAGAAGGAGCTGATATAGGGCGCCGCCAGCCCGACTGCGGTGCCGACGATGACCGAGATGATCAGCATAGAGGCGTCGAGCCCGGTCCACTTCTCCAGCGGATCCGGACCGTTGAAGAAGGCCAGCGCGAGCACGATGGTACCGAGAGCCATCTGGGCCCAGAACACGAGCATGGGCATGTAGCCTGGGCCCATGCGTCGGGCACTGCCGAGCGAGTGGTCGCCGTTCAGCCAGAGTCCCGTGGCAGCGATCAGGATGAGCAACACCCCTGAAGCGACATCCTTGGCATTGATTTTCATGCGGCGACCCTTCCCGGCTCCCAGCTTGCCGGGGCGACCCGGCATTTCCCCAATCTTAATCGTGCAACGACAACCCTATGGAGCGCCTCCGGTCAAGCCGGAGCGTCCCCGAATTCCCTGGCTTGGCTTGCTAATCCGCCCTGGCGCCGGATGCCTGCACGATCGGAGCCCATCGCGCCACCTCCCCGGCGATGAACTCCGCGTAGGTGGCAGGCGAAAGCGGCCTGACGAGACCGCCAAGCTCGGCGAAGCGCCGTTGCGTGCCTGGCTCCGCCAACACGGTGCTGATCTCCCGGTTCAGCCTCTCGGCCACCGCCGGCGGCAGGCCTGCCGGGCCGGAGATGCCGAACCAGGAACTCGACACCAGGTCGACGCCCTGATCGCGAAAGGTCGGGACCGCCGAGAAGGCCGGATGCCGCGCCGCCGTCGCCACCGCCATGCCGCGTACCGCACCGGCCTGGAGATGGCCGGCAGCGCTCGGCAGGCTGTCCGACATCATCGGCACCACGTCGGCGATGCCATCGGTCATGGCCGGGCCAGCGCCGCGATAGGGCACGTGGTTCACCCGCGCGCCCGTCATCTGGCCGAACTGGACAATGAGAAGGTGATTGGAGGAGCCGGAGCCGGAGGAAGCGATGTCGAGCCCGCGCGGCTGCTCCTGCGAGAGCCGCACCACCTCGCCGAGATCGCCCGGTGGAAAGCGCTGGTTGGCGACGAAGACCGAGGGTGTCTCGATCAGCAGTGCAATATGCGTGAAGTCGCGCAGGGGATCGTAGCGCAGGTCGCGATAGAGCGAAGGCGCGATGCCGTGGCTGGCGATGTTGGAGACGATCAGGGTGAGCCCGTCCGGTGCGGCCTGCGCCACCTGCGCGGCGCCGAGCGTCGCCCCCGCTCCCGGCCGGTTCTCAACGACCACCGGCTGGCCGAGCCGGTCCCCTAGCCCCTGGCTCACCAGCCGCGCGGCGAGATCCGTGGTGCCGCCCGGGGCGAAAGGCACGATGAGACGGATGGGCTGTGCGGGCCAGGACTTGCCCTGGGCGCACGCAATCGCGGGCAGCGCCGCGAAAACGGCACCGCCGGCGAGCCAGGCTCGGCGCGGCAGCATCCCGGGCGTCCTCCTCCCTTGAAGCGTGCTGCCTATCGCATGGCGGGTAGACGGGGGGCAAGCCATGCATCCCGTGCTGCAGCGCAGCAAAACTTGCCGGTGACGGCTTGCGGCATCGCTGCTTTGCCACGATCCTCGCCGCACCGATACCGAGCAGGAACCCACGCCGATGGCAGCCTCGCCCCGCCTGAACGACCCCGAGACCCGCATCCGGGAGGCGGTCGCGGCGCTGGAGCCGCGGCTCGTCGAGATCCGCCGCGACATCCACGCGCATCCCGAACTCGCCTTCGAGGAAGTGCGCACCAGCGGCATCGTCGCCGCGGAACTCGCCCGCATGGGCATCGCGCACCGCACGGGCGTCGGCCGCACCGGCGTGGTCGGCGTGATCGAGGGTGGCCGCCCCGGCCCGACGCTCGCCATCCGCGCCGACATGGACGCGCTTCCGATCCATGAGATGACCGGCCTGCCCTTCGCCAGCACGGTGGAGGGGAAGATGCATGCCTGCGGCCATGACATCCACACGACGACGCTGCTCGGTGCCGCGGAGGTGCTGAAGGACCTCGCCCCGCAACTCGCCGGCCGCGTCGTGCTCGTCTTCCAGCCGGCCGAGGAATCGCTCGGCGGCGCCGCCGAGATGGTGAAGGACGGCGTGCTCGAGGGCGTCGACATGGCGCTCGGCTTCCACAACCATCCGGACATGCCGGCCGGGCAGTTCGGCTATTGCCGAGGCTCGACCCTCGCCGCCGCCGACCGCTTCGACCTCGTCATCCGCGGCAAGTCCGGCCATGCGGCGCACCCCGACAAGGCCGTCGATCCCATCGTCGCCGCCGGCGCCTTCATCGCGCAGGCGCAGACCGTCGTCAGCCGCGAGTTGGATCCTCTGATGCCCGGCGTCGTCACCATCGGCATGATCCATGGCGGCACCGCGCCCAACATCATCCCGGAGACGGTGGAGCTGCGCGGCACCGTGCGCACGCTGCACCATGCGGCGCGTGATGTCGCAGAGGCTGGGCTGAAGCGCCTCGCCGCCGGGCTGGAGGCGATGCACCGCGTCGAGTGCACGTTGAGCTACCGCCGCGGCGTGCCGCCGCTCGTCAATGCCGACAGCGTGCTCGACCCTGCCATCGCCGCGGTCCGGCGCCAGTTCGGCGATGTGGTGGTGGAAGGCCGTCCCAGCATGGGCGCCGAGGATTTCGCCGAATTCGCCGAGCGCGTCCCCGCCTTCCAGCTTCGCATCGGCAGCGGCGCGCCCGGCCGGCACGATCATCTGCACAATGACCGCTACCAGCCCGACGAGCGTTGCATCGGCCTCGGCGCCCAGGCGCTGACCCGCATCGCGCTCGACATGCTCGCATGACCAACCGCATCGCCGAGTTGGCCTGGCCGGAGGTCGCCGAGCGGCTGGGGCAGGGGGCCTGCGCCATCCTGCCCATGGGCAGCCTCGAAACCCATGGCCCGCAGGCGCCGATGGGCGACTACCTGCTGGCCGAGGCGCTGGCCGACCGCATCGCGGCTGGCACCGGCTCCCTCGTGCTTCCCGCCATCCCCTTCGGCGGCGAGGATTACTTCGGCATGGTGCCCGGCGGCATCGTCCTCACCCCCGGCCTGCTCCAAGCGGTGGTGGAGGAAGTTTGCGGCAACCTGATCCGCACCGGCTGCCGCCGCATCCTCATCCTCAACGGCCATGCCGGATCCATCGCCCCGGTCGATGCCGCGGCGCGCGGGCTTCGCCGTCGGCATGGGGTGGTGATCCCCGCCTTGCATCTCTGGCGCATCGCCGGTGTGCTCCATGCCGAATTCGGCGGCAAGCCGGAGAGCTTCGGCCATGGCGGCGACCCGGTCTGGTCCGTCGCGCTGCATCTCCGCCCCGATCTCTGCCACCCGGAGCAGGCCCGCGCCCGCGAGCCGGCTGGCACCATCCTCGGCCAGCCCATCGCCAGTTTCGGCACGATCCGCCTGGCCGGTGTCGAGGTCGCCGTGCCGACGGAGGTGGAGGAGGTCGCCCCCGGCGGCGTCGCCTGCGTCGACAGCCGCCCCGGCAATTCCGAGCACGGCGCCCGCCTCGCCGCCCGCCTGGTCGAGGCCGGCATCGCCGCCGTCGCCGCGCTCAAGGATGCCGTGGCGTGAAGGTCTGCATATTCGGCGCCGGCGCCATCGGCGGCCATGTCGCCGCCCGGCTGGCCAAGGGTGGCGCCGATGTCTCGGTCGTCGCCCGCGGCGCCAACCTCGCCGCCATCGAGGCACGCGGCCTCACCGTCCACGCCCCGGACGGCACCATCCATTGCCGCCCCCGCGCCAGCGCCGACCCGTCCGCGCTCGGCCCTCAGGATGCGGTGATCGTCACCACCAAGGCGCCCGCCCTGCCGAGCGTCGCCGCCGCCATCGCCCCGCTGCTCGGGCCCGAGACGCCGGTCGCCTTCGTCATGAACGGCATCCCCTGGTGGTACAACGATGCGACGGCGCGCGACGGCCAGAAGCTGCCGGCGCTTGACCCGGGCGGTGCGCTGCGCCATGCGATCGGCATCCCGCGCACCATCGGCGGCGTGGTCTACTCCGCCTGCGAGGTCACCGAGCCCGGCGTCGTCGAGGTCGAGACCAGCGACGGCCGCGTCATCCTCGGCGAGGTGGATGGCCGCATCTCCCCCCGCGCCCAGGCGCTCTCCGCCGCCATCGCCGCCGGCGGCCTGCCCTCGCCGGTGGTGCCCGACATCCGGCAGGCGGTCTGGCAGAAGCTGCTCGGCAATCTCGTCAGCGGCCCGCTCTGCATCCTGACGCGCTCCTGCATGCAGGACACACTGCAGAGCGCCGAGGCACGCGAGACGGCCATCCGAATGTCGGAGGAAGTCACCGCCATCGCCGCCGCCGAGGGGTGGCCGATCCCCGGCGATGCGCCCGCTGCCCGCGTCGCCCGCGCGGCGACGCTGCGCCACAAGCCCTCTATCCTGCAGGACCTTGAGGCCGGGCGGATGATGGAGGTGGAGGCGATGCTCCAGGCCCCGCTGCGGATCGCCCGCGAGGCCGGCCTCGCCGTGCCGACGCTTGCCCTGATGGTGGCGCTGGCGACCCGCGCCGCCATTGCCGCCGGGCTCTACACCCCGACCGAGGACGCCGCATGAAGATTTGCATCTACGGCCCTGGCGCTATCGGCGGCCATCTCGCCGGCCGGCTGGCCCAGGGCGGCGCCGAGGTCTCGGTCGTCGCCCGTGGCGCCCAGCTTGCCGCCATCCGCGAGCGCGGCCTGACCATCCGCCTGCCGGACGGCGCGATTGAATGCCGCCCCAAGGCCGCTGCCGACCCGGCCGAGCTCGGCCCGCAGGATGCCGTCGTCGTCTGCACCAAGGTCCCGGCCTTGGCCGGCGTCGCCCGCGCCATCGCCCCGCTGCTCGGGCCGGAGACGCCGGTCGCCTTCGTCACCAACGGCATCCCCTGGTGGTACTTCGCCCATCATGGCGGAGCTGAGGAGGGCCGGCGCGTCCCCGAGGCCGATCCCGGCGACGCGGTCTGGAATGCCGTCGGCCCGGCGCGGGCGATCGGCGGCGTGGTCTATTCCGCCTGCTCCGTGCCGGAGCCCGGAATCATCGAGGTCACCAGCAAGTCGAGCAAGCTCATCCTCGGCGAGCCGGACGGCTCCCGCAGCCCCCGCGCCATGGCGCTGGCCGGCGCCTTCAAGCAGGGCGGCCTCCCCTGCAGCGTCGCCGAGGACATCCGCACCGATGTCTGGGCCAAGCTGCTGAACAACCTCTCCAACGGCCCCTTCTGCATCCTCAGCCGACGCAACATGCAGGAGACCTTCCGCGACGCCACCGTCCGCGCCGCAGCGGTGGAGGTGGTGAAGGAGGGCCTCGCCATCGCCGCCGCCATGGGGCGCCCGGTCGGCGGCGCGGCGGAGGACAGGATCAACCTCTCGGCCGACATCCCGCACAAGCCCTCCATCCTGCAGGACCTCGAGGCTGGCCGGCCGATGGAGGTCGATGCGCTCTTCCAGGCACCGCTCCGCCTGGCACGGGAGCGCGGTGTGGCGGCGCCGACGCTCGCCCTGATGGTGGCGCTCGCCGCCCAGGCCGCCGAAGCCGCCGGCCTCTATCGCCGGGAGGGGTGAGATGGACAACCTCATCGACCACATCGTCATCGATGTCCGCGACCGCATGGCCGAGGGTGCCGAGGCCTGGCGCCGCCTCGGCTTCCAACTGACGCCGATGGGCAAGCACAGCCTCGGCTCCGCCAACCATCTGGCGATCCTCGGCCGCGACTATCTGGAACTGCTCGGCACCGATGTGCCGGGCGGCGCGCTTCGCCCCGATATCGCGCCCTATCCAATCGGGCTGAACGGCCTCGTCTTCCGTACTGGCGACGCCGAGGCGCTCGCCGCCGCGCAGCAGGCCCGCGGCGTGCCGGTCGGGCCCGCCCAGGCCTTCCACCGCCCCGCCGATCTGCCCGACGGCACACGGCAGGACGCCAGGTTTCGCACCGCTCGCCTCGACCGCGCCGCCGCCTTCGACGGCCGCCTCTATTGGTGCGAGCACCTGACACCGGAGCATGTCTGGCGCCCGGAATGGCAGTCCCACCCCAATGGCGGGCTCGGCGTCGCCCGCATCCTGCTCTCGGTGCGGGACCCGGAGCGGCAGGCGGCGCTCTTCCGCCGCATGTTCGGCGCCGATGCGGTGAGCATCGGGTCGGATGGGCGCGCCACGCTCCAGTCCGGCGAGGCGGTGGTGGAAGCCGCCCCGCATGCCACCGTCGCCTCCGAACTGGGTGAGGCGGCGCCCGACCCGGCCGGCCGCGGCGACCACATGGCGCTGCTCGGACTCCGCATCCGCTCGCTGGCGGAGACGGCCTCGGCGCTCCGCATCAATGGCGTGCCCTTCATTGAGGCGCCCGGCCTCCTCCGCATCCCGGCCCGCGAGGCGATGAACACGACGCTCGACTTCATGGCGTGACGAGGCGGGGCAGCGCCGTCTGCCCCAGCACCCAGCCCTCCCAGCGCCAGACCCAGGGATCGTCCGGGATGAAGTCCGGCCGCACCCCATCCAGCACGCCGATCAGCCCGAGCAGCCCGATCACCGAATCGAAGCGGTCCTCCCCCGCCGCATCTGCGCCGAACCCATCGGCGATGGTGGCCTCCAAACGCGGCTCCGGCACCACGCCACGCGCTGCCAGGAGGGCGAGCAGGGCTGGGGCCAGTGTCCGCCGCGGCCCCTGCGCCCGCTTGCTGCCTTCGAGACGAAGCCCGCACTGCCGCAGCGCCTCCGCCGGATAGACCTCGGCCAGCACCGCCCACCCCGGCGCCAGCAGATCGTGCAACGTTCCCTCGAAGGGCCAGAGCCGGACCGGTGCCCCCGCGCCGAGCGCTGGCACCAGCCAGTCCCTCCAGGCGCCGATCGCCGCCTTGCCCGACTGGTTCGCCCCGAGTGTCCAGAACACCGGCGCTCCCGCCGGCCGTTCCGCCGTCGCCCGGTCGCACCAGCGCGACAGTCCCTCTGGCCCGCTGAAGCCGAGCGCTGCCGCATGCGCCGCCCGAGTCATCCCCTTGATGCCGCGCGCCGGGTAGAAGGGCCGCTCCGCCGAAACCGTCTCCAGCCCCGCGCTCACCTCGAAGAAGCCGGGCCGCGCCGCCAGCCCGTGCAGGAAATCCAGAAAGCCCGCCTCCGCCCGGCCCGCCGCATAAGCCCGCGGCAGGCCGAGCGGCAGGTCGAGCCCCAGCGCCACCGCTCGCCCGGGGGCGATCAGCCCCTCAACCAGCCCCTCCAGCGCCCCAACCGGCCGCGGCGCCGCCATGCGCCAACCTTCCCCTTTACGCTCAGCCACTGATATCCAACGCTTGCGCGGGTCGATGCTCCAATCGGCATGGGCGGCGACCACGCCAGAGGAGGCGCCGTCATGCAGGCCTACAGCACCGGATCGAAGTGGTTCCACTGGGTCACCGTCGCCTTGCTGGCCCTGGCTTGGCCGGTCGGTTTCGTCATTCAGTTCATCAAAGATGACGTGAAGATGCCCTTCTATGCCGTTCATGAATCGGCTGGTTTGACTATTCTCATTGTCGCGCTGGCTCGCCTCGCCTGGCGCGCCGCCTATCCACCGCAGCCGCTGCCGGACCACATTCCCCTGCTGCTGCGGCGCACCGCTGCCGGGGTCCATCATGCGCTGTATGCGCTGCTGATCCTGCAGCCGATCCTCGGCTTCATCGCCACCAATGCCTGGGGCTTCCCGCTGCGCGGCCAGACGGCCTATCTTGGCTTCATCGAGTTACCGAAATTCATGGAGACGAACGAGACGCTCGCCGGTGCCATCCAGACCGCCCATACGGTTGGTGGCTACGCGATCCTCGTGCTGCTCGTCCTCCATATCGGCGGGGTGATCTTTCACCAAGCCATCCGCCGCGACGGAACCCTACTGCGAATGATCTAAATCGGCTTCTGAGCCCGCTCCATCAACCTGCTGAAAAAGCCGCTTTTCTTGGTCGGCTGTGTGGTTTCCACCGCCTTGGCTGCGGCGGCGCGCTCCGCCTCGGCTTCCTTCGCCTTGAGCGCCATCCATTTCTCCAGGCTCATCCCTGCCTTGGCCGCCCGCTTCGCCTCATAGGCGCGCTGGCCCTCGGTCATCTTACGCTGGTCCACGGTCCAACCCCATCCTGGCCCTGATCGCCCGAGATGTGGCGGAGGTCGCGGCTCTCGGCAAGCAGGGGCTTGCCGGGCGTACCCGGTTCCGGGCCTATGCGCTTCATGGAAGCGCGCGTGAAGGCCGGCATCTGGGTCTCTATGGCATTGCGGCTCGCCGATATCGGCGGCCGCAGCGGTGCGGTGCTGCGCAGGGGTGACCCGGATTCGGGCGGCATCCTCTGCGTGCTGCGCGGTCGGGAAGGCCTCGTCGTGCTCAGCCAGGTGCGTGATGCGGAGGGTCGCCCCGCCTGGCTCCGCAGCACCGGGCCGGTACCCGTCGAGGAGGCGGTGGCCGATGCCTATATCGAACGGCAAGTGAAACGCGACCCGGATTTATGGGTTGTGGAGTTCGAAGCACCGGATCTGGTGCCGCCTTTCGAAGGCAAGCTGCTCTGACCATACAGGTTTGCCGTCTTTTCAGAACGTTACAAGATAAGCTTCACTGGCCGGTGCGGGCACTGACTGCCTGCAGGCCAGTGTTCGAACCTGTTTCGCAATAACGTGTAGCCTAACCGACGCATCCGTGAGGTGCGCAGGTTCGCTTTATGGTTTCAATCGCTGAGCCCTGGTCGCCAAATGCGTCCGGCATAGCGAATTGGCGATGTCTTTTTCGGAGGTCCAATGGCGACGCCCCGCCCTATCCTGATCGTCGAGGACGATGCTGCCCTGCGTTCCACCCTGGTCGAGCAACTCGCCATCGATGGCGACTTCGCCGCCGACGAAGCCGAGAGCGCGGGCGAGGCGGAAGCGAAGCTGGCCAATGCCAATGCCCGCTACGACGCCATCCTCCTCGACATCGGCCTGCCCGATGCGGATGGCCGCGACTTCTGCGCCAAGCTCCGCCGCGAGGGGCGGCAGATGCCGATCATCATGCTGACCGGCGCGGATGCGGAGGCCGACATCATCCGCGGTCTCGATGCCGGCGCCAATGACTACATTGCAAAGCCCTTCCGCCTGCCGGAGCTGCTGGCCCGGGTCCGCGCCCAGCTGCGGGTCTTCGACAACAGCGAGGACGCGGTCTTCACCGTCGGGCCCTACCTCTTCCGCCCAAGCGCCAAGCTGCTGATGGAGCCGGCTCGCAACCGCAAGATCCGCCTGACCGACAAGGAAAGCGCGATCCTCAAATTCCTCTATCGGGCGGGCGGCAAGCCCGTGCCGCGGCAGATCCTGCTGAACGAGGTCTGGGGCTACAACAGCGCGGTGACGACGCATACGCTCGAGACTCACATCTACCGCCTGCGGCAGAAGATCGAGCCCGACCCCTCCCATACCCGGCTGCTGCTGACCGAAGCCGGTGGCTACAAGCTAGACCCGGTCGCCGGCAATCCGCCGGCCTAGGGCGATTCGCATTCGCAACTGGTCTGAAGAAGCCCCGTCAAGGTATTGCCGAGTCGAGTAAAATGCTCCTGATCGGATGATCCTACCCGATCGGGGTGCTCTAGCGATCGGTCAACCGCAGCTCGATCCGCCGGTTGCGCGCCAGCGCCTCCGGCGTGTCGCCCGCATCGAGCGGCTGGTTGTCGCCGAAGGCCGTCGCCGCCACGCGGTTTGGCGGCAGCCCCTCGGCCATCAGCAACTGCGATACGGCGATGGCGCGCGCCGCTGAAAGCTCCCAATTGCTGGCATAGCGCGGGCTGCGGATCGGCGTGCGGTCGGCATGGCCGTCGACGCGCAACAGCCAGTTTACATCCTGCGGGATTTTCGCCGCGAGATCCTGCAGCACGCGCGCGATCGCCCGGATCTGCTGCTGGCCGGCCGCCGACAGCTCGGCGCTGCCCGGCGGGAAGAGCACCTCGGACTGGAAGACGAAGCGATCGCCGACGATCCGCACATCCGGCCGGTCGCCCAGCACGTCCCGCAGCCGGCCGAAGAAGTCGCTGCGGTAGCGCTGCAGCTCCTCCACCCGGGCGGCAAGGGCTGCATTCAGACGGGTACCGAGGGCGCTGATCTGCGCATCCTTGTCCCGCCCCGATGCTTCGGCCGCGTCCAGCGCCGCCGCGACCCGGGCGATCTGGTTGCGCAGTTCCTCGATCTGCCGGCCGAGCAGGGCAACCTGGGCGCGGGCGCTTTCCGCGAGCCGAGCCTGCTCGGCTGCCACCCGCTCCGCCGCCTGGCGCCGCTCCTGCTCGCTGCCGGTCGCGGCCTCGGCAGCGGTGCGCCGCTGCGCCTCGTCGCCCGCGCGCCGTGCGGCTTCCTGCGCCTGGCGCTCCAGCTGGTCGCGCAAGGCGGTGAGGGCCCGCACCTGCTCGTTGAGCCGGACGATGTCGGAGAGCCGTGCCTCGATGGTGGCGCGATCCACCTTCACCTGCTGGTCGAGCGCCGCCATTTCCTGCCGCATGGCGGCGAGCTGACGTTGCGTCTCGGCGAGCTGCCCCTGCGCCTCCTGCAACTGTCGCCTGAGGCCGGCAAGCTCCTGCCGCGCCGTCTCCGCCGCGCCCCGTGCGTCGCCGAGCTGGCGGTCGAGATCGGCCGCCCGCGCCTCCTGCTGCTGCCGTCCGGTCCGCTCGGTGGCGAGGGCCCGCGTTGCCTCGGTCAGCCGGGCGACGATCTGTGCCGCGTCGCCCCCGGTCGCCTCGGCCCGCTGCAAGGCATCGGCCAATTGCCGCTCCAACGCGGCGATGCGCTCCGGCGCGCCGCGGCTGGTCAGCTCGAGATCGGTCAGCCGCGCGGTGAGCTGGTCCCGCTCGCCGCGTGCCGCATCACGCTCGGTGGAAAGCCGGTCCCGTTCATCCCGCAGGTCGCGCAGTTGCGTCTGCAAGGCATCCCGCGCCGCCGCTGCTCCGCGCAGCTCCTCGGCGGTGCGGGTGAGGGCGCTGCGCAGCTCGCCGGTCTGGCCACGCTCCAGCGACAGCAGCTCGGCCAGCTCGGCCACCTGCCGGTTCAGCCGGTCGAGCGCCCGGTCACGCGAGGAGAGGGTGACGGAGAGGAAGCCCTGGGCCAACACGAAGACCAGCAGCACGAAGATGAGCACCATGAGGAGCGTCGAAAGCGCATCCACATAGCCCGGCCAGGCATCGAGCCCGCCGCCGCCCCGTGCCCGGCGCCGTCCGCCAGACCCTGCCATTACCGCGACTGATCTTCAGAGAGCGCCGCAATCGTGCGCGCCACTAGCTTGATTTCGCTGCGAATTTCGTTGGTCGCCTGTTGCCGGCCCTGCGCCACTTCATCGACCAGCCGGGCGAGATGCAGCTCGGCATTACGGAGATGCCCGCGCAGCACCTCGTCCACCTGCGGCTGTGCTTGCGCATCCGCCAGCCGCGCCAGAACCGGGGCGAGCTGCGCCTGCTGCTCGGCGACGCGCAGCATGAGGGACTGGCTGGCACGCATCTGGTCGGTCAGCGCCGTCAGCCGCTCGGTGAGCGTCAGCATGGCCTGCCCGGTCTGCGCCCGGCCCTCCTCGCCGCGGGCCAGGATGCGCTGAAGCCCCTCCAGGTTCTCGGCCGTCTGCTCCAGCAGCGCCTGCACATAGGCCGGCACGCTGCCCATCGCCTCGCCGCCCGCATCGCCCAGCACGCCGGAGGACAGCCGGGTAATGCCCGCCAGCCATTCCTCCAGCTCGTTGTAGAAGCGGTTCTGCGCCTGCCCCGCCGTCAGGTCGAGGAAGCCGAGCACCAGCGCCCCCGCCAGCCCGAGCATGGAGGAGGAGAAGGCCGTTCCCATGCCCCTGAGCGGCTGCGCGAGCCCGGTCTTCAACTGGTTGAAGAGCTGGTTGAGATCCCCCGACCCGACCGACATCCCCCCGATCACCTCGGAGACGGAGCCGATGGTCAGCAACAGTCCCCAGAAGGTGCCGAGCAGGCCGAGGAAGATCAGCAGCCCGGTCATGTAGCGCGACAGCTCCCGTGTCTCGTCGAGGCGGGAGGCGATGCCGTCCAGCACGCTCCGCATCGCCGGCGCCGAGAGCGAGAGCCTGTCCGAGCGCCGGGCGGAGAACATGCTCGCCATCGGGCCGAGCAGGCTCGGTGCCGGCTGCGCTGGGGCGCCGAGCCTCGGCGCGCGGAAATGCTCGAGCCAGGCGACCTCCGGCTTCAGCACCAAGACCTGGCGGAGGTTCCAGGCGATGCCCATGACCAAGACGCCGAGGATCAGCCCGTTCAGCAGCGGATTGGCGGCGAAGGCGGTGGCGAGTTCCGGCGCCAGCAGCAACCCGACCCCGAGCACCACCGCGAGGAAGACCAGCATGCGCCAGAGAAAGCGGAGCGGTGGGGTCATCGATGGCTCCTCATCGCGCCGGCGGTGGCTCGGGCGGCTGGATATCGACGGCATCGAATGGCTCGCCGGTGCGGCCCATAGGGCGCAAATCGATCCGCGTCGGCGCAAGGCCGCCCGTGGCCAGGGCCTGCTTGACCGCGATCGCGCGGGCGAGGCTCGTGCGCCGCGCCGCGGAGATGTCGGCGACCGGCCCAGAGGCTTGGGCCGTCACCGTCACCCGCCCGGCCGGCCCGGCAGCGATGCGGCGGCCGAGATCGGCGAGGCTGCCCTCGGCGCCTTGCGGCAAGCTATCGGTCCCGGCGGGGAAGCGCAGCCGCGCCCCGCCATTCGGCAACGCCTCCAGCCCGGCCGGCAGGCCGCGGAGCGCCAGGGCGGGCGGGGACAAGGCCGTCGCGGGCTGAGGTCCGGCGAGATCGGCCGGGCGCGGCGGCACAGCCGCGGGCGGGGCAGGGATGCTCTCCTCCGCCTCCGTCGGCTGGGCCGCGGCCGGATGCAGGCTGGCCAGCAGCCAGAGGACGATGGCGAGGCGCGTCACTTCACCAAACTAGGGCAAACCCCGGCCAGGTGGAATCACCTGAGCGGAACTATCTGCTCGATAGAATAGCAAGCCAGGACGGGATCCGGGAGCCAGTGCGAACGGAGGCCGCACCGGAGCAGGGCCGGCCATGAAATCCAACGCCCGGCCTCAACCCGCCTGGCGCTGGCGGCTCGCCTCGGCGGCGGCGACACCCTCCGCCACCACCTCGCGCAGCTTGCCTTGCAGCGCCTGGTTGCCGGCGACGACATTGCCCTCGGCGTAATAGGCATCGCCGCCCTGCGGATCGGTGATGAAGCCGCCCGCCTCCCGCACCAGGACGAGGCCCGCGGCGATGTCCCACTTCTTGAGGTTCAGTTCCCAATAGCCGTCGTAGCGGCCGGCAGCCAACCAGGCGAGGTCGAGCGAGGCCGCGCCGAAGCGCCGCACGCCTGCCACCTGCGGCATGATCCGGGCGAGGGTATGGGTGAACTCCGCCCGGCGCGGCGCCGCGGCGAAGGGGATGCCGGTGGCGAACAGCGCCTCGCGCAGGTCCTTCCGCCCGGAGACGCGCAGCCGCCGGTCGTTCAGGAAGGCGCCGACGCCCCGCTCCGCCCAGAACATCTCGTTGGCGGCCGGGTTGTAGACGACACCGGCGACGAGTTCGCTCCGCCCGTCCTCCAGCCGCCGCTCGATGCCGACGCTGATCGCCCAATGCGGGATGCCGTGCAGGAAGTTGGTGGTGCCGTCGAGTGGATCGACGACCCAGCGCCACTCCCAATCCTCTGCCCCGTGGGTGCCGCTCTCCTCCATGAGGAAGGCGAAATTCGGCCGCGCCCGACCGAGATCCTGGCGCAGCGTCTCCTCCGCCCGAAGATCAGCCTGGGAGACGAAGTCGCCGGGCCCCTTGGAGGACACCTGGAGCTGCTCGACCTCGGCGAAGTCGCGCAGCAGCCGGCGCCCGGCCTTCTGCACCGCCGAGACGACGACATTGAGCGCAGGCGAGAGACGGGCAGGAGACGCCAAGACTCGATTCCTCTCTCAGCCCTTGGCCCGCTCCACATAGGAGGCGTCCTCGGTGCTCACGACGATCTTCTCGCCGGTGGTGACGAAGGGCGGCACCATGGTCTTCACGCCGTTCGACAGCATGGCCGGCTTGTAGGAGGAAGCGGCGGTCTGCCCCTTCACCACCGGGTCGGCCTCGACCACCTCGAGCGTCACCTGCGGCGGCAGGGTCATCGCCACCGGCTCGCCCTCGATCAGCCGCACGCCGACGGTCATGTTCTCGACCAGGAAGGGCAGCCGGTCGCCGAGGATGTCCTTCGAGACGGTGGTCTGCTCGTAGGTCTCCGGGTCCATCAGGATCAGCGTGTCGCCCTCGGCGTAGGAGTAGGTGAACTCCTTGTCCTCGGTCATCAGCCGCTCGACGGTGTCCGCCGTGCGCCAGCGCTGGTCCTTCTTCGCGCCGGTCTTGATGTTGCGCATGTCGACCTGGATGATCGCGTTGCCCTTGCCCGGGATCATGATGTTCTGCTTGAGGATGGTGTAGCGCTGGCCTTCGAACTCGATGACCATGCCGGCACGCATCTGGTTGGCTTGCATCTTTGCCATGGGGCGGGACCTGACGTCTGAAAGGGCGGAATGAGCAGCGGCGCGCCGGCGGGGCCGGCACGCGGACTGGCCGCGGTTTAGCGGCCAAGCCCCGTCCTGGCAACCTCGCCTACCGTTCCGCCCTTGGCACCATGCCCCGTCGAGGCCATGTGATCCCTCGCCCGGCGCCCTTGCGTCTATCACGCCGGCGCAAGCGACAGCGCGCCGCCCATTCCTTGCATGCGGCCGCACCGACACCTGGAGAGCGCACAAACCGAGATCAACCCGGAGGGGAACATCCATGACCTATGCCGAACGCGTGCAGCACTGGAACCGCCTGTATGACCAGGCGCCCGAGGACCTGCGGTTCAATGTCGTCGCCGGAGCGGTGGTGCTGGTCGGCGCCATCAACATGTGGCTGACGGTCGCGATAGGCTTCCCCTTCGCCCTGTTGGTCATCCTGGCGATCGCCGCGCTGACGGCGGTGCGCCTGCCGCATGCGATGGGCTGGGTCCAGCCTCACCCGGAGCAGCCGGGCCGCGCGCAGATGCGGATCGAAGGCGCCGACAGCCTCTACCGCTGGAATCTCTGGTATGACAGGCTGACCGAGCCGCAGCGCGCCGCCGTGCTGCTGGTCATCCTGCTTGGCGCCGGCATTATTAACATGCTGCTGACGATCGGCAACGGCTTCCCCTTCGGCCTGCTCTTCCTGCTGGCGATCCTCGCACTGGTCACCGTGCGCGGCCCCTATGCCGCAGGCTGGCTGGTGCCACCGGCCGAGCCGCGGCTGAACCCGGCCCCGCAGGCGCCGCTGCTGGAGCGCGAACCGGCCGCCGTCAGCCGCCAGGTCGAGGCGCAGCCGATCCCGCGCGATCAGGCGCCGTCATAAGCTGGCCCGAGCGGCACTTTCCCGGCACCGCCTGGCCGTTCCTGCACATAAGTCGGCCAGGCGAGACCGCTGACCCTCCCGCGCAGCGCCCGCAGCAGCGCGCGGCCTTCCTCCACCGGCACGGCGAAGCGCGCCGTCCCCGGCGCCGGGTCGAGCTGGTGGAGGTAGTAGGGCTTCACCCGCGCCCGCAGCATGGCGCGGAACAACCCCTCCAACGCCTCGGCGCTGTCATTCACCCCGCGCAGCAGCACGCTCTGCCCGAGCACCACCACGCCCGCGCGGTGCAGCCGCCCCAGCGCCTCTATGGCGGCGGGGGAGAATTCCCGCGCATGGTTGGCATGGACGCAGAGATAGAGCGGCCTCGCCACCGCCCCGAGCGCCTCGGCCAGCGCGGGCGTGACGAGATCGGGCGCCGCCACCGGCACGCGGCTGTGGATTCGCAGCAGCTCGATATGCGGCATCGCCGCCAGCCGCCCGAGGATCGCGCCCAGCCGCCGCGGCGAGAGCATCAGCGGATCGCCGCCGGTGAGGATCGCCTCCCGCACCGCCGGCGTCCGCGCGAACCAATCGAGCGCCGCTTCCAGAGCCGCCTCGCCCAGCACGCCGCCATCGGCACCGACCGCCTCGCGGCGGAAGCAGAAGCGGCAATAGACCGGGCAGGCGAGCAGCGGCTTCAGCAGCGCCCTATCCGGGTAACGATGCACCACGCCCTCGACCGGGGTGAAGGGCGCATCCGCCGTCGGGTCCTCGAGCTCGTGGGCGGCGGTCAGCAACTCGGCGGCATCGGGGATGTATTGCCGGGCGATGGGGTCCGCCGGGTCGGCGCGGTCGATCAGCCCGGCGACGGCCGGCGTCACCGCAATGCTGTAGCGCTCTCCGACCCGCGCCACCGCTGCCACCGCATCGGCGGGCAGCAGCCTGGCATCGGCGAGATCGGCGGCGCTGCGGAGGGTGCGGGTCGACATGATGCGGCGGGAGCTAATCCCTGGCATGCTCCGCGGCAATGCCCTCCCTGCCGAACTGGCACCCGGCGAGCCTCGCCGACCGGCTGCCCTTCCTCCATCGCCGCACCGCGCTGACCGCGGCCACGCGGGATTTCTTCGCCACCCACGGCTTCACCGAGGTGGAGACGCCCTGCCTCGTGCCCGTGCCGGGCATGGAGGTTCATCTCCAGGCCTTCCGTAGCGAATACGTGCCTCATCTCGGTGTCGGCGCGCGGCGGACCCTGTGGCTGCGCACCTCGCCCGAGTTGGCGCTGAAGCGCCTGCTGGTCGCTGGCGCCGGCCCGGTCTTCGAGCTGGCCCGGGTCTGGCGCAACGGCGAGGCGAGCCCGCGCCATGCCCCGGAATTCACCATGCTCGAATGGTACGCCCCCGGTCTCGGCCTCGCCGGGCTGATGGATCAGGCGGAGGAGTTCGTCCGTGGCGTCTGCCCGCCCCGCATCAGCCATGAGGGGGTGGAGACCGACCTGACCCTGCCCTTCGAGCGCATCACCATGGCCGAGGCCTTCGACCGCTGGTGCGGCGGCCTCGACATCCTGGCGACCGAGGGCGATGCCGGGGCGCTCGGCGCCGCCGCCAGCGCCATCGGCATCTCGCCGCGCGAGGGGGAGGGGTGGGAGGACCTGTTCTTCCGCCTGCTGCTGGAGCGGGTCGAGCCGCATCTCGGACGGGAGCGGGCGACCTTCCTGACCCATTGGCCGGCGCCGCAGGCGGCGCTCGCCCGGCGTGACCCGGCCGATCCGCGCGCGGCGCTGCGCTTCGAGCTCTTCGCCGGCGGGATCGAGCTGGCCAACGCCTTCGACGAGCTGACCGACCCGGTGGAGCAGCGTGCCCGCTTCATCGCCGATACTGAGGCCCGCCGCGCCCAGCACCCGGGCGAGGCCTGGGATATCGACGAGGAATTCCTTGCCGCGCTGGAACACGGCATGCCGGCGGGCAGCGGCATTGCCCTCGGCTTCGACCGGCTGGCGATGCTCGCCTCCGGCGCCCGGCGGATCAGCGACGTGCTGTGGCTGCCCGCGCTGCCCTGAGCGCTGCGCGGCTATTTCCGGTGGGTGTTGATGCCGCCATCCGCCGCCGGCCGCTGGCCGCCCTTCAGGCGGTCGGGGCTGCCCTTCGGCCCATGCGCCTGGGCGCGGCTGCCATGCGGGCCGCTGTCGTCCGGCCGGCCGAAGGCGGCGCCGGCATCCGGGTCGAGCGCCATCCGTTGCGCCAGGGCCGCCTCGTCGACCATGGCCTCCGCTGCCTGCGCCGCGGGGAGCGAGAGCCGCACCAGCCCGCCCTCGAGGCTCGCCACCAGCTTGCGCGGCAGCCAGCGATGCTGCCCCGCCTCGTCACGCATCAGCTTGATGTACTCGCCCTCGGTGCCGTCCACCGTGCCGACGTTCCGCCCGTCGCTGCCGATGACCGGGATGTGGTCGGGTATCTCGCCATGGGCGAGGTCTGTTGCATTGGCCATGCGTCCCTCCTGCCGTGTCGTGCAGGGGAACGGGCGGGGAGGGGCTGGGGTTCAGCCGCCGGCTTCTGCCTTCCGCAAGCGATCCAGCATTGCGGGCGTCAGCTCGCGCGGCAGGAAGTAGAAGACGAAGACATAAGGGTCGGAGGCGGCGAAGACGGAGGGGTCCGCGCTCGCCACCTGCATGGTGGCGCGGTCGAACCCGGCCATGGGCCGCCAGTCGCCCCAATGCTCCCAGAAGCCGTCATAGCCGAGCGCGTCGAGGAAGGGCGGCACGGCCCAGGTGCTGCCGGGCCGGTGGCGCTCCTCGATCTCGATGGAGAGCACAGGGCGGCAGCGGCGAAGTGTCTCCACCGCGCCACGCAGCACCTCGTATTCGGCGCCCTCGGCGTCGAGCTTCACCGCCGTCAGGTCGTCCAGGCCGAACTCGTCGAGCCGTCGCAGCGGGACCGCGACCTGCCGCTCGCCGACATGCGTCCCGTGCCCGTCATAACGCTTGGCGAGGCTCGCCCATTGCCCGTTCGGCACGCCATCGACGACCGGAAGGCGCAGCACCGCCTCGCCCGTCGCATCGCCGAGCGCCTCCTGCCGGAGCGTCACATGCGCGAGCCCTCCGGCCGCGGTGCGGAGCCGGGCGAAGCTCTCCGGCAGCGGCTCGAAGGCCAGGACGCGCGAGCCGGGCAGGGCGGCCAGCGGCAGGGTGAAGCCGCCCTCATGCGCGCCGACATCCAGCAGCGTCCCCAGCCGGTGCAGGGTTCGGTGGAAGCCGAGCTCATCCATCGGCGAGGATGGTGCCCTGCGAGACCGGCACCACGCCGCCGCCGACCGCGGCACGCAGGCCGCCCTCACCATCCTCCCACGCGCGGATCGCAAGGAGGCTTGGCCGTCCCATCTCGATTCCCTGCTCGACCTCCAGGGCGATGTCCTCCCCGCCTGCCGCCCGCAGCAGCAGCGCGGCCAGCGCCACATTCGCGCTTCCCGTCGCCGGATCCTCGGGGATGCCCTCCAGCGGTCCGAACATCCGCCCCCGCCGCCGCCCATCCGGCAGCGGCGCATGCAGGTAAAGCCCGGTCGCCGTGCTCACCGGCAGGTGGGCACGGAAGGCCGCCGCATCCGGGCTCGCGGCCGCCAGCGCGGCCGCATCCACGACCTCGGCAAAGGCAATGTGATTGCCGCAGCCGCCGATCAGCGGTGCATGTACCCGCGCGGTAATCGCTGAAGCGGGCAGTCCCGCGCAGGCCGCCGCTGCCGCCGCCGTGAAGGGTGCCGCTTCGGCGAAGGCCCGCGGCGCTTCGATCTCCGCCCCCGTCACCGCGCCCGTTGCGTCCCTGGCGAGCCGCGCCAGCACCCGCCCCGCCGCCTGGTCGAGCAGCAGCCGCTCGCCGGCCAGCCCCAGCCGCCGCGCCAGCAGCACCGCTGCACCGACGTTCGGGTGTCCGGCAAAGGGCAGTTCCGAACCCGGGGTGAAGATGCGGATGCGAGCGGCATCGCCCTCGATCCCGAGGACGAAGACGGTCTCGGAGAGGTTGAACTCCCGAGCCAGGCGCTGCATCGCCGCCGTGTCCAGCGCCTCGGCCCCGAAAACGACGGCCAGCGGGTTGCCGCCGAAGCGTTGCCCGGTGAAAACATCCGCCGTCTCGAACTCAAGCCTCATCCCGCGCCTCCGAGAAGCGGATCATACCAACCGCCATGGTCACTGACTCGCATGTGATCCGCGGTTTGCGGCGGGCGTGATTCGCTGTCTCCCGGGGGTTCGATTCGGGAGGCTTGCGATGGCGGTGGTGATCACGCGGCAGGACTTGTCGGCGGATGCCCTGAGGCAGGCTGCAGCTCGCAGTCGGGACGCGAACGCAGCGCGACGCATGCTGGCTCTTGCCTTGGTACTGGAAGGGCAGTCGCGCACGGACGCGGCCGCAACCTGCGGCATGGACCGGCAGACCCTGCGCGATTGGGTGCACCGTTACAACGCCGAGGGGTTGGCAGGCCTGGTGAACCGGCGCGCACCGGGCCCCACGGCACGGCTACTG
>NZ_JQKB01000033.1 GCF_000745835.1 Belnapia moabensis DSM 16746 | reverse complement strand
ACATCCACCTGGCGGAGATCAGCCTGGGCGTAAGCAAAGGAGCCCATGCTGTCCTCGTCCTCGACGGCGCGGGCTGGCACACCTCACCCAAGCTGCAACTGCCCGCAAACATCAGCCTGCTGCCGCTGCCTCGCTATGCGCCCGACCTGAACCCGGTCGAGAACCTGTGGGAGTTCCTGCGGGCCAACTTTCTCAGTCATCGCGTGTGGGAGAGCTACGACGCTATCGTGGACGCCTGCTGCTCAGCCTGGAACGCGCTGATGCGCAGACCAGAGCAGGTCACCTCCATCACCACCCGTGCCTGGGCTCAGGTCAAGCTCTAGGGCGGCTGGTATCAGATATCCATCCGGATCCTGCACCAGGAATTGCCGCACGGTCACGCTGCCGGCGCCGACCCGGTAGCGCCTCACTTCCGGCGGCATGAAAAGCGGCCATCCGAGCGCGGCCAGCGCCGACAGGATCGGCTCCACCGCTTGCACCGCCATCTCGAAATTCACATGCCGGCCGAAAGGCGGCTGCGTCTCCGCCACCTGCCAGCGATGCGGCCGGTCCCTCGGCAGCTCGTCGAGCATGATCCGCGAGCCGCTGCGCTCGATGCAGGCGAAGCCGTCCTCAGGCCGGCCGTAGAGCACGCTGAAGCCGCAGGGCCCGCACCAGAAGGCGAGGCTGCGCCGCAGATCGGTCACCATCAGCTCCGGCACCAGGGCCGGCTGCCTCACCCGGAGGCCTCGGCGATCGCCCGGTTCATCGCGCGCACCCCAGCGGCCGGACCCTCCGGGTGGTTCCAGACGGCGCCGACGACGGCAAGGAAATCCGCCCCCGCCTGGACCAGCGGGGCGCAATTGGCCGCGGTGATGCCGCCGATGGCGACCGAGGGCAGCTCGAAGAATTCCGACCACCATTCCAGCAGGTCGGTGCCGGCGCGGTGCTTCGCCTCCTTGGTGGAGGTCGGGAAGAAGGCGCCGAAGGCGACGTAGTCGGCGCCGATCTCGCCCGCTTCCATCGCCAGGTGCTTGCTGCCGTGGCAGGTGATGCCGAGCGTCCGGTCGGGGCCGAGCAGGCGGCGTGCGGCGGCGTGGTCGCCATCCTCCTGGCCGAGATGGGCGCCGTCGCAGCCCAGCTCCGCGGCGAGGTCGGCGCGGTCGTTCATCAGCACGGCGACGCCGCGGGCCTGTGCGATGGGCAGCAGCGCTTCCGTCGCGCGGCGCACCGCCTCGTCATCCGCGTCCTTCAGCCGGATCTGCAAGGCGGCGACGTCGCCCGCGTCCAGCGCTTCCGCCAGCAACGCCGAAAACCCCGCCGGCTCGAAGGCCGGCGGGGTGATCAGGTAGAGGCGGCAGCCCTGCTCGCTCAGGCGGCCGGGCCCTTGTAGATGCCGATGATGTCGGAGAGCAGCTGCAGCGCCTCCGCCTTCGGCCGCTGGAAGGTGTTGCGGCCGATGATCGAGCCGTTGCCGCCGCCGGCATGGATGCCGCGCGCCATGGCCATCATGCTGTCGACCGTGCCGGCCTCGCCGCCGGAGAAGACGACCAGGCGACGCCCGCCGAAGCAGGCCTGCACCACATGGGTGATGCGGCCCGAGAGCTCGGCGAGGTTCGGCACCGGCGACTTCTCGTAGGTCTTCTTGGCGGCATCGAGGAAGATGGCGTCGGTCGGCGGCTTCACCTTGATGATGTGCGCGCCCATCAGCGCCGCCATGTGCGCGGCATAGGCGCAGATGTCGAGCGCCGTCTCGCCGACCTTGTCGAGCATCGGGCCACGCGGATAGCTCCACACGACGACGGCGAGGCCGGCGGCCTTCGCCTCCTCGGCCATCTCGCGCAGCTCCTCCATCATCTCGAACTGGTATTCGGAGCCCGGATAGATCGTGAAGCCGATGGCCGAGCAGCCGAGGCGGAGCGCGTCGGAGACGCTGCCCGTCAACGCCTGGTCCTTGGTGGTGGAAAGGCTGTTGGAGCTGTTGACCTTGAGGATGGTCGGGATGGCGCCGGCATAGGTCGAGGCGCCGGCCTCGATCATGCCGAGCGGCGCGGCATAGGCGTTGAGCCCCGCCTCGACCGCCAGCTCGAAGTGGTAGCGCGGGTCATAGGCGGCCGGATTCGGCGCGAAGGAGCGGGCCGGGCCGTGCTCGAAGCCCTGGTCCACCGGCAGGATCACCATGCGGCCGGTGCCGCCGAGCTTGCCCTCCATCAGGATGCGGGCGAGGTTGGCCTTGGTCCCCGGGTTGTCGCTCTCATACCAGGAGAGGATGTCCTTGACCTTGCGGGAAAGCTTCATCGGAGTCCCTTTGCAGCCGTGTCGTCGCGTGCGGCGCGTCCTGTAGCGCGGGGTTGCGGTTCTGTCACCCGGCCGGACATAGCCATTGCGCGAGCTTGTTGCGGCCGCCGGGTGAAGTGAGGTCGATCCGCGCCGGTTCGAAGGCCGGCGGCGGCGCCGCGTGGAGCTCCGCGCCGCATTCCGCCGCCGTGGCGGCGACGGCGGCGAAGGCGGGACAGGGGGCCAGGGCCAGCAGGCGGATGCCGGCCCGGAGCGCCGCCAGCGCCAGGCCCGGGGCATCGGCGCAATCGACCATCACCCGATGCGGCACCTCCGGCCGCGCCGCCGCGGCGACCAGGGCGAGGAAGAGGCCGGGCGGCACCCCCGGCGCCGAGAGCAGCGTCACGCCGCGCGGCCCGGCCAGGGCCAGCGCCGCTTCCGCCTCCGCCCGCCCATGCACCCGGACGGCCGGCGGCAGCGCATTTCCCGGCCGTTGACCCGCCTCGGCACCCATGCGAAGGCTTCCAGCATGCCGGTAGGGCCGCGTCCAGCGCGCTTCCGGCGTGGATGGCGTCCCGGTGGAGAGGCATGAGCGACAGCGCGAGGGATCCGGTCGGGGCGGCGGCGGCACGCCTGGAGGCGGCGGTGGAGCGTCTGTCCGAGGCCTTCACCCGCGCCCGCCAGCCGGCCGCCGACAGCGACATGGTCCCGCGCGCCGAGGTCGCCGCCATGGCCGAGCGGCTGGAGGCGACCATCGCGCGGCTACGCGGGGCGCTGGCCGAGGAGCTGCGGCCGGAGGCCACGCAGGAGGCGATGTCGGAGCCGCCGCAGGGCGAGCCGAGCTGAGGGGGTTGCGCGTGGGGCAGGTCACCGTCCGGGTCAATGGCTATAGCCACACCATCGGCTGCAAGGATGGCGAGGAGGGGCATGTCCTCGCCCTCGCCCAGCAGATCGAGGAGAAGGTCCGGCTGATCCGCGGCATGGGCGGGCAGTTCTCCGAGGCGCGGATGCTGCTGCATGTCGCGCTGTTGCTGGCCGATGAGGGCGGCGACCTGCGCGTCGAGATCGACCGGCTGCGCAGTGGCCAGCCGGGCGCCGCGGACCCGCAACTCGCCGATCGCCTCGCGCGCATCGCCGAGCGGATCGAGGGGCTGGCGCAGACGCTGGACCGGGGCACCTAGACCCCGATCCGCGCTCGGCTGACCGCGGACCGTCGTCCGAGCCATTGTTCCGGGCGCATGATTCACGCCTCCGGCCGTGCCGGCCTTCGGCGATCATGCCCTGGTCTGGCGGTGTCTCAGCGCCTATATGCATCGGGCGGGGCTGCCCGGTGCGTCTGGTAATTCATCCCCAGGGCCAATAAGCATCCTCCGGGAGCTGGCTCTGTCCGGATCTTGGTCCGGGTACCCGGTGCCCACCTGCTCACGCAGGCCTTGGGAGGATGAGACGCCGACGGCCATGGTGGCTCCGCACTCAGACAGCACGGCCTTCTGCGCCGAATTGCTCACCGGCCTGAAGGCCGAGGCCCGTCGCCAGGCGCTCGCCCGGCGCGAGGGCTGCGATCCGGGCCTTGGCGCCCGCCTTGCCGATCATGTCCTCGCCGAAGCGCTGCCGCCGCCGGGCGCCGTCGTCGCCGGCTTCTGGCCGATGGGGCAGGAGATCGATATCCGGCCGCTGCTTCGGGCGCTCGAGGCGCGGGGGCATCCGCTCGCCCTGCCGGTGACGCCGCGGCGGGGGCAGCCCTTGCAGTTTCGCCGCTGGCGCTTCGGGGCACCGCTCGCGCGGGGGCCGATGGGGACGAGCCAGCCGGCGGAGGGCGAGGCCGTCATGCCGGATTGGCTGCTGGTGCCGCTGCTCGCCTTCGACCGGGCCGGGCGGAGGCTCGGCTATGGCGGCGGCTATTACGATCGGACCCTGGCCCTGCTATCCGGGGCGACCGCCATCGGCTGCGCCTATGCGGCGCAGGAGATGGCGGAGGTGCCGGCCGGGCCCGAGGACTGGCGGCTGGCGATGGTGGCGACGGAACAGGGTGTGGTGCGGTGCGAGGTCTGATCGGTTGAGAATCCTGTTCCTCGGCGATGTCGTCGGCCGCAGCGGGCGCGATGCCCTGACGGCGAAGCTTCCCGGTCTCCGCGCCGCCCTCAGGGCCGATCTGGTCGTGGTAAATGGCGAGAATGCGAGTCATGGCTTCGGCCTGGCGCCCGACATGGCGCGGGCCTTCCTCGCGGCTGGCGCCGACGTCATCACCCTCGGCAACCACAGCTGGGACCGGAAGGAGATCATCCCCTATCTGGAGACGGAGCCGCGGGTGATCCGCCCAGCGAATTTCCCGCCCGGCACGCCCGGGCGCGGCACCGTCGTCGTCGATGTGCCGGGCAATCGGCGGGCGCTGGTGATGAACGTCATGGGCCGGCTGTTCATGGATGCGCTCGATGACCCGTTCCGCGCGGTGCAGGCGGAGCTGCAGAAGCACCGGCTCGGCCAGACCATCCAGGCGGCGGTGATCGACGTGCATGCCGAGGCGACGAGCGAGAAATACGCCTTCGGCCACAGCTTCGACGGGTTGGCGAGCCTCGTCATCGGCACGCATACGCATACGCCGACGGCGGATCACCAGATCCTTGCGGGCGGGACGGCCTACCAGACCGATGCCGGCATGTGCGGCGACTATGACAGCGTGATCGGCATGCAGAAGGGCGGCGCGGCGCTGCGCTTCTGGCGGAAGATGCCGGGCGAGAAGCTGGCGCCGGCGGAGGGCGAGGCGACGCTCTGCGGGCTCTTCGTCGAGACCGACGATGCGACGGGGCTGGCGACGCGCGTCGCGCCGGTGCGGCTGGGCGGGCGGCTGTCGCAGGCGATGCCGGAGGTTTCGGGCCTTTAAGTCCGTCGCCGCCAAGGCCTTGATTCGGCGTGGTTTCCCCGGCGAATTTTAGAATTGAGGAGTTTAGGCGGCCGGGCAGGTGGCCCAGGCGCGATGTTATCTGGGCGAATTTTCCTATAACAGAATGGGATCGGCGAAGGCAAGCCCGTCAGCGGGCGAGGCTGGCCTGCATCTCGTCGAGGATCGCCGGGTCGTCGATGGTGGGCGGCACCGCATAGGCCTCGCCATCGGCGATCTTACGCAGGGTGGCGCGGAGGATCTTGCCACTGCGGGTCTTCGGCAGGCGTGACACCACCTTGGCATCCTTGAAGGCGGCGACTGGGCCGATGCGCTCGCGCACCATGGCCACCAGCTCGCGGGCGAGGTCTGGTTCGGATTTCGTCGCGCCGGATTTGAGGACGACGAGGCCGAGGGGAACCTGGCCCTTCAGCGCGTCCTTGATGCCGAGCACGGCGCATTCGGCGACGTCCGGGTGGGCGGCCAGCACCTCCTCCATCGCGCCGGTGCTGAGGCGGTGGCCGGCGACGTTGATGATGTCGTCGGTGCGGGACATGACGGAGACATAGCCCTCGGCGTCGATGACGCCGGCGTCGGAGGTGTTGTACCAGCCGGGGAAGGCCTCGAGATAGGCCTCGCGGCAGCGGCCGTCGGCCTGCCAGAGGGTCGGCAGGCAGCCGGGGGGCATGGGCAGGCGGATGGCGAGCGTGCCGGTCTGGCCGGCGGGCTGGGGCTGGCCGGCATCGTCGAGGGCGGCGACCTCGTAGCCGGGGGAGGGCTTGCCGCCGCTGCCGAAGCGCGGCTCGAACAGGCCGAGGCCGCGGAAATTGCCGGTGATGGCCCAGCCGGTCTCGGTCTGCCACCAATGGTCGATCACCGGGCGCCGCAGCAGGCCGGAGGCCCATTCAGCGGTCGGCGGGTCGCAGCGCTCGCCGGCGAGGAAGAGGGCTTCGAGCGCCGAGAGGTCGTGGGCGGCCATCAGCCTGCCCTCCGGGTCCTCGCGCTTGATGGCGCGCATGGCGGTGGGCGCGGTGAACATCGCCTTGACCCGGTACTGCGCGCAGACGCGCCAGAAGGCGGAGGCGTCGGGGGTGCCGACGGGCTTGCCCTCGTAGAGCACGGTCGTCGCGCCGGCGAGGAGCGGGGCGTAGACGATGTAGGAATGGCCGACGACCCAGCCGACATCGGAGGCGGTGAACATCACGTCGCCGGCGCCGATTCCGTAGAGCATGCACATGGAATTGTGCAGGGCGACGGCATGGCCGCCATTGTCGCGGACGATGCCCTTCGGCTTCCCCGTCGTGCCGCTGGTGTAGAGGATGTAGAGCGGGTCGGTCGCCGCCACGGGGACGCAGGGGTGCGGGGCGGCGGCGGCTTCGGCCTCCAGCAGGTCCTCGTCGCGGCCGGGGGTGAGGGCGCAGTCGAGCTCGGGGCGGCGCAGGATCAGGCAGTGCGCCGGCTTGTGCGGGGAGAGGCCGATGGCGGCGTCCAGCAGCGGCTTGTAGGCGACGGTGCGGCCCGGCTCGATCCCGCAGGAGGCGGAGATGACGAGCTTCGGTTGCGCGTCGGCGATGCGGGCGGCGAGCTCGGCCGCGGCGAAGCCACCGAAGACGACGGAATGCACCGCGCCGAGCCGGGCGCAGGCGAGCATGGCGATGGGCGCCTCGGGGACCATCGGCAGGTAGATGACGACGCGGTCGCCCTGGCCGACGCCGCGGGCGGCGAGCGCGCCGGCGAGCTTCGCCACGCGGGCGAGCAGGGCGTCGTAGGTGTAGGTGGTGCTGCGGCCGGTCACCGGGCTGTCGTAGTGCAGGGCGGGCTGGGCACCGCGGCCGGCGGCGACGTGGCGGTCGAGCGCGTTGTGGCAGGTGTTCAGCCGGGCATCGGGGAACCAGCGGCCATAGACGCCGGCCGAGGCGTCGAAGATGCGGTCCGGCGCGCGGTCCCAGTCGATGCCGTGTGCGGCCTCGCGCCAGTAGGCCTCCGGGTCGGCCTGCCAGGCGGCGTAGGTGGCGTCGTAGCCCATGGTTTCGCTCCCCGTTTCGGGGAAGGTGGCAAGCCCGCGGCCCGCCGGCAAGCGGGCATGAAAAAGGGCGCCGGGATTGCTCCCGGCGCCCATGTCCCAGGCCCGCCGCGCCGGTCAGCGCGTGATGGAGGATGCATCGTCGAAGATGTCGCGGTCCTTGGTCTCCGGGATGAAGATCATGCCGATGATGAAGGTCGCGAGTGCGATCACGATCGGGTACCAGAGGCCGAAATAGATGTCGCCGGTCTGGGCCACCATCGCCAGCGAGGTGGCCGGCAGCAGCCCGCCGAACCAGCCATTGCCGATATGGTAGGGCAGCGACATCGAGCTGTAGCGGATGCGCGTGGGGAAGAGCTCCACCAGCGCCGCCGCGATCGGCCCGTAGACCATGGTCACGTAGATCACCAGCAGGGTCAGCACGCCGATGATGACGGCCGGCTGCTCGCGGAAGATGTCGAAGGGACCGGACATCTTCACGACCGTCGGGTTGGAGGCGGCCGGGTAGCCCGCCGCCGTCAGCCCCGTTGTGAGCTGCTGGGCGAAGCCCGGGTCCGTCGCCCGGATCGGCGTGCCGTTGTTGATGCGGATCGCCGTCTCGCCCGCCGCCACGCCGCCTTCGACCGAATACTGCACCGAGGCCCGCGCCAGCGCCGCCTTGGCGATGTCGCAGGGCTGGGTGAAGCGCGCCGTTCCGACCGGGTTGAACTGGAAGGAGCAGCTGTCCGGGTCGGTCAGCACCTGCACCGGGATGGTCTGCTGCGCCTGGTGCAGCGCCGGGTTGGCCTCCGCCGTCAGCAGCTTGAACAGCGGGAAGTAGGTCAGTGCCGCGATCAGGCAGCCGCCGAGGATGATCGGCTTGCGGCCGATCTTGTCGGAGAGCCAGCCGAAGAGCACGAAGCCGCCCGAACCGAGGAGCAGCGACCAGGCGATGAGCAGGTTGGTCGTCGGGCCGTCCACCTTGAGGATCGAGCCGAGGAAGAACAGGGCGTAGAACTGCCCGGTGTACCAGACCACCGCCTGGCCCATGGTCAGGCCGAGCAGGGCGAGCAGCGCCCATTTGGCGTTGCTCCACTTGCCGAAGGCCTCCGACAGCGGCGCCTTGGAGCCGGTGCCCTCGGTCTTCATCTTCTGGAAGGCCGGGCTCTCGTTGAGCGTCGAGCGGATCCAGACCGAGATGCCGAGCAGGATGATCGAGAGGAGGAAGGGCACGCGCCAGCCCCAGGCCGCGAACTCCGCCTCACCCGTCCAGGTGCGGACGCCGAGGATGACGAGCAGCGAGAGGAAGAGCCCCGCCGTCGCGGTGATCTGGATGAAGGAGGTGTAGAAGCCGCGCCGGCCATTCGGCGCATGCTCGGCCACATAGGTCGCGGCGCCGCCATACTCGCCGCCGAGTGCCAGGCCCTGGAGGCAGCGCAGCAGGACCAGCAGGATGGGCGCGGCAATGCCGATCGTCTCCGAGCCAGGCAGCAGGCCGACGATGAAGGTCGAGGCGCCCATGATGACGATGGTGACGAGGAAGGTGTATTTCCGCCCCACAAGGTCGCCGATGCGGCCGAAGAACAGCGCGCCGAAGGGCCGTACCAGGAAGCCCGCCGCGAAGGTCAGCAGCGCGAAGATGTTGCGCGTGCCCTCGGGATACTGGCTGAAGAAATGCGTGCCGATGAGCCCGGCGAGGCTGCCGTAGAGATAGAAGTCGTACCACTCGAAGACGGTCCCCAGCGAGGAGCCGAGGATGACCTTCTTCTCTTCCTTCGTCATCGGCGCCGCCCGGCCGGCGGCCGCCGAGGTTGCGGTATTTGCGCTCATTTCCTGCCCTTTCCTCCCGGCCGGTCGCAGCCGGGATGGGGGCAAGGGGCAGGCCGTGGGGAGGGCCCCGACCGCATGCCGCAACGCCAACACCGCCAGCCGCCGCCGGGACCAAACCTTGCCAGGATGGCAACGGACGGCCGGAAAGGCAAGCGGATCGCGAGCTTCCTTACCCCTGGATGAAGGGGGGATTACCCGCGAACTATTTGGTGACGAAGGCCTTCTCGAGGACGTAGCTGCCCGGCTCGTTGTTCGAGCCCTCGGTGAACCCGCGGGCCTCGAGCAGCGCCTTCACATCGGCATTCATCGCCTCGGAGCCGCAGAGCATCACCCGGTCCTGCTCCGGCGAGAGCGGGGGCAGGCCGAGATCGGCGAAGACCTTGCCCGACTCGATCAGGTCGGTGATGCGGCCTTGGGTGGGGAAGGGCTCGCGCGTGACGCTCGGGTAGTAGAGCAGCTTGCCGGCCAGCATCTCGCCGAGAAACTCGTGCTGCGGCAGCTCCTCGGTGATGAGTTGGCGGTAGGCCAGTTCCTTCACCTCGCGGACGGTGTGGCAGACGACGACATGGTCATAGCGCTCGTAGACGTCGGGCTCGCGGATCAGCGACATGAAGGGGGCGAGGCCGGTGCCCGTCGCGATAAGCCAGAGGGTCTTGCCGGGCAGCAGGTTCTCGGTGAGCAGGGTGCCCGTCGGCTTCTTGCCGATGACGACCGTGTCGCCCGGCTTGATGTGCTGCAGGCGCGAGGTGAGGGGGCCGTCCTGCACCTTGATGGAGAGGAATTCGAGCTCCTCCTCCCAGGGCGGGCTGACGATGGAATAGGCCCGCACCAGCGGCTTGCCCTCGACCATCAGCCCGATCATGGCGAACTGGCCCGCGACGAAGCGCAGCGCCGGGTCCCGCGTGCAGCGGAAGGAGAAGAGCCGGTCGGTCCAGTGATGGACCCAGGTGACCGTCTCGCCGTTGAAGGCCGGCGGGATGGCGGGTTTCGGGCTGGGGGCGAGGGCGTTCATGGCATCGCTACATGCTGCGATGCGGCGAAAGATGCAACCGCTGGCGTGAAATGCCTGCCATGCACGCACGAGATTGGGCTTTGCCGGAACCTTGGGTGCGGGGCAGGATCGGCCTGCAACGACAACCGCCGAACGAGGCCGCCATGCCGGATGCGATGACCGACCGCGACAGCCCCTTCATGCCCGGCCCAAGGCTGGAGCTGGCGGGCGCCCCGGACGGGCCGCTGGCCGGGCTCGGCTTCGCGGTGAAGGACCTGTTCGACGTGGCGGGCCATCCGACCGGCTATGGCAACCCGGACTGGGCGCGTACCAACCCGCCGGCGGCGGCCACGGCGCCGGTGGTGCAGGCGCTGCTGCAGGCGGGGGCGAGTCTCCGCGGCAAGACCAAGACGGTGGAGTTGGCCTATGGGCTGACCGGCGAGAACGTCTGGTACGGGACGCCGGTCAATCCGGCAGCGCCGGACCGCTTCCCGGGCGGGTCATCCTGCGGCTCGGCGGCCGCCGTCGCGGCGGGGCTGGTGGATTTCGCGCTCGGGTCGGATACCGGCGGCTCGGTGCGCATCCCGGCCAGCTATTGCGGCACCTTCGGCATCCGGCCGAGCTGGGGGGCGGTGAGCCTCGCCGGGGCGCGGGGGCTCGGGCCGAGCTTCGACACGGCGGGCTGGTTCGCGGGACGCGCTTCCGTGCTCGCCCGGGTCGGGGAGGTGCTGCTGCCGGAGGATGGCGGGGCGCCCGGCCTCGGGCCGTTGCTGCGGGTGGACGAGGCCTGGATCAATGCCGTCCCGACGGTCGTGGTGGCGCTGGCCGAGCCGATGCTGGCGCTGGAGCGGCTGCTGGGCCGGGCGCTGCGGGTCGATCTCGCGCCGGAGGGGCTGGATGCGATCTACGAGCATTTCCGCTGCGCCCAGGCGGAGGAGGCCTGGGCGACGCTCGGCGCCTGGGTGGAGGCGACGGGGCCGGAATTCGGGCCGGGGGTGAAGGAGCGCTTCGCCGCGGCAAAGGGGATGGACCCGGTTAAGGCGGCGGCGGGGCGGGAATTCCGGCGGGGCTTCCAGGCGCGGATGCGGGCGCTGCTGGCCGGCGGCGCGGTGCTCGCCTACCCGACCTCGCCGGTGCCGGCGCCCAGGCTGGAGGCCAGCCAGGCGGAGCAGAACGCGGTGCGCGAGCGGACGATGGGCGTCACCGCCATCGCCGGGTTGGCGGGGCTGCCGGAGGTGACGCTGCCCGTGGGCCGCGCCGAGGGGGCGCCGGTCGGGCTGTCGCTGGTTGCGGCGGCGGGGCGGGACCGGGCGCTTCTTTCGCTTGCCGGGCAGCTGGCGGCGGAACTCGGCCTGCCGGTTTGAGTCGAATGCTTGTCCCGTCCGTCCCCGGCGGTTAGGACGGGGCCGCAACCGAATCTCCTGCCAGGACAAGCTGCATGATCATCCGTGATGCCGGCCCCGAGGACCTTCCGGCCATCACCGACATCTATGCCCATCACGTCCTGCATGGCGCCGGGACCTTCGAGGAGGTGCCGCCGGACCAGGCGGAGATGGCGCGGCGACTGGCCAAGGTTCAGGACAGCGGCTGGGCCTGGCTGGTTGCCGAGGCGGAGGAAGGCGAGGGGCGCGGCATCATCGGCTTCGCCTATTACGCGCAGCTGCGCGACCGCTCCGCCTTCCGCCATGCGGCGGAGGACAGCATCTATGTCCGCAACGACGTGCGCGGGCAGGGCGTGGGCAAGGCGCTGGTGAAGGCGCTGCTGGAGCGGGCGGCGGAGGCGGGCTTCCGCCAGATGTTCGCCCTCATCGGCGACAGCGACAATGTCGGCTCGATCGGGCTGCATGTGTCGCTCGGATTCCGTCAGGCGGGGGTGATGAAGTCGGCCGGGTTGAAGTTCGGGCGCTGGGTGGACCTCGTCTTCATGCAGCGCGGCATCGGCATGGCGGACCGCGATGTTCCCGGCTGACATGTCAGCCTGAGGCGCGCATGCTTCCGCCTCCTCGCAAGGGAGGCGATGCCATGGCGGACAGCGGCAGCCCGGCGATCCGGGCCTTCTTCGGTGCGGCGACCAATACGGTCAGCTACCTGGTCTGGGATGCGGCGAGCCGGGAAGGCGCCGTCATCGACCCGGTGCTCGACTGGGACAATCGCGGCGGCACGGCGGATACCGCCGGGGCCGATGCCATCCTTCAGGCGGCAGAGGCGGAGGGCATCGCGCTCCGCTGGGTGCTCGAGACACATGTGCATGCCGACCACCTGACGGCGGCGCCCTACATCAAGGCGCGGACCGGCGCGCGGATCGGCATCGGCGAGCATATCCGCGACGTGCAGGCGATCTTTCGGCCGGTCTTCGATGCGGCGGACCTCGTGCCGGAGGGCGGGGATTTCGACCGGCTCTTCGCCGATGGCGACCGCTTCATGCTTGGCGGGCTGGAGGCGGAGGTGATCCATGTGCCGGGGCATACGCCGGCCTGCATCGCCTATCGCGTCGGCGATGCGGCCTTCGTCGGCGACACGCTGTTCATGCCCGACTACGGCACGGCGCGCTGCGACTTCCCGGGCGGCGATGCGCGGACGCTCTGGCGCAGCATCCGCAAGCTGCTCGCGCTGCCGCCGGAGACGCGCATCTTCACCGCGCATGACTACAAAGCGCCGGGGCGGGATGAATTTGCCTGGGAGAGTACCGTCGCCGAGCAGCGGGCGCGCAACCCGCATGTGAAGGACGGCATGACCGAGGAGGAGTTCGTCGCCATGCGGGAGGCGAAGGATGCCAAGCTCGCCCCGCCGGTGCTGCTGCTGCCCTCGATCCAGGTGAACATACGGGCCGGACGCTTCCCGCCAGCCGAGAGCAACGGCGTGCGCTACATGAAGATCCCGGTGGTGCTGCGTGGGGGGCTGAATGAGGAGCGGCGTTCCCCGTAACGCCGCTCCTCATTCAGCGAATGGTTTGGACGGGCGACTCACACCTCCGGCCGTTCCGGCCTTCGGCGATCACGCGTCACACGGTCAGTAGGCGGCGGACCGACTCGTCCTCCAATTCCTCGACGGGTCCGCCGAGGGCGACCTCGCCGCGGACCATGACCGCGATGCGGTCGGCCAGCTCGCGGGCGAATTCGAAGTACTGCTCGACGAGGACAACGGCGAAACTCTTCTCGCGCGCGAGGTGGCGGATGACGCGGGCGATGTCCTTGATGACGGAGGGCTGGATGCCCTCGGTCGGCTCGTCGAGGATCAGCAGGCGGGGCCGTGCCGTCAGCGCGCGGGCGATGGCGAGCTGCTGCTGCTGGCCGCCGGAGAGGTCGCCGCCGCGGCGCTTGAGGAATTGCTTCAGGATGGGGAAGAGGGTGAAGATCTCCTCCTCGGGCACCGATGCGCCGCGCGGCGCGGCGGCGAGCGCGGTCTCCAGGTTCTCCTGCACGGTGAGGAAGGGGAAGATCTCGCGGCCCTGGGGGACGTAGCCGATGCCGGCGCGGGCGCGGTCGGCCGGGGCCACGGCGGCGATGTCCTTCCCTTCCCACATGATGCGGCCGGACTGGATGCGCTCCAACCCGACGATCGCCCGCATCAGCGAGGACTTGCCGACGCCGTTGCGGCCGAGGACGCAGGTGATACGGCCCGGATCGGCCTCCAGCGAGACACTGCGCAGGCAGCGGCTGGCGCCGTAGGAGAGGTCGATGGTCTCGACGCGCAGCATGGTTCAGCGCCCCAGATAGACTTCGATGACCCGCGGGTCGTTCTGGACATGGTCGATGCTGCCCTCGGAGAGCATCGAGCCCTCGCAGAGCACCGTCACCTTGCTGCCGAGGGCGCGGACGAATTCCAGGTCGTGCTCGACGACGACAACGCTGCGCTCCCCGGCGATGCGGACGAGCAGCGCCGCCGTGTGCTCCGTCTCCTGGTCGGTCATGCCGGCGACGGGCTCGTCGACCAGCAGCAGCTCCGGATCCTGCATCAGCAGCATGCCGATCTCGAGCCATTGCCGCTGGCCGTGGCTGAGGATCGCAGCGCGGTCCCCCGACCGGGAGGCGAGGCCGACCTCCTCCATCACCCCCTCGATGCGGCGGTGCGCCTCGCCGGTCAGCGTCCAGCGGAGGCAGGCCAGGGGGCCGCGCGGGGCCTTCAGGGCGAGTTCGAGGTTCTCGAAGACGGTGAGTGCGTCGAACATCGTCGGCTTCTGGAATTTCCGGCCGATGCCGAGATTGGCGATGGTGGCCTCGTCGAGCTTCGTCAGGTCGTGCTCGCGGAAGCGGACGACGCCGGCGGTCGGGCGGGTCTTGCCGGTGATGACGTCCATCATCGTCGTCTTGCCGGCGCCGTTCGGGCCGATGATGGCGCGCAGCTCGCCGGCATCGACGATGAGGGAGAGGTTGTTCAGCGCGCGGAAGCCGTCGAAGACGACCGAGACGCCGTCAAGGTAGAGGACCGGCTCGCTCATTTCGGCGCCTTCGAGAACAGGCCGATGAGGCCTCGCGGCAGGAAGAGGGTGACGGCGACGAAGAGGCCGCCGAGCGCGAAGAGCCAGAGGCCGGGTGCTACGGTGGTCAGCCAGGTCTTCAGCGCATTGACCGAGAAGGCGCCGAGGAGCGCGCCGACCAGCGTGCCGCGGCCGCCGACCGCGACCCAGATCACCGCCTCGATGCTGTTGCCCGGGCTGAACTCTCCAGGGTTGATGATGCCGACCTGGGGCACGTAGAGCGCGCCGGCGAGGCCCGCGATCATCGCCGAGAGGACGAAGACGAAGAGCTTGTGCTGCGTCACGTCGTAACCGAGGAAGCGCACGCGGCTTTCGGCGTCGCGGATGGCGACGAGGACGCGGCCGAGCTTCGACTTCGTGATCGAGGAGCAGAGCCAGAGCGCGCCGAGCAGCAGCAGCAGCGAGGCGTAGAACAGCGCGCTGCGGGCCGCCTGGGTGTTCAGCGGCATGCCCAGCAGCTCCTTGAAATCGGTGAAGCCGTTATTGCCGCCGAAGCCCATGTCGTTGCGGAAGAAGGCGAGCATCAGCGCATAGGTCAGCGCCTGGGTGATGATCGAGAGGTAGACGCCGGTGATGCGGCTGCGGAAGGCGAGGTAACCGACGACGCCCGCGAGCAGGCCGGGGACCGCGACGGCCATCAGGATGGCGAAGGGGAAGTGGTCGAAGCCGAGCCAGTACCAGGGCAGCTCCTGGTAGCCGAGGAAGACCATGAAGTCGGGCAGGGTGGGGTGGCCGTAGACGCCGCGCGGGCCGATCAGCCGCATCAGGTGCATGCCGATCGCATAGCCGCCGAGGGCGAAGAAGGCGCCATGGCCGAGCGAGAGGATGCCGGCATAGCCCCAGGCCAGGTCGATGGCGAGCGCCAGGATCGCATAGGTGATCCACTTGCCGGTGACGGTGACGATGAAGTCGGAGACGTGCAGCGCGCTGTCGGCCGGCAGGCGGTTCAGCGCCGGCAGCATGGCGAGAACCAGCACGGCACCGATCAGCACCAGCCGCAGCGTCATCCGCCCGAAGCCGCCGGGCGCGGGTGCGGCGAGAGAGGCGCTCATGATTCGGCGGCCCTGCCCTTGAGTGCGAAGAGGCCCCGCGGCCGGCGCTGGATGAACAGCATGATGGCGACGAGGACGAAAACCTTGGCGAGCACCGCGCCCGCATAGGGCTCCAGCACCTTGTTGACGACGCCGAGGGTCAGCGCGCCGACCAGCGTGCCGGCGAGCGAGCCGACGCCGCCGAAGACGACGACCATGAAGCTGTCGATGATGTAGCCGGTGCCGAGATTGGGCGAGACATTGTCGATCTGACTGAGCGCGACGCCGGCCATGCCGGCGATGCCGGAGCCGAATGCGAAGGTCAGCGCATCGACGCGGCCGGTGCGGATGCCCATCGTCGCCGCGATGCGGCGGTTCTGCACGACGGCGCGCATCTCGAGTCCGAAGCGGGTGAAGCGGATGGCGGCGATCACCAGCAGCAGCACGGCGATGCCGAAGACGATGATCCAGAGCCGGTTCTGCGTCACCGAGATGCCGCCGGGCAGCATGAGCGTGCCCTGCATCCAGGCGGGCGAGGCGACCTCGCGGTTCTGGGCGCCGAAGGCGAGGCGGACGGCCTGCTGCAGGATCATCCCGACGCCGAAGGTCATCAGCAGCGTCTCGAGCGGGCGGCCATAGAGGTGGCGGATCAGCCCGCGCTCCAGCACGGCGCCGGCGGCCGCGGCGAGGAGGAAGGCGGCGGGTACGGAGAGGGGAAGCGACCAGGGGGCGAGCCAGGGGATGCCGCGGCAGGCCTCCTGCACCATGAAGGTGGCGTAAGCGCCGAGCATGACGAACTCGCCATGCGCCATGTTGATGACGCCCATGACGCCGAAGGTCACCGCGAGGCCGAGCGCCGCGAGCAGCAGCACGGAGCCGAGGGAGAGACCCTGGAACAGCGTCTCCACCGCGCGGCGGATGGCGAGGGACTGGTCGATATTGGCGATGGAGGCGTCGATGGCGGCGGCCATGCCGGGGTTGGCGGCGCGGGCCTCGATCAGCAGGGCGCGGGCCTCGACCGTGCCGGCGGCGCCGAGGCGGGCGATGGCGGCGCGCTTGGCCTCCTCGTCGGAGGCGACGAGCTGGGCAGCGGCGAGGGCCAGGATCAGCTTCGCCTTCACGCCGGCATCGGTCTCGCGGGCGATGGCGGCCTGGAGCGTCGGCACGTCCTCCGCGCTGCGGCTGCGGAAGATGGCCTCGGCGGCGGCGCCGCGCTCGGCGGCATCGGGGGAGGCGAGTTGCAGGCGGCCGAGGGCACCGCGCAACGCCTGGCGGACGCGGTTGTTGAGGCGGACGGTCTCGGCGCCGCTGGCGTCGGCGGGCTGGCCGGTCAGGGCGTCGATATTGCCGGGCAGCAGGAGGCGGCCATTGGCGGTCTTCTGCAACTGGCCGGCCTGGAGGACGCGAAGGATGGGCAGGGCACGCGGGTCGGCGAGGGCGCCGAGCTGCTCGACGGAGGTGGCGATGTCGCCGAAGCCGCCGGCGAGGCCGGGGAGCGCGGCGGTGAAGGCGTCCTGCGCCCGGGCCGGCAGCGCCAGCCAGAGCAGCAGCCCCAGGGCCAGGAGGAATTGTCGCATGGGAACTTTCGGGAAGGGGTAGCGCCGGGCGGTACCCGGCGCCACGGTCGGGCTCAGCGGCGGCGGTTCGCGTTCTCGGGGATGAAGGGCGACCAGTTCTCGGCCTTCACCGCATTCGGCGTCTTCCAGACGATGTTGAACTGGCCGTCCTCCTGCACCTCGCCGATGAGGACCGGCTTCGAGAGGTGATGGTTGGGCAGCATCTCCTCCTCATAGCCGCAGGGGGCCATGAGCTTCTGGCCGATCATCGCCGCGCGGACATCGTCGACCTTGGTGGACTTCGCCTTCTCGACGGCCTGGGTCCACATGCGGAAGCCAGTATAGGTGGCCTCCATCGGGTCGTTCGTCACGCGCTTCGGGTTCTTGATGTAGCTCTGCCAGAGCTGCTTGAACTCGGTGTTCGGCGTGCCCTGCACCGACATGAAGTAGTTCCACGCCGCGAGGTGGCCGACCAGCGGCTTGGTGTCGATGCCGGCCAGCTCTTCCTCACCCACGCTGAAGGCGACGCAGGGGATGTCCTCGGCCTTGATGCCCTGGTTGCCAAGCTCGCGGTAGAAGGGAATGTTGGCGTCGCCGTTGATGGTGGAGACGATCGCCGTCTTCTTGCCCTCGGAGGCGAAGCGCTTCACGCGTGCGACGATGCCTTGCCAGTCGGAATGTCCGAAGGGCGTGTACTCCTCCATGATGTCGGCATCGCCGATGCCCTTCGACTTCAGGAAGCCGCGCAGGATGCGGTTGGTGGTGCGCGGGTAGACGTAGTCGGTGCCGAGCAGGGCGATGCGCTTCGCTTCGCCGCCATCCTTCGACATCAGGTACTCGACGGCGGGGATCGCCTGCTGGTTCGGCGCGGCGCCGGTGTAGAAGATGTTCTTGCTCTCCTCTTCGCCCTCGTACTGGACCGGGTAGAAGAGCATGCCGTTCAGCTCCTCGAAGACGGGGAGGACGGATTTGCGCGAGACCGAGGTCCAGCAGCCGAAGGTCACGTCCACCTTGTGGACCTGGAGCAGCTCGCGCGCCTTCTCAGCGAAGAGCGGCCAATTGGAGGCCGGGTCGACCACCACCGCCTCGACCTTGCGGCCCATCACGCCGCCCTTCGAATTCACCCAGTCGACCATCATCAGCACGGTGTCGCGGAGCGCCGTCTCGCTGATCGCCATGGTGCCGGAGAGGGAGTGGAGGACGCCGACCTTGATGGGCGTGCCCTGGCCGAAGGCGGGGCGCAGCGCGGGCATGGCGAGGGCGGCGCCGAGGCCGCCGAGGGCGGCGCGCCGCGTGAGTGTGGGAGAGGTCGAGGTCACCGGTTCTTCCTTCCTTGTTCAGACCTTGGCCTTCAATCCTGAGGGGCGGAGTCCCTCGGGCCTGTGGAGCCTTGGCGGCGAGCAGCCGCAGCACCCCGCGAGGCGGGGCGGCGGGTTGCGCTCAAGCCATTGCGAGATGCATGCCAGCCGGAAGCGGCTCGGATCACTCCGCTGCGAGGCGGATTTGCCTCAAAAATGTGCAGATGGATGGGATTTCATCGCATCCTGGGTGCCAGGGGGGCAGGGGATCGGGCAGGGCGGTTCACCAGCCAGAGGCCGAGCACAACCAGGGCGAGGGCGGCGCCGAAGAGGTGGCCGAGCGGCTCGCCAAGCAGCACCGCCCCGGCCAGCACGCCGAAGATCGGCGTCAGGACGCTGAAGGCGGCAAGCCGCGAGGCGGAGTATTGCGCGACCAGCCAGAACCAGAGTGCGTAGCTCGCCCCCGCGATGACGGCCCCTTGATAAAGCAACGCGCCGATGACGAGCGGGCGGGGCTCGATATGCCAAGCCTCGCCCATCAGCGGCGAGGCGATCAGTAGCAGCGGCGCCGAGACGGCGAGCTGGTAGAGCAGCACCGTCATCGCCGGCGCGCGGCGGAGGGCCGAGGCCTTCACCAGCACCGTCGTCGCGCCCCAGAGCGCGCCCGCCAGCAGGCAGAGCATGTCGCCGAGCAGGGCCCGCTCGCCGGCCGGGGCGAAGAGACCTTCGAAAAAGGCGAGGACGAGGCCGCCGAAGGCTACCAGCAGGCCGATGGCTTTGGCCTGCGTCAGCCGGTCGTCCGGGATCAGCCAATGGGCGCCGAGCGCCACGAAGAAGGGTGCGCCGTACAGGAAGACGACGCCGCGCGAGGCCGTCGTCAGCCCGACGCCGATATAGAGGGCGATGAATTCGACGGCGAAGAGCAGGCCCGCAAGGACGCCGGGCAGGAGCGTGCCGTCGCGGCGCCAGAGGCCGAAGCGGATGCCGCGCCAGCGGCACCAGGCGATGAGCAGCAGCGCGGCGATAGTGGAGCGCAGCCCCGCCTGGAGCACAGGCGGGATGCCCTGGTTGCCCAGTTTCATCGCCACGAGGTTCAGGCCCCAGACGAGGCAAAGCAGCAACATCAGGCCCACGGCCCTCGGCGGGAGTGCGCCGCCGCGCGTCGATTCCGGCATGCGGGGAGGCTGCGGCCCAGAGGCCGGCGCGTCCAGGGTGTGTCTGCGAAGGGGCCGGCGGCGGCTGATGCCGCTGCATTGGTAGGTCCGGGGACGCCGCCACGGCGGCAAGGACGAACCCGGGAATGCCCAGGCCCGCTTGCCCCGGCGGGAGGGGGTGCCTAGGCTTCCTCGATGATCAAAGCCGCCATCATCCCCGTGACGCCCTTCCAGCAGAACTGCGCCCTGCTCTGGGACGAGGCAAGCCTGCGGGGCAGCGTCATCGATCCGGGCGGGGAGGTGGAGCGCATCCTCGCCGCCATCGGCGAGCTGAAGATCACCATCGACAGCATCCTGCTGACCCATGGGCATATGGACCATGCGGGCGGCGCGGCGGAGCTGAAGGAGGCGCTGCCCGGTACGCCGCCGGTGATCGGGCCGGACCGGCGCGATGGCTTCCTGCTCGAGGGGCTGGAAGAGCAGGGGGCGAAATACGGCATGCAGGCGCGCAACCTGGTGCCCGACCGGTGGCTGGCGGAGGGCGATACGGTCGCCATCGGCGGCGAGGAGTTCGGCGTGCTGCATTGCCCGGGGCATACGCCTGGGCATGTCGTCTTCGTGCAGACGGCGTTGCGCGTCGCCGTGGTCGGCGACGTGCTGTTCCGCGGCTCGGTCGGGCGGACCGACTTCGCCTATGGCGACCAGGAGGCGCTGCTCGCCGCCATCCATGGGAAGCTGCTGCCGCTCGGCGACGACATCGCCTTCCTCTGCGGGCATGGCCCTGGCTCGACCTTCGGCCAGGAGCGGCGCGGCAACCCGTTCCTGCGGAGCTAGCGCCTAGGCCGCGTGGCGGCCCTCGCGGAATTCCTCGATCATCTTGCGGCTGAAGGCGGGAATGTCGTCCGGCTTGCGCGAGGTGACGAGGCCCCGGTCGGTGACGACCTCGGAATCCTCCCAGCGGGCGCCGGCGTTGGTGAGGTCTGCCTTCAGCGAGGGCCAGCTCGTCATCCGCCGGCCTTCGACGCCGCCGGCATCGATCAGCGTCCAGGGGCCGTGGCAGATGGCGGCGATCGGCTTGCCGCTCTCGACGAAGTGGCGGATGAAGGCGATCGCCTTCGGCTGAAGGCGGAGCTGGTCCGGATTGACCACGCCGCCCGGCAGCATCAGCGCGTCGTAGCGGGCGGGATCGGCGCCTTCGAGCGGCTGGTCGACCGGGATCGGGTCGGCCTTGTCGAGGTGGTTCCAGCCTTGCAGGCTGCCCTCCTTCGGCGAGACGACGTGGACAGTGGCGCCGGCGGCCTTGAGCGCCCTCACCGGCTCGGTCAGCTCCACCTGCTCGACGCCATCCGTCGCCAGCACGGCGACGCTGCGGCCGCTCAACTCATTTGCCATTCCATGGCTCCTTCCAGGTTTTCGGGAGACTGCCCGCTGAACGGGAGGCCATGCGCGGGGTTGCCTCGCCGCGGTTTGCTTGACGGGCCGATCCGCAGGGCGAATGCTTGCCGCAACGAGAACGACGAGGAAACGCCATGCTCCACCGACGCGGGGTGCTCGCCGCTGCCGGCGCTGCGCTGACTTCGGCCGCCCAGGCCCAGCCGGCCGCTGGCCAAGCCGGTTGGCCTGACCGGCCGGTCCGCCTGCTGGTCGGCTTCCCCGCGGGCGGGCCGACCGACTTCGCCGCGCGGCTGCTGCAGGAGCCCTTGCAGGCGCTCTGGGGCCAGCCGCTGGTGGTGGAGAATCGGCCAGGCGCCTCGCAGAACATCGCCGTCGAGGCGCTGGCGAAATCACCGCCCGATGGCTACACGCTGCTGCTCTGCACCAGCAACCTGACGACCAACCCGGCCGTCTTCACCCGGCTGCCCTACGATACGCTGCGCGACGTCACGCCGATCGTCGTCATCTATTCCTCGCCGACGGTGCTCTTCACCGGGGCAGACCAGCCCTATCGCAGCGTGCAGGACGTGGTCGAGGCGGCGCGGCGGCAGCCGGGGCTGGCGGCGGCGACCTCGGGCGTCGCCACCTCGGGCCACTTCGCCACCGAGATGTTCATGCTGGCGGCGAGGATCGAGCTGACCCATGTGCCCTATCGCGGCGCCAACCCGGCCTTGCAGGACGTGATCGGCGGGCGCGTGCCAGTCACCTTCTCGACGCTCTCCGGCGCCATCGGCCTCGCCCGCGACGGCAAGCTGCGGCCGCTCGGCATCGCCGCCCCGCGCCGCTCCCGCGCCTTTCCCGATGTGCCGACCATGGCCGAGCAGGGCGTGCCGATCCGCGACACCTCGCCCTGGTACAGCTTCACCGGGCCCGGCGGCATGCCGGAGGCACTGGTCGCCCGGATCGCCGCCGATGTGCAGGGATTGCTGCGCCGGCCTGACATCGTCGCGCGCATCGAGGAGTCGGGTGGCGTGGTGGAGGGCGAGGGGCCGGCGGCGTTCCGCGAACGCATCCCGCGCGAGATCGCGGTCAATGCCGAGGTGGCGAAGCTCGCCAATATTCATATCGATTAGGCGTCAGGCCGCCTCCCGCCCGAGCGTCCGGAGGAAGGCGTCGAGCTTCGACTGTAGCGCGGGCACCGCGACGAAGCGCAGCCGCAGCGGGCCGGAGTCCGAGGCGACCACGGCCGGCAGCTCGATCCCGGCGGCCGGCAGACGCAGCCTCACCGCGGAGCCGGATGCAAATGCCGGCGCCTCCGGCCCCAGGCGGCAGCCGCCGCGCGAGATGTCGAGGAGCGTGACGCGGGCAGGCTGGCCGTCGGACAGCAAATCGGCTGGCAGGGTCACCGCGATGCGCTCAGTCTGCCGCCGCTCGACCTCAGGCGCCGCCTCGCGGATGATGCGGGTCAGCACGAGGTTCAGCTGCTGCATCCGTTCCTGAGCCTCCTCCGCGGCATGACGGGCGGAGCTGGACCGCTGCGCTGCCGCATCGGCCCGGCCGGAGACGAGGCCGAGGCGCTCGGTCACCGCCCCGGTCGCGCCTGAGGCCTCGGCGACGGCGCGGCCGATCTCGCGCGTTGCCGCCGTCTGCTGCTCCATGGCCGCGGCGATGGCGGCGGCGGCCTCGTCGACCTCGGCGACGGCACCGGCCATCTCGCGCACCACCGTCACCGCGCTGTCCGTCGCGCTTGCGACCTCCTGCACCTGGCGGCTGATCTCCTCGGTCGCCTTGGCGGTCTCGGCGGCCAGGTTCTTCACCTCGTTGGCGACGACGGCGAAGCCCTTGCCGGCCTCGCCCGCACGCGCCGCCTCGATGGTGGCGTTCAGCGCGAGGAGGTTGGTCTGCCCGGCGATGCCGGCGATCAGGCGCGCGATATTGCCGATCCGCCCGACCTCGTCCGCGAGGGTGGCGATGCGGCGCCGCCCTTCGCTGCCGTATTCCGTCGCGCGCCGCGTGGCGCCGGTGGCGCCGGTGATCTGCTGCGCGATCTCCTGGATCGAGGCGCCGAGCTGCTCGGTCGCCGTGGCCACGGTCTGCACGTTCCGCTGCGCCTCCTCTGTGGCGAGTGTCACGGCCTGGCTGTCCTCGGCGAGGGCGCCGACGGAGTCCGCCATCCCCATCGCGTCGCCGATCACCCGGTCCATGGAGGCGGTGAGGTTGGTGACGGCCTGGCGGCTCTCCGTCTCGACCCGCTCCGCCATGGCACGCAACGAGATCGCGCGGGCCTCGTTGGCGGCTTCGGTGAAGGTCTCGAGCAGCAGCTCGCTGTGCAACCAGACGACGCGCGAAAGGCTGGCCAGCAGCCGCGCCTTGTCGGCCTGGCCGCGAGTGGGCCAGCGCCGGGCGGGCGTGGCCAGGCCGAGCGCCTCGACCACCGCCTGCTGGACGGAGACCGCGCAGAGCGAAGCGCCGAAGATGGGCAGCCCGTGCTCCTGCAGCACCCGGCCGAGCAGGTGGGCGGAGGCGACGAAATCCTCGTCGAGCCGGCCGGTGACCAGGCGCTGCCAATGCGCGACGCGGACCGCATTCACCTCCGGGGTGCGGAGCACGCGGGTGATGTCGGGCCAGTCCGGCAGGGTCGTCGCCCGCTCGCGGATCAGGCCGGGGAGTTCCGTCGCGGCGAAGTCGGCGAGGCCCGACAGCACCTTCAGATCCGCCGGGGAGACATGGAAGACCAGCATGCGCTGCTGCAGGGTCTGAGCGGTGTCGGGCAAGGGAGGAACCTCAGGGCGTTGCGGGCGCCGCCGACCCTAAGCATCAAGCCTGAAGAAAGCCTAAAGCCTGCCGATATGCAGCCCGCCATCGACATGGAAGGCGTCGCCGGTGGAGAAAGGGATGGCGCCCGAGAGCAGGCCCGTGATGGCCCGCGCCACGTCCTCGGCCTCGCCCCAGCGGCGGATGGGGGAAAGGCCCTCGGCGATGCGTTGCGTGTAGCGCTCGGCGACCGGCTCGGTCATCGCGGTACGGATGACGCCGGGGCGGACCTCGAAGACCGGTATGCCGTCTTCCGCGAGGCGCAGAGCGAAACAGCGGGCGACCATCGAGAGCGCTGCCTTGCTCGCGCAGTAATCCGCCCGGTCGGGGCTGGCGAGGGCGGCGTTGACCGAGGTGACGAAGACGATGCCGCGCGGGCCGCGGCGAGGCGCGTCGGCGGCGACCATGCGGCGCGCCAAGCTCTGCGTCAGGAAGAAAGGGGCGCGGGTGTTGACGGCCAGTGCGCGCTCCCAGCTTTCCGGCGCGAGGGCGAGCGGGTCGCCGCGGAGGAGGGTGCCGACGCCGGCATTGTTCACCACCGCTTCGACGCCGCCGCCGATCTCCCAGGCGAGGTCGGCGATCTTCGCCACCGCCTCGGGGTCGGCGAGGTCGCAGAAGCGGAAGTCGAAATCGCCGCCGGCGGCGACCACGGCATGGCCGGTCTCGCGGGCGCCTTCCAGTTCCTTGTCGATGGCGATGATGTCGTAGCCGGCGGCGGCGAGGGCGATGCAGGTCGCCGCCCCCATGCCGCGCCGCGCGCCCGTCACCACTGCTACCGGCTTCGTCCCGCTCGCCATCCCTTCCTCCGCGCAATGCCCGGGGCGAGGATGGGCGAGGGGCGCGGTCAGCGGAAGGGGTGCGGCATGCGGATCACGGGACGGGCGAGGCTCTTCGCCATCATCGGCGACCCGGTGGGGGTGGTGCGCTCGCCGGAATGGTGGAATGCCGAATTCGCGCGGGCGGGGATGGATGCGGCCTTCCTGCCGGTGGAGGTGGCGGCTGGCGACCTCGCAGTGGCGTGGCGGGGGCTCATGCGCATCCGTAACCTCGACGGGGTGGTGCTGACGATGCCGCACAAGCAGGCGGTGGTGCCGCTGCTCGCTGCGCTGGGGCCGATGGCGCGGCTGGCGGGCGCCGTCAACACGGTGCGGCGGCGGGCGGATGGCGGCTGGGAGGGGGAGATGTTCGACGGCGAGGGTTTCGTCGCCGGGCTGCGGGCGGCGGGGCATGAGCCGGCGGGGATGCGGGCCTTGCAGGTTGGTTGTGGCGGGGCGGGAAGGGCGATCGCCTTCGCCCTGGCGCGGGCGGGGGTGGCGTCGCTCGCCCTCTCCGATGTGGCGCCGGGGCGGGCGGGGGCGCTGGCGGCGGCGGTGGCGGCGGCCTTCCCGGGCTGTGCCGTGGCGACGGGGCTGGCGGATCCGGCGGGGCATGGGCTCGTCGTGAATGCGACGCCGCTCGGGCTTCGGCCGGGGGATGCAGTGCCGGTCGATCCGGGGCGGCTGTCGCCCGGACAGGTGGTGGCGGATGTGATTCCGAAGCCGGAGCGCACGCCGCTGCTGGACGCGGCGGCCGCGGCGGGGTGTGATACGGTCTCCGGCCGCGCGATGTTCGAGGGCCAGGCAAGATTGGCCGCGGCCTTCCTCGGGCTCGCGGAACTGGGAGGGTAACGAAGCCGATGTACGGCCGATTCCGCCCGATCGACTGCGACCTGCACCCGATGGTGCCGGGCATGAGGGCGCTCACGCCCTATATGGACGAGTTCTGGCGCGACCAGGTGGAGGAGCGGGGGATCACCACCCTCGATACCCAATCCTGGCCGGTGCGCTCGCCGAAGACCATCCGGGCCGACTGGCGCGGAGCGGATGGGCGGGGGGCCGGAAGCGTCGAGCAGCTCAGGACCCAGTCGCTGGACCGGCTGGGGACCGAGCTTGGTATCCTCAATCCGCTCTATGGGGTGCAGCTGGTTTTCAACGAGGACATGGCAGTTGCCTTCACCCGGGCGCTGAACGACTGGACGCGGGCGGAGTGGCTAGACCGGGACGACCGGTTGCGGGCCTCGATCGTGCTGCCGTTGCAGAGTGTCGAGGCTGCTGTCGCGGAGATCGAGCGGCTGGCGGGGGATCGGCGCTTCGTGCAGGTGCTGGCGCTGGTGATGGGGGAGGTGCCGCTGGGGCGGCGGCAGTACTGGCCCATCTTCGAGGCCTGCCTTCGGCACGGGCTGCCGCTCGGCATCCATGCCGGGAGCGCCTACCGGCATCCGCAGACCTCGGTCGGGTGGACGAGCTGGTACCTCGAGGAATACGCGGCCAATCAGCAGGCCTTCCAGAGCACGCTGGCGAGCCTGCTGACGGAGGGGGCCTTCTCGAAATTCCCCGACCTGCGGGTTGTCCTGCTGGAATCCGGTGTCTCCTGGCTGCCGAGTTTCCTCTGGCGGCTGCAGAAGACGTGGAAGGGCGTGCGCTTCGAGGTGCCCTGGGTGGACGAGCTGCCGGTCGAGATCGTCCGCCGGCAGGTGCGCCTCACCGTCCAGCCGCTGGATGCGCCGGAGGATGGCGCGATCGTGCAGCGGGTGATGGACCAGTTGCGCTCCGATGCGTTGCTGCTCTGGGCCTCGGACTGGCCGCATTGGCAGTTCGACGGGGACGACGCCATGCCGGCGGGCATCCCCGAGAGCCTCTGGCCGAAGCTCATGCGGGACAACCCGCTCGCCACCTATCACCGCCTCAGCGAAGGAGTCGTGGCATGAACGTGATCCAGCCGATTGCCGCCCCGGGGAAGCCGGCCGCGGCGACGCAGGGGCTTGTCGATGTCGATATCCACCCGAGGGCGGACAATATCGAGGCCTTCAAGCCGTTCCTCAGCGAGCGGTGGTGGGAGCACCTGCAGAGCTGGGGGATGCGGGCGCGGCATGGCTTCACCGCCGGGCAGCCGCCGTTTCCGAAGGCGCAGCCGCTGGCCTCGCGGCGGGATGCCTGGCCGCCGACGGGGGGGACGCCGGCCTCCGACCTCGACTTCCTGCGGTTCCAGCTGCTCGACAATTACAGCATCGACTACGGGGTGCTGAACCCGTTGCAGCCGAGTGGGCAGGGGGACCGGAACAACGGCTTCTCGGCCGCCATGGCGCATGCGGTGAATGAGTGGCAGCTGGAAGCCTGGCTCAGGAAGGAGCCGCGGCTGCGGGGGAGCGTGGTCGTGCCCTATGAGGATCCGCAGGCCTCGGCCGCGGAGATCAGGAAGCGGGCGGGCGACCCGAATTTCTGCCAGGTGCTGATGATGAGCCGCACCGGGGAGCCGGCGGGCAACCCGCGCTACTGGCCGATCTACGAGGCGGCGGTGGAGGCGGGGTTGCCGGTCGCCTTCCATGCCTTCGGCTACAGCGGCTGGGCGATGACCAATGGCGGCTGGCCGTCCTTCTATATCGAGGAGGTCAGCGAGCATGCGACCTCCTGCCAGAACCAGGTGATCTCTCTCGTCACTGAGGGGGTGTTCGAGCGCTTCCCGGGCCTGAAGGTCATCCTGATCGAGTGCGGCTTCGCCTGGCTGCCCTCGGTCGGGTGGCGGCTCGACAAGCACTGGCGGCACCTGAAGAGCGAGGTGCCGCATCTGAAGCGGGCGCCCTCCGAATATATCCGCGAGCATATCTGGGTCTCGACCCAGCCGATGGAGGAGCCGGAGCGGGGGCAGCACATCCTCGACATCTGCGAATGGGTGGGGTGGGACCGCATCCTCTTCGCCAGCGACTATCCGCATTGGGACTTCGACGATCCCCGGGCGGCGATCCCGGGCGTGATCCCGGCCGAGCGGCGGCGGGCGATCTATGGGGGGAATGCGCGGGCGCTGTACGGGTTCTGACCATGGCGCGGATCGTGGTGGCGCCGGTCGGCGAGATCCCGGCAGGCGGGCGGAAGCTGGTGGAGGCGGAGGGGAAGCGGATCGTCGTCTTCAACCTCGGCGGCGAATTCTATGCGCTGAGCGACCGCTGCCCGCATCAGGGGGGAAGCCTCTGCGCGGGGCTGGTCTCAGGGCATGTCGAGAGCAGCGAGCCGGGCGTCTACCGCTATGCGCGGCGGGGCGAGATGGTGCGGTGCCCGTGGCACTACTGGGAATTCGACATCCGGACGGGGAAGTCCTGGTTCGATCCGAAGCGGGTGCAGGTGCGGCAATTCCCGGCGCAGGTGACGAGCGGGGCGGCGCTGGTCGAGGGGCCGTATGTGGCGGAGACCTTCGCCGTCAGGGTCGAGGATGAGTACGTCGTCGTCGAGGCCTGAGCGCGGGCCGGCATTTCACCTCAATTCCTATCAAGACTTGAGAGTGGCCAGCAGGTTTGGCATCGGGATCATTGGGTTGACCTGCCGCTTGAGGGTTTGAGGGTTTGAGGCACGGGCCTCCCCGGGGCGCTGTCAAAGGAAGTTGAAGCCGGCCGGGCGGGGCAGGCGGGGAAACAGGTTCGGTGCGGGAGTCCTCCGGGTTACCGATAGGCAAAGCCCATGCAGAAAAATGGGCTTTCGGAGGAAACCCGAATGAGCATCCGATTTGGCGGAGCCGGTGCCGACAGCCTGCCGGGCACGGAGGGCTGGGACCTGCTCGCGGGGGCTGGCGGTGCCGACAGCCTGGACGGGCTGGCGGGGAGCGACGCGGTCTTCGGCGGCGACGGCAATGACAGCCTCTTCGGCGGAGCGGGCGACGACCTCGTCTCTGGCGGCGCCGGAAACGACACGGTGATCGGCGATGCCGCCGGCGGCGGGCCGAACCCGGCGGAGTATGGCGACATGCCGGGCCGCAACCTGCTGCTGGGCGGCGGCGGCGATGATTTCATCCGCGGCGGCTATGGCGAGGACACCGCCTTCGGCGGCGCGGGGGACGACACCATCATCGGCTCGGGCTTCGGGCCGCCGAGTCCATCCGGCGCCGAGGCCTTCGAGCAATTCGATGCCGCAGACCGGCTTTGCGGCGGCGCCGGGCGGGACAGCATCTTCGGCGGGGGTGGGGCGGATACCATCAACGGAGGCTCCGGTGACGATACTGTGCAGGGCGGCTCCGACCTCGATCGCCTGACCGGCGGGGCGGGTGCCGACCTCTTCCTGTTCGACCGCGAGAGCTTTGCCGGGACCGTCCTCGACAGCGGCATCGGGCCGGGCAACCGGGATATCGTCACCGATTTCCGCCATGCCGAGCACGACGTGCTCGACCTCTCGGGCTATCGCAGCAGCTTCCTGCCGCAGGACACGCCGCCGCCGATCTTTATCGGCACGGAGGCCTTCCGGGTCAGCGCGGAGGATGGCCCCCGGATGCAGGTGCGCTACGAGGTCGAGGGCGACCGGACGATCGTGCAGGTCTACAGCGAGTTCAACCTGCCGTCGCCGGACTACGAGCCGCAGCCAGTGCCGCGGGTGACGGTGGAAATCGAGTTGCTGGGCGTGCGGGGCCTCACCGCCGATGACGTGTTTCTCGGCTGAGCGGGTGGAAGGGCGCTGATCGTTCGCGTTTAACAACAAATGGTCGGTTTTGCAAGGAGAACCGGCCGGGCGCGCGGTGCGTTCCGCCTCCATGCGAATCGGATGGTGCTGCAAATGGGTGCCGCCGGCGGGGGATGACCGGCTGGCGGCTTCGATGAACCTGCGGGATACGACCGTTGCGGCGCTCAGCCGGCTTGGGCCGGCCGAGGCGACGGCGAAGTTGCTCGGCCTCGTCCAGGGGAACATGCTGGCGCTGGCCGCGCAGGTGGAGGAGGCGGCGGCGGCGCCGCCGCTGGAGCGGTGCCTTCGGATCATCTCGAGCGTGCTGCCGGTCTATACGCACCCCGTCGCCAGGCCGCGCTATGCGGAGCCCGTGCTGCGGGAGGCGGTGGAGCGGGGGCTGGTCGCCATCGGCGAGCGGGCGCGGGCGGCGGACGTCAGGCTTTCGATGCATCCGGGGCAGTATTGCGTGCTCTCCACCGAGAACCCGCGGGCGCTGGCCAACAGCGTCGAGGAGCTGGACTACCATACCGAGGTCATGGCGATGCTCGGCCTCGCCGGCGGATGGCACCGGCATGGGGCGCATATCAACATCCATGGCGGGGCGCGGGCGCCGGGGGTGGAGGGGTTCCGGCGGGGGTTCGAGTTGCTGTCGGAGGAGACGCAGGGGCTGCTGACCGTCGAGAACGACGAGGTGGCCTATGGGCTCGACGACCTGCTGCCGCTCGCCGAGACGCTGCCGATCGTGCTCGACCTGCATCATCACTGGTGCCAATCGCAGGGGGAGCACATCGCCCCCGATGATCCGCGGATCGAGCGGGTCAGGGAGAGCTGGCTGGGGGTGCGGCCGATGGGGCATCTGAGCGCGCCGCGGGAGGGGTTGCTGCCGGGGGGGCTCGACCCCGACGTGCTGCCGGATTTCGGGGCGCTGGTGGCCGCCGGGGTGCCGGCGCGGGAGCTGCGGGCGCATTCGGAGCGGATGTGGAACCGGGCGATCAACGACTGGGCGGTCGGGCACCTGGCCTGGACCGATCTCGAGGTAGAGGCGAAGGGGAAGAACCTCGCCAGCCATGACCTGGCGGAGGCGGCGGTGCGGGGGAGGGTGGCTTCGCTGGCGGCAAGCCTGTAGAAGGCGGGGCCGAACCTCCTTTTCTGGATCTTGCCGCAGGCCATGGCCACCGTTCTTCTCGTCATCCACCTCTTCGTCACCCTGGCCCTGATCGGGGTGGTGCTGCTGCAGCGCAGCGAGGGGGGCGGGCTCGGGATCGGCTCCTCGCAGGGGATGGGGTCCTTCATGAGCGGGCGGGGGACGGCCAACCTGCTGACGCGGACGACGGCGATCCTCGGGACGGCCTTCTTCGTGCTGTCGCTGGCCCTGGCGCTGCTCGGGCGGGGCACGGGGCTGCGGGGGTCGATCCTCGACACGGCGCCGCCGCCGGGCGCGACCGCGCCTGCCCCGACCCTGCCTGCCGCCCCGGCCGCGCCGAGCGTGCCGACCAACTGATCGCTAAGCTACCTGGCGACCGGCCTGCTGGCTGAACTCAAGGTTTCCGAAGGCCTTTCGGCCTGAGGGGACCCCATTGACGATGCAGCGCATCGTCAATGGGAACCCTGGTGGGGAGGGCTTGGGAGGGGCAAAGCCCCTCTCGATGCGATTCGGCGCGTTACAAGGCGCCTCGCCGCATGGCTGCCACCTCCCGCGGCGATGTGATCCTGGGTAGCCGAGCGCGCCGGAGCCGGTTATGAGGGGCGCCCATGGCGCGGTTCGTATTCATCACCGGCGGCGTGGTCTCCTCCCTCGGCAAGGGCATCGCAGCGGCATCCCTGGGTGCCCTGTTGCAGGCGCGCGGATACAAGATCCGTTTGCGCAAGCTCGATCCCTATCTGAACGTGGATCCGGGGACCATGTCGCCCTATCAGCATGGGGAGGTCTTCGTCACCGATGACGGTGCGGAGACGGACCTCGATCTCGGTCATTATGAGCGCTTCACCGGCGTGCATGCGACCAAGGCCGACAACTGGACGACGGGGCGGATCTATTCCGACGTCATCGCAGCGGAGCGGCGGGGGGACTATCTGGGCGGCACCGTCCAGGTGATTCCGCACATCACCGACAAGATCAAGGAAGTGGTCCAGGCCGAGACCGACGGCTACGACTTCATCCTGGTCGAGGTGGGAGGCACGGTGGGCGACATCGAGTCGCTGCCCTTCCTCGAGGCGCTGCGGCAACTGGCCAATGAGCTGGGGCCGACGCGGAGCCTCTTCGTCCATCTGACGCTGCTGCCCTACATCCCCTCGGCGGGTGAGCTGAAGACCAAGCCGACGCAGCACAGCGTGAAGGAGCTGCTGGGCCTCGGCATCCAGCCGCAGGTGCTGCTCTGCCGCTGCGACCGCCCGATCCCCGAGAACGAGCGGCGGAAGATCGCGCTGTTCTGCAACGTGCGGCCGGAGAGCGTGATCCCGGCCCTGGATGCGAGCACCATCTACGATGTGCCGATCCAGTACCATGCGGAGGGCATGGACCAGGAGGTGCTGCGGCATTTCGGCCTCTCCGCCTATGGGGAGCCGGACATGCGGCGCTGGGACCGCATCGTCCATTCCATCAAGCAGCCCGAGGGCGAGGTGACGATCGCCGTCGTCGGCAAGTACACCAACCTGCTCGACAGCTATAAGTCGCTGATGGAAGCGCTGACCCATGGCGGGATCGCGCACAACGTGAAGGTCAACCTCGACTGGGTCGATTCCGGCGTGTTCGACGAGCGGCGCGGCGAGGAGGCGGTGAAGCGGCTGGAGGGGGCGAGCGGCATCCTCGTGCCGGGCGGCTTCGGCGAGCGGGGGACGCCGGGGAAGATTGAGGCGGTGCGCTTCGCGCGCGAGCGGAAGATCCCCTTCTTCGGCATCTGCTTCGGGATGCAGATGGCGGTGATCGAGGCGGCGCGCAATCTCGTCGGGCTGAAGGGGGCGTCGTCCACCGAATTCGGGCCCTGCGAGCATCCCGTCGTCGGGCTGATGACGGAGTGGCTGCGGGGCAATGCGCTGGAGCGGCGGAATGCCGCGGGCGATCTCGGCGGGACGATGCGGCTCGGCGCCTATGCGGCGAAGCTCTCCGAGGGGTCGCTGGTGCGCGAGGTCTATGGCGGGGCGGCGACGATCGAGGAGCGGCACCGGCATCGCTTCGAGGTGAACGTCAACTACAAGGACCAGCTCGAGGAGGCGGGGCTGCGCTTCTCCGGCATGTCGCCGGATGGGGAGCTGCCGGAGATCGTCGAGTATCCGGACCATCCGTGGTTCATCGGGGTGCAGTTCCACCCCGAGCTGCTGTCGAAGCCGTTTGCGCCGCATCCGCTGTTCCGCGGCTTCATCGGAGCGGCGGTGAAGCAGGCAAGGTTGGTCTGAGGCGCGTCGATCCGCTTGTGATTCCGGGGAAAGCCGGGGTGGGGCATGGCGCCCTGCGGTTGCGCTTGACCTGGGCGCGCGCCGGGGGTCTCACTCGGCGCCGAACCAGCTGAAAGAGGGAAACCGCATGGTCCGGCCTCGCCTGATGCTTCTTGCCCTGCCGCTGCTCGCGGGCTGCGCCCAGATGGGGGAGCGGCCGGAGCCGCCGCCCACGGCCTCGCTGCGCTTCGCCCAGGCGCTGGACCAGGCGGATGACGCGGTGGACGAGGCGATCGGGCGGATGGACGGGTTCGAGCGCCTGGCCCAGCGCGAGGACAATGCCATCGCCTTCGCCATCGGCGGGCGCAGGGCGCCGGCAGGGCATTTCACCGCGCCGCCGGCGGGGGCGTCGGAGGCCGCGGGGCGGGTGCTGGAGCCGGCCTTCACCGCGCTTGGCGACTACGCCCATGTGCTGGCGGCGGCCGCGGGCGGGCAGCGGGTGAGGGACGAGACGGCCGGGAACGGCCGGGCGCTGGCCGAGGCCGTGGCGAAGGGGCTCGACGCGGTGCGGGCGGCGAGCGGCACGCCGGTGCTGGAGCCGGTGCGGACGGCGGGCCTCGCCGGGATCGCGGCGCTGGCCGACCTGCCGGCGGTGCTGGCGCAGCGGCGGGAATCGCCGAGCCTCGCCGCGCTGGTGCAGGAGGGGCAGCCGCATGTGGCGGCCGTCATCGCCATGCTGCAGGCGGTGGTCGGGGCGGAACCGGGGCTCGGCACGCGGGGCGCCATCCGGGCGCGGCGCGAGGGGCTGGATGCGCAGCAGGCGCGCTTCCTCGCCGCGCTTCGCAATGACGGGCGAATCGGGCCGGGCGAGCGCTACAGCATCTTCCGCAGCGTCGCCGAGGGGCGGGACAACGACCCGGCGCAGGGCAATCTCGAGGCGGTCAACGAGCTGCTGACGGCGATCGAGCAGGCGCATGCGGCGCTCGCGGCGGACCGCGCGGATGCGGAGGCCAAGGTGGCGGCGCTGGAGCTGGCGGTCGAGCGGCTCACCTCGCTGACCGAAGGCGCGCGGCGGGGGTGAGGAAGGGGCTGGTCCTCGCGGGGATCGGCTTCGGCGGCGTCGCGCTGTGCGGGCTGGCAGGCGAGGCGGTGGCGGCCTGGGTGGCGCCGCTCACCATCGTCGCCTTCGTGGCCGTTGCCATGGCGATGCCCTCGGAGCCGGACGGAGGCAAGGGGGATGGCGGCGGCGCGGATGGCGTCCAGCCCGTTGGCGACGGCGGCGGGGGCGATGGCGATGCCGGGGGCGATGGTGGCGAATAACGGCTCCGTCGATCCCGGAAAGTTGGGGTCTTGCCGCCCGGCGGCGGGGCCGGTATCCGCGCGCTGAGAGAGCCGGAGGTCCCCCATGTCCGCCATCGTCGACATCATCGCCCGCGAAGTCCTCGACAGCCGTGGCAACCCCACGGTGGAGGCGGAGGTGGTGCTGGAGAGCGGCGCCGTCGGCCGGGCCATCGTGCCCTCGGGTGCCTCGACGGGCGCGCATGAGGCGGTCGAGCTGCGGGACGGGGACAAGGGGCGCTATGGCGGCAAGGGCGTGCAGAAGGCCGTCGAGCATGTCGAAGGCGAGATCTTCGACGCGCTGTCGGGCATGGACCCGAGTGAGCAGGTCCGCATCGACGAGACGATGATCGAGCTGGACGGGACGCCGAACAAGGCGCGGCTCGGGGCGAATTCGATCCTCGCCGTCAGCCTCGCCGTGGCGAAGGCCGCAGCCGAGGAGCTGGGGCAGCCGCTCTATCGCTATGTGGGCGGTGTCTTCGCCCGCACGCTGCCGGTGCCGATGATGAACATCATCAATGGCGGCAAGCATGCGGATAATCCGATCGACATCCAGGAATTCATGATCATGCCGGTGGCGGCCGGCACGATGGCGGATGCGGTGCGGATCGGCGCCGAGGTTTTCGCCGCGCTGAAGAAGCAGCTGCACGACGCGCACCACAACACCAATGTCGGCGACGAGGGCGGCTTCGCGCCGAATATCGGGAGCGCGGACGAGGCGCTGTCCTTCATCGCCAAGGCCTGCGAGGCAGCGGGGCACCGGGTGGGCGAGGACATCATGTTCGCGCTCGACTGCGCCTCGACCGAGTTCTTCCATGATGGCGCCTACAAGATGGAGGGCGAGGGGAAGACGCTCGACCAGCAGGGGATGGTCGACTACCTCGCCGGGCTTTGCGCCAAGTGGCCGATCATCTCGATCGAGGACGGGATGGCCGAGGATGACTGGGCGGGGTGGAAGCTGCTCACCGAAAAGCTAGGCGGGAAGGTGCAGCTGGTGGGTGACGATCTCTTCGTCACCAATCCGGAGCGGCTGCGCCAGGGGATCGAGACGGGGACGGGGAATGCGATTCTGGTCAAGGTGAACCAGATCGGGACGCTGACGGAGACGCTCGAGGCGGTCGAGATGGCGCACCGGGCGGGGTACAAGGCGGTGATGAGCCATCGCTCGGGCGAGACCGAGGATGCGACCATCGCCGACCTCGCCGTCGCAACCAACTGCGGGCAGATCAAGACCGGCTCGCTCAGCCGGTCGGATCGCCTGGCGAAGTACAACCAGCTGATCCGCATCGAGCAGCAGCTCGGCACCGCCGCGCGCTATGCGGGACGGACCATCCTGCGTCGGTAAGCCTGGCGATGGAGAGGGGCGGCGGCAGGATGCCGTCCGCGCCCTCTGTCGGATGATGCCGGAGAGGGGCTGCCGAGGCGGCCGGGATGAATCCCCCGACGGGGCTTGGGATCGTGCTTGCCAGCGGTGCCGGGGCTGGTGCTTATAGTCGCGGGGATTGGGGGATTCCGGACATGTCCTTCGGGCGTGTGGTGAAGCGCAAGCTGGCGGAGGCTTTGCCGCCGGTGGGGCTGGCGCTGCTCTGCGGCTATTTCATCTGGCACTCGCTGCATGGCGAGAGCGGCTTGCTGGCGCGGGAGCAGAAGCAGCAGCAGATCGCCGAGGCACGGGCGACGCTCGTGCGGGCCGAGGCGGAGCGGGATTCGATGGAGCGGCGGGTGAACGGCCTGCGCGGCGAGCGCATCGACCGGGACGAGCTTGACGAGCGGGCGCGGACGCTGCTGAACCTCGTCAACAAGGACGAGATTGTCATCCCCTACGAGGCGCAGCGGCGCCTGTACTGAGCGGCCGGATGGCCCTCAGGGCGGTGTGGCGGGGCTGCGCAAGCCGACCCATCGCCACCCATTGCCGCGCCCGGTGAACCGGGCGATGGCGTCCTGCATGGCCCAGAAGGCCCTGACCTTCCGTCCGCCCGCGCCGGCCAGGCCGAGCCCTGCCCAGGGCGTGAAGGGGTTGCCGCGGGCATAGGCCCAGATGGCGATGCGGCAGGCGGCGCCTTCGCTGATGCCGCGCCGGTGGAAGCCGCTGGTATCGGCGATGACCAGGGTATTGGCCTTGACGGCGAGCTTCCGCGGCGGGGGGTAGCCGAGGCGGGCGAGCTGCGCCTCGTCGATGCGCAGCGAGCCTTCGCCGGTCAGGCGGTCGGCGTGCCGTGCGGCGGTCGTGGAAAGGCGGCGTTCCCAGGCCAGGTGGCGGCGGGTCGGGCGGTGGGAGCCGGGGACATAGGTGAAGCCGGCCGCATCGCCCGGGACATCGGTGAGGAAGAGCCAGGATTTCACCGTCGGGTGGAAGGTGTCGGTGTGGAAGTGGCTCTGCACGTCGGGCGGGGCGTCGCGCACGCCGCTGAATACGGTCTGCACGAAGCAATGCGGGGCGAGGCGGTGGGAGCCCGCATAGTCGTGCAAGGCGCGGTAGCGGGGCGAGGCGAGGGCCTCGGCGGTGGCGGGCAGGGTGGGGAGCGTGACGGCGTCGAGCGGGATGAGGCGGGTCAGGCTGTAGCCGTCGGCGAATTCGCGGGCGGGAGTTTGCCGGGCGAGGAGCTCGGCCTGGAGGCGGGCGAAGAGGGCGGGGGGCAGGAAGTCCGGGAGGGCGAGGTAGCCGTCGCGGTCGAAGGCGGTGCGGTCCCCGGGCGCGAGGGCGGCGGCGAGGCGGGCGCGGCGGCGGGCGGCGAGGCGGGCAGCCAGGCGCTTGCGGGCGATGTGCAGGCCCATGCGGTTCAGCGCGGAGCTGCCGAGGATGGGGTTGTCGCGGAAGGATTTCGCGCCGGTCGCTAGTGCCAGGGCGTGCATTGGGGCGAGCAGCCAGCCGGTCCAGCCGGGCATCCAACCCTCCGATCGGGTCACGGGAATGAGAGCCGGGGTTATCCGGGGTTGGGCCGTGGCGCGTCAAGCGGAACCGGAAGCTGCGCATTCGGACGGAACCGCTTTGCGCTTCTTGCGCTTGCAGCCGGGGTGGAGCAACAGGCTGCAGGCCTGCTGCGGTGCACATAAAACCTATTAACCAAAATCCGGTTAATCGATGTATTTCGTTGCGGCGGCTCGGTTTTTTCAAAGGCTCGCGCTTGTCGTGGCGGCCTGGGGCGCGTATTTCGGCAGGGAGTGATCGCAGGGAAGGGAGGGGACCGCATGGCCCAGGCAGCGGAAGCCACAGGCGCGAAGCGCCGCGGCAAGGCGGCATCGGCGCCGCCGATGACCCAGGACCAGCTGCTCCAGGCCTATCGGGACATGCTGCTGATCCGCCGCTTCGAGGAGAAGGCGGGGCAGCTCTACGGCATGGGGCTGATCGGCGGCTTCTGCCACCTCTATATCGGGCAGGAAGCGGTCGTCGTCGGCATGCAGGCCTGCCTGGAGCCGGGCGACCAGGTCATCACCTCCTACCGCGACCATGGGCATATGCTCGCCACCGGCATGGAGGCGCGGGGCGTCATGGCCGAGCTGACCGGGCGGTCGGGCGGCTATTCGCGCGGCAAGGGCGGCTCCATGCACATGTTCAGCCGAGAGAAGGGCTTCTTCGGCGGGCATGGGATCGTGGGTGCACAGGTCTCGCTCGGGACGGGGCTGGCCTTCGCCAACTGGTATCGTGAGTCGCGGAACGTCTCGCTGACCTATTTCGGCGAGGGCGCCTCCAACCAGGGGCAGGTCTTCGAGAGCTTCAACCTGGCGGCGCTGATGAAGCTGCCGGTGATCTTCATCATCGAGAACAACAAATACGGCATGGGCACGAGCGTGGAGCGGGCCAGCGCCTCGCGCGACCTGTCGAAGAACGGCGCGGCCTGGGGCATCCCCGGCGAGCAGGTCAACGGCATGGATGTGATGGCCGTGAAGGAAGCAGGCGAGCGGGCGACGGCGCATTGCCGTGCGGGCAACGGGCCGTACCTGCTGGAGATGAAGACCTATCGCTATCGCGGGCATTCCATGTCCGACCCGGCGAAGTACCGCACCCGCGAAGAGGTGCAGAAGATGCGCGAGCAGTCCGACCCGATCGAGACGGCGCGCAAGCTGCTGCTGGAGGGCGGCCTCGACGAGGCGGCGCTCAAGAAGATCGACGATGAGGTGAAGGCGGTGGTCCAGGAGGCGGCCGACTTCGCGCAGTCCAGCCCGGAGCCCGACGAGGCCGAGCTCTGGACCGACGTTCTGGTGGAGGCGCGCTGAGATGGGTGTCGAGATCCTGATGCCGGCGCTGTCGCCCACGATGACGGAGGGCAAGCTCGCCCGCTGGCTGAAGAAAGAGGGCGACCAGGTGAAGTCCGGCGATGTCATCGCCGAGATCGAGACCGACAAGGCCACGATGGAAGTCGAAGCGGTCGATGAGGGGACGCTGACGAAGATCGTCGTGCCGGAGGGGACGGAGGGTGTGGCCGTCAACTCGCCAATCGCCGAGCTGGATGGCGGCGGGGCCGGTGGCTCGAAGGGCACGGCGCCGGGGCATGACACGGCGATGCCGCAGCAGCCGGCGCCGCCGGCGGCCGCCAGCCCCGAGGTCGGCGAGGTGGCGAAGCAGGCCGAGGATTACGGTGCCGTCGCGCAGCGCGGGGCCGACCGGAAGGAGGGCGCTGCCAAGATGGGCGAGGCGGCGGCGGCGCCCGAGAAGGACTGGGGCCCGACCAAGCCGATGACGGTGCGCGAGGCGCTGCGCGATGCGATGGCGCTCGAGATGCGTGCCGATGACAAGGTCTTCCTCATGGGTGAGGAGGTCGCGCAGTACCAGGGCGCCTACAAGATCAGCCAGGGCTTGCTGGATGAGTTCGGGCCGCGGCGGGTGATCGACACGCCGATCACCGAGCATGGCTTCACCGGCATGGCGGTGGGCGCGGCCTTCACGGGGCTCAAGCCCATCGTGGAGTTCATGACCTTCAACTTCTCCATGCAGGCGATCGACCAGATCATCAACTCGGCGGCCAAGACGCTCTATATGAGCGGCGGGCAGCTGGGGTGCCCGATCGTCTTCCGCGGGCCGAACGGGGCGGCGGCGCGCGTCGCGGCGCAGCATAGCCAGTGCTATGCGAGCTGGTATGCGCATGTGCCGGGGCTGAAGGTGGTGGCGCCCTGGTCGTCCGCCGATGCCAAGGGGCTGTTGCGGGCGGCGATCCGCGACCCCAATCCGGTGATCGTGCTGGAGAACGAGATCCTCTACGGGCACAGCTTCGAGTGCCCGGTGGCGGATGACTTCATCGTGCCGATCGGCAAGGCCAAGGTCGAGCGGGCAGGCAAGGACGTTACCATCGTCGCCTATTCCATCGCCGTGACCTGGGCGATGCAGGCGGCGGAGGAACTGGCGAAGCAGGGGATCGAGGCGGAGGTGATCAACCTGCGCTCGATCCGGCCGCTGGATGCGGAGGCCATCGCCAACTCGGTGCGCAAGACGAACCGGTTGGTGACGGTCGAGGAGGGCTGGCCCTATGCCAATATCGGCACCGAGATCGCCATGCAGGTGATGGAGGCGGCCTTCGACTGGCTGGATGCGCCGCCGGTGCGCGTCTGCGGCAAGGATGTGCCGATGCCCTATGCGGCGAACCTCGAGAAGCTGGCGCTGCCGACGATCCCGGAGATCGTCGACGCCGTTAAGCGCGTGACCTACAAGTAGGGGGAGCGGGGACATGGCGACCAACATCCTGATGCCCGCGCTCTCGCCGACCATGACGGAAGGCACGCTGGCGCGCTGGCTCAAGAAGGAAGGCGACCAGGTCAAGGCGGGCGACATCATCGCCGAGATCGAGACCGACAAGGCGACGATGGAGGTCGAGGCCGTCGATGAGGGCGTGCTCGGCAAGATCCTCGTCGCCGACGGCACCCAGGGCGTGAAGGTGAACGACACCATTGCCGTGCTGGTGGAGCCGGGCGAGGCGGTGCCGAGCGGTGGTGGCGGCAGCAGCCAGTCGGCGGGGAATGAGTCGCCCTCGGGGCCGGCGCTGGAGGCGGTGAAGGCGGATGGCGGCAAGGTCGCGGGCGCGGCCGAGCAGCCGATCGAGGCGCCGAAGCCCTCAGCGCAGCCGCAGGCGCTCAATCCACAGCCGCTGCCGCCGGTGGCGAATGGACATGACCGGACCTTTGCCTCGCCGCTGGCGCGGCGGATGGCGCAGCAGGCGGGGCTCGATCTCGGCGGCATCAGCGGCAGCGGGCCGGCGGGGCGGATCGTCAAGGCGGATGTCGAGGCGGCGCTGAACCGGCCGAAGCAGGCGCCGGCGGCGCAGCCCGCGGCGGCGGCTCCGCAGGCCCCGGCGGCCGCACTGGCGCCGAAGGCGGCGGCGCCCGCGCCGGTGGTCACCGCGCCGCATACGCCGGTGCCGAACTCCACCATCCGCAAGGTCATCGCCCGGCGGCTGGCGGAGTCGAAGCAGACCATCCCGCATTTCTACGTCACGATGGATTTCGAGATCGACGCGCTGCTGAAGCTGCGGGCCGACCTCAATGCCAAGTCGGCGAAGGACGGGCCGGGGGCGTTCAAGCTTTCGGTCAATGACCTGGTGATCAAGGCGGTGGCGGCGACGCTCAGGCGCTTCCCGAACGTCAACGCGATGTGGACGGACGAGGCGATCCTGCAGTTCCACGACGTCGATGTCTCGGTCGCGGTCTCGACGCCGACGGGGCTCATCACGCCGATCATCCGGAAGGCCGACCAGAAGGGGCTGACGACGATCAGCAACGAGATGAAGGACCTCGCCTCGCGGGCCAAGGCGAACAAGCTGAAGCCGGAGGAATTCCAGGGCGGCGGGTTCAGCATCTCCAACATGGGGATGTATGGCGTGCGGGAGTTCAGCGCCATCATCAACCCGCCGCAGGCCGGCATCCTCGCCGTCGCGGCGGGCGAGCAGCGGCCGGTCGTCAGGAAGGGCGAACTGACGGTCGCCACGGTGATGACCTGCACGCTCTCGGTGGATCATCGCGTCATCGACGGCGCGCTGGCGGCGGAGTTCATGCAGGCGCTGAAGGGCGTCATCGAGGATCCGCTGAGCCTGATGCTGTGACCCTCCAGCTACGCGACGTTCGGCCGGGTGATGAGGGGCTGGTGCTCCACTTCGTCCGAGCGCTCGCGGAGTACGAGAAACTGCTGCATGAGGTGACGGCGACGGAGGAGCATTTCCGTCGCCTGCTCTTCGGCGAGACGCCGCGTGCCTGGGCGCTGGTTGCGGAATGGGAGGGGAAGCCGGTGGGCTTCGCCCTCTGGTTCTACAGCGTCTCGACCTTCGACGGGGCGCCGAAGCTTTATCTCGAGGATGTCTTCGTCGAGCCGGGGCTGCGTGGCCGCGGCATTGGGCGGGCGATCTTCGCGGACCTCGCAAGGCGTGCCATTGAGGCCGGCTGCGGCCGGATGGAGTGGTCCGTGCTCGACTGGAACGCGCCCTCCATCGCTTTCTACCGCTCCATCGGCGCGCTGCCGCGCGAGGGGTGGACCCTGCAACGGCTCAGCGGCGCGGCGCTCGAGGCGCTGGCCGCGCGGGAGGATTGAACCCATGGCAGAGACCCAGAGCTTCGACCTTGTCGTCCTTGGCGGTGGGCCGGGCGGCTATGTCGCCGCCATCCGCGCGGCGCAGCTCGGTATGAGGACGGCGCTGGTGGAGCGCGAGCATCTGGGGGGCATCTGCCTCAACTGGGGCTGCATTCCGACCAAGGCGCTGTTGCGCTCCTCCGAGATCAACCACCTGCTGCATACGCTTGATGCCTATGGCTTCGCGGCCGACAATATCCGCTTCGACATCGGCAAGATCGTGAAGCGGAGCCGGGCGGTGGCGGGGCAGCTCTCGGGTGGCGTCAAGCATCTGCTGCGGAAGAACAAGGTCACGGTCTTCGATGGGCAGGGCAAGCTCGCCGGGCCGGGGAAGATGTCGGTCAGCAAGGACGGCAAGCCGGTCGCCGAATTGGCGGCGAAGCATATCATTCTGGCGACGGGGGCGCGGGCGCGGACGCTGCCTGGGCTAGAGGCCGACGGCAAGCTCGTCTGGTCCTACAAGGAGGCGATGGTGCCGCCTTCCATGCCGAAGTCGCTGATCGTCATCGGCTCGGGCGCGATCGGGGCGGAGTTCGCCAGCTTCTACCTCAATCTCGGGGCGCAGGTGACGCTGGTCGAAGTGATGGACCGTATCCTGCCAGTGGAGGACGCCGAGATCAGCGCCTTCGTCCGCAAGGCCTTCGAGAAGCAGGGGATGAAGATCCTCACCGAGGCCAAGGTGCAGGGGCTCAGGAAGGGCGCGGACAATGTCACCGCCGTCATCGAGGCAGGGGGGAAGGTGCAGGAGGTCACGGCCGACCGGGTGATCTCGGCGGTCGGCATCGTCGGCAATGTCGAGGATATCGGCCTCGAGGGGACCAAGGTGAAGGTCGAGCGGACGCATGTGGTGATCGACGAGTACTGCCGGACCGGGGAGCCGGGCGTCTATGCCATCGGCGACCTGACGGGGGCGCCCTGGCTGGCGCACAAGGCGAGCCATGAGGGCATCCTCTGCGTCGAGACCATCGCGGGGGTGAAGGGGGTGCATCCGATGGAGGTGCTCAACATCCCCGGCTGCACCTATTGCCGGCCGCAGGTGGCGAGCGTCGGGCTGACGGAGGAGGCGGCGAAGAAGGCCGGGCATGAGCTGCGGGTCGGGCGCTTCCCCTTCATCGGCAACGGCAAGGCGATCGCCATGGGCGAGCCGGAGGGGCTGATCAAGACCATCTTCGACGCCAAGACGGGCGAGTTGCTGGGCGCCCATATGGTCGGGCCCGAGGTGACGGAGATGATCCAGGGCTACACCATCGCCAAGACCATGGAAACGACGGAGGAGGAGCTGATGCACAGCATCTTCCCGCATCCGACGATTTCGGAAGCGATGCATGAGGCGGTGCTTGATGCCTATGGCCGCGTGATCCACATGTAGGCCCATGACGACCCGCATCGAAATCCGGCATCCCGAGAAGGTTCATCGACCCGATAACCCGATCCAGCGGAAACCGAGCTGGATCCGGGTGAAGGCGCCGACGCATCCGATCTATCACGAGACCCGGGCGCTGATGCGGGACCAGAAGCTGGTCACGGTCTGCGAGGAGGCGGCCTGCCCGAATATCGGCGAGTGCTGGTCGCAGCGCCACGCCACCATGATGATCATGGGCGAGACCTGCACCCGGGCCTGCGCCTTCTGCAACGTGGCGACGGGGCTGCCGAAGGCGCTCGATGCGGATGAGCCGCGACGCGTGGGCGAGGCGGTGGCAACGCTCGGGCTGCGGCATGTGGTGATCACCAGCGTCGATCGGGACGACCTGAAGGATGGCGGGGCCAGGCATTTCGCCGAGACCATCCGGGCGATCCGGGCGGCGACGCCGGAGACGACCATCGAGGTTCTGACGCCGGACTTCCTCAGGAAAGACGGGTCGTTGGAGGTGGTGGTCGAGGCGCGGCCGGATGTCTTCAACCACAACCTGGAGACGGTGCCGAAGCTCTATCCGAATATCCGGCCGGGAGGGCGGTACTACCACTCGCTCCGGCTGCTGGACGGGGTGAAGCGGCTGGACCCCACGATCTTCACCAAGTCGGGGCTGATGGTCGGGCTCGGGGAGGAGCGGATCGAGGTGCTGCAGGTCATGGACGACATGCGGAGCGCCGAGGTCGATTTCCTGACCATCGGGCAGTACCTCCAGCCGAGCGTGAAGCATGCGGCGGTGGACCGTTTCGTGACGCCGGACGAATTCGAGGATTATGCGCGGATGGCGCGGTCCAAAGGCTTCCTCCTGGTCTCGGCGACGCCGCTGACCCGCAGCAGCTATCATGCGGATCGCGATTTCGCGGCGCTGCGGACGGCGCGCGAGAGGCAGCTTGCCATGGCGCCGGGCGGCGCCACCTAAGGCCCATGCCGACCCATGCCGAGAAGCGCGTGCTGCGCTACACCCCGGAGCAGCTCTTCGCGCTTGTCGCGGATGTGCGGCGCTACCCCGAATTCCTGCCCTGGTGCGTGGGCGCGCGGGTGATCTCGCAGGCCGAGGACAAGCTGATCGCCGACCTGACCATCGGCTTCAAGCTGTTCCGTGAGACCTTTCGCAGCGAGGTCCAGCTGGAGCGGCCGCACGACATCCATGTGCGGTACCTGAACGGGCCCTTCCGCTACCTGAACAACCACTGGAAGTTCGTGCCGCATCCGCATGGCACGCAGGTGGAGTTCTTCGTCGATTTCGAGTTCCGCTCGCGGCTGTTGCAAGCGGTGATCGGCACCGTGTTCAACGAGGCGGTGCGGCTGATGGTTCGGTCCTTCGAGCGGCGGGCGATGCAGCTCTACGGGCGGCCGAACGGCACGCCGAGCCCGGTGCCGGCGGCCTGACCGATCAGCGAGGCTGATCGGGCGCATCAGGCGTTTGTGCTGGCGCCGGATGGGGCGGGTGCGGCAGGCTCGGCGCCATGACCTACATCCTCTATGGCGACAAGGGGTCGGGCTCGGCCCCGGTGGAGATGGCGCTGGCGGAGATCGGGGCGCCTGTCGAGCTGCGCGCGGTGCCGCTCGAGGGCGACCATCAGCTCGCCGAGCAGTACCGACGGATCAATCCCATGGGGCGTGTGCCGACGCTGATCGTGCCGGATGGGACGGTAGTGACGGAGAGCCTCGCCATCCTGCTGACCCTGGCGGATCGGCATCCCGAAGCCGGGTTGTTGCCGGCGGCGGGGGATGCGGGGCGGGCCATCGCGCTGCGCTGGATGGCGCTGGTGGCGGGCGAGTTCTATCCCTGCGTCACGCGGGGGGATTACCCGGAGCGGTTCAGTGCCGATCCGGCCCATGCGCCGGCGATCAGGGCGCGGGCCTTCGAGATGGGGCGGGACATCTGGCGGCTGATCGAGGCGCGGATCGAGCCGGCGCCTTGGCTGCTGGGGGAGCGGTTCTCGGTGGCCGACCTCTACCTCGCCTTCCTGTCGCGCTGGATGGGCGGGAGGGAATGGACGCCGGCCAACTGCCCGAAGGTGGAGAGCATCGCCCGGGCGGTCGCGGCGCGGCCGCGGGCGGGGCCGGTCTGGGCGAAGCATATCTGACGCCGTGGGGGGTGTTGCCAGGGCGGCCGGGCGGTCGCAGGTTCGGCGCCTCTGATAGGGATTCCCGCCATGGTCCATGCCCCCGCCCGTCCGCCCGCCGGTGCTCCGCCGGTGCGCATCAACCTCTATTCCGACACCCAGACCCGGCCGGGCCCGGCGATGAAGGAGGCGATGATGCGCGCCGAGGTCGGTGACGAGCAGCATGGCGACGACCCGACCGTGCATGCGCTCTGCGACCGGATGGCGGAGCTGATGGGGAAGGAGGCGGCGATCTACCTGCCGTCGGGGACGATGTGCAACGTCATCGCCATCCTGACGCATTGCGGCAAGGGCGACGAGGTCATCGCCCATGAGACGAGCCACATCCTCCACAGCGAGGGCGGCACCCATGCGGCGCTGACCGGGGTGCAGATCCTGCCGCTGAAGGGGGAGCGAGGGCAGTTCAGCGCGGATGACGTGCGGGCGGTGATCCGGCCGAAGACGCGCTATGCGCCGCCGCAGCGGCTGCTGGAGGTGGAGCAGACGGCGAATATCGGCGGCGGGACGGTCTGGCCGCTAGCGCAGCTCAATGCCGTCGCCGAGGTGGCGCATGAGCAGGGGTGGTCCACGCATATGGACGGGGCGCGGCTGATGAATGCCTGCGTCGCGGCCGGGATCTCGGCCAAGGAGATGGTGGCGCAGTATGACAGCGTCTGGCTCGACTTCACCAAGGGACTGGGCGCGCCGCTCGGGGCGGTGCTGTGCGGGACGGACGAGTTCATCGGCCGGGCCTGGCGGTGGAAGCAGCGGCTCGGAGGCTCCATGCGGCAGGCGGGCATCTGCGCGGCGGCCTGCCTCTATGCGCTCGACCACAATGTGGAGCGGCTGGCGGAGGACCATGCCAATGCGAAGGCGCTGGCGCGGGGGCTGCGGCAGATCGAGGGCGTCGTGGTGGAGGAGCCGGATACCAACCTGGTCTTCTTCGACATCAAGGGGACGGGGCTGACGGTGGAGGCGCTGCAGGCGCGGCTGGCGCTTCAGGGCATCGCGGTGAGCGGGCTCGGCGGGCGGGTGCGGGCCTGCACCCATCTCGATGTGTCGGCGCCGATGATCGAGGAGGCGGTGGCGGCGATCCGCGAGGCGGTGGCCCGCTGAGGCGGGCGGCGACCGGCGCCAGGGCGGAGTTTGCCGGACGGCAGGCCGAGGCGGTGGCGGAGGCGGCGCTTACCGCCTCCGGCTGGCAGGTGCTCGGGCGGCGGGTGCGGACGCCAGCCGGCGAGATCGACTTGGTCGCCGAGCGGGAGGGGATGCTCGCCTTCATCGAGGTGAAGGCGCGGCCGAGCCTCATCGAGGCCGCCGGTGCGCTCGGGCGGCGGCAGCGGGAGAGGCTGCTGCGGGCCGGGGAGTGCTGGCTGGCCGAGCATCCCGGACATGGGGCGGCGGGGGTGCGGTTCGACCTGCTGCTGGTGGGGGCGGACGGGACGGTGCGGCGGATCGCGGATGCGTTCCGGCTGGAATAGCTACCCGGCCAGCGTCCGGGCCAGGGCAAGGACTTCGGCCACCGTCGCGGCGCGGACCGCCGTACGGTCGCCGGGAAAGACGCGGCGGATCGCCAGAGTCGGGCCGTCGCGGCGGGCGGCGGCCATGTGGACGAGGCCCGTCGGCTTGCCGGGGGTCGCGCCGCCGGGGCCGGCGATGCCGGTGCAGCTGACGGCGATGCCGGTGCCGCTCGCGCGCAGGGCGCCTTCGGCCATGCGGCGGGCGACGGAGTCGCTGACGGCGCCGTAGCCTTCGATCACGCCGATCGGGATGCCGAGCATCGCGGCCTTCGCCTCATTGGAATAGGTGACGTAGCCGCAGGTCACCACCGAGGAGGAGCCGGGGATGGCGGTGAGCGCGGCCGCGATGAGGCCGCCGGTGCAGCTCTCGGCTGTGGCCAGCGTCAGGTGGCGGGCCCCGAGCAGGGCGAGGAGGTCGCGGGCGGCGTCGAGGGTGGATTGGGACAGCATCAGAGGGGAAGCTCCGGCCAGGCGAGGCGTAGCAGCAGCAGGAGCGCGGCGGCCATCGCCCCGGCCATGACATCGTCCAGCATGATGCCGAAGGGGCCGTGCTGGCGATCGGCCCAGCCGACGGGGCCGGGCTTCAGCACATCGAAGAGCCGGAAGAGCAGGAAGGCAAGCAGGATCCCCCAGCCGGTCGGAGTGGGGGGCAGGGCGGCCAATGCGAGGAGCTGGCCGGCGCCCTCGTCGATCACCACCCAACCGGGATCGGCCTGGCGGTCGGTGGCGAGCAGGCGGTCGATGGCCCAGAGGCCGAGCAGGGTCAGCAGCAGGGCCACCGCCAGGCACCAGGCGGGGCCGAGGAGGGCGATGGGCAGGACGAGGGCGGAGCCCCAGCTTCCGGGTGCCGGGCGGAGCAGGCCGATGCCGCCCATGGTGGCGACGAGGCGCAGCGGCGTCATCTTCAACCGAGTTCGGCCAGCCAGCGGTCGATGGCGGTGAGGCTGGCGGGCTCGATCAGCGTCCGGGCGTGGCCGATGCCGGGGAGGGAGACGAACGCCATCTCCGGCCTCGCCTCGCGCATGCGGCGTGCCGTCTCAGCGGAGAGGATGGTGCTGGCTTCGCCGTGGATCAGCAGGAGCGGGATCTCCGGGAGGCCGTGGAAGAGGGGCCAGAGCTCGGTGGGGCCGGCCTCGCGTGGCATCGCCTGGAGGATGCGGGTGTCCCAGCGGGGGTGGAGGCGGCCGTCCGGGCCGCTTGCATAGGTGGTTTCGGCGACGGCACGCCAGCCGGCCTCGGGGATGCCTAAGGGAGGAAGGGTCTGGCGGAGGAAGGCGGCGGCCTCCTCGATGCTGGCGAAGGCGGGGTCGCGGCCGATGAAGGCGCGGACTTCCTCGATACCAGTGGGTTCGATGCGGGGGCCGGTGTCGTTCAGGGCGAGGGCGGCGAGCGCGCCGGGGCGCAGGACGCCGAGCGCCGTGCCGAGGATGCCGCCGAAGCTGGTGCCGAGAAGGGCGACGCGGTGGAGGTGAAGGGCGGCGAGGGCATCCATCAGGTCGCGGATGGCCATCTCCACGCGGTAGCGGGCGGGGTCGGCGGCGCGGCCGCTCTCGCCATGGCCGGCATAGTCGAGCGCCACGACGCGGCGGCGGCCGCGGTGGCGGAGGGCGACGCCGGTGAAGTCGAGCGCCGTGCGGGCAATCCCCGGCAGGCAGAGCAGTGGGACGGCGCGCGGGTCGCCGGGCCATTCCAGGGCGGAGAGGCGGAGGCCGTCGCGGGCGCTGAAGGCGATGCGGCGCGGCAGCGCACTCACGTGGCGAGCCAGCGCGTCATCGAGTGCGGCAAGCCGGAGGCTGCGGGGTCGCGGGCGCGGTAGATGGCCATGTTCTCGATCACCCGCTGCACATAGTTGCGGGTCTCGCCGAAGGGAATGAGCTCCATCCAATCGAGCATGGCGATGGAGCCGCCGCGCGGGTCGCCGAAGGTGCCGAGCCATTCGTCCACCCGGCCGGGGCCGGCATTGTAGCCGGCGATGGCGTAGGGGAGGGTGCCGGCGAAGCGGTCCAGCAACTGCGAGAGGTAGCCGGCGCCGAGGCGCATGTTGGTCGCAGGGTCGGTGGTCAGCATGCCGACGGCATAGGGGATGGAGAGGCGGCGGGCCACCGCCTGGGCGGTGCTGGGAAGGAGCTGCATCAGCCCGCGGGCATTGGCGGAGGAGACGGCCTCCGTGTCGAAATTACTCTCCTGGCGGGTGATGGCGAAGGTCAGGGCGGGTTCCGGCCCGTCGGCGGGGGCGGGGTAGGGAGTGGGCCAGCCATCGGCGAGGAGCATCAGGCCGGAGGCGCCGGCGCGGCGGGCGATCCAGACGGCATGGTCGGGGCGGCCGATGCGGGTGGCCAGTTGGGCGGCCAGCACCCGTTCGGCGGGGTCGGTGGCGGTTTCCTCGAGGCGGAGGAGAAAGGTGCGGGCACGGCGGGTCTCGCCGATATCGGCCAATGCCAGGACGAGGCGGGCCATCTCCTTGGCGGCGAAGCCGGTCATCAGGTCGGCGGAGGCGGTGGGGACCGGCGTGCGGGCGATGCGGGCGGAGAGGGCGGCGCCGTCCTCGCCCAGGGCGAGGGCCGCGAGCTGGCCGTAGAAGGCGACGGGGAACTCGGCCGCCGCCGCGTAGCGCTGGCGGGCCGAGGCGGCGTCGCCGCGGGCGGCGAGGGCGCGACCCTGCCAGTAGAGGGCGCGGGCGCGGGTGATGACGCTGCGGCTGCCCTCGGCGAGCAGGGTGAAGTGGCGTTCGGCGGAGGCGGCGTCGTCGAGGCGACGGAGGGCGATGAAGCCGGCGAGGAATTCTGCCTCCTGGCGGGGCTCGCCGGGGACTTCGAGGCCGTGGCGGGAGGCGACGGCGTAGGCGGTGCGGGCGTCACCGAGGCGGATCAGCTTGCGGGCGAGGAGCTGGCGCTCGGGCCAGGCGGCGCGGGCGACCTCGGGCGAGGGGGCGGGGCTGGTTGCCCAGCAGGCGGCGGCCTCGGCGTCGCGGTCGCGGCGGCGGAGCCAGCGGGCGCGCTCGAAGGCCAGCGCCGGGTCGGAGGCGGCGGCGGTGGCCAAGGCGGGCAGGTCGGCATCGGCGCTGTCGGCGGCGTAGGCGAGGCGGGCGGCGGCGATGCTCTGACGGGCCGGGTCGAGGTAAGCCAGGGTGCGGCCGGCGGCGGCGGCCTCACGAGCGAGGGCTAGGCGGTCGAAGCGCTGCCAGTGGTGCTCGGGCGTCAGGCTGGCGGCGTTGCGGTCGAGATAGGCGGGCTCGGCCATCGGGTCGGCCGGGGCCTCCTGCCAGCCGATGCGGATGACCTTCGCAGCCTCCTCGGTGCGGCCGGCGCGGGCGAGGGCATCGGCCAGGCGCTGGTAGCCGTCGAGGGTGCGGGGGGCGCGGGCGGCGAAGTATTCGGCGGCGAGGGTGTCGTTGGGGTCGGTGGCCAGCGCCTCCTCGGCGCGGCGGGATAGGGCGTCCTGCGCCGGCCAGCCGGGGTTGGATAGGGCGAAGGCCGCGATCTCCTGGGCGGTGGCGGCGCTCGTGCGCGATTGCAGGCGCATCCAGGTGACGAGCTTGCGGATCAGCGGGTCGGCGGACTGGGCGGCGGCATCGGCCTCGGCCCAGCGCTGGTTGTTGGCAAAGGCGATGGCCTGGCGTCCGGCGGAGCGGGCGGATTCCGCGGAGCCGGGACCGACAGGCTGGGCCTGGACGCCGCGTGGCAGGGCGAGAGCGAGCGGGAGGGCGAAGCCAAGGGGGAGGACGGTGCGGCGGCGCATCGGTGCGGTGTACCCTAAATCGGCATGCGGTGTCCCATAGGTGAACTAACGGTTTCCGAAGCCGTTCCGACTGGCCATCCGAGCGCAGGTCGAGCCTGTTGCCACCGGCGGCTTTGGTTTAAGGTCGCCGGCTTGCCGAAGGAGGAAACGGGTCATGTTCAGGGGATCGATGGTCGCGCTGATCTCGCCGATGCGGAGCGATGGATCCCTGGACGAGAAAGCCTTCCAGGAGCTGGTGGAGTGGCAGATCGCCGAGGGCACCGAGGGGCTTGTGCCGGTCGGCACCACGGGCGAGAGCCCCACTCTGAGCCATGCCGAGCACAAGCGGTTGGTCGAGCTCTGCGTCGAGGTGGCGCGGGGGCGGGTGCCGGTGATCGCCGGCGCGGGGAGCAACAGCACCGCGGAGGCCGTGGACTTCGTGAAGCACGCGAAGGCGGCCGGGGCGGATGCGACGCTGGTCGTCACGCCCTACTACAACAAGCCGACGCAGGAGGGGCTGTACCTCCACTTCAAGGCGCTGGCGGATGCCGCCGACTTGCCGCTCTTCATCTACAACATTCCGCCGCGCAGCGTGATCGACATGAGCGTCGAGACCATGGCGCGGCTGGCGAAGCACCCGAACATCGTCGGCGTGAAGGATGCGACCGCCAATCTGGCGCGGCCGCTGCACACGCGCCGGGCCTGCGGCGAGGACTTCATCCAGCTCTCGGGCGAGGATCATACGGCGTTGTCCTTCAACGCGGCCGGCGGGCATGGCTGCATCAGCGTCACCGCCAATGTGGCCCCCCGGCTCTGCGCCGAGATGCAGAAGGCCTGGCGCGAGGGGCGGGTGGCGGAGGCCATCGGCATCCAGGACCGGCTGGTGCCGCTGCACGATGCACTCTTCGCCGAAACCTCGCCGGGGCCGGTGAAGTATGCGGCCAGCCTGCTCGGCAAGGGCACCGACCATTGCCGGCTGCCGATGGCGCCGGTCTCCGAGCCGGTGCGGAAGCGGGTGCGCGAGGCCATGGTATCGGTGGGGCTGCTTAACTAAGTATCAGCTCATGGCAGAAAAGAAGACGAAGAAGGGGCTGATCTCGCACGGCATCGCCTCGCAGAACCGGCGGGCGCGCTACGACTACACGATCGGCGAGACGATCGAGGCCGGGCTGGCGCTGGTCGGGCCGGAGGTGAAATCCCTCCGGGCCGGGCGGGCGACGCTCAGCGAGGCCTGGGCGGGCGAGCGCGACGGCGAGATGTGGCTGTTCAACTGCACCATCCCGGAATGGCAGGCGGGGAGCACCGTCGCGCGCTTCGAGCCGACGCGGCCGCGCAAGCTCCTGCTGCACCGGAAGCAGGTGCAGGAGCTGATCGGCAATATCGCGCGCGAGGGCGCGACCATCGTGCCGATGCAGATCCACTTCAACGAGAAGGGCCGTGCCAAGGTGCTGCTCGGCGTGGCCGAGGGGCGCAAGAAGCACGACAAGCGGCATGCCATCGCCGAGCGCGACTGGGCGCGGGACAAGGCAAGGCTGATGCGGGCAAGGGGGTGAACGGCGACCTAATGACCGCGGAGGCTAGGCACGCCATTATTAGCCATTAATTCCTTCTCGTGTTTGAAAAAACGGCGGCATTACTTTTTGGGGGCAGCACTGCAAATCTGGTCGGCGTAGTTGGTAAACATGGCTCTTTTGGACGCGGCTTCATACTTCGCTGGGACGGCTTTTTCCAATTCGTCTTTCCTGGGAGGTTGGAAGCCCGCCGAGCATGTGGCCACAGTATCGAACACTTGATATGACCAGAATAGCACTCCACCCACCGCAATAACGGCAACAATGGGAGCGCCGGCACCGGTGCTGCTGGCGAAAGCGATGAGAGGCAGCAATTCAAAAGCCTCGACCGTTGCAACGGCCAGAGAAACCAGTGCTATTCCACATTCCAATCCTTTTGCATCATTCATTTTTGCAGAAAGATTCGCGGCATCGAGCGCCTTCTTGAGCGAGTAGATGGCGATGTCTTTCGGCTTCAATTTTCCTCTCGATGCGGCATCCCAAATCAAATCCACCGTCGAATTCAGATAGTTAGCGATGAAAACTGCAAGATCTGGAGGGAGAGCCTTTCCGGTGCTTTCGGCGTACTTCTCACTTGCTATTTTAAGCGCTTCGGACACATAGGAACTGCTTATCTTTCTCCCGCTCCATTTAGTTGCTGCGCTTTGCAAGGCCATCTCACGCCCCCTGACCACAGATTAAGTTGCGATACGATACCGGGAAGGCTTGCTGCTCACTCATAATGCGCGTTCAAGTGATTCTCCCTAGTAGCTCCATCATCTTGTTGCGCGGTGAACAGTATTCTGCCGGTTTCAGGCTTTCGCCAGCCTGCGGATGGCGTTGGCCATGGGGCGCTTGCCCTCGCCCATATAGCCCTCGTGGTATTCCTCGATCCGGGCGGGGTCGTAGAGGTAGTTGACCATGAGGCCGGCGCTCTCGCGCATCCCCTTGTCGGAGGTGTCGCCGCGCCAGTTCAACCGCTCGATCCGTGCGCCGTTGGAGAGGTGGAAATGCTCCACCGGGTCGCGCGCGCGCTTCGGGTTCCGGGTGGAGGCGGCCTGGACCAGGTAGGTGGCGCAGAGGCGGGTCAGCACCGGCTCCAACAGCTTCGCCAGGCCCTCGTCGCGCTGCCAGCCGCGGCGGGCGAGGATGCGGGCAAGGGTCTGGGCGGGCGTCTCCGGCACATGCGAGGGGGCGCTGGTGGTGGCGGCGCCGCCCTCGGCCGGGGCGGGGAGGGCGAGCATCGCCGGGGCGGCGGCGCGGAGGGCGGCCAGCTCCTCATCCGTCACGAGGCCGGCTTCGCCCTCGGCGATGCGTTCGTGCAGCCAGCGGCTGAAGCCGGGGATGGGGGAGAGGGTGGAGAAGGTCTTCAGCCCCTTCAGCTCCGCGCCGAGCAGCGCCACCACGCGCTTGATGAGGAAATTGCCGAAGCTGATGCCGTCCAGCCCGCGCTGGCAGTTGTTGATTGAGTAGAAAATGGCGGTGTCGGCCTGCGCCGGGTCGAGCACGGGGGCCTTCTCGTCGAGCAGCTTCTGCACGCTGCCGGCGAGGCCCTTCACCAGCGCCACCTCGACGAAGATCAGCGGCTCCTCCGGCATGCGGGGGTGGAAGAAGGCGTAGCAGCGGCGGTCGGAGTCGAGCCGGTTCTTCAGGTCGCGCCAGGTGCGGATGCGGTGCACCGCCTCGTAGCTGACGAGCTTCTCGAGCAGGGCGGCGGGGCTGTTCCAGTCGATGCGGCGGAGCTCGAGGAAGCCGACATCGAACCAGCTGGCGAGCAGGCCGCGCAGGTCGCTCTCCAGCGCGCCGAGGACCGGGTCGCCATCCATCAGCCGCAGCAGCTCGCCGCGCAGGTCGACGAGGAACTTCACCCCGTCGGGGATGGTGGTGAACTGGGTCAGCAGGCGCAGCCGCGGCGGCTCCAGCGCGCGGCGGAGGCGGGCCTTGGCGCTGGCGCGCTCGGCGGCGTCGGCGGCGGCCTGGACGCGCTCCATGGCGGCGCGGACGGCGGCCTCGTCGCTGTCGAAGCCGGCGAGGGTGCGGAGGAAGCCGATGCGGCCCGGTGCGTCGAGGCCGAGATAGGCCTGGGCCAGCTTGGCGGCGCGGTTGCGGGCGGAGACCTCGCCGCCGCGGTCGTCCAGGCAGGCGCGCATCTGCTCGGCGATGCCCTCCGACTCGGCGCCGGTGACACGGTCCGCCATGTCGCGCCAAAGGCTGGTGACGCGGCGGAGGGCGCGGTCGAAAAGGCCGGCTTGTTCCAGGACTTCGGACATCGGGTGGTCCTTCGGCGAGGCGTAATGAAATCCCAGGTAATATAGCGGGAGCAAGCGGATTCCGTCAGGTCTGGCGGGTTGCCTCCGCTGCGGCTGGCAGCAGAGTGATGAGGTCCTCGGCGAGCAGGCCGGGGCCGTGGCGGCGGGCGGCCTCGCCCTGCAGCCAGGCGCCGGCGGCGGCGGCCTCGAAGGCGGTCATGCCCTGGGCGAGGAGCGCGGCGATGGTGCCGGCGAGGACGTCGCCGGTGCCGCCGGTGGCGAGGCTGGGCGGGGCGTTGTGGTTGATGATGGTGCGGCCGTCGGGGGCGGCGATGACGGTGTCGGCGCCTTTCAGCAGGACCACGGCGCCCGTCCGGGCGGCGGCGTGGCGGGCGGCTTCGGGCTTGTCTGGGCCGATCGGGCCGAAGACGCGGGCGAACTCGCCGGCATGCGGGGTGAGGATGGTGGCGCCGTGCAGCAGTTCCGATGCGTCGGCGGCGGCGCCGAGGGCGCCGGCATCGGCGACGAGCTGGCGGCCGGCCTCGATCACCTGGCGGAGGGCGGTGCGGGTAGCGTCGTCGGGTTCGAGGCCGGGGCCGATGAGCCAGGCGGCGCGGCGGGGGTCGGCGAGGAGCGACTCGATCGTGGCTTCGGTGACGAGGCTGCCGGGCTCAGTGGTGCGGTAGAGGGTGGCGGCGGTGGCGTCGGGGGCGCGGAGGGTGACGAGGCCGGCGCCGGCCCGGTGCGCGGCGCCGGCGGCGAGGCGGGCGGCGCCGGTCATGGCCGCGCCGGCGAGGATCGTCAGGTGGCCGCGGGTGTATTTGTGCGAGGCGGCGTCGAGACCGGGGAGGCGCCAGAGGCCGGGGCCGTTACGCCATGTCCTCGGGGCGATATCGGCGAGGACGGAGGTGGGGAGGCCGATATCGGCCAGCAGGGTCTCGCCGCATAGGGTTCGGCCGGGCAGCAGGAGGTGGCCGGGCTTGAGGCGGAAGAAAGTGACGGTCAGCGCCGCCTGGGGCGCGTAGCCCATCGTCTGGCCGGTGGCGCCGTCGAGGCCGGAGGGGGTGTCCACGGCGAGGATCGGGGCGCGGCAGGCGGAGAGCACCTTCGCCGCCAGGCCGTCGACCTGGCGGGTGAGGCCGGCGCCGAAGACCGCGTCGATGACGAGGCCGGCGCGGGCCGCTTCGGCTTCCGAGAAGGGGGCGAGGGGGCCGTGCCAGCGGGCGGCCATCGCCGCGGCGTCGCTGCCGGGGCGGGGCGGGGCGAGGGGGGCGACGGCGACGGGCCAGCCGGCCTGCTCCAGAATGCGCGCGGCGACATAGCCGTCGCCGCCATTGTTGCCGGGACCGGCCAGGACGAGGGTGCGGCAGGGGCGGAAGCGGCGGCGGGCTGCGAGTGCGATGGCGCGGCCGGCGGCTTCCATCAGGCGGAGGGTGGAGATGGTCGATGCCGCCAGCGCATCGGCGCGGGCCATCTCGGTGGGAGTCAGCAATTCCGGGGTGGGGTCTGGGGGCATCGATCCGCGCTCCGTCTGAACCGGCAGGGCTCCTATGCGTCCTGACGGGACAGATTTCCGAAGGAGGGGAGAATGCCCCGCATCTCACTGTCTGCCGTCATCGCGCCGCTGCTGGTGGTGATCACCCTGGCGCTGGGCTTCCACAAGCTGACCGCGGGGAAGCCGGAGGCGCCGCCGCCGCCGAACACAGCCGCCTACCGGGAGGCGACGGGTGCCGGGACGGCGCCGGTGCAGCCGCCGGCGACGAATACGCAGACCGGCGGCTAAAGCCGCGGCAGGATGGCGGCGACGACGGATTCGAACATCTCCGTCGTCAGCCGCCGGGTCGAGGTGTTGTAGCGGCTGACATGGTAGCTGTCGGCCAGCAGCAGGCCGCCCGGCAGCGGATGCAGGGCGCCATGGGCGAAGCGCGTTGCGCTGCGCTTCAGGCCGAGGGCGCGCAGGCAGGCGTCATGCGCCAGGACGCCGAGGGCGAGGATCACGCGCAGCTGAGGCATCGCCGCGATCTCGCCGGCGAGGAAGCCGTTGCAGGCGCGGATCTCGGCGGGTTGGGGCAGGTTGGCGGGCGGGACGCAGCGGACGGCGTTGGTGACGCGGCAGCCGGTGAGCGTCAGGCCATCGTCAGGGCGCTCCAGGTAGGTGCCTTCGGCGAGGCCGTATTTCAGCAGGGTAGCGTAGAGCAGCCTTCCGGCATGGTCGCCGGTGAAGGGGCGGCCGGTGCGGTTGGCGCCGCGCTGCCCGGGCGCCATGCCGAGCACCATCAACCCGGACCCGCGCGGGCCCCAGGAGGGGACGGGGGCGTTGTGCCAGTCCAGGAAGGCGGCGCGGTTCGCCTCGCGGAGGGCCACGAGGCGGGGACAGAGCGGGCAGTCGCGATCCGGCTGGGGTGCCGGATCGGTCATTCCGGCAGGTCCGGGCTCTCGCGGAAGGGCTCGGCGGGGGTTGCGCGGACCGGGGCAAGCTTGGGCGAGGAGCCGCCCACGGTACCAGCCTGGCGCTGGCGGGGCTCCACCTGGCGGCGGGTGATGTGCTCGGCGAGCTCGGAGAGGTCGATGAAGGCGTCGGCCTGGCGGCGCAGCTCGTCGGCGATCATTGCCGGCTGGGTGCGGATGGAGGAGATGACGGTGACGCGGACGCCGCGGCGCTGCACCGCCTCGACCAGGCGGCGGAGGTCGCCATCGCCCGAGAAGATGACGACGTGGTCGAGATGCGGGGCGAGGTCGAGCACGTCGACGGCCATCTCGATATCGACGCTGCCCTTGACGCGGCGGCGGCCGGTGGCGTCGGTAAATTCCTTCGCGGGCTTGGTGACGACGGAATAGCCGTTGTAGCCGAGCCAGTCGACGAGGGGGCGGAGCGGGGAGTATTCCTCGGTCTCGAGCAGGGCGGTGTAGTAATAGGCGCGGATGAGGTAGGCCTGCCTGCGGAAATGCGCCAGCAGGTTCTTGTAGTCCACGTCGAAGCCGAGGGTACGCGAAGCGGCATAGAGATTGGCCCCGTCGATGAAGACGGCGAGGCGTTCGATCCGGTCGGGCTGCAAGGTCGTTGCTTTCGAAATATGGGTCGCGCCAGTCTGCGCGCGTGTATTGTAGGTGAACATTGCAGGTGGTTAAGCGACAAAGCGCGGCACTCATCGCCATTGGCGCGAATTTGCCTGGATATGGCGGAATTACACCATTCGAGACGTGTCGCGCGGCCGCCGCTGCGCTCGATGGGTTGTGCGGGATGCGGGTGGCTGCCGTCTCACGCTGGTACGAGACCGTGCCGGTGCCGCCGGTACCGGGCGTGCCGCGCTACGTCAACGGCGTTGCGCAGCTGGTGGGCGAGGGAGTGGACCCGGCGGCGCTGCTCGCCGCCTTGCAGGGGCTGGAGGAGCGGGCGGGGCGGCAGCGGCCCTTTCCGAATGCGCCGCGGACGCTCGACCTCGACATCGTGGCGATCGACGACGTGTTGCGGGCGGCGCCGGACCCGGTGCTGCCGCATCCGCGCGCGCATCTGAGGCGCTTCGTCCTGCAGCCGCTGGCCGATGTCGCTCCGGGCTGGGTGCATCCCTCGCTCGGGTTGACGGTGCAGGCGCTGCTGGCGGGGCTACCCGAGGAGGATCTTCCGGTGGCGATCGGGGAGTGAGCGGCGCGTGGCGCTTGCGGAAAAGGGGCGGCGTGTCTATCTGGAGGGTTCATCCGCGCTGCCCCCATGGGGGCGGCCGATTAAGCTCATGAGGCCGAGATGGCGCGCGTCACCGTCGAAGACTGCATCCTTCAGATCCCGAACCGGTTCGAGCTGGTGCTCACCGCCGCGCAGCGGGCCCGCAACATCGGCCGCGGCGAGGAGCTGACCCTCGAGCGCGAGAATGACAAGAACACGGTCGTCGCGCTGCGCGAGATCGCTGACCAGACCATCGACCTGTCCTCGGTCGAGGCGGACCTGATCAAGTCGCTGCAGCGCGCGCCGGAGCCGGAGCCGGCGGAGGAGGAGGTTCTCGACCTCATCGCCACCGACGAGAACATCTTCGGCGTCATGGACGTCAACGAGGAGCTGCCGGCCGATGGCGCCGGGCTCGAGGAGATGTCGCCGGACGACCTGGAGGCCGCGATCGCCGCCGAGCTGGGCGGCGGCCGGCGCTGAGGCCGGCGCCTTGACCGAGCGCGACACCGGGCCCCTCTCCGCCCCGGTGCCGCGCGCCCCCGAGGGCCCGGCCACCGGAACCGCCCCCGTTGCCAATCCCGCCTTGCCGCCCGGCTATGCCGAGGCGGCGGTGCTCGCCGAGCGGGTCTTCGCCTATGACCCGAGGGCCGATATCGGCCTCATCACCCGCGCCGGGCAGGTCGCCGCCGAGGCGCATGCGGCGCAGAAGCGGGAGAATGGCGAGCCCTACATCATCCATCCGCTCGCGGTCGCCGGCATCCTGGCCGACTACCGGCTCGACAGCGCGACCATCGCCACGGCCCTGCTGCACGACGTCGCCGAGGATACGGCGGTCGGGCTGAAGGAGATCGAGCGGCGCTTCGGTGCCGAGGTGGCGCGGCTGGTGGACGGCGTCACCAAGCTGACGCGGATCGAGCTGCAATCGGAGCGGACCAAACAGGCGGAGAACCTCCGCAAGCTGGTGCTGGCGATGAGCGAGGACATCCGCGTCCTGCTCGTGAAGCTCGCCGATCGGCTGCACAACATGCGGACGCTGCACTTCGTCCCGCAGTTGGCGCGGCGGCAGAAGACGGCGCGCGAGACGCTGGAGATTTTCGCGCCGCTCGCCGAGCGCATCGGCATGGACGCGCTCAAGACGGAGATGGAGACGCTCGCCTTCCAGGCGCTCCACCCGGAGGCGCGGCAGACCATCGCGGCGCGGCTCACCTTCCTCCGCGGCCAGGGCGCCGACCTGATCCGCGAAATCGAGCAGGACCTGAGGCGCGTGCTGGCGAAGCACGGCGTGCAGGCGCTCGACGTCATGGGGCGGGAGAAGTCGCCCTATTCCATCTGGCTAAAGATGCAGAAGAAGAACGTGGCCTTCGAGGCGCTCTCGGATGTCATGGCCTTCCGCGTCATCGTCGATGACCGCAACGCCTGCTACATGGCGCTCGGCGCGGTGCACGACGCCTATCGCGTCGTCCCCGGGCGCTTCAAGGACTACATTTCGACGCCGAAGACCAACGGCTACCAGTCGCTGCACACGGGCGTCACGGTGCCGGAGCGGCGCAATGCCAAGATCGAGGTGCAGATCCGCACGCGGGAGATGCATGAGGTCGCCGAGTATGGCGTCGCGGCGCATTGGATCTACAAGCAGGGGCCGGAGACGGCGGGCGCCGGCACCACGCGCAAGCGCTATCCCTGGGTGCGGGCGCTGCTAGACATCCTCGAGAATGCCGAGGGCGTGCAGGAATTCCTCGACGACACCAAGCTCGAGCTGCACCGGGAGCTGGTCTTCTGCTTCTCGCCGAAGGGCGACCTGATCGAGCTGCCGCGTGGCGCGACGCCCGTCGATTTCGCCTATGAGGTGCATAGCCAGGTCGGCGACACCTGCGTCGGGGCCAAGGTCAACGGCAAGATCGTGCCGCTGCGGCACATGCTGGAGAATGGCGACCAGGTCGAGATCATCACCGCCCGGGGCGGGCAGCCGAACCCGGCCTGGGAGCGCTTCGTCGTCACCGGCAAGGCGAGGGCGCGTATCCGCCGCTTCGTGCATGCGCGGCAGCGGGAGGAGAACCAAGAGAGCGGGCGGGCGGCCATCACCAAGGCCTTCCGGCAGGAGGGGCTGGATTTCTCCGAGAAGCTGCTGGAAGGGGCGCTGAAGGCGCTGAAGCAGCCGGGGTTGCCGGAACTCTACCTGCTGGTCGGCTCGGGCTCGCTCTCGGCGCGGGAGGTGGTACAGGCGGCGGTGCCGGAGCTGCGGACGCCGCCGCGCATCGCCGACCCGTTGCCGCTGGCGCGGCCGCGGGGGCGGCTGGGCGCGGGGCCGATGCTCGGGCGCCCGGGGCCGGGGCCGGGGGCGGGGCGCGGGGCGGCGCTGGCGCCGGCGGGAATGCCGGTGACGGGGCTCGTCAGCGGTATGCCCTACCATTTCGCCGGTTGCTGCCATCCTTTGCCGGGCGAGCGCATCCTCGGCATCGTCACCACCGGCAAGGGGGTGACGATCCATGCCGCGGATTGCCCGAGCCTGCAGAATTTCGCGGCCGCGCCGGAGCGCTTCCTCGATATCGATTGGGAGGAGGGGGCGGTCGGGCACCATGTCGGGCGGATCATCGTCGAGACGCGGAACAAGCCCTCCGCGCTGGCGGCGCTGACCGAGACGGTGGCGCAGCAGGACGGGGCGCTGGCCGGGCTGAAGGTCAATCACCGTGACCCGGAGAGCTGCGAGATCGCGCTCGACGTGGAGGTGCGGGACCTCCGCCACCTGGAGCGGATCATGGGGGCGTTGCGGGCGCCGGCGGACAATCTTCGGGTGGAGCGGGCGCGCGGATGATCCTTGGCCTCGGCAACGATGTCGTCGATATCCGGCGCATCGAGCAGAGCATCGCGCGCTTCGGCGAGCGCTTCCTCGAGCGGGTCTTCACCGAGACGGAGCGCGCGAAGGCGGAGCGGAGGACGGAGAAGATCCGCGCCAGCACCTATGCCAAGCGCTTCGCGGCGAAGGAGGCGGCCTCCAAGGCGCTGGGGACGGGGTTCCGGGCGGGGGTGTTCCTGCGCGACCTCGGCGTGGTCAACCTGCCGAGCGGGCAGCCGACGCTCCGCATGACGGGAGGGGCGGCGGAGCGGCTGGCGCGGATGACGCCGCCCGGACACCGGGCGGAGGTGGCGCTGACGATGACGGATGAATATCCGTATGCCAGCGCGGTGGTGATCATCTCGGCGGTCAGGATGTAACCGACCGAGTTGCCTTTTGCCTCAACTTTGAAATTCTGAGACACGATATTTACAGGCCGATATTTTTACGTAATGGTCCGGATGCGGTAGGGTGTAGTCCGGAGACAATAGCACTATGGCAGTTTTTACCGGCACTACGAGCAATGACAGCCTGACGGGGGGTGCCGGCAATGACACCCTACTCGGCCTTGCCGGCAACGACACGCTCTCGGGCAGCGGCGGGGCGGACAGCCTGGACGGCGGCTCAGGCATGGATAGCCTGTCGGGTGGCCTCGGCAACGACACGTTGCTCGGTGGTGACGACAATGACTCGCTGACGGGCGATGCCGGTGACGATTCGCTCGATGGCGGAGCGGGGAGCGACTATCTTTACGACAGTGCCGGCACGAATACCCTGCGTGGCGGTGATGGCAACGACGTCATTTCTGGCTATTCATCGGGCGGCCTGCTCGATGGCGGGGCCGGGAACGACAGCATCTATGCCGGCTCCTATGCCAGCACCATCCTCGGCGGCGACGGCGACGACAGCATCACCCTCGGCGGTTCTGCAACCAGCGTCATCACGACCGGGCTCGGGCGTGACACGATCATGCTGCCAAGCAGCTTCTTGAGCCCTCCGGTCCTAGGTGGCGGCACGGCTCCAGCGCCCATCGTCGTCAACGACTTCACGCTCGGCACCCTCGGTGACAAGCTCGACTTCACGCAGCTGCTGAGCGGCTTCAACATCGCCGGCTACGACGGCAGCAACCCGTTCGGCAGCGCCGGATACCTCCGCCTGCGCCAGGACGGTGCCGACACCGTCATCGACCTCGACTACAATGGCGGCGCCAACAGCTTTGCCGAACTGGTCCGCCTCAAGAGCGTCACCACCACAAGCCTCACCGCCGACAATCTAGGGTTCGACCCAGGCGGCGGTACGACGCCTGGCCAGATGCTCACCGGCACCGCCGGCAATGACAGCCTGACGGGGGGTGCCGGCAATGACACCCTGCTCGGCCTCGCCGGCAACGACACGCTGACTAGTGGAGCGGGTGACGATTCCCTCAGTGGCGGGGAGGGAGACGATTTAGTCATCGCAGGCCTGGGCATCGATACAGTTGCCGGCGGCGTTGGCTTCAATGCTGTCGACCACAGGCTGCTCAATACCGGTTCCGTCAATATCGTGCTTAGCGCGCTGGGAATTGGCTTGTTTGGCTTAGGGAACGCCACCGTCACAAAGGGCGTAGATGGCACAGACACAATCGTCGACGTCAACGAGTACCGAGGCACTGCAGGTGCCGACAGGCTGACCGGATCGGCGGCATCCTATAGCTGGAGCACGCTACGTCTTCATGGCGGTGCCGGGAATGATACTATCGAGGGCAAAGGCTCAACTTTCAACCAGGCCAGCTACTTCACAGCGACAACAGCCGCCTATGTCGACTTGAGCACCGGTTTCGCGCAGGATGGTCAAGGTGGAACAGATACGCTGATCAATGTCCGTAATGTACTGAGTTCGAACTATAACGATACGCTGTACGGAAGTGCGTTTGCAGACACCGTATCGTTGCAGGCACTGGGTAGCCATTTCGTGGATGGCCGGGGGGGCGCCAATACGGTTACCTACCGTGGTACCGACAGCGTCACCATCGATCTTGGCGCTAGTCTCGCAGCGCCCGGCGGGTATGGCGGCTGGCAGGGAAGCATCGTCAAGACGGCCGGCGCGGACACGCTGTATAACATGCGCGGAGCTATTGGCGGCGGAGGCGACGACACGGTTCGTGGTACCCCCGACGATGACACTCTTGGCGGTGGTCAGGGCAACAACGTCATCGACGGCCGTGGTGGCATGAACACGGTTACTTTCGGTGCTTACCAGGGCGCTGCCCCGACTCATGGCGTCATCGCCAATCTTTCCCTTGGGACCGTCGTCAATTCGTGGGACGGCACCGATGCGCTGTTCAACATCCAGAACGCCTTCGGGAGCCAGTTCGACGATCGGATTACCGGCCTGGCCCTGGCTGGGACACGAACGCTTCTACGTGGCGGTGGCGGCAACGATACGCTAGTCGCCGGCACGGCCGATACCTTGATCACCGCCAACTACAGCAACTCGCTCAGCGGCGTCAAAGTCGACCTGGCACAGCAGAGGACGCTGGACGATGGCTGGTTCGGCGGCAACGACACGCTAGTCAACATCCAGTCGGTCATTGGCTCTTCCTTTGGCGACTCGATTCGTGGCGGAGCGAGAGCCGATTGGCTGACCGGCGGCACCGGTAACGACACCATTGGCGGCGGAAGCGGGAATGACACAATCAATGGCGATGACGGCATCGACGTCTTGGTAATGGACCTGCCGCGCGGGTTGCTGAATTTCAGTGCGAGCAACATTGCTGGCAGCAGCGTCACCTCTTCGACCGGCGTCGCCTACACACCATCATCGTTCAGCGGCACGCTGGTGCGTGGCAGCGAAGTGGACAGCTTCAGCGGCATCGAGAACATCCAGTTCACGGATGGCCGCCTGGTCTTCGACCCGGGCGATGCGATCGGGCAGGTGGCACGGATGTATCTGGCCGCGCTCGGCCGGCCGGCGGACACGCTCGGGCTGAATGCCTGGGCCAACTACGTCCAGCAAGGCCACTCGATCAGCGAGCTGGCCGGCGCCTTCGTCTCCAGCAGCGAGTTCAATGCCCGCTACCCCTCGGTCAGCAATGCCGGCTTCGTCACGCTGCTCTACCAGAACACCCTCGGGCGCAATCCGGACCAGGGCGGGCTCGACGCCTGGACGAACTACATGAATGCCGGCCATGGCAAGGTCGAGT
>NZ_JQKB01000032.1 GCF_000745835.1 Belnapia moabensis DSM 16746 | reverse complement strand
GAACTCGCCGCTGTCGGCGAAAAGCTGGAGCAACTCGACCCGGCTATGGCCCGCGTTCATGTAGCCGAGCCAGGCATCGTAGCCGCCCTGGTCCGGCTCGCGGCCGAGCGTGTTCTCGTAGAGCAGCCTGACATAGCCGGCATTGTCGACGCTCGGGTATCGGGCCTGGAACTCGACGCTGGCGGGGAAGGCCGCCGCCAGGTCGGAGGCGGAGTGGCCAGCCTTCACGTAGCTGGTCCAGGCCTGCCAACCACCCGCATCCGGCGCCCGCCCGAGCGCGGCATAGTACAGGCGCGCCACCCCCGCCCCGGTCTCGTCCATGTCCCAGATCCCGTTGGTCCAGAGGCTGGCCGTGCGGTTGTAGTGCTCGGCGCTCTCGGAGAAGGCGGTGAGCAGTTCGACCTTGCCATGGCCGGCATTCATATAGTTCGTCCAGGCGTCGAGCCCGCCCTGGTCCGGATTGCGCCCGAGGGTGTTCTGGTAGAGCAGCGTGACGAAGCCGGCATTGCTGACCGAGGGGTAGCGGGCATTGAACTCGCTGCTGGAGACGAAGGCGCCGGCCAGCTCGCTGATCGAGTGGCCTTGCTGGACGTAGTTGGCCCAGGCATTCAGCCCGAGCGTGTCCGCCGGCCGGCCGAGCGCGGCGAGATACATCCGTGCCACCTGCCCGATCGCATCGCCCGGGTCGAAGACCAGGCGTCCATCCGCGAACTGGATGTTCTCGATGCCGCTGAAGCTGTCCACGGCGCCGTTGTGGGTGATGGTGCCGGCGACGTTCAGGGCGTGGTAGCTGACATTGGTAGCCGAGACGAGGGCCGCGTCGCCAGTGCTGCTGGTGAAGGAGACGGCCATTGCCTTCCGCGGCCCGTCCATAACCATCACATCGAGACCGGCACCGCCCAGCAGGGTGTCGCCGCCCGCCCCGCCCCACAGCACATACCTGCCGCCATCGCCGGACTCGATGCTGTCATTGCCGGCGCCGCCTGCCAGCGTGGCAGTGATGGCGCCGGCATCGACGGCGGAGAGGATGTCGTCCCCATCCCCGGCATCGACGTCGAAGACCACATTGGGGCTGCTGCCCGCGATGCCGATCTGGTCGTTGCCGGCGCCGCCCCGGATCACCGCGCTGTCGAAGGCGGTGATGGTGTCGTTGCCAGCACCGCCTTCGAGGGTGGAACTGCCCGACTGTTGCACCAGGACGTCGTTGCCGAAGCCGCCATCCAGCGAGTCCCGCCCGCCATCCCCGTTCAGGGTATCGTCGCCATCGCCGCCGATCAGTGCATCGTCGCCCGCCCCGCCCGAGATCGCGTCATGGCCGGCGCCACCATCAAGAGAGTCGTTCCCGCTATTGCCGGAGATGGTGTCGTTGCCGCCGAGGCCGCTGATGGTGTCGTTGCCGGTATCGCCGGTCAGTATATTGGCGTCGCTGTCGCCGGCCCGCGTCAGTGGCGCGAGCGAGCCGCCTGCCGGATCGAAGCCCAGATTTTCCGCCGTCAGCGCCGCCTTGTCGACGTTCTGCAGCACCACCATCGGCACGTAGCTACCGGTGCCGTTCCAGTTGATGAGGGTATTCGCACCGTCCCGCTGCAGCTCTAGCAGGCCGCCGTTGGCAAAGGGGTTGGACCCGTCATAGCCATGGAGGGCTGCAGCCGACGCCAGGAGATTGCTGAAATTCAGCCGGTCCCCGCTCGCCCCCACCGTAAAATCGGTGACCACGATGGCAGTGGCCTGGCCAATACCGGGATAATCTGGGAAGTCGAGCCAGATCGTATCCTGGCCGACGCCGCCGGTGATGGTGTTCGAGTCGCCGGTGACGTGGAACACGTCATTGCCCGCCCCTCCATCCATGGTGATGCCGAAGCCGTTGTTGCTGCCGGCGGCCGGCTCGTCTCCGTAGAGGGTATCGTCGCCGTCCAGTCCGCGCAGCGTGTCATTCGGCGCGCTGGCGGCCAGCGTATCCGCACCGGACGTTCCTATAGCCATAATGACTTCCACACCGTTCTGGTTTGGGCAGGGCGACTGGATCCGGACTGGCTCTACCGATAGCAGGACCAACCAAGGCTTTTACGCTTTCGCGACACCACGCAACCCAAGGCTGATGAGCACCCTAACCGCCAACCGATGAACGATTCGTGTAAAGCGCGTTCGCCGGTGGCTGAAACAATCGGCGGCGCGGATCATTACCCCCGACTAGCCAGCCCAACGCGGCTTCCGCTTGGCCTTGAAGGCGGCAATCCCCTCCTGCGCCTCCTCACTTGAGGCGGTTCGGGCGAAAGCGGCCGCCCCCGCCTCGGCATAGGCCTCAGGTGCAATGGGTCCGAGCGCGGCCAGCAGCCCCTTGGTCTCGGCTAGCGCCCCCGGTGCCCCTTCCAGCACCGCGGCGATGGTCGCCTCCAGCTGCGTCGCGAGCGCCGCCGCATCCGGCAGGACTTGGTGGACCACGCCGATCCGCCCGGCCTCGGCGGCGTCGATCACCGCCGCCTCCAGCACCAGCCGCGTCGCCGCCGGTCGTCCCATGCGCCGCACCAGCCAGGGCAGGATCTGCGCCGGAACCAAGCCGCGCCGCACCTCGGGCGCTGCGAAGCGGGCATTGCCGGCAGCCAGCGCGATATCCACTGCGCAGGCGAAGCCGAGGCCGCCGGCATGGCAGGAGCCTTCAATCGCCGCGATCACCACCTGGGGCAGCGCGGCGATGTCGGCGAAGCGGGCGCCGGTGCGGCGGTTGCGGGCCTGTTGCCGCGCCAGCCGCTGCTCCGGCGCTTCGTCCGAGGCCACCTCGGTCAGGTCGAGGCCGGCGCAGAAATGCCCGCCCGCCCCGGCGATCACCAGCACCCGCGCGCTGCGGTCGGTGGCGAGCTCGGCCAGCAGCCGGTCCCAGGCCTCGCCCATCGCCAGGCTGAGCGCGTTGCGGCGCTCCGGCCGGTTCATGGTGGCACGGACCACCGGGCCCTCCCGGGTCACCAGCAGCGGGGGCTCGTCGGCCATTCCACTCACTCCGGCAGGAAGTCGGCAACCGAGAAGTAGCGCTCGCCGGTGTCGTAGTTGAAGCCGAGCACCCTGCTGCCTGCGGGTAGTTCCGGCAGCTTCTGGGCGATGGCGGTGAGCGTCGCGCCGGAGGAGATACCGACCAGCAGCCCCTCCTCGCGCGCCGAGCGCCGGGCATACTCCTTGGCGTCATCGGCCTGGACCTTGACTACGCCGTCCAGTAGCCCGGTTTCCAGATTCGCCGGGATGAAGCCGGCGCCGATGCCCTGGATCGGGTGCGGCGAGGGCTCGCCGCCCGAGATCACCGGCGAGGCCGCAGGCTCCACGGCAAAGACCTTCAGGCCCGGCCACTGCGCCTTCAGCACCCGCGCGCAGCCGGTGATGTGCCCGCCGGTGCCGACGCCGGTGATGAGCGCGTCGATCCCCTCGGGAAAGTCCTGCAGGATCTCCTGCGCGGTGGTGCGGGCATGGACCTCCGGGTTGGCCGGATTCTCGAATTGCTGCGCCAGCCAGGCGCCGGGCGTGGCGGCGACGATTTCCTGTGCCCGGGCGATGGCGGCCTTCATCCCGCCCGCCCGCGGCGTCAGGTCGAAGCTCGCGCCATAGGCCAGCATCAGCCGCCGCCGCTCGACCGACATGCTCTCCGGCATGACGAGGATGAGCCGGTAGCCCTTCACCGCCGCCACCATGGCAAGGCCAATTCCGGTATTGCCCGAGGTCGGCTCGACGATGGTGCCGCCCGGCTTCAGCACGCCCGAAGCCTCGGCGGCTTCGACCATGGAGAGGGCGATGCGGTCCTTGATCGAGCCGCCGGGATTCGCCCGTTCCGACTTGATCCAGACCTCCGCCCCGGCGAAGAGCCGGTTGAGGCGGATATGCGGCGTGCCGCCGATGGTGGCGAGGACGTTCTGGACCTTCATGGAGGCTCCCTCCCGGTTGCGCCGGGGAAAATGGCGTCACGCCCAGCGCTAGTCCAGCAGGACGCATCTTGCACCGCGAAGGCCGAGGGCCGACCTTGCCGGGACCAGCAGGAGAACGCCCATGGACCAGCCCCGCTCCTCGCGGATCGACGTGGTCTCCGATGCCATCTGTCCCTGGTGCTGGATCGGCAAGCGCAACCTCGAGGGCGCGCTGGCCCTCTTGGCGGACGAGGGCGAGCGCTTCGAGGTGCATTGGCGCGCCTTCCAGCTCAATCCCGACATGCCAACGGAGGGCGTCGACCGCGCCAGCTACCGCGCCGCCAAATTCGGCAGCGAGGCGCGCGGGCGGGAGCTGGATGCCCAGGTCGCCGCGGCTGGCCGGGCCGCCGGGCTCGAATTCCGCCATGACCTGATGCGGCGGACGCCGAATACCATCGACGCGCATCGCCTCATCCCTTGGGCCGGGGAGCGCAGCCTCGCCCTGCAATCCACGGTGAAGGAGGCGATCTTCCGCGCCTATTTCCAAAAGGGACGGGATATCGGCCAGCCCGAGGTGCTTGCCGCGCTGGCCGGTGAGGCGGGGCTGGATGCCGAAGCGGCCGCGACGTTCCTCGCCAGCGGCGAAGGGGCCGAGGAAATCCGCGCCGAGGATGCCGGCTTCCGCCAGATGGGCCTCTCCGGCGTGCCGACCTTCGCGCTCGACGGACATGTGCTGTTCAGCGGGGCGATGCCGGCCGAGCGGATCGCGGAGGCAATCCGGTGGGGCCTTGCCATCCTCCGTCAGCAGGCGGCCTAGCTCAGTAGGTCGCCCGGCCGCCCGAGACGTCGAACACCGCCCCGGTCGAGAAGCTGCAATCCTCGGTCGCCAGCCAGCAGGCGAGCGCCGCGATCTCCTCGACATCGACGAAGCGGTTCGCCGGGATCTTGCTCAGCATGTAGGCGATTTGCGCCTCCGTCATCTGCTTGAAGATGTCGGTCTTCGCCGCGGCCGGCGTCACGCAATTCACCCGGATGCCGGTGGTCGCCAGCTCCTTGCCGAGCGACTTGGTCAGGCCGATCACCCCCGCCTTCGCCGCAGAATAGGCCGCGGCATTCGGGTTGCCCTCCTTCCCCGCGACCGAGGCGATGTTGACGATGCGGCCGTAATTCCGGGCCCGCATCCCCGGCACCACCGCGCGGCAGCAGAGGAAGACGCCGGTCAGGTCGATCTCGATCACCTGCCGCCAAGCCTCGACCGGGTAGCTCTCGACCGGCGCGTTCGGCCCGGTGATGCCGGCATTGGCGACGAGGATGTCGAGCGGGCCGAGCGCCGCCTCGGTCGCCGCGAGCGCCGCCTCGATGCCGGCAAGGTCGGTCACGTCCACCTTCGCCGCAAAGCCGCCGAGCCGCGCCGCCTGGCGCTCCGCCTCCGCCAGGTCGACATCCCATAGGGCGACGCGCCCGCCGCTCGCCGCCATCCGCTCGGCTATGGCAAGGCCGATGCCGCGCGCCCCGCCAGTGATGGCGGCGACCCGGCCCTTCAGGTCCAGCTGGTTCATGACAATCCTCCCTCAAGGACTTCAGGCTAAACTGGCGGCTTCGGCATGGCGATGCTGGCCTCCGCGCCGATCCGGGCTAGGTTGCCCGCTTTCGCGCAGGGAGCAGCAGGATGGCCTTCGTGGTGGCAGTGGCGCAGCAGAAGGGGGGTGCCGGGAAGTCGACCGTCGCGGCCAACCTGGCCGCGGCGCTGGCGGCCGAGGGCCATCGCGTCGCCCTGCTAGATACCGACCCGCAGCGATCCCTGCTCCGCTGGCACCAGGAGCGGCAGAAGCAGGGCGCTCGCGCTTGGCCGCTCAGCTTCGACACGCCCTCCGGCTGGCGTGTCCCCGGCGCGTTGGACCGGCTGCGGCGGGACCAGGACTTCGTCATCGTCGACACCCCGCCCCATGCCGAGACCGAGGCGAAGCAGGTGATCCGCGCCTCCGACCTCATCCTGATGCCGATGCAGCCCTCGCCGGCCGATTTCTGGGCCAGCGAGGCGACCGTGAAGCTGGCGGTCGAGGCGCATCGCCGCGTCACCGCCGTGCTGAACCGCGTGCCCGCCCAGGGGCGTCTGAAGGACAGCATCCGCGCGGCGCTGGCCGAGCGCGGCGTGCCGGTGCTGGAGGGCAGCCTCGGCAACCGGGTGGAATTCGCCGCCGCCTTCCTCGACGGGCTCGCGGTGACGGAATCCGCGCCGAAGAGCCCGGCCGCGGCTGAGCTGAGGGTGCTGGCCGCGGCCGTCGCCGAAATCTCCAAGGCCAATTCCAAGGGATGATCGATGCTCGGTAGCCTGTTCTACGCCCTTCACGTCCTGGGCGCGGTGGCCTGGGTCGGCGGGATGGTCTTCGCCATCCTTGTCCTCCGCCCGGCGCTCGGGGTGCTGGAGCCGCCGCAGCGCCTCGCCCTGCATGAGGCGGTGCTGAAGCGCTTCTTCCTCATCGTCTGGCATGCCATGCCGATCCTGCTGCTGACCGGCTACCTGCTGCTCTTCGGCTGGTATGGCGGCTTCCGCGGCGCCGGCTGGCACATCCATGTCATGCACCTCACGGCGCTGCTGATGGCCGGCGTCTTCCTCACCATCGTTACCGGGCCCTGGCGGGAATTCCGGGCCGCCCGCGCCCGGGGCGACGCGGCCGGCGCCGCCACGCAGGCCGACCGCATCCGCCAGCTCGTGACCATGAATCTCGGACTCGGCCTGCTGACGGTCGCCGTCGCCGCCTGGGGGCGCTTCGGCGGATGAGCGAAAAGATCGAGATCAGCGAGGACGACTATCCGGAGATGGAGGCCGTCGCCGCCATCCAGCGCGGCCTCCATGCCTACAACCAGGAGATGGGCGGCCCCTATGACCGGGAGCCGGTGACCGTCCTCGCCCGCGACCCCTCCGGCGAGGTCCGCGGCGGGCTTCTCGGTCTCACTTACTGGAATTGGCTTTTCATCGACTGGCTCTGGATGGCCTCCGAGCAGCGCGGCCAGGGCCTCGGCGGACAGTTGCTGGAGCGGGCGGAAGCCATCGCCCGCAGCCGCGGCTGTACCCATGCCTATACGGATACCTTCAGCTTCCAGGCCCCGGGCTTCTGGACCCGGCATGGCTATGCCGAATTCGGCCGGCTGGACGGCATGCCGCCCGGCCATTCCCGTATCTGGTTCCAGAAGACACTGTGATGCTGGCGCTCGAGGTCTCCGCCCGCCCGGCGCTCGCCGACCGCAAGGCGGTGGGGCGTGGCCTCGGCGCCCATAACCGTGCCGCCTATGGCCGCCTGCGCGGGGCGGAGCGCTGGATCCTGGCCCGCGACGAGGCCGGCGCCGTGCAGGGCGGGGCGAAATGCGAGATCGCCTGGGGCTGGCTCTACCTCGACTGGCTCTGGGTCGCCGAGACGCTGCGCGGGCATGATTGGGGCACGCGCCTGCTCGCCGCCGCCGAGGATCTGGCGCGGGAGAATGGCTGCCTCGGCGTGCATCTCAACACCTGGTCCTTCCAGGCGCCGGGCTTCTACCGCAAGCAGGGCTATGCCGAGGTCGGGCAGATGCTCGACATGCCGCCGGGCGCCATCCGCTACTGGTTCGCCAAGCGCTTCGAGCCCAACTGAGGCAGCGTTTTCCCGCTGACAAATGCAATCCCCGCGCTAGAAGAGGGCGCGCGGTCAGCATTCCGGCAAGCTTGCTCCGGTAGGCTGCGGCGCTTCGCGGTTGAGGGGGTTTCGGGCTTTGGGCGAGCAGCAAGACCTGGCCGAGGCGGTGTCCACGGCGGAAGCGGCGCTGCTGCGGTCCATCGCCTTGGCGCTGGCGGAGGCCGAGGTGGCCGGCACGCCCCTGCCCGCCCCGCTCGCCGCCAGCCTGGAGCGCTGGCTGCAGGGCGGCTGGCAGGCCAGCGAGGCGCAGGACCGCGATTTCGCCCAGGGCTACCTCGCCGGGCTGGAAGCCGCTGCGCGGCAATGCGAGGCCACGGCGGAGCATCGCCTGGCCGAACGCCGCGGGCGCTGGAATCCGCTCCGCCGCCGCGGCCTCGGCCGGTTGGCGGCCCAACTGCGGGCCATGGCCGCCAGCGTCCGCCTGATGGCGCGCGGCATCCATTCCCCGGGCGCTTGAACGGGATAGAGGCGATGCTCGAACGAGTGCTGAGGCCGGCCAAGCGGCAGATCGAGGCGGAGCGCGACGACTATCGCGCCGAATACGAGCGGCTCTCGGCCCTGATCGGCCGCGCCGAGTATGAGCGCGTGCTCCTCCAGCGCCATGCCGATGCGGCGGTCGCCGAGGCGGCGAAGCTCCGCGCCGAATGGGACGCCCATGCCGCCGCGCGCGTGGCGGCTGAAGCCGCGGCCGGGCAGGCGCTCGCCGATGCTGTGGCGATGCGCGCCGGCTGGGACGAGCATCTCGCGGCCCGCGAAGCCGCGGAGGCCCGTATTGCTCCGGCCGAGGCCCGGGCGCAGGCGGCGACGGCCGAAGTTGCCCGGATGCGCGCCGGCTGGGACGACCACCTTGCCGCCCGCCAGGCCGCCGAGGAGGAAATCGCCAGCCTCCGCGCCGAATGGCAGGCGCATCTCGCCGCCCGCCAGGCGGCGGAGGAGGCGCGCAAGACCGCTGAGTCCCGCTTCAACGAGTTGCGTGCCGCCGCCCTCCGCGTCCGCACCGAGCGTGACGCCCTGTTGAAGGCCCGGCAGGAAACCGAAACCCGCGCAGCCGAAGCCGCCGCGCTCGCCGAACAGCACCGTGCGGCTCGCGAGGCCGCCGAGGCGGAAGCCGCCAACCTCCGCGCCGAGCGCGATGCCGCCCGCCAGGCGGAAGCCGCCGCCGAGGCCCGCGCAGCCGAAGCCACCGCGCTCGCTGAAGGGCACCGTGCGGCCCGCGAGGCCGCCGAGGCGGAGGCCGCCAGCCTCCGCGCCGCGTGCGATGCGGCGAACGCCGCCCGTGACAATGCCCAGGCCGAGGCGCATTCGGCCGTCGCGGCCCTGGACCGGCTCGAAGCCGACCATGCCAGCCTCACCGCCGCCCGCAACGAGGCCGAGGACGCGCGCAACCACGCGCAGGAGTCGGTGATGATGCTGCAGATCCAGCTTCTCCGCCTGCGCGCCGAGACCGGCCGCCTCGCCCCGCCGGAGCCCGATGCGGAGGAGGCCGAGGAAGAATTCGCATTCGACGAGGCCTGGTACCTGCAGAAGTACCCAGACGTGCAAGCCGCGGTGAAGGCGGAGCAGTTGCCTTCGGGCCGCGAGCATTACCGCCGCCACGGCCGCGCCGAGGGCCGCCAGCCGGTACCGGCGCCGGCGCTCACCGCCTGAGGCCGAGCGCCACCTCCCGCCGCCAGATATAGAGTCCGCTGCCGACCAGCACTGCGATGCCGGCGACATCCCAGCCATCCGGCAGTTCGCCCCAGAGCAGCACGCCCATCAGCGTCGTCCAGAGGATGGCGGAGTATTCGAAGGGGGCGAGCAGCGTCGCCTCGCCCCGCCTGTAGGCCTCCGTCATCATTACCTGGGCGATGGCCGAGAGCAGGCCGGTTCCGACCAGCATCGCCCATTGCAGCGGGGTGGGCGCCACCCAGACCGGCAGCGCCAGGGCACCGGAGACGAGCGTCGCGCCGAGGGCGAACCAGAGCACGATCGTCGCATTGCTCTCGCCGGCATGCCCCATGCGGCGGATGGTGATCATCGACAGCGCCCAGCAGACCGCCCCCGCCAATACGGCGAGCGTCCCCAGCAGATGCCCCTGCCCTGCCCCGCCGCCCGGCAGCGCCATCAGCAGCACGCCGCCGAAGCCGACCAGCACGGCGATCCCCCGCCGCGGCCCCACCCGCTCGCCGAGCAGCGGGATGGAGAGCAGCGTCAGGAAGAGCGGCATGGTGAAGCCGAGCGCCGTCACCGTCGCCAGCGGCAGCACCGTGTAGCCGTAGAAGGCGCCTGCCATGCCGACCAGGCCGGTCAGCATCCGCACCCCATGCAGCACGGGGTTGCGGGTGCGGAGCGCGGCGAGCCCGCCCGCCTGCCAGAGCAGCGGCAGCAAGGCGGGAATGGCGAAGAGGTTGCGGCAGAGCACCACCTGCGCCAGCGGCAGCTCGCCGCGTAGGCCCTTCACCAGCGCGGCGGCCAGCGAGAAGACAGCGGCCGCGCCCAGCACGCCGAGCACGGCGCGCCGGCGCCGTGCGGCGAGGTCCGAGGCGGTCTCGGCAGGGAGGGTTTCGGTCTGGGTGTCCATGGACGGCGTTTCTCGCCAAGGCTAGGGTCGCCGGCGCATGAAAGCCAGATCACCCAAGGCGCCGCCCATCCCGGCGCATCCCGGTCTCGATGTGCTGGCGGATGAGGTCGTCTGGGACGGCCGCTTCCCGGTACAGCGCGTACGCTTCAGCTATCGGCGCTTCGATGGTGCTCGCTCGGCCGAGCTGACCTGGGAGTTGTGGCGCCGCGGCCGTGGCGTCGCCGTGCTGCCTTATGATCCGGTGGCTGATGCGGTGGCGCTGATCGAGCAGTTCCGCCTGCCGGCGCTGGCCGCCGGCTTCCCCGGCATCATGACCGAATGCGCCGCCGGCCTGCTGGAGCAGGGCGAGGACCCGGAGGCGGCCGCCCGCCGTGAGCTGGAGGAGGAAACCGGCCTCCGCCCCGTCCGGATGGAGCGCATTGGCCGCTTCATGCTGATGCAGGGTGGCTGCGACGAGACGATGTTCCTCTACGCCGCCCGCGTCGCCCTGCCGGAGGCAGCCACTGCCGGCACACATGGGCTGGTGCATGAGGGCGAGGATATCCGCGTGCTGATCCTGCCTGCGGAGGAGGCCTTCGACATGCTGGATATGAACCGCATCGAGAATGCGACGGCCGGGCTCTGCCTCTGGTGGCTGCGCCACCACCGCGCCCGACTGCGTCAGGAATGGGTTTGATGCCGACGGAACTGCTCTACCGCGACGATGCCTATCTCACCGAAGCGACCGCCACCGTGCTTGCCTCGGGGCCGGAGGGAGTGATGCTCGACCGCACCCCCTTCTACGCCCAGGCCGGCGGCCAGCCCGGCGACGCCGGCTGGCTCCGCTGGGAGGGCGGCGAGATGGCCGTGACCAAGGCGGTGAAGGGGCCGGAGGACAGCGTCCTCCATCTCCCCGTCGATGGCGCGGCGCTGCCGCCGGTCGGCGCCGCCGTCACGGCGGTGCTCGACTGGGGCCCGCGCCACCGGCACATGCGGATGCACACCGCCCTCCATCTGCTGTGCAGCCTGATCCCCGGCGCCGGCGTCACCGGCGGGCAGATCGGCGCCGACCGCTCCCGCCTCGATTTCGACCTCGCCGCGCCGCCCACCAAGGAGTCGCTGACCGAGGCGCTGAACGCGCTCGTCGCCGCCGATCACCCGGTCGGCGAAAGCTGGATCAGCGAGGCGGAACTGGAGGCCAATCCGTCCCTCGTCCGCACCCTCTCGGTGCAGCCGCCGCGCGGCGCCGGGCGCATCCGCCTGGTGCGGATCGGGCCGGAGGAGGCGCCGGTCGACCTGCAGCCCTGCGGCGGCACGCATGTCCGCCGCACCGGCGAGATCGGCCGGCTCGAGGTGACGAAGCTCGAAAACAAGGGCAAGCAGAACAGGCGGGTCTATCTCGTACTCGCGGGGGAGTAGGCGCATGGAGAATCTGGTCTCGACCGAATGGCTGGCGGCCGAACTCGGCAAGCCAGACCTGATGGTCTTCGACACCACCAAGTACCTGCCCAACGAGCCCTTCGACGGGAAGGCCAAATTCGCCGAGGCGCATGTGCCGGGGGCCGACTACTTCGACATCGACCTCGTCGCCGACCCGGATGCGACGCTGCCGCACATGATCCCGAGCGCCGCGCGCTTCGAGAAGCTCATGGGGCTGCTCGGCGTCTCCAACAGCACCCGCCTCGTCTTCTACGACCAGAAGGGCCTTGCCTCCGCTGCGCGCGGCTGGTGGCTGATGCGCCTCTTCGGCCATCACCAGGCGGCCGTGCTGGATGGCGGCCTGCCGAAATGGGTGAAGGAGGGCCGTCCGACCGAGGGAGGCCCGCCGCCGCCCCGGGACTCCGCGGAATTCGTCGCCGACTTCCAGGCCGAGCTGGTACGGGGAATCGGCGACATCAAGCGCATCGTCCGCCAAGGCGGCGGCGGGGCGCTGATCCTCGATGCCCGCGCCAAGGCCCGGTTCGATGGCACGGCGCCGGAGCCGCGGCCGGGCCTGCCCTCGGGCCACATGCCGGGCGCCGCCAATCTCCCCTTCACCGACCTGCTGCGGCCCGACCAGACCCTGCTGGACCCGGCGGCGCTGCGCGAGCGCTTCACCGCCGCGGGCGTCACCATGGAGCGGCCGGTCGTCGCCTCCTGCGGCACGGGCGTCACCGCCTGCATCCTCTCGCTGGGCCTGGTGCAGGCCGGCTTCCCCGAGCCCGCCGTCTATGACGGCTCCTGGACCGAATGGGCCGGGCGGCCCGAAACCCCGAAGGTGCACGCCTGATGCCGGACGATTCCATCCCCTCGACGAAGACGCAGGGCTTCGCCACCCGCCTCAGCCATGCCGGCCGGGCGGGGACTCATGTGCATGGCTTCGTGAACCCGCCGGTGCATCGCGGCTCCACCGTGCTCTTCCCCAATTGCGAGGCGCGGCGCGAGGGCGCGAAGCACCGCTTCGAGCAGTACATGACCTATGGGACGCAGGGCGGCCCGACGCATTACGCCTTCGAGGATGTCATCGCCGAGATCGAGGGCGGCACGCGCTGCCTCGTCGTCGGCACCGGCCTCGCCGCCGTCGCGGTGCCGCTGCTCGCCTACCTGAAGGCCGGCGACCACTGCCTGATGCCGGACAGCGCCTATGGCCCGGCACGCAACATCTGCGACGGGCTGCTGAAGGGCTGGGGCATCGAGACGACCTATTACGACCCGACCGTGGACGAGGCCGCCGCCGCCGCGCTCATCCGCCCCAATACCAAGGTTTTCTACACCGAGAGCCCCGGCAGCCACACCTTCGAGGTGCAGGACATCCCGGCCATCGCCCGCGCCGCCCATGCGCGCGGGGTGAAGGTGCTGATGGACAACACCTGGGGCATCCATCACTTCATGCCCTTCCAACATGGCGTCGATGTCTCCATCCAGGCGCTGACCAAGTATGTCGGCGGCCATTCCGACGTGCTGCTCGGCAGCGTCACGGTCAATGACGAGGCGGATTGGCGCGCGGTGCGTGGCACCTCCTCGCTGCTCGGCCAGTACGCCTCGCCGGACGATGTCTGGCTGGCGCTGCGTGGCGTCCGCACCATGGCCGTGCGGCTTAAGCGCCAAGAGGCGAGCGGCCTCGAGGTCGCGCGCTGGCTGGAAGGCCGGCCGGAGGTGAAGCAGGTGATGCACCCCGCCCTGCCGAGCCATCCGCAGCATGCCATCTGGAGGCGCGACTTCACTGGCGCCTGCTCGCTCTTCGGCGTCGTCTTCCAGCCGCGTTACGCGATGGAGGATGTGATGCGCCTTATCGACAGCCTCGCTCTCTTCGGCATCGGCGCGAGCTGGGGCGGTTTCGAGAGCCTCGCCATCCCGACCACGGGTTTCATCACCCGCAGCGCCGGCACAGGCGAGTTCGGCGGGCCGATGGCGCGGCTGCATATCGGGCTGGAGGAGCCGGCCGACCTCATCGCCGATTTGGAGCAGGCGCTCGCCACCCTACCCCGCTGAGGCAAGCGCCGCCTTCAGCCACTCCCGCAGCCGGCGGATGGCGGGTTGCGCCGCCGCCTCCGGCCCGGTGACGAACCAGTAGTATTGCCCGTTGCCGCCGAAGCGCCGCGGATAGGCCAGGCAGAGCGTGCCGGCGGCGATGCGGTCCTGCACCGCCACCTCCGGCGCGAAGCCGATGCCGAAGCCGCCCTCGGCCATGCGCAGCGCAGCCTCCATGGAATCGGAGACAATCTGCTGGCGCGGCCCCTCCGGCAGGCCGAGCCGCGCCAGCACCCGCGGCCAGAACTCCGCCATAGGCTTGATGCCGAGCAGCGGCCCCTCGGCGATCTCCTCAGGTGTCAACGCCGCGCGCCCCGACATCCGCGCCGGGGAGGCGAGCAGCACCGCAGTGGTCGAGGCCAGCCGCTCCGAGGCCAGATGCGCCGGCGGCCGCCGCCCCATGCGGATGGCGACGTCGCAGGCGCCGCTCTCCAGATCGGCCGCGCGGCTGGAGAGTTCCACCCGCAGTTCGATCCCCTCGCGCCGCAGCGCGTCCATCGCCGGCAGCAACCAGCGCGCGGCGAAGACCGGCGCGCCGGAGACGGCGAGCGGCCCGCGCGGCGCCCGGGCCGCGGCATAGGCGGCGGCGATGGCGCCGAACCCATCGGCAAGGGAGGCAGCCAGGTTGGCCCCGGTCGGCGTCAGCGCCACGCCGCGATGCAGGCGGCGGAAGAGCGGCACGCCGAGCGCGGCTTCCAGCCCGCGTACATGATGACTGACGGCCGAGGGCGTCAGCCCGATCTCCGCCGCCCCGGCCTGGAAGCTGCCATGACGCGCCGCCGCCTCGAAGGCGCGCAGCGCGGCGAGCGGCAGCCCACCGAAACCCGCATGGCTCGCATGATTCCAGCTCATCTCACGAGGGAGACTATTCGTTGGACGGGCCGCGCGCCAAGGCGTCTGCTGACATTCCAGAATTCCAGGGGACAAACCGGACATGGCTGACCTCCGCGCGCTGCGGCCCGTCGCGCCCATCCTCATCGGCGCCTCGGTCCTGCTGAGCCTCGCCATGGGGCTGCGGCAGAGCCTTGGCCTCTTCATGCAGCCGGCGGTCCAGGATATCGGCATCGCCGTCTCGCAATTCACCCTGGCTGTCGCGGTGCAGAACCTGGCCTGGGGCTTCCTGCAACCCTTCGCCGGGGCGATCGCCGGGCGCCACGGTTTCCGCCCGGTGCTGGTGGTGGGTGTGCTCGCCTATCTCGCCGGGCTGGTGCTACTCGGCTTGGCGCATTCGGCGCTCATGGTGACGCTCGGGGCGGGGGTGTTGATCGGCCTGGCGCTGGCCTGCACCGCCTCGGGCATGGCGCTCTCGGTTGCCTCCCGTCCCGTCTCGCCGGCCTTGCGCAGCACGGTGCTCGGCATTGTCTCGGCGGCCGGCTCGCTCGGGGCGCTGATCGCGGCACCCATCGGGCAAATCCTCTCGGCTGGCTATGGCTGGCGCATCGGCGTTGCCGGCTTCTTCCTGCTCGGCCTCGCCATGCTGCCCGCGGCCTGGGCGGCGGGGCGCGTCGACAAGGTGAAGCTGCCGCCGGCGCGAGACGATGCGACGACGGCTGGCGCCGCCTTCGGCCTCGCCATGCGGCACGGGCCCTTCCTCGTCATGTCCGGGGCCTATTTCATCTGCGGCCTGCAGCTCGTCTTCCTCACCACCCACCTGCCCTCCTACCTGCAGATTTGCGGCATGGACCCGATGCTGGCGGCCGAGGCGCTGGCGGCGATCGGCGGCTTCAACGTGCTGGGCAGCCTGTTCTTCGGCTGGGCCGGCGGGCGCTGGTCGAAGCCGGCGCTGCTGGGCGGCATCTACCTGATGCGTTCGCTGGTGCTCGCCTGGTATTTCGCCGTGCCGCCGACGCCCGAGAGCACGCTGATCTTTGCCTCCCTCATGGGTTTCCTCTGGCTCGGCGTGGCGCCGCTGGTGGGTGGCATGACGGCGGAGATGTTCGGGCTGCGCTGGCAGGCGATGGTGCAGGGCCTCGCCTTCACCAGCCATCAGGTCGGCAGCTTCCTCGGCGCCTTCGGCGGCGGGCTGATCTTCGACCAGCTTGGCTCCTATGACCTCGCCTGGAAGCTTGGGGTCGGGATGGGCCTCGTCGCCGGGACGATCCAGATGCTGGCCGCCCTGCCCAGGCGGCCGGGCGCCGCACGACCGGCAGCGGCCTGAAACGAGAAAGGGGTCCCGGCCTTCCGGCCGGAACCCCCTTCAACCCGTCACGCCGCAAGGCGCGAGGGCCTTATTCCTTCAGGCTGACCGCCTGCCGCCCGCGCTGGCCGTCCCGCACATCGAGCGCGACCTTCTCGCCCTGCTGCACATCGGCCTTGCCGGCGCGCTGCAGCACAGAGGAGTGCAGGAAGACATCCTGCCCGCCATCATCCGGGGTGACGAAGCCGAAGCCGCGCACCTGGTCGAACCACTTGACGGTGCCGTTCACCGCATAGGTCGGCCCACCCGCATCGCGGTCGCCAAAATCGCGCCGCGGAGGACGGTCGCCGAAACCTGCGCGTGGGCCGCCGAAGCCGCCACCGCCCGCGCCGAAATCGCGCCGCGGCGGACGATCGCCGAAGCCGCCGCCGCCGAAGTCGCGCCGTGGCGGACGGTCGCCGAAGCCACCGCCACCGCCACCGAAGTCGCGCCGCGGCGGACGATCGCCGAAGCCGCTCTCGCGGAAGGGGCGCCGGGCTGCGCCGGCTGCCGCCGCACCGCCGCCATCGCCAAGCCGGCGCTCGGTGATGCGCGTGACCAATCTGCGGCCCTGCCGATCCGTGCCGATCTCGCAGACCAGGGTATCGCCCGTGTCAGGCGGTTCGATCCCGGCCTCCGTCAGGGCGGAGGCGTGGAAGAACACGTCCTGTCCGTCGGGGCCGAGCACGAAGCCGAACCCCTTGCGGGCGTTGTACCATTTCACCTGGGCCTCTACGGGCCCGGTGCCGCCCTGGATGTCGCTGTCGGAAGGCACTTGCTGATTGATCCGTATCTAGGTCGAACGGCCCACGAAGGTGCAGGACCGCTACCTCGAAGGATGGCATTCGCGCCGCGACAAAGCGAGCACGAAATCATCCGAATCGGCGCGGGTCGAAGGGTTTCGCATCGATTTCCGTCGGCTGCCCGGCCAGCATCTGCGCCACCAACCGGGCCGAGCGCGGCGCGGCGACAAGGCCGACATGGCCGTGGCCGAAGGCGTGCACGACATCGCTTGTCGCCCGGGAGGGGCCGAGGCAGGGCAGCCCGTCCGGCATGCTCGGGCGGTGGCCCATCCAGAATTTCACCCGCTCCGCCGGCAGGTCGCGCGGCAGGCCGGGGAAGCTGCGGAGCAAGTGGTCGCGGAGGATCTCGGCGCGCTTCCAGTTGGGCACGGCCTCGATACCGGCAATCTCCACCTGGCCGGCGCAGCGCAGGCCGCGCGCCGTCATGGTGACGGACATCTTGCCGTCGGAGGGCATCAGCGGCGTGCGCGGCCCGGCCTCGGCGCCCTCGATCATCGCGTGGTAGCCGCGCTCGGTCTCGAGCGGCACGGCATCCCCCACCGCGGCGGCAAGCGGGCGGGAATGAGCGCCGGCGGCGATGACGGCGCGGTCGGCCGCGACCTCCCCCGCCTCCGTCCGCACCGCGCGCAGACGGCCGGCCTCGATGCGGAAGCCGGTCGCACGGGCCTCGACGCGCTGCGCGCCCTCCGCCTCGGCCAGCGCCACCAGCGCTCCAACATAGGCGCCCGGATCGCGGCAATGCCCGCCCTCCTCCACCAGCGCGGCGAAGCCGTAGCGGCGGTCGAGCTCCGGCTCGCGCTGGCGCAGCTCATCGGCGGAGAGCTCGATCCAGTCGATGCCGACCTGCCGGCGGATGCGCCAAGCCATCGCCTCCGCCTCGTATTCGGCGCGGGAGGGGTAGATGTACATCAGCCCCCGCCGCTCGATGAGGTGACCAACGCCCGCCGCCTCCGCCAGAGCGGCATGCAGCGCAGGCGAGCCCTGCAGCAGGCTCCGCAGCGCCTGCGCCGTCTTCAGCACCCGCGCCTCGGTCCAGCCGGAGGCGAGATAGCGCACCAGCCAGGGCAGGACCTTCGGAAAGTAGCCCCAGCGGATGGCGAGGGGCCCGAGCGGATCGGCCAGAAAGCCCGGCACCTTCCGCCAGAGTCCCGGCACGGCGGGCGGGATGACCGACATCGGGCTTAGCCAGCAGCCATTGCCGTAGCTGGCGGCCTGCTCGCCGCCCGGCGGCCCCGGTTCGATGATCGTCACCTGATGCCCGGCCCGCAGCAGCTCCAGCGCCGTGCAGGCGCCGAGGATGCCGGCGCCGATGACGGCGCTCCGGGTCATCGCTGCACCCGCCCCGGGTCGCCCGCGGCCAGCAGCGAGACATGGGCGGAGACGACCCGCCAGCCCTGTTCCGGCACCCGGGCCATGATCTTCGTCTCCCGGCCGATAAGGCCGCTGTCGGTGCGCTCGTACTCCAGGTGGGTGCAGGCGACATCCGGCCCGAAGCTGGTGATATGGACCCGGCGGATCGCCCGCGGCGCACAGCGTGCGACGCTGGCGCGGAAGGCGCGGATCGCCCCGATCCCGTAGAGGATCTCCGTGATGCCGAAGCGCACCGTGCGCGGATCGGCCCAGAAGCAGGCATCCAGCGTAGCGGCATCGTTGGCGGCGATGGCCGCTTCGTAGCGGTCGAAAAGGGCGCGGGCTTCGGCGATCACCGCCGGGTCGTCGATCTGCATGTGGCAAGGATGCAGCGCTAGCGCTTGCCACGCAAAGATTACACGCAGTTCATGTGCAGTAGCTCACGGAATACTGAATACTATCCAGATCACGCTTTCGTGGGACCCGCCATGCTGGACGCCCTGACTACCCGCCCCGCCACGCCTGCCACCCTCGGCCTGCATAGCCTCGCTGAACAGGGCTTCCTCTTCGCCACGGGCATCGAGAACAGCGCCCCTAAGATCGAGGGCGGCCGTATCCGTCGCGACCAGATGGCCGAATGCGGTCATTACGACCGCTGGCGCGAGGACCTCGCCCTGGTGAAGGAGATCGGCTGCGGCGTGCTGCGCTACGGCCCGCAGCTCCACACCTCCCTGCGCGGCCCCGGCCTGCATGACTGGGCCTTCGCCGACGAGACCTTCGCGGAAGTGCGCCGCCTTGGCATCCTGCCGGTGGTCGATCTCTGCCATTTCGGCGTGCCCGACTGGATTGGCGACTTCCAGAACCCGGATTTCCCGGAGCTCTTCGCCGCCTATGCCGAGGCCTTCGCCCGCCGCTTCCCCTGGGTGCAGCTCTACACCCCGGTGAACGAGATGTTCATCACCGCCGTCTTCTCGGCGAAGTATGGCTGGTGGAACGAGCAGCGGACCGACGACCGCAGCTACGTCACCGCCATCAAGAACATCGTCCGCGCCAATGTCATGGCGATGCAGGCGATCGTGCGGGTGCGGCCGGATGCCATCTTCATCCAGTCCGAATCGACCGAGCAGTTCCATGCCGAGTGCCCGGATTCGCTGGTCCATGCCGACCACCGCAATGCCGAGCGCTTCCTGACGCTCGACCTCAACTACGGCCACCGCGTCTGCTCCTCGATGTACGAGTACCTGATGGACAACGGCATGACGCGGGAGGAGTACCACTTCTTCCAGCGCTCGGCCCCGGCGCTGAAGCGCCACTGCATCATGGGCAACGACTGGTACGCGACCAACGAGCACATCATCGGCTCCAACGGCCACAGCCGCTGGGCCGGCGAGGTCTTCGGCTACGACACCGTGACGCGCGACTATCACGCCCGCTACGGCCTGCCGATCATGCACACCGAGACCAACATGGACGAGGGCCCGCGCGGCGACGAGGCCGAGCGCTGGCTGTGGAAGCAGTGGTCGGGCCTGATGCGCCTCCGCCGCGACGGCGTGCCCATCCTCGGCTTCACCTGGTACTCGCTGACCGACCAGATCGACTGGACCCACGCGCTGCGCGAGCGCCGTGGCGATGTGAACCCCCGCGGGCTCTACGACCTCGACCGCAAGATCCGGCCGGTGGGGCGGGCCTATCAGCGGCTGATCGAGGGCTGGCGGCCGGTGCTGGCGCAGCAGGGGCATTGCCTGCGGCTGCCGGTTACCGCCTGAAAAAAGAAAGGCCGGGGAGAAGGTATTCTCCCCGGACCCCTCATCTATTGTTCTGAGTTTTAGCCCGCGTTGGCGACAGCACGCTTGGCCATGACCGTGACCAGGTGGGCGCGGTACTCGGCGCTGCCGTGGATGTCGCTGTTCAGCCCGTCGGCATCCTGCTTCACGCCGGCGACCGCATCAGGCGACCAGTTCGCGGTCAGAGCCTTCTCCATCTCCGTCTGGCGGAAGACGCCGGGGCCGGCGCCGTTGATGGCGACGCGCACCGCGCCGCCGGTCTTGGCGACGAAGGCGCCGGCCATCACGTAGCGGCTGGCCGGGTTGCGCATCTTGGCGTAGCCGGCCTTCTCGGGGATCGGGAACTCGATCGCCACCAGCAGCTCGCCCGGCTCCAGCGCCGTGGTGAACATGCCCTGGAAAAAGTCATCCGCCGCGATGCGCCGCTTGTCGGTGACGATGGTCGCGTTCAGCCCGAGCACCGCCGAGGGGTAGTCCGCCGCCGGGTCGTTGTTGGCGACGCTGCCGCCGATCGTGCCGCGGTTGCGCACCTGGGTATCGCCGATGGTGCCGGCCATCTGGGCCAGCGCCGGGATCGCCGCCTTCACCTCGGGGCTGGTCGCCACCTCGACATGCTTCGCAAGCGCGCCGATGACGAGCTTGTTGCCCTCCCGCTTGATCCCCCTCAGCTCGGCGATGCCGGAGAGGTCAACGACGGAGGTCGGCTTGTTGAGCCGGTGCTTCAGCGCCGGCAGCAGGGTCTGGCCGCCCGAGATCGGCCGCGCATCGGGGTCGGCCGAAAGCAGCTTCACCGCATCCGCCAGCGAGCCGGGCTTGTGGTATTCGAAGTCATACATCGCTCGATCCCCTGATCATTCCGCGGCCATGGCTGGCCGGCTTGCGTTGATGATGCCCCAGATCTTCGCCGCCGTCGCCGGCATCTCGATATGCCGGACGCCGTATTCCTTCAGCGCATCGACGACGGCGTTGATCACCGCCGGCGGCGAGCCAATAGCACCCACCTCGCCGCAGCCCTTCACCCCGAGCGGGTTGTGGGTGCAGAGGGTAGTGTGCGTTGCGACGCTCACCATCGGCAGGTCGTTCGCCCGCGGCATCTGGTAGTCCATGAAGCTCGCCGAGACGAGCTGCCCCTCGCTGTCATAGACGCAGGATTCGAGCAGCGCCTGGCCGATGCCCTGCGCCACGCCGCCCTGCACCTGCCCCTCGACGATCATCGGGTTGATGACGCGCCCGACATCGTCGACGGCGGTGAAGTTGACCACGGTGGTGATTCCCGTCTCCGGCTCGATCTCCACCTCGCAGATATGGCAGCCGCCGGGATAGGTGAAGTTTCTCGGGTCGTAGAAGGCGGTCTCGTCGAGGCCGGGCTCCAGCTCCTCGATCGGGTAGTTGTGCGGCACATAGGCGGTGAGCGCGATCTCGGCCCAGGACTTGGTCTTGTCCGTGCCGGCGACCCGGAAGGTGCCGCGGTCGAACTCCACATCCTCGACCGAGGCTTCCATCAGATGCGCCGCGATCCGCTTCGCCTTGGCGACGATCTTGTCCATCGCCTTCACCATGGCCGAACCACCGACCGCGAGGCTGCGGCTGCCATAGGTGCCCATACCGAAGGGAATCTTGGCGGTGTCGCCATGCACCACATCGACCTGTGCCAGCGGCACGCCGAGCCGGTCGGTGACGAGCTGGGCGAAGGTCGTCTCATGGCCCTGGCCGTGGCTGTGGGTGCCCGTCAGCACGGTGACGCTGCCCGTCGGATGCACCCGGATCGTGCCGACCTCATACAGCCCCGCCCTGGCCCCGAGCGAGCCCACCACCGCCGAGGGCGCGATGCCGCAGGCCTCGACATAAGTCGAGATGCCGATGCCGCGCAGCCTGCCGCGCGCCTTGGCCTCCGCCCGCCTGGCCTCGAAGCCGGCCCAGCCGGCCGCCTCCAGCGCCTGGTCCAGCGTGGCCTGGTAGTCGCCGCTGTCATATTGCAGCGCGACCGGCGTCTGGTAGGGGAAGGCATCGGCGGGGATGAAATTGCGCCGGCGGATCTCGACCCGGTCCATGCCCGTCTCGGCCGCCGCCACATCGACGAGGCGTTCCAGCAGGAAGGTTGCCTCCGGCCGCCCGGCGCCGCGATAGGCATCGACGGGGACGGTGTTGGTGAAGACCGCCTTCACCTCTGCATAGACGGTCGGGGTGGCATACACGCCCGACAGCAGCGTCGCGTAGAGATAGGTCGGAACACTCGTTGCGAAAGTCGAGAGATAGGCGCCCATATTGGCGAGCGTCTGGACGTGCAGGGCGAGGAATTTGCCGTCGGCATCCATCGCCAGCCGCGCCTTGGTTACATGGTCCCGCCCATGCGCGTCGGTGATGAAGCTCTCGGTGCGCTCGGCCGTCCACTTCACCGGCCGCTTCACGCGGCCTGCGGCCCAGGTGACGATCGCCTCCTCGGCATAGTGGAAGATTTTGGAGCCGAAGCCGCCGCCCACATCCGGCGCCACCACCCGCAGCTTGTGCTCCGGCAGGTGAAGGACAAAGGCGCCCATCAGCAGCCGGATCACATGCGGATTTTGGCTGGTGGTGTAGAGTGTGTAGTCCTCTGTCGTCGGGTCGTAGTCGCCGATGGCCGCGCGGGGCTCCATCGCGTTCGGCACCAGCCGGTTGTTCACCAGCTCGAACTCGATCACCTTGGCTGCCTTGGCGAAGGCTGCCTCGTTCACGGTGCGGTCGCCGATATGCCAGTCGTAGCAGACATTGCCGGCGACATCGTCATGCACCAGCGATGCGCCCGGGGCGAGCGCCGCTTCCAGGGTGGCGACGGCCGGCAGGACCTCATACTCGACCTGGATGGCCTCGGCGGCGTCCTTGGCCTGGGCCCGGGTCTCGGCAATCACCGCCGCGACGGCATCGCCGACGAAACGCACCTTGCCGACGGCCAGCACCGGGTGCATCGGCTCCGCCATCGGCGTGCCGTCCTTGTTGTGGATCTGCCAACCACAGGGAATGCCCCCGAGGTCGGGCATGTCGGCCCCGGTGAAGATGGCAACCACACCCGGCATGGCCGCGGCTGCCGCGGTGTCGATGGAGGTGATGCGCGCATGGGCATGCGGGCTGCGGAGGATGGCCGCATAGGTCTGGCCGGGGCGGTTGATGTCATCGGTGTATTGGCCACGGCCTGAGAGGAAGCGCAGGTCCTCCTTGCGCTTGACGCTGGCGCCGATGCCTTCGAACGGGGTCACGACATTCATTGCAACGCCTCCCTGGGTGCTGCGCGCCCCGCCTTTGCGGCAGGGTTCTTTCTCTTATGCGGTCAGGCGCGCGGACAATGCCGCGCGCCCTGGGGCGGCCGGTTACTCGGCCGCCGGAGCCAGGGATTGGGCCCGGCCGTGCATGACCTCCTGTGCCGCGGCGATCGCCTTGACGATGTTGTGGTACCCTGTGCAACGGCAGAGATTGCCCTCGAGCCCCTCGCGTATCTCCTTCTCGGACATCCCGTCGGGGTGCTTCTGCACCAGGTCGATGGCCGACATCACCATCCCCGGCGTGCAGAAGCCGCATTGCAGGGCATGGTATTCGCGGAAGGCTTCCTGCATCGGGTGCAGCGTGCCGTCCGGCTTGGCGAGCCCCTCGATGGTGGTCACCTGGCTGCCATTGGCCTGCAGGGCCAGGATGGTGCAGGCCTTCACGCTCTCGCCATCCACATGGACGACGCAGGCGCCGCACTGGCTGGTGTCGCAGCCCACATGCGTGCCGGTCAGGCGCAGTTTTTCCCGCAGCAGCTCCACCAGGAGCGTGCGGCCCTCGACATCGACCGTGCTGGTCTTGCCGTTCACGGTCAGCGTTACTTGCGGCATGCCGCGCCTCCCCCGTTCCAATGGAAATACGACGCCCCCGCGCAACGAGGGGCATCCGTGGGTGGAAAGGTCGCCTCGCACCCGTCTTCCGTCAAGGACCAGAGCGGGGGATCAGCCGCGTCCGGCTGTCTCGGGTGCCGGAATCAGGCGTTTCCGCCCTCGCGTGGCCAGCACCAGCCCCCCGAGCAGCAGCGTGCCGACCGGCCACAGCACCCAAAGCGTGCCGATGGCCATCGCCCCGAACAGCCCGGCCCCCATCGCCACCTCTGGGTCCGGCCCTGCCAGATAAGGCGTGACGGCCGCGCAGGTGCTGAGGCTGCCAACCAGCATCAGCAGCTGGAAGACCCAGAAGCACCACTTCACCACACGGCCGAAGCGGCTGCGCCGCTCCCGCACCTCCAGCAGGACCGGCTCTGCCATGGGTCAGACGGCGAGCAGCGCCTGCCCCTTGGACACCGCCAGCGGGTTCCGGTCCGCCGAAAGGTCGTGCAAGTGGCAGGCCGCAAGGTGCCCCGCCTCCAGCGCGGTCGGCACCGGGCGCAGCGGCGGCTCCTCGACCCGGCAGCGGTCGAAGGCATAGGGGCAGCGGGTGTGGAAGCGGCAGCCCGTGGGCGGGTTGATCGGGCTCGGCACGTCGCCCTTGAGGATGACCCGCTCACGCGCCTTGCCCGGCATCGGCACCGGCACGGCGGAGAGCAGCGCCTCCGTATAGGGGTGCTTCGGCGCAGCAAAGAGGCTGCGCTTCGGCGCCACCTCGGCGATCTTGCCAAGATACATCACCGCCACCCGATGCGTCATGTGCTCGACGATCGCCAGGTCATGGCTGATGAAGAGCAGGGCGAGGCCGAGCCGCTCCTGCAGCTCCTGCAGCAGATTGACGATCTGCGCCTTCACCGAGACATCGAGCGCCGACACGGCCTCGTCGCAGATGATGAGGTCCGGCTCGGCCGCGAGCGCCCGGGCGATGCCGATTCGCTGCCGCTGCCCGCCGCTGAACTCGTGCGGCCAGCGGTTCACCGCGTCGCGCGGCAGCCGCACCGTGTCCATCAGCTTGCCGACCTTCTCCTCCAGCTCGGCGCCGTTCCGCGCCAGGCCGAAATTATGGATCGGCTCGGCCAGGATATCGCGCACCCGCATGCGCGGGTTGAGCGAGGAGAAGGGGTCCTGGAAGACCACCTGCATGCGGCGCCGCAGCGGCCGCAGCGCGCTGGCCGACATGTCGTCGATCCGCTTGCCGTCCAGCACCACCTGCCCGGCGGTGACAGGGAAGAGCTTGAGGATCGCCTTGCCGACGGTCGACTTGCCACAGCCGCTCTCGCCGACCAGGGAGAGCGTCTCGCCCTTGTTGATATGGAAGGAGATGCCGTCCACCGCATAGACATGGCCGGTGACGCCGCCGAAAAAGCCGCCCTTGATGGGGAAATGCTTCTTCAGGTCCTGGACATCGAGCAGCGGGGAGCTCATGCGGCAATCGCCCCTTCCTTGAGAGCGTAGTGGCAGGCGGCGACGTGGCGCGGCGCCTTCTCCTCGAGCGCCGGCGCGACCTTGACGCAGAGGTCCGTCGCATGCGGGCAGCGCGAGGCAAAGACGCAGCCGGGGATCTTCTGCTTGAGGCTCGGCACCAGGCCGGGGATCTCGGCAAGCCGCGTCTCCGTACCCGTCAGCGAGGAGCCGAGCTTCGGCATCGAGCCGAGCAGCCCCTGGGTATAGGGGTGGCGCGGGGTGTTGAAGAGCTCCACGACCGGCGCTTCCTCGACCTTCTTGCCGGCATACATGACCACCACCCGCTCCGCGACCTCGGCGACCACGCCGAGGTCATGGGTGATGAGCACGATGGCGGCGCCGACGGTGTTCTTCAGCCCGCGCATCAGCTCGAGGATCTGCGCCTGGATGGTGACGTCGAGCGCCGTGGTCGGCTCGTCGGCGATCAGCAGCTTCGGGTTGCAAGCCAGCGCAATGGCGATCATCACCCGCTGCCGCATGCCGCCCGAGAGCTGGTGCGGATATTCGCGCACGCGCCGCCCCGGCTCCGGGATGCCGACCAGCTTCAGCATCTCGACCGCCTTGGCCTCGGCGTCACGCGCCGAGAGGCCCTGGTGCAGGCGCAGCGTCTCGCCGATCTGCCGGCCGATATTCAGCACCGGGTTCAGCGAGGTCATTGGCTCCTGGAAGATCATGCTGATCTCGTTGCCGCGGATGGCGCGCATCTCGGGCTCGGAGAGCTTCAGCAGGTCCTTGCCCTGGAAGCGGATGGAACCGGCGATCTTGCCCGGCGGCTCCGGGATGAGGCGGAGGATCGACATCGAGGTGACGGACTTGCCGCACCCCGATTCGCCGACGATCGCCACCGTCTCCCCAGCATTGACATGGAAGCTGACGCCGTCCACCGCGCGGTTAATGCCATCCGGCGTGCGGAAATGCGTCTGCAGGTTCTCGACGACGAGAAGCGGCTCGGCCATGGCTCAGACCCTCTTTGCCATGCGCGGATCGAGCGCGTCGCGCAGACCGTCGCCGAGCAGGTTGATCGCGAGCACCGTGATCGACAGGAACACCGCGGGGAAGAAGACGATATAGGGCTTCACCTGCCAGAGGGCCCGGCCCTCGGCCATGATATTGCCCCAGGAGGGGATGATCGGCGGCGTACCCGCGCCGATGAAGGAGAGGATCGCCTCCGTGATCATCGCCGCGCCGCAGACATAGGTCGCCTGCACGGTGATGGGCGCGAGCGTATTGGGCAGGATGTGGCGCAGGATGATGCGCGGCGTCCGGCTGCCGGCGGCGACGGCGGCATCCACATAGGGCTGCTCGCGCAGCGAGAGCACCACGCCGCGCACCAGGCGGGAGACGCGCGGAATCTCGGCGATGGTGATGGCGAGGATGACGTTCTGCACGCTGCCCCGGGTGAGGGCCATCAGCGCGATGGCGAGCAGGATGGAGGGGATCGACATCATCCCGTCCATAATCCGCATGATGATGCTGTCGGCCCAGCGCACATAGCCGGAGACGAGGCCGATCGTCAGCCCGATCACCGAGGCGAAGAAGGCAACCGAGAAGCCGACGATCAGCGAGATCCGCGCGCCGTAGAGCACGCGGGAGTAGACGTCGCGGCCCAGCATGTCGGTGCCGAACCAGTACATGGCGGAGGGCTCGCGCGTGCGCCGCGCCGGTGCCAGGGCGGTCGGGTCGACCGTCCAGAGCAGGGGCGCGAAGACGGCAATGCCGACCATCAGCAACAGCAGGAAGCCGCCGATGGCCATGGTCGGGTTGCGCCGGATGAAGCCGATGAGGCCCCGCTTCGGCTTCACCGGCGGCAGGACGTCGCCCATCGGCGGAGCCGCGGCGACCTCCTGCGGCGGGGCGGAGGAGAGGACGGCGGAGGACATCAGTAACGGATCCTCGGATCGAAGAGGGTGTAGGCCAGGTCGATCAGCAGGTTGACCAGCACATAGACGAAGCTGAACAGCAGCACGACGCCCTGGATCACCGGATAGTCGCGGCGCAGGATGGCATCCACCGTCAGCCGGCCGAGGCCCGGGATGGCGAAGACGCTCTCCGTCACCACCGCGCCGCCGATCAGCAGGGCGATGCCGATGCCGATGACGGTGACGATCGGCACGGCGGCGTTCTTCAAGGCGTGCAGGAAGAGGATGTTGCGCTGCCCGGCGCCCTTGGCCCGCGCCGTGCGGATGTAGTCCTGCTGCAGCACCTCGAGCATGGTCGCCCGGGTGATGCGGGCGATCAGCGCGATGTAGACCCCGCCCAGCGCGATGGCCGGTAGGATCAGGTTCTCGAGCCAGGGGAAGAAGCCCTCGCGGAAGGCGGTGTAGCCCTGCACCGGCAGCCAGTCGAGCTCGAGCGCGAAGATATAGGCCAACACGTAGCCGACGACGAAGACGGGGACGGAGAAGCCGAGCACGGCGAAGCCCATCACCGCGCGGTCGATCCAGCTGCCCTGCTTCCAGGCGGCGATGACGCCCATCGGCACGGCGATGGAGACGGCGAGGCAGAGGGTGAGGACCATCAGCGAGACCGTGGGCTCGATCCGCTGCTGGATCATCGTCGTCACCGGCAGGTTGGTGAAGATGGAGACGCCCATGTCGCCGTTGAGGATGTTCCACACCCACTCCCCGAACCGGATCAGGAAGGGCCGGTCGAGGCCGAGGGAGGCGCGGATGCGCTCCACATCCTGCGGCGTCGCCTGGTCGCCGGCGATGACGGCAGCCGGGTCGCCGGGCGCTATGTAGAGCAGGCTGAAGACGAAGAGCGCAACGATGGCCATCACCGGAATGGTGGCCAGGACGCGCCGGACTGCATAGGCGAACATGGCGCCTCCTTACGCTTGGGGGAGTTTCGCGCAACCGGTTTGCGGCTGCGCGAAGCTTCCGATCTTATCCATCACAGTCAAGACTTCGAGACGCCCCAGAAGAAGGGCAGCGGCCCTTTCGCAATCCCCGAGACATTGGCACGCCAGGCCTGGTAGCCGAGGAAGAAGCCGGTCGGCGCATAGACGACGTTGTCGAGCGCCGCCTTGTTCAGCCGGTTGATGACGGCCTTTTCCGCCGCGAGGTCGGGCGCCTCGAACCAGTTGGCCACCTCGGTCTCGACAGCCGGGATGTTCGGCCAGCCAAACCAGGCGCCGTCGCCGCTGGCGCGGATGGCGTTGTAGACGGCGGGGTTGATGCAGTCCGCGCCGGCATGCCAGCTGTGGAACATGCTCCAGCCGCCCTGCCCCACCGGGTTCTTCATGGCGCGGCGCTGGCCCGTGGTGCCCCAGTCGGTCGCCACGAAATCGACATTGAAGCCGATCCGCTTCAGCAGGTCGGCGGTGACGTCGCCTTGCGCCTTGGTGATCGGCTGGTCCTGCGCGACGACGCAGGTGACAGGCGAGCCATTGTAGCCGCTCTCCACCAGCAGCCGCTTCGCCGCGTCGAGGTTGCGCGGCCCCTTCAGGATCTCGCCGCCCTCCTCGGAGTAGAGTGGCGTGCCGGGGGTGAAATAGCCGGGCAGCGGCTTCCACAGCTTGTCGTCGTCGCCGACCAGCGCCCGCATGTAGTCTTCCTGGCTCAGCGCCGTCAGCACAGCGCGCCGCGCCTTCACGTTGTTGAAGGGCGTCGTCGTGTGATTCATGCGGAAGGTGCCGATATTGCCGAGCGGGTCGGCGATATCGACGCGGATGTTGCGGTTGCGGCGGAGCTGCGGCACCAGGTCGGTGATCGGGTTCTCCCACCAGTCCACCTCGCCGTTCTGCAAGGCAGCGGCGGCCGTCGCCGGGTCCGGCATCACCAGCCATTCAATGCGGTCGATGCCCATCCGCTTCCCGCCGGCGAGCCAGGAGCTCGGCTCGTCACGCGGCACGTAGTCGGCGAATTTCTCGAAGACGGCCCGGGCGCCAGGGTTCCATTCATCACGCTTGAAGCGCATCGGCCCGCTGCCGATGAACTCGCTGACCTGCTGGAAGGGGTCGGTCTTCGCCAGCCGCTCCGGCATCATGAAGCACATCGGCGTGCTGTTCTTGCCGAGCGCCATCAGCAGCTTCGGATAGGGCTTCTTCAGCACCCAGCGGAAATTCCGGTCATCGACGGCGACCAGCTCGTTCTGAAGGGCCTTGACCATCAGCCCCATCGGGTCGCGGGCCGACCAGCGGGTGAGGCTCGCCACCACGTCCTTGGCGAGGACCGGGGTGCCGTCATGGAACTTGAGGCCGGGGCGCAGACGGAACTCCCAGGTCAGCCCATCGGCCGAGACCTGCTCGGCCTCCACCATCTGCCGCTTCGGCGTCAGCGTCCCGTCGAAGCCGTAGAGCGTGTCCCAGACCATGGCCGCAGCGTTGCGGACCACATACTGGGTGCCCCAGATCGGGTCGAAATTGGCAAGGTTCGCCTGCGGCACGAAGCGCAGCGTCCGCGCCGCCGCTCCCTGCGACAGCGCCGGGCCTGCAAGGCCGGCAGAGGCGCCCACCAGGCCGGCGGCGGCCGTCCCCTTCAGGAAACTCCTGCGATCCATCTCTTTATCGTCCCCCAGCTCCCAGCCGTGCGGTCCGTTCCCGCCCGGTTATCCATCAGCCTGCCTCAGCCTTGGGCATTGCGCCAGCGTACTTACGCGGCGGCAAGGGCCTCGGCTGCGGTCCGGCCAGAACCGCAGCCTGCTTGCTTGCACGGTCCGTGCCACTAGCCCCGCCGGACGTTCCAGAAGAGCGGCGGCCCACCGGTGACGATATTGGTCAGGCTCCGCCGGAAGGCCTGGGGCGGCCGCAGCAGGCCGAGCGGGATGAAGGGCGCCTCCTCCCAGACCAGGGCCTGCAATTCCTCGGTGATCTTGCGCTCCGCACCCTGATCCGGCGCATCGAACCAGGCCTCGCGCAGCGCCTCCCGCCGCGGGCTGGTGGACCAGCCGATCCAGCCCTGGGCGCCATTGCCGCGGATCGGCTGGTGGCTACCGGGTACGGAGACGTCCAACCCCTCCCAGGTGGTGCAGAAGATGTTCCAGCCGCCCTGGGCCGGTGCCTCGCGCTTGGCCCGGCGCTGCACCAGCGTGCCCCAATCCATGCTTTGAAGGTCGACCTTCATTCCCGCCCGCCGCAGCGTATCCGCCGCCACCTCGGACAGGGCGTTGATGGTCGGGAAGTCTGTCGGCGAGAGGATGACGACCGGCTCGCCCTTGTAGCCGGCCGCGGCCAGGGCCCGCTTCGCCGCTTCCGGGTCGCGCGGCCCGGCCACCGCCTCCATCCCCACGCCGTTGGCGAGCGGCGTGCCCGGGGTGAAGGCCCCCGCCGGCACCTGCCACAGCGCATTGTCCTCACCGAGCGCTGCCTGCATGAAGGCGGTCTGCTCGACCGCCGGCAGCAGCGCCCGCCGGACTTCAGGCTTGTCGAAGGGCGGGTGCAAGTGGTTGAAGCGGATCATCGCCAGCGCGCCGGCGGTGTTCACCACCTCGATGGCAATGTCGCGGTTGCCGCGCAGCACCGGCAGCAGGTCGGCCAGCGGCGTCTCCCACCAGTCCACCTCGTTGTTCTGCAAGGCGGCGGCGGCAGTCGCCGGGTCCGGCATCACATGCCACTCGACCCGATCGAAATACGCCACCTTGCCGCCGGCGAGGAAGTCCGCCGGCTCATCCCGCGCCACATATCCAGGGAAGCGCTCATAAGCGGCCATGCTGCCCGGCACCCATTGCGAGCGGCGGAAGCGGAAAGGCCCGCTGCCCACATAGTCGGTGATCTGGGTGAAGGGGTCGGTCTGCGCGATCCGCTCCGGCATGATGGCGCAGATATTGGCCGAGGGCTTGCCGAGTGCCCAGGCCAGCCCCGGCCAGGGCTTCTTCAACACGATCTCGAAGCTGTCGTCGGCCTTCACCCGCATCTCTTCGAGCAGCGCGGCGAGGCGCTGGCCCAGCACGTCCCGCTTCGACCAGCGAGCGATGGAGGCAATGCAATCGCGTGCCAGCACCGGAGCCCCGTCATGGAAGCGAAGGTCGGGCCGCAGGGTGATGGCATGAACCAGCCCATCGGCCGAGACCTCGTGCCCCGCCGCCATCTGCGGCTTCGGCTGGAAGTCGCGCCCCAGCCCGAAGAGCGTGTCATAGACCATCAGCCCGTGGTTCCGGGCCAGCGTCGTCGTCGTCCAGACCGGGTCGATATTGGCGAGGTTGCCCTGTGGCACGAAGCGAAGGGTGCGGGCATTGCTCTGGGCCAGCGCCAGGCGCGGCGCGGCCAGAGCGAGGCCCGTGCCCTGCAACAGGGTGCGACGATGCATGCGGCGTTTCTCCCGGAGCGCTGCGCTGTCCTTGCCTCACCCCCAGGGCCGGCGCAACGGGGTTACGCCTTGGACATGTTCCAGAAGACCGTCGCCGGCGTCTTGAAGGCCCCGGTCACGTTCCGCCGCCAGGCGGAGGGCTGCCAGTAGAAGCCGAGCGGGATATAGGCCATCACCTCCATGGCCCGGCGGTTCAGCGCCTCGGCCACGCGCCGCCCCTCGGCCGGGTCCGGAGCATCGACCCAGGCCTGGCGCAGCCGCTCGATCTCGGCATCCTCGGGCCAGCCGAACCAGGCCTGCGGCCCGTTGGCGCGCAGGAAGAGGTGATAGACCGGCAAGGTCAGCGACTGCCCGGAGGAAGTCGTGTGGATGATGCTCCACCCCCCCTTGTCCACCGGCTCCTTGCTCGCCCGCCGCTGCACCAACGTACCCCAGTCGGTCGAGACGAGTTCGAGATTCATCCCGAGCCGCCGCAGAATGTCGGCGGTGACGAGGGAGAGCGCGTTGATCTGCGGATAGTCGCCGGGGGCGATCAACACCACCTTCTCGCCCTTGTAGCCCGCCTCGGCCAGCGCCGCCTTGGCTCGCTCGATGCTGCGCGTCTTCAGCACTTCGCTCCCCGCCTCATTGGCCAGCGGCGTGCCGCAGGTGAAGACGCCCTCGCAGGCCTCCCACCCGCCCGGCTCGTTGCCGGCGACGGCGCTGAGGTAGTCGCGCTGGTTCACCGCCATGGCGACCGCGCGGCGGATGGCCGGGTTGTCGAAGGGCGGCTGGAGGCAGTTGAAGCGGCAGATGCCGTAGAAACCGTCCAGCAGCCGCTGCTCCACCACCACCTGACGGTTCCGCTTGAGCAGCGGCAGCAGGTCGTGCAGCGGGTATTCCCAGTAGTCCTGCTCGCCCGTCGTCATGGCGGAGGCCGCCGTCGCCGGGTCGCTGATGACCGTCCATTCCACCCGGTCGAGCCGCGGCACGCGCCCGCCGGCGAGGCCATCCACCGGCTCCGCCCGCGCCTCATAGCCGTCGAACTTGGCCCAGACGGCGCGCTGCCCCGGGTTCCACTCATCGGCGATGAAGCGGAACGGCCCGCTCCCCACCGCCTCCCGCACCTGCTGGAAGGCATCGGTCGAGGCGATCCGCTCCGGCATGATGAAGCAGGGGAATTGCGTCTGCCCCAGCGCCAGGGTCAGCAGCGGCACCGGCTTCCTGAGGCGGAAGCGGAAACGCCTGTCATCCACCACATCCACCGCGGCAACGCTCGGCTGCAGCACCTGCATGAAGGGGTCGCGCCGCGCCCAGCGGTTGATGCTGGCGACGCAGTCCTTCGCCAGCACCCGCTCGCCGTCATGGAATTTGAGCCCGCTCCGCAGGGTGAAGGTGACGGTCAGCCCATCCGGCTCCGTCACCCAGCCTTCGGCCATCTGCGGCTGGATGTCGCCCTTGGCATCCTGCGCCAGCAGCTGGTCGTAGACCAGGAAGGCATGGTTGCGGGTGACGACCGCCGTGGTCCAGACCGGGTCGAGGCTAGTGAGGTTGGCCTGCGGGATCACCCGCAGCACCTTCGCCGCCCCCTGGGCGAGAACCGGCGCGGGAAGTGCCGCCAGCGCGGCCCCTTGCAACAGGCTGCGACGATGCATCGGTCAGCTCCGCTTCAGGTTCCAGAACAGCGCAAAGCCCGGCACGCGGCCGGTCAGGTTGCGCCGGAGCGAGGTCATCGAAAGATAGGCGCCGACCGGAATGTAGGGCACCTCATCGAGCGCCGTCAGCTGAATCTCTCGCGCCAGCTTCCGCTGCGCCTCGAGGTTGGGCGCGTCGAACCAGGCATCCCGCAGCTCCTCCAGCCGCGGGATGGTCGGCCAGCCGAACCAGGCCGCCGCCCCATTGCCCCGCAGCGGGAAATTGCCTGCTGGGTCGGCGAACTCGAAGGAGGAGAAGGCGGTGAGGAAGGTACTCCATCCGCCCTTCTCCACTGGCTCCCGGCTGGCGCGGCGCTGGATGACGCTGCCCCAATCGGTCAGCACGAAGTCGAGGTTCACCTCGAGCTTGCGGAACATGTCCACCGCGACTTGCGTCAGGGCGGCCGGTGCCAGGATGTCGGTCGGGCCTATCAGCCGGATCAGCTGGTTGGCATAACCCGCCTCCTTCAGCAGGGCCTTGGAGCGGTCGATGCTGCGCGGGCCGAGCAGCGCCCCCATCCCCGCATCGTTGGCCAGCGGCGTGCCAGGGGTGAAGACGCCCATGCTGGAGAAGCCCGCCGGGTCCGGCCCGACGATCGCCGTCATGTAGTCCGTCTGGTCCACCGCCGGCAGCAGCGCCTGGCGGATCTTCTTGTCGTTGAAGGGCGGGTGCAGGTGGTTGAAGCGGAGGATCGCCGGGTTCGGCAGGATGTCGATCGGCTCCACCACGATCTGCCGGTTGCGGCGGAAGAGCTGCTGGATCCCGGGCGGCGGCTGCTCGTACCAGTCGATCTCGCCGGCCTGCAGCGCCGCCGCCGCCGTCGCCGCATCGGTGATGATATGCCACTCGATGCGATCGAAATGCGCGACCTTGGGCCCCGCCGTCAGGCTCACCGCGCCGGAGGAGACCGGCTGATAATCCGGGTTGCGCTCATAGGCGACGAAGCTGCCGGAATTGTACTCGCGCGGCAGGAAGCGGAAGGGCCCGCTGCCCACCGTCTCGCGGATCTGCTGGAAGGGGTCGGTGCGGGCGATCCGCTCCGGCATGATGAAGGCCGCCGGGTTCGACGGGTTGGCGAGCGATGCCAGCAGACGCGGGAAAGCGCGCTTCAGCCGAAAGCGCAGCCGCTTGTCGTCGAGCGCGACCAACTCATCAATCAAAGGCTCGATCTTTTGCCCATTGGGATTGCGCTTCATCCAGCGCCGCAGGCTGGCGACGCAATCTGTGGCACGCACCGGCTCGCCATCATGGAAGCGCAGGCCGTCCCGCAAGGTGAGGGTCCAGACGCGCCCCTCATCCTCGACCGTATGGCCGGCGGCCATCTGCGGCTGCGGCTGGAAGCGTGCATCCATGCCGTAGAGCACGTCGTAGACGAGCCAGGCATGGTTCCGCGTTACATTGGCCGTGGTCCAGATCGGGTCGAGGCTGGTGAGGTTGGCCTGGGGAACGAATTTCAACACGCGCGCGGGCTGCGCCAGGGTAGCGGTCGAGAGGGTGGCCGGCAGCGCGGCGGCACCGGCAAGGAGGCTTCGGCGATGCATGGCTCAGGCCTTCTTCGCATTCCAGAACAGCGGCGGGCCCTTCGGCACGTCGACGAGGTTCCGCCGGTAGGCGGTGGTGGTGTAGGCTTGGCCGAGCGGCAGGGTTGGCACCTCCTCCAAGGCGATGGCCTGCTGCTCCCGCGCCGCCTGCTGCTGCGCGGCAAGGCTCGGCGCGTCGAACCATTCGGCCCGCTTGGCTTCCAGCCGCTCTGAGGCGGCCCAGCCGAACCACCCATTGGTGCCGTTGCCGCGGATGGTCTGGTTGACGCCGGGGTTCAGCGTGTCGAAGCCGGCCCAGTAGGTGAAGAAGATGCTCCACCCGCCCTTATCCGCTGGCTCGTGGCTGTTCCGCCGCTGCACCACCGTGCCCCAGTCGGAGGCGACGTAATCGACGTTCAGCCCGACCTGCTTGAAGAGGTCGGCGCCAACCAGGCAGAGCGCGTTGATGATGGGGAAGTCGGTGGCGCCCAGCAGCACCACCGGCTCGCCCTTGTAGCCGCTCTCGGCCACCTCGCGCCTCACCTTCTCCAGGTCGCGCGGCGAGGTGAGGGCGCCGAGCCCGGCATCGCTGGCGAAGGACGTGCCCTGCGGAAAGAAGCCGACCCTGTCCCGCCAGGCGCCCCGCTCGCTACCGAAGGCCGCCGTCATGAAATCCGCCTGGTTGATCGCACCCAGGAGCGCCCGCCGAAGCTTGGGGTTGTTGAAGGGCGGGTGCAGATGGTTGAAGCGCCCGAAGCCCATCTGACCCGTCGGGTCGGGCTGGTCGACGACGATGTCGCGGTTGCGCCGGAGCGGCGGCACCAGGTCGTTCGGCGGGTTCTCCCACCAATCCACCTCGCCCGATTGCAGCGCGGCGGAGGCCGTCGCGCTGTCCGGCGTCACCCGCCATTCGACGCGATCGAAGAAGGCGCGCTTCGGCCCCGAGGTCCAGGCCGGCACACCCTCGCGCGGGACATAGCCATCGAAGCGCTCATAGACGAAGCGGCTGCCCTGCACCCGCTCATCCGCCTTGAAGCGGAAGGGCCCGCTGCCGATGAACTCGGTGATGGGGCGGAAGGGGTCGGTATTGGCCAACCGCTCCGGCATCATGAAAGGCGCCGGCGAGCCGATCTTGCCGAGCGCATCCGGCAGCAGGGCGAAGGGCTTCTTCAGCCGGAAGACGATGGTGCGGTCATCCGTCGCCACCAGCTCGTCGGTGCGGGCAGCCAGCTCCTGCCCAAGCGGGTCGCGCCGCTGCCAGCGCTTGATGGAGGCCACGCAGTCCCGCGCCCGCACCGGCTCGCCATCGTGGAATCTCAGCCCTGGACGCAGGGTCAGCGTCCAGCGCTTGCCATCGTCCTCGACCCGGTGCCCCTCGACCATCTGCGGCTGCGGCTTGAGCTCGGCATCCAGCCCGTAGAGCGTGTCCCAGATCAGGAAGGCATGGTTGCTGGTGACATAGGCGGTGGTGGTGATCGGATCGAGCGTCCCGATATCCGATTGCGGAATGAAGCGCAGGACCCGGCTATTGGCCGGCTGGGCGATCGCGAAACGGGCGAGGGGCGCCGCGGCGGCGGCGCCCAACACAGTGCGTCGGTTCATCGTGAGCTCCCCGGAAGCCGGTCGCGCCGGCCATTCCGGGGAGTGAAGCGCGGATCGCCTCCGATCCGCAAGCCGGTGGGGTCAGCCTTTCTGGAGGTTCCAGAAGAGCGGCATGCCGCCCAGCACGCCGGTCAGCCCGCGGCGGTAGGACCAGGGCTGGAAGTACTGGCCGAGCGGCAGGTAGGGCGCCTCGCGGAGCCCCTCCTCCTGGATCTGGGCGGCCAGCTTCTGCTGCGCGGCGAGGTCCGGCGCATCGAGCCAGGCGGTGCGCAGCTCCTCGAGCTTCGGCATGGTGGGCCAGCCGAACCAGGCGCTCGTCCCGTTGCCGCGCAGGCCGAGATGCGTCGCCGGCGAGAAGAAATCGAGCCCGGTGAAGAAGGTGAAGAAGACGCTCCAGCCGCCCTTCTCCGCCGGCTCGCGGCTGGCGCGGCGCTGCACGACGCTGCCCCAGTCAGTCGAGACGTAATCGACATTCATTCCCGACTTCACCAGCATGTCGCGCCCGACCTGGGCGAGGGCATTGAGCGAGGGGAAGTCGGAGGCGGCGATCACCACGATCTTCTCGCCCTTGTAGCCGGCGGCGGCGAGGTCACGCTTCACCTTGTCGTAGTCGCGTGGCCCCTTCAGCACGTCGAGGCCGACCGTGCTCGCCATCGGCGTCCCCGGCGGGAAGCAGCCGACGCCGTCGCGCCAGTTGGACGGGTCGGTTCCGATGACGGCGCTCATGTAGTCGGATTGCTCGACCCCACCGAGCAGGGCGCGGCGAATGCCTGGGTTATTGAACGGCGGATGCAGGGAGTTGAAGCGCAGCAGCGCCATCAGCCCGGTCGGGTCGTAATTCTCGACGACGAGGTTGCGGTTGCGGCGAAGCAGCGGCAGCAGGTCGGCAGTCGGCTGCTCCCACCAATCCGCCTCGTTGTTGCCGAGCGCGGCCGCGGCGGTCGAGGCATCCGGCACCACGCGCCACTCGACGCGATCGAAATGCACCTGCTTCGGCCCCGAGGTCCAGGCCGGCGTGCCGCCCTCGCGCGGCTTGTAGTTCGGGTTGCGTTCATAGACTAGCAGGCTGCCCGGCACCCGCTCGTCGGCTTTGAAGCGGAAGGGCCCGGAGCCGATATTCTCCTTGATCGGCGTATTGGCGTCCTGCGAGGCGATGCGCTCCGGCATCATGAAGGGCACCGGCGTCGAGGGCTTGGCCAGTGCGTCGAACAGCAAGGCGAAGGGCCGCTTCAGCCGGAAGGTGAAGTTGCGGTCGTCATCGGCGACCAGCTCCTCGGTTGCCGCCATAAGCGCCTGGCCGAGCGCGTCGCGCTGGGCCCAGCGCTTGATTGAGGCAACGCAATCCCTGGCCCGCACCGGCTCGCCGTCATGGAAGGCGAGACCCTGGCGCAGCGTGATGGTCACCCGCCGCCCGCCATCCTCCACCCTGTGCCCTTCGGCCATCTGCGGCTGCGGCTTGAAGTCGGCATCCACGCCATAGAGCGTGTCGTAGATCAGGAAGCCATGGTGCCGGGTGACATAGGCGGTGGTGACGATCGGGTCGACCACCGCCACATCGGACTGCGGAATGAAACGCAGGACCCGGCTCCCGGCCGGCTGCGCCAGGGCGGGCGCCGGTAGGCGGAGAGCGGCACCGGCCAGGGCAGCGCCGGCCAGCAGGTTGCGACGATGCATGGGCTCTTTCTCCCGGAAACGAAACGGCCCGGACAGTAGCGGTTTTCCCGCCACCGTGAAGCACCCTATTCCGGCAACGGCATCCGCGGGGTGAAGCATGTGTCCGCTGGGGCGGAAGTCGCCTCTGCGGGGATGCCGCACCCCGGGCACTGCGCAGTAGTGGCGAGGCGGAGCCTCTGCCGCCCGCGGAGGGAGGCGCAAAACAGGACGGGCAACATGCCGCGTCAGCACGACCTCAACCTGGGAGCGAAGGGCCGCAGCGATGCCTGGACGCTTGCGAACTCCTGCCAAGCGGTGCCGAGAGAAGTCCGCCAACTCGCCGATCGACTCTGCAACATCAGCCACCCCACGGCACCTGGCGCCGCTCACCGGAAATCTCTAACAGGTCGAGAATCGTCAGCGTCCTTCGCTGCAGCTGCTCCGACCCGCTGGCGAAAGGCGCATCGAAGCAGCCGCTATCCAGGCCAAAGACCGGCACGGAAACGTAAGCGCTTCAACCGCAGATCGACAGCGTTCGATGGCAAGGCGAGGCCGGACCGCTGACGCAGCATCGTCAACGATGAATGCAACCATAGCGCGCATCGCGGGACGACACACCGACTCAAAGGATATGCGAACATCCAGTAAGTGCGAAGGCGATCCCGTTACGGAAGCCGCAGGCGCCGCAACGATCCTTGCGATCTGCGCACCGCATGCTGCCGAGCCGGCAACGCGGCTTGGCCTAATTCGGGACAGCATCCGTAATCGTTCTCCGACGACTTCGTCATCACCATATGGGAAACAGTTGCAGCGCCGAACCGGACTATCGCCTTGCTCATATCCTTCACGCTTGCGCCGTGGAACGTGACAGCGCAAGCGGATGTTTCGCGCCTTGGGCGAGCGGTTGTCACCGCGCCGTGGTTTGTCGCACGAGGCGAGGACGCGTATGCCTTGCAGCATACAGGATGCCTTGGATGAATTCTGCCCTTACCACTCCCCGCCTCTCCGGCCAGCCCGCCGCCCGCAAGGACGGACGCGTGCTGGGCGAGTTCCTGCGCTTCGGCGTGGTCGGCGTCGCCGGCTTCATCGTCGATGCGGGCGTGCTGACGGCGGGCATTGCGCTCGGTACCGGTCCCTGGATCGGCCGCGTGCTGTCCTATCTCGCCGCGGCCACCACAACCTTTGCGTTGAACCGGGCGTGGACATTTCGCGCAGCGCGACAGGAGGGCGGGCTCGGGCGGCAATGGCTGCTCTTCCTGCTCGTGAATGTGCTGGGCTTCCTGTGCAACTACGGAACCTACGCCGCGCTGGTCGGCGGTGTTCCGCTGGTCGCAGCCCATCCCGTGATCGGCGTCGCGGCCGGCTCGCTTGCCGGGCTCGCGGCCAATTTCCTCATGTCCCGGCGCTTCGTCTTCGGCGCCGCCGGGGCCGACCCCCGTCCCTCCAGAGCGTGAAGGCCAGCGGGAGCCATGCCCATCGCAATCGAGAGCCTCAACCCGAGCCCCAGGCGGCCAGCATGCAGGACGTGATGCCCCCTGAGCACCGCACCGGCGATCGCCGGTTGCTGACCGCGGTCGCGGAGGCCGGCTGGGTCGACGGCCTTCGCGGCGAGGCGCGCCGCGAGCGTTGGGCGATCGGCTCGCCGCTGCCGCCGGCCCTGCTGGCGCTGGCCGTGGCGATGCTGGATGGCCTCTGCCTAGCCGCCACGGGCCTCGCCGTGCAGGCGCTGCCGCTGGAGCCGGCTGAAGGGCCGGCGCTGCGGCTGATCGGCTTCGTCGCGCTGCTGGTGCCCTGCCTGATCGCCGCCGCCGGTGGCTACGGCCATGCCGCGCTCTTCGGCGGCAAGCGGGCCGGGCTTGGCGCGCTGGCCGGGCTGGTGCTCGGCATCGGCGGCATGGGGCTGGCGGCGCAGGCGCTCGGCGCCCGCGGCAATTTCCCGCCCGGCCTCGCGCTGCTCTGGCTCGGCGTCGCCATGCCGCCGCTGCTCGCGGCGCGAATGGCGGCCGCCGTCGCGCTTCGGGCGGCCGCGGTCCGTACCCGGCAGCGTGCCGTGGTGGTGGGCGACGGGCCGCAGGCCGCGCGCCTGGTCGCCGCCCTCGGCGGCCGGCCGGACCGCAGCCTTGAGCTGGTTGGCCTGGTCGATGATCGGCGTGCCCATCAGGTCGGGGGCTTGCGCAACGGCCTGCCCTATCTCGGCTCGCTCGAGGCGCTGAACGCCATGATCCGCCGCGGCGAGGTGGACCAGGTGATCCTTGCCCTTCCCTGGGCGGCCGAATCGCGCCTTCAGAACCTGCTGCGGCATTTCGGCGACTACCCGGTCGATGTCCGCCTAGCCCCCGACCTGATGGCCTATCGCAGCCTCGGCACCGCGCCGGAGGGCGAGCGCCTGCGCCTGCTCCGCCTCGCCGACCGGCCGATCAGCGGCTGGGGTGCCGTGGTGAAGATGGTGGAGGACTATGTGCTGGCCATTCTGGCGCTGGCCGTCGCCGCCGTGCCGATGGCGCTCATCGCCCTCGCGGTGCGGCTCGACAGCCCGGGGCCGATACTGTTCCGCCAGCGCCGCACCGGCTTCAACAACCAACCCTTCTACGTGCTGAAATTCCGCACGATGTACCACGAGGCGGCTGACTACACCGTCGCCCGGCAGGTCTCGCTCGGCGACAAGCGGGTGACGCGGGTCGGCGCCATCCTCCGCCGCACCTCCCTCGACGAGCTGCCGCAGATCTTCAACATCCTGCGCGGCGACATGTCCTTCATCGGCCCGCGGCCACATGCCCCCGGCACCCGCGCCGGCGGCCGCCCCTTCGAGGAGGTGGCCGCCCGCTACGCCGCGCGGCACCGGGTGAAGCCGGGCCTCACCGGCCTCGCCCAGGTGCGCGGCTGGCGCGGCCCGACCGAGACGGAGGAGAAGCTGCTTCGCCGCGTCGAGAGCGACCTTGAATATATCGAGACCTGGTCGCCCTGGCTCGACTTCACCATTCTGGTGCGGACGCTGCTCGCCGTCGCTCGGATGCGGAACGCCTTTTAAGCGGCGGGAGGTCATTCCGCCGCCACATTCACCGTCCACCATGGCTGTCCGAGGTCCGGAAGCCAGGACGGAAGCCCTCACCATGCCGGAGAGCGCCTTGCCCGACACCCATCTGACGCCCGGTGCGACACTGCTGCCGGGCTACAGCACCGCGCCACGGGTTGCCGTGCTGATCCCCTGCTACAACGAGGAGGTGGCGATCCCCCGCGTGGTCGCCGCCTTCCGCGCCGCCCTGCCGGACGCCACCATCTACGTCTATGACAACAATTCGAAGGACCGCACCGCAGCCGCCGCCCGCGCCGCCGGCGCCGTGGTGCGCAACGAGCAGCTCCAGGGCAAGGGCCATGTCGTGCGGCGCATGTTCGCCGATATCGAGGCGGATGCCTATGTGCTCGTCGATGGCGACGACACCTACGACGCCGCCGCCGCGCCGGAGATGTTGCGCCTGCTCCTCTCCGACCGCCTCGACATGGTGACCGGCGTGCGCCGCACGCCCGAGGCGATCGCCGCCGCCGCCTATCGGCGTGGGCACCAGTTCGGCAATGCCGTGCTGACCGGGATGGTCCGCTGGGTCTTCGGCGACCGCATCTCCGACATGCTCTCTGGCTACCGCGTCTTCTCCCGCCGCTTCGTCAAGAGCTTCCCGGCGCTCGCCGCCGGCTTCGAGACGGAGACGGAGTTCACCGTCCACGCCCTCGAACTGAAGCTGCCCGTAGGCGAGGTCCCGAGCCTCTACAAGGAGCGCCCCGCCGGCTCCACCAGCAAGCTCAACACCTACCGCGACGGCTTCCGCATCCTCCGCACCATCATCACCCTGGTGCAGCGGGAGCGGCCGCTGATGTTCTTCTCCGTGGCCGGCGGCATCCTCCTGTTCCTCGCCCTGATGCTGGCGGTGCCGCTGCTGCAGACCTTCCTCGCCACCGGCCTCGTCCCCCGCCTCCCGACGGCGGTGCTGGCGACAGGCCTGGTGCTGCTTTCCTTCCTCAGTTTCGTCTGCGGCCTCGTCCTCGATACGGTGACGCGCGGCCGGCAGGAGGCGAAGCGCATCGCCTATCTTGCCCTGCCCGCGCCCGATTTCGAGGAACGCGCATGAGCCTCGGCCCCTACCCGGCCCCCGAGCATGTCGCTGGCGCGATTGGCCCGGCGGGCGAGGTGGATGCCGATATCATCATCCTGGCGATGGATCGGGCCGAGGAGACGGTGGCCGCCATCGCCTCCGCCCGCGCCCAGACCGGGCTTTCCAAACATGTCTGGATCGCCGACCAGGGCAGCAAGCCCGAGAATCTCGCTCGCCTCGCCGCCGCCGTCGGGGACGCGCCGGATGCGACGCTGGTACGGCTCGACCGCAATTGGGGTGTCGCCGGCGGCCGCAACCGGGCGACGGCCCTCGGCCGGGGCCGGATGATCTTCGCCCTCGACAACGACGCCGAATTCCAGGACGCCGACACCCTCGCCCGCGCCCTCCGTGCCCTGGATGCAGAGCCGGACATCGCCGCCATTGCCTGCCGCATCCTGGTCTTCGACACGGGCGCGGAGGATTTCTCTTCCTGGGGCTACCCGCCCGGACTGCTGCCGCGCGCCGCGGAGAGCTTCGACGTCGCCACCTTCGTCGGCGCCGGCCATGCGATCCGTCGGCGGGATTTCGAGCGCACCGGCGGCTATGACGACGCGCTCTTCTTCTGCTGGGAGGAGTTCGACTTCGCCCTCCGCGCCATCAATACCGGCCAGCGCATCCGCTACCGCGGCGACATCGCCGTGCGCCACAAGGTCAGCGGCGAGCACCGCTTCGCCTGGTCGGGCACCCGCTGGTTCCACTTCGTCCGTAACCGCCTCTATATCGGGTTGAAATACGGCCTTGCCCCGGCCTCGCTGCTGCCGCGCTTCCTCGCCTATCAGGTGAAGGGCGCCCGCAACGGCGTGCTCGCTCAGGGGCTGAAGGCCGGGCCCGCGGCGGTCAGCCTCTGGCGCCGCTTCCGCCCTGCGCCGGGGATGGAGACGCTCTACCGGCTGACGCCCGCGGCCCGCGACTACCTTGCCCGCAACGACGCCGCCCACCGCGGCGGCCTTAGCCGGCGGGTGCGGGCTGAGGTGCTGTCGGCCCTGCCGAGTGCCAAGGCCAGTTGAGGCCGGCCGCCGCCGCCCCCACCTGACATGGATGCCCGAGGACAAGAGCGACGAATTGCGTGGCGAGATCATCGCCCTGGAGACGGCCCTGGCCGCGGCCTTCGGTGAGATCGCCGTGCTGCGCGCCACCATGCAGGGCGGCGGCGCCGAAGCCGCCCTCGCCTCCATGAATGAGATGGCGAAGCAGCTCGAAGCCTCCGTCCTCCGGGGCGTGGTCGGCGCCGAGGAGGCCGGGCGCCCTCAAGCCGCCGCCGGCTTCGAGCGCCGGATGGAGCTGATCGTGCACGCACTCCGTAACGCCATCGCCTTCCGGGCCGGGTAGGCGGGGATGGCACGGTTGCTTTGGAGCCTCGGTACCCTGCTCGTGCTGCTCGGCGTGCTGGCGCATCTCTGCGGTTGGGATGCGCTGCTCTGGATTCCGGAGGCGGTACTCGATGCGCTGCGGGCGGATCCTCGGACCTACGGGGTAATCCTGCTAGGCGCGGTGTTGATGCTGGTGGCCCGGATCATCAGCCGGCGGGGGTAGGGCCGCCCGCTTTGCCTCGCGCCGCAGCAGGGCGATGATGGCGGGACTGTCCACCAGGTAGCGTCGGGCGAGGCGCTTCGGGTCCTGCATCAGCCGCCAGGCCCATTCCAGCTCTGCCCGTTGGACAATGACCGGCGCCCGCCGCTCCTCGCCTGTAAGGAAGAGCAGGCTCGCCCCGATGCAAAGGCCGACCCCCCTCCCCTTGCCGCGCGTCGCCACCGCCTGCGCCACCCGCTCCTGCCGCGGCGAGCCGACGGCAAGGAAGGTGTAGCGCGCCGGATTCTCCTCGATGAAGCGCACCGCCGCCTCGAACTGCGCCGGGTCGCGGTCGAAGCCCATCGGCGGATTGTGATGGGCGATCCGCCGCAGCCCCGTCCGTGCCGCCAGCCGCTTTAGCGCCGCCGGCGCCAGGCCGATCACCGTGACCGGCTCGTCCGGCGGCAGCGCCTGCATCAGCGCGGCGGTGAGGTCGCTGCCCGGCACCACCGCCGGCGCCGCCAGCCCCATCAGCCCGGCGAGCCGCGCCACCACCCGGCTGTCGAGCAGCCGCAGCATTGCATCGTCATAGAGCGGCCGCATCGCCGGGTCGCGGGCCAGCCGGACCAGATGGTCGGAGTTCGGCGTTACGACATAGCCGAAGGGCGCCTCCGCCGGCCGCTCCGCCAGCAGGGCGAGCACGTCCTGCAATGGAAGGTCAGCGAAATCGACATCGAGCAGACGCCTGACCGGAGCCTCAGATGCCAAGGCGGAGCCGGACCTGCAGCAGGTTGCGGTCGAATTCCTGGAACCCGCCCGTCGATTCAAGCCGCCGCCGATAGGCATAGCTGGCGATCACCGAGGCGTTCCGGTTCAGCAGGTAGCGCGCCGTCAGCGTCACCACGCCATCGGCCGCCGTTTGGTTCGGGCTCTCGTATTCGCGGCGGTCGTAGAGCAGGTCGCCCTGCAGCAGCACGTTGCGCAGGTATTCGTGGTCGACGGTCAGGCCGACCTGGGTGCGCTGGTAGCTCACCGAATCCTGGCGGATGGATTCCTCGATCGTCCGGGTCAGCCGGAAGCGCGCCGTGGTCAGCTGGGTCGGCGCATAGGTGACAGCCGCCTCGACCGCGGGGCCCTGCAGGGTCTTGATCCCCGGCCCGTTATACTCGCGCTGCCGCCAGCCGAGGGCGATGCGGGCCTGCCAGACGCCGTCGAAATCGTAGTCAAAGCCGCTCAGCACTTCCCAGGTGAAGCTGTCGCGCCGGCTGGCAATCGCCTCGGTGTACTTGATGTCCTGGACGCGCACGATGGTGGTGATGTTCCGACCCGGGGCAAGCGCATAACTGCCGCCGACCGCGCCGATCGCCGTGTTGAAGCTGTTCTGCGACACCGGGGTCAGGGTGTTGCGGATGATCGTGTCTTGGAAGTCGAAGGTCCGGTACACACCCTGGGCGATCAGCCCGAGCCGGTTCAGCCTCGTATTGCCGGTGACCGAGAACTCGTCCGACTCGTAGGCGACGGGCTGGACGATGCCGGCGGCCTGGACATCAAAATTATAGACGTTGAGATGCGCCCGGTAATGGCGGTACTGACCCTGGAGCGACGTGTCGGCCGAGAAGTCGTAGCGCCCGAAGCCGCCGACATCCCAGTCGTTCCAGTCCTGCCGGCTCTCGCTGAAATATTGCCGGTTGACGGAATTGGCGGAGACGCCGACCGCATGGGTCGTCCAGTCGCTGCGCAGGTTGAGGCTGCCCCGCTCCTCGGCGAAGCCGTCGGAGACCACGTTTCTGCGGCGCCCGAAGATGTTGCTGTCCCAGCCCAGCCCGGCCTCGACCGCGCCATTGAGGCGGAAGCCGCCAAGCCGGACGCCGAGCGGGTCGTAATCCGGCCGCTGCCGGTTCACCACGGTGATGCCGCGCTGGACCTCGGGCGAGTCGCCCAGCTGGGCCTGCGCCTTCCCCAGCGGCAGGGCAGCCACGATCAGGCCCAGAACCCCCCAGCTCCGAAAGCTTTTCACCACCATTTCCTCGTCAATATGAGCCCCGGCTCTGCCTAGCACGGGTTGTCGCCACAGTGTGCAGGCAACGATCACATCCTGTCGTGTTTGGCGGCTGGTGTGCCACTTGCGCACAGGGTGTGGCATGACTGCCGCAAAGGACCCAAGACCATGATCGATACGGAACGGCATCTCTTTGGGCGGTTACCGTGCGGAAACTTCTCGGGTTTAGGGTTGCATTTCACGGAAACCGGAGTGCGTATACCCTTCAAGCGCCACCCCAGGCGCCCCTGTCCCATACCCCCCGGTTCGGGACGACAGCGTGCAAGCCATGCGGAATGATAGGCCGATTCGCTCCTTCGGGCGTATCATGGCATTCCCATGGCCGGCCCAGGATGGAGCCCAGTATGGCCAATGTCGAAACCCTCAGGCCGCAACCCGCGCCGGCCCCCGTTCAGGCCGTGACGACCCCCGCCGACCCCACGGCCTTCCGGACGGAAGACCGGATCACCGGCCTCCTCGCCTTCGCCCTCGCCGCCGAGCGTGGGGATGAAGCCAGCCGCGAGACCGTCATCCGCTGTCAGCGGGAGGCTGAGACTGCGCTCTGCGACCACGCATTGCGCTACCTGCACAACAATATAGAGCGCATCCGCCAGGAGGCCGTGGCCGAGCAGATCGGCCGCCTCCGCCACCCGCCCGGCTTCCTCCGCATGGTCGCCGCCAACCTGGTGGCGCTCGTCATCATCGGCGCCGTCGGCGGCTGGCTCGCGCTGCATCCCGAAACCCTGGCCGGCCTCGCCGGCCGCCTGGCAGGCTGACGCATGTCCCATTCCCGCACCCTTCTTCCCGGGGCCGATGCCGCGGCGGATACCCCGCTGCGCCGGGCGCTCCGGGCTTGCCGGACCCAGTTCATCCTCGTCGGCGTCTTCAGCGGCGTCGTGAACCTGCTGCAGCTCACCACCTCGATCTACATGATGCAGGTCTTCGACCGCGTCCTGTCGAGCCGGGCGCTGGATACCCTCCTTTACCTGTCGCTGATCGCCATCCTGGCGACGGCGGTGCTCGCCATCCTCGAGGGCGTGCGGGGCAAGGTGATGCAGCGGATCGGCAGCTGGGTGGAGCACCGCGTGGCGCCGGAGGGCTTCGTTCGCGCCCTTGAAAGCACGCTGCGCGGCCGCCCCTACCGGATGGAAGCCTTGCGGGACCTCGCGGTCTGCCGCGGCTATCTCGGCTCGCCGGGCGCGCTCTCGCTCTATGACGTGCCCTGGGTGCCGATCTATATCGGCGTCATCTTCCTCCTTCACCCGGTGATGGGCTTCATCGCCCTCGGCGGCGCGGTGGTGCTGTTCGGCCTGACGCTCGCGAGCGAGGTCGCCACCTCCGCCCTGCTGAAGGAGGCGAACACCGCCGGCATGGCCTCGCAGCGCCGGGCGGATGCCATCTCGCGCAATGCCGAGGTGATCGACAGCATGGGCATGCTGCCTTCGGTCATCGGCCGCTGGCGGGAATCGGTCGCGGCGATGACGGTCCCGCAGCAGCGCGCCGCCGACCGCGCCTCCTTCCTCGTCGCCATGACGAAGTTCTGCCGCCTCACGGTGCAGATCGGCATCCTCGGCGCCGGCGCCTATCTGGTGCTGCAGCAGGAGCTGACCTCGGGCGCCTCCATCGCCGGCTCGATCATCATGGGCCGCGCGCTGGCGCCGGTGGAGCAGATGATCGGCGGCTGGAAGCAGCTGGTCTCCGCCCGGCAGAGCTTCCGCCGGCTGCAGAGCTTCCTCGCCATGCCGCGGCTGCGCCCGCCGGGGCTGCCGCTGCCGGAGCCGGTCGGCAAGGTTTCGGTCGAGCGCGTCTCCTATGCCTTCCCGGGCCACGGCGTTGCCATGATCAAGGGCGTGAATTTCAGCCTCAGCCCGGGCGAGAGCCTGGCTGTCATCGGCCCCTCCGCCGCCGGCAAGACGACGCTGATCCGCATGCTGATCGGCACGCTGCCGCCCTCGGCCGGCACCGTCCGGCTTGACGGCGCCGATGTCTACCAGTGGATGCGCGAGGATTTCGGCCGGCATGTCGGCTACCTGCCGCAGGATGTGGAGCTGTTCGACGGCACCGTCTTCCGCAACATCGCCCGCATGGGCGAGGCCGAGCCGGACGCGGTCTATGAGGCCGCCAAGCTCGCCGGCTGCCATGACATGATCCTTCGCCTGCCGAACGGCTACGAGACCGAGATCGGCGACAGCGGCCAGTACCTCTCGGGCGGTCAGCGGCAGCTGATCGGCCTGGCGCGGGCCATGTTCGGCCGGCCGAAGCTGGTCGTGCTCGACGAGCCGAACAGCAACCTCGACGGCGACAGCGAGGCGGCGCTGACCCAGGCGCTGGAGCGGCTGAAGGCGCAGGACACCACCGTCATCCTCGTCTCGCACCGGCCGACCCTCGTCCAGGGCGTCGACAAGGTGCTGCTGCTGAAGGATGGCGCGATGGAGATGTTCGGCCCGCGCGCCGAGGTGCTGAAGCGGCTGATGACGCCGCCGCGCCCCGCCGAGGTCCAGAACGCCCCCGTTGCCCGCCTTGAAGGGAGCGCCGCCCGATGAGCGTCACCACCCAGGAGCCGAAGCTCCCCGTCCTCACCGGTGCGCGCGCCCTGGCGCCGATCCGCACCGATCTTGGCGGCACCCTGCCGTCCTTCCCCTTCGACCCGCTGCTCGACGCCCCGGCGCCGCGCACCCGCGGGACGATGCTCTTCGGCATGGTCGTCTTCCTGTTCTTCGTCGTGGGCGGCGCGGCCTGGGCGGTCATGGCCCCGCTGGCCGAGGCCTCCATCGCCGCCGGCGTCGTCAAGGTCGAGGGCACGCGGCGGACCATCCAGCATCTCGAGGGCGGCATCGTCCGCGAGATCCTGGTGCGCGACGGCGACAAGGTGGAGAAGGGCCAGGTGCTCGTCCGCCTCGACGACATCCAGGCCGATGCCACGCTCGAGACGCAGCGCGCCCAGCGCTGGGCGCTGATGGCGCAGGAGGCGCGGCTGCGCGCCGAGATCGGCCGCGCGCGTGATGTCAGCTTCCCGCCCGAGCTGCTGAACGCCAGCAATGCCCGCGCGCTCGACAGCGTCACCGGCCAGCGCGCCCTGTTCGAGGCGCGGATGGCCAGCCTCGCCAGCCAGGTGCAGGTCTTCCAGGCCCGCATCGACCAGCAGCAGGCGGTGATCGCCGGCGCCCGCGGCCAGCTCGCCTCCACCCGCCGCCAGCTCGCGCTGATCAAGCAGGAGGAGGAGATGACGCGCACCCTGGTCACTCAGGGCCTGCAGCGGCTGCCGCAGCTCCTCGCGCTCCAGCGCAGCTTCGCCGGGCTGGAGGGCAGCATCCAGGACCTGACCGGCCAGATCGACCGCGCCAACGCCGCGATCGCCGAGGCGCAGCAGCAGACCAGCCAGGCCATCGACCAGCGGATGCAGGAGAACGGCCAGGAGTTGCGCGACGTCCGCGGCAGGCTCGCCGAGGCCGAGGAGAAGCTGCGTGCCGCCTCCGACGTCATGACGCGGCGGGACATCACCGCGCCGGAGGACGGCACGGTGGTCAACCTGCGCCTCTTCACCGTCGGCGCCGTCGTCAAGCCGGGCGAGTCGGTGATGGACCTGGTGCCGCAGCACGACCGGCTGATCGCCGAGGTGAACGTCCAGCCGAACGACATCGACGTGGTCTATCCCGGCCTGCATGCCGAGGTGCGGCTGCCGGCCTTCAAGCAGCGGCTGGTGCCCTACCTGCACGGAGAGGTGACCTGGATCGCCGCGGACGTGACCACCAACGAGCAGACAAGGCAGCAATACTACCCAGCGCGCATTCTGATCGATCAGCAGCAGCTGACGTCGCTGCCCAATGTCTTCCTCACCCCCGGGATGCCGGTGGAAGCCCATATCAAGATCGGCGAGCGGACCTTCTTCCGCTACATCACCCAGCCGATCCGGGACAGCTTCCACCGCGCCTTCCGCGAACAATAGGACCACCCATGAGCGACACCCGCGTGACCATCTTCGCCGACGGCATCCTCGACGCCAGCGTCACCTATGGCGTTGCCCGGATGACGCTGGCGCAGACCGGGGCCGAAGGGAAGCCGACGCCCTGCGGCCAGCTGGTGGTGCCGCTGGTGCAGCTGCCCTCGCTGGTCACCAGCCTCACCGGGCTGCTGAAGCAGGTCGAGGCGCGGATGAAGGAGCAGCAGTCGGCCGCTGCACCCGAGGATGCCGCCCCGGCCGCCTTCCGCTTCGGCTGAAGCCGTGACGACCCGTCGGGGCCTGCTGGCCCTGCCGCTGGCCGGCGCCCTCGCGGTGCCGGCTTCCGCGCAAGAGCAGCCGCCGATGCGGCGGCGGCTCGCCACGCTCAGGCTCGGCGCCAATCTCGAGCGCTGGTACACCATCAGCAAGGACAACCAGCCGCGGCGCCTCGGTGTCGGCTGGTGGCGTGGCTTCCGCGCGGCCGGCTTCGACCATGCCCGCATCTTCCTGCCGGAGATCGGCCAGACCGGTTCCAGCATGGATATCCCCGGCCTGTACCTGAATGCGGTGAAGGACGCGGTTGAGGCCGGGCTGCCGGTCTTCCTCGGCATGGCGGATTTCTTCTACCAGAAGAAGCCCTGGGCCGACCGCGACTGGGAGGGGATGCGGGCGCGGGCGCAATTCTTCGCCGAGCGGACGGACCCCTCGATGGTGGTGCTGGCGCCGCTGAACGAGCCGGTCTTCGACAACAATGCGGTCTGGATGCCGGTGCGCGACCGGCTGCTCGCCGAGCTGCGCCGGGCAGCGCCGCGGCATACGCTGATGTGGGGCGGGCATGAGTGGCACAGTGCGCGCTCGCTGGTCGAATGCGCCTTGCCGGCCGACCCCAACACCATCGCCGAGGCGCACGACTACCAAGGCACGCAGGCGCCGGGGCGATTCCAGGCGGTGGCGGCCTGGCGGGACCGCAACCGCATCCCCGTCATCGTCAGCGAGCTGGGCGGCGCCTTCGGGCATGAGACCAACCGCGCGGCCTGGGCCGCCGACCTGGCGCGGGTGCTGCCGGAGCTGAAGCAGCTGCGCCTGCCGGCGACGCTCTGGTCCTACAGCCATGGCCGCGACTGGCGGCTGCAGAATGGCGACGAGCCGATGCCGAAGCCGGACATCATCCCGCCGGGGATGATGTCGGCGCGCTGAGGCTTCAGGCCTTGCCGGAGACCGCGCTGGCCGGGGCGGCCGCGCGGGGCGGGCGGCGGCCCAGCAGCCAGCGATTGGCCGGCACCTCGATGAAGCGCCAGGCGAGCCAGCCGGCGAGGAGGCTGGCGAGGAAGCCGGCGGCCATTAGGCCGATGCGGCCCTCGAGGCCCGGGTCGATCCGGCGAAGCACCAGCACGAGCCCGGCCTCGATGAAGACCCAGCAGAGATAGACGCCGAAGGAGGCCTCGCCGAGGCGGAGCAGCAGGTCTGGCCGGGCGGGCGCCGCGGCCGGCGGCACGGGGCGGCGCAACAGCGGGATCAGCGCGGCGAGGCCGAGCACGGTCAGCGCATCCCATTCGAGGACGAGGCCCGCCGGGAGCGCCAGCAGAACGGGCCAGAGTGCGGCGCGCGGCAGCAGCCCCTCGGTCGTCAGCCGGCCGATGGCGAGGCCGGTGGCGAATTCCAGGGCGAAGCGCAGCAGGCCGAGATGCAGCGTGTAATTCAGCCCGATATTCGGATCCTGCGCGTCGAGCGCGGCGATGCCGGCGAAGCCGAGCAGCGGCAGGGCGGGCACGGCGAGGCGCGGCAGGCGGATCAGGCCGGCGAGGATCAAGGGGAAGGCGAGGTAACCGGCCCATTCCACCGAGAGCGCCCAGGAGGGGTAGTTCCAGGTATGGCGCGAGGTGGTCTCCCAGGCATTCACCAGGAAGAATTGCAGGAGGAAGTCGCGCAGGCCGAAGCGCTCCGGCTCGCGGATGGTGAGGCCGGCGGCCATGGCGAGGCCGACCAGCAGGGCCAGCGCCAGCATCGCCAGGGCGTGCAGGGGCCAGATCTTGGCGAAGCGGCGGCGGAGGAAATCCGCGATGCCGGCCCGGCCCCAGGGCGGCCGGGCGCCATAGCCGAGCCAGAGCGCGAAGCCCGAGAGCAGGAAGAAGCCGTCGACGCCGAGATAGCCGTGCTGCAGCACCGGCGCCAGCGCCGGTAGGCCGAGGCTGACCCGCAGCGGTAGGTCGAGATGGTAGAGGATCACCCAGCCGATCAGGAAGAAACGCAGCCGGGTCAGCGCGGCATCCCGGGGGGCGGCCTGGTGGTGTGGGCCCTGCATCGATCCTCGCCTCGTCGTTCAGTGGAGGCATCGCTGCCACAACCCATGGCCCCGGCGCATCCCCCGGAGTGGTCACGGTTGCGGGTGACGCGCGGGGTTGACGGAAGGCTGATTGGTGCGCGCCGGGGCTGCGTGACAGAACCGTTGGCATGCCGAGCCTGACATCTCCCCTCGCCCAGGTCCTGATCGCGCTGTTCGGCGCGACGCTGATGCTGCTCTTCGCGCTGCTGGCGCCGGGGCTCCTGCTGCTCCTGCTGCCGGCTATGGTGGCGTTGCTGCTCGGGCTCGCGGTCTATCAATTCCCGCTGGCGATCGTGGCGGGGCTGGTGGCGATCTACGGGCTCGGCGTCGACATCCAGCTCGATGGCGGCATGCTGGCGAGCGCGGGCGGCAATGCGGCCGCGGCGCTCGGCTCGGCGGTGGTGAAGGTGGTGCCCTTCGCCCTCGCCGCCGTGCTGCTGCTGCGCTACGGGCCGACCAACGCGATCAACTGGCCCTTCCTCGCCTATACGGCCATCGCCGCGATCAGCATCGTCGTGCTGCCGATGGGGCGGATCGGGTCGACGGGCGACATGATCCGCAGCTTCATCGGCTCCACCGCGCCCTTCGTGCTAGGCTTCTGTCTCGCACCGAAGAGGATCTGGACTTGGATCATTCGCGGGGCGACCCTCGTGCCGCTGATCAGCGCCTTCACCAGCCTCTTCACCCATCTGGCGGGACTCTATCCGGCGATCGACACGCTGGGCCGCTTCCAGGGGATGCACAGCGCGCCCTTCCTCGCCGGCTTCTGCGAGACGGCGATCTTCGCCGCAACCCTCGAATACATGCGGGGCTTCCGGCCGATCTGGCTGATCATCGCCGGGCTCGACCTCGCGGTGCTGCTGGCGACCCAGGCGCGGATGCCGCTGGCGACGGTGGTGATCTTCCTCGGCATCGTCTTCTTCCTGTCGAACAAGCACATCTTCCCGCTGCGGCGGAAGGTGGACCTGGTGATGGGCGGCGCCGTGCCGGGGCTGCTGCTGCTGAGCCCGGTGATCGCCTATGCCATGCAGCGCTTCATCAGCCAGGGCACCGACGCCTCGGGCCGCGACCTGATGTGGCCCTACTTCCTCGACGCCATCGAGGACCGGCCGCTCTTCGGCTACGGGCTCGGGGCGGGCAAGCTGCTGGTCAACCCCGACGACCCGTTGATCAAGCTGCTCGGCACCACGGCGGCGCATAACGAGTACCTGCGGCTCTCGATCGATGGCGGGATCATCGGCTGCGCGGCGATCTTCCTCTCGATCGTGGCCTGGATGTGGTGGGGGTCGAGAAGCCTCGCCGCGCGTGAGCGGCTGGTGCTGCGGGCGGCATTGCTCGGCTTCCTGCTGCATAGCGGCTTCGACAACACGCTGATCGCCAGCACATCCGTCATGCTGTTCTGCGTCATCGGCGCGATCCTGGCCCGTGGGCGGGCGGAGGCGCAGCAGGCGCGGCATGGGCGGCGCCACTCTTCCTCCGCCTCGGCCGGGGCCTATGCCTGGCGGCCGGCACGGACGGGCTGAGGCGATGCCGGACCAGGGGGTGGCTGCGGCGCCGCCGACGGTGCAGCGGGAGCGGCGCCTTGATCTCGACCGGGCACGGGGCATTGCCATCCTGCTCGTCGTCTTCGGGCATATCGTGGCGCAGCGGGTGCCACCGGGCATTGAGTGGTACGAGCCGGTGCGCTACCTCGTCTACTGCTTCCATATGCCCTTTTTCCTCTATCTCAGCGGCACTGTGGTGGCGCTCTCCAACTCGCTAGCTAAGCCGCCAGGGCGGGTGGTGCGGCAGAGGGCGGTCCGGCTGCTAGTGCCCTTCTTCGCCATCGGCATTGCGATCTTTGCCTCGAAGCTCATCGCGGTGCGGCTGGTACATGTGGACAATCCGCCGCAGGGGCTGATGGGCGGGTTGCGGGACTTGTTCTGGACGACGAGTCACAGCCCGGCTACTTCCGTCTGGTATCTGCTGGTTCTCTTTCTCTGCACCCTGGTAGCAATGGGGCTGCGCCGGCTCGGCGTCGGGTCGACGGGGTTTCTGGTGCTCGGCTTCAGCCTACAGCTCATCGACGTACCGGCGGTGGCCTATCTCGACCGCTTCGCCTCGCATTTTCTTTTTTTCGCTGCCGGGCTATGGGTAGCGGAGCGGGAGGAACGTTTCCTGCCGCTCTTTGAGCGCTGGCAGGTTGTCTGGTGGGCGGTTTTCGCCGCGGCCCTTACTCTAGCGGCACTCGGCTGGGTCGGGCCGCGCTTGTCGGCAGTTCGACCGGGGCCTGCAGCTGCGCCTATGATCTTGTGCGGGCTGTCCTGCATTCCGGCGTTACATGGGGCTATGAGGCTGGCGCCGGTTGCCCAGTGGAAGTGGCCGCTGGTGCTCGGCGGGTTCTCCATGGCGATCTACCTGTTCAACACGCTGGCGATCGGTGGGACCAAGGCGGTGCTGATGAAGCTCGGCTTCGGCTGGACCGAGGCGTGGTTCCCGCTGCATGCCGTCGCCGCCATGACGGCTGGCGTCGCGCTGCCGGTGCTGCTCAAGGTGCTGGTGCTGCGGCGAGTGCCGGCGGTGGACAGGCTGACGGACTGACCGCTCCCCAGGCCATCGCTGCCTGGTGGGCTTGCGCCCGGGGAGAAGCGGCCACCGGACTCTTCAATCCCTCAAATCCCGGCAGCGCCAAAGCCTTGAAAGGCCTGTTTTCCAGGCCGGACTTGAGGAATTTAGGGCTTGATCCCGCCGAGCCGTAGCGTTGCCTCGGCCAGCGGCATGCCGGTGCTCAGGATCGGGCTTCCGCCTCGTGGATCGTGAGGCGCAGCCGGGCCATCGCGCTCCTGACACCTTCAGAACCCTGCGTTTTCTCGGCCACCGCGAGGATGCGCGTCAGCTGGTTGAGATACTCCGCCGAGTGAATTCCCTGGTGGATATGGGAGCCGTCGAGATTCACGGCTGATGAAGTGCCCGGAAGCCAGACTCCGTTCTCGGCACTGTCGATTCCGATATCGGCTCTCTCCAGGATCCCTCTGGCGGTCGTGGCCCCCTGGATGCGCTGGGGCACGATGTGATGGGCGTGATAGCCGTGACCGGGCGGATAAACCCCGGCGGCGCGGAGTGCCGCGCCGAGTATCGCGCTGCCCCTGGGTGCCGAAATCCGAACATTGATGTCGTCGCGTATCGTCAGGCCTTCGGTATCGTCGTCCGGCCTTGCGCCGGCATTTCGCCCGGCCTGCGCCTCGGCGAAGATCTCGAGTATGTCCTGCCTGCGTATGTGATCAGGGCTTTTCGGCGCTTGAGCCATGTCCTGTCCGCCTCTGCTTCGAGCTGCCGGGGCAGCCGCATCGGAGAGACGCCCGACAACCTGCACCCGTGTGCAACCGGCCATGGAACGGGCCGGAGGCCTTCGGACGTCGCTCGCCACAGCGGTCGCATGCTAGTTCAGGCTCGCGGGTGATTGTCCAGACACATCCGGTACCGGCCGGATGGGCGGGCGTGCCGGTATTGCCCGCCCGTCCGGTGGATTGGGCATGGCTCAGAATTGGGTGGATAATCCTATACCGCCCATCCCGGCCGAAGTCCAGCGGAAGCGTCAGCCGCGGTCGGCGAAGCCCTTGGGGTGGGCCGAGTGCCAGGCCCAGGCGGTGCGAACGATGTCGTCCAGCGCGCCGAAGCGGGGGGTCCAGCCGGTCTCCTCGCGGAGGCGGGCGGAGGAGGCGACCAGCACGGCCGGGTCGCCGGGGCGGCGGGGGCCGAGGCTGTGGGGGACGGGCTTGCCGCTGATGCGCTCGACGGAATCCATCACCTGCTTCACAGAATAGCCGGTGCCGTTGCCGATGTTGAAGCGGCAGCTGCCGCGCTCCAGCCGGCTCAGGGCGCGGAGATGGGCGTCGGCGAGGTCCGTCACATGGATGTAGTCGCGGACGCAGGTGCCGTCCGGCGTCGGGTAGTCGGTGCCGAAGACCGTCAGCGGCGGGCGGGTGCCCATGGCGGCGCCGATGGCGAGCGGGATCAGGTGCGTCTCGGGGTCGTGGTCCTCGCCGATGGTGCCCGAGGGGTCGGCGCCGGCGGCGTTGAAGTAGCGCAGCGAGGCGGAGCGCAAGCCATGGACCTGGTCGGCCCAATCGAGGCCGCGCTCCACCATCAGCTTGCTCTCGCCATAGGCGGAGACGGGGGCGACATCGGCCGCCTCGTCGATCGGGATCCGCTTGGGGAAGCCGAAGAGGGCGGCGGTGGAGGAGAGGACGAAGCGGAGGCAGCCGGACTTCACGGCGGCATCCGCCACGATCAGGCTGTTGGAGAGGTTGTCGATGCAGTAGCGCAGCGGGTCGCGCATCGACTCGCCGACCAGGGAAAGGGCGGCGAAGTGGAGGACGGCGTCGAACTTCCAGCCGGCGAAGACCTCCGCCACGCGGCGGCGGTCGGCGAGGTCGGCGGTGACGAGCTCGACCGAGGGCGGCACCGCGGCGCGGTGGCCCTGGCGGAGGTCGTCGATGACGACGACCTCATCCCCACGGTCCACCAGCGCCTTGACCACATGGCTGCCGACATAGCCGGCCCCGCCCGTCACCAGATACCGACCCATCGAGGGCTTACTCCCGGAAGTAGCCGCCATAGCGCGGGTGGTAGACCTCGGCATCCGCATAGCCGGAGCGGCCATGCACCTTGGCATCCACCTGCGTCAGCGCGGCGCCGATGACCCGGGCATGCGCTTCCTCGAGCAGGCCGAGGGAGTTGCGCACGACCGAGCGCGGCGTGTCGCGCCATTTTACGCAGAGCAATGTGGCATCGGCGAGGCGGGCGACGACGCGGGCATCGGCCATGGCGAGCGCCGGCGGCGCGTCCAGGATGATGAGGTCGTAGTCGCGCCGCACCCGGTCGAGCAGGCCGGCCATCGCCTCGGACATGAAGAGGCCGAGGGAGTGGATCTCGGCGGCGCCGGCCGGGATGTAGTCGAGGCTGGAGAGGTGGTCGCGGCGGATGATCCGCTCCAGCAGGGCCTGGCCGAGCAGCAGGTCGGTCACGCCCGGCGCGCCCTCGCAGCGGAAGACCCGGCCGAGGGCGGGCTGGCGCACGTCGCAGTCGATCAGCAGCACGCGCTCGCCGTTCATCGCCGCCGACCGGGCCAGGGCCACCGAAGTGGTGGTCTTGCCCTCGCCCGGGCGGGCGGCGGTGATGACGACGACCCGCGGCGGCTCGGAGCCCAGCCAGAGGGCGGCGCGCAGCGTGCGCATGCTCTCCGAGAAGGGGCTGAGCGGCTTGCGGACGACGTAGTCCTCCACCTTGTGGCGGCCGAGCAGGCCGCGCTTCAGCATCGGCACCAGCGCCAGGCAGGGCAGGCCGAGGCCCGAGCGGACCTCGTCGCCGGAGCGGATGGTGCTGTCGGCCTGTTCGAGGAACCAGATCACCAGCAGGCCGAAGAGGATGCCGAGGATCGTGGCGGCCGCGACGAAGAGCGGGATCTTCGGGAAGCTCGGCCGGCCGGGCACCGTCGCGGGCGAGAGGACGCGGGCATCCGGCTTCTCGATTGCGGTCTGCGAGACGGTCTGCTGCGAGCGCTCGAGCACCGCCTTCAGCAGGCTGCGGGAGGCGTCCGCGTCGCGCTCCAGGGCGGCGATCTGGATCTCGGCGCCGGAGCTCTGGTTCAGCAGGCTCTCCTGCGTCCTCAGCGCATCCTCGAGGCTGGCGACGCGGGCGCGGGCGGCACGTGCCTCCGCATCCAGCGCCTGGACCACACGACCGGTCTCGCCGGAGACGTTCCGCTCGGCTTCCGCGAGGCGGGAGCGGGCGGCGCGCACATCCGGGTGGTTGGCGCCGAGCGTCGCCTGCAGGCGCTCCACCTCGCGGCGGGCGTCGTCGCGGGCGGCGCGCGAGCCGGTGAGGTTGGAGGCGCCGAGCGCGGTGAGGTCGGCGCCGCCGCCGCGCCGGGCGGCCGAGAGGCGGGCCTCGGCGGTGGCGAGCTGGTTGCGGGCGTCGATCAGGTCGGCGTTGATCTTGCTGACCTGCTCGGTGCCGAGGCCGGCGCTCACGCCGCGCGTCAGGCCGGAGCGGCTGCGCAGCTCGGCGATGCGGCTCTCGGTCGTCTGCAGCTCGCGGCGGAGCTGGGCGACGCGGCCGTCGAGCCACTCGCTCGCCCGGCGCACGGCGTTGAACTTCGATTCCAGCTGGTCGGAGATGTAGAGCTCCGACGCCATGTTGGCGATGTCCGTCGAGAGCTGCGCGTCCTCGGTTGTGGCGGCGATGGTCAGCACACGCGAGTTGCGCACGACGGTGACGAGGATCTTGTCGCGCAGCCGCTCGGCGGCCGAGATCTCGGCGCGCTCAGGGCTCGGCCTCGGCACCGGCGCCTCGGGCGCGATCAGGTCGGCGAGGTCGGGCGAGAGCGTGGCGATGCGCCGCGCGAGGCCGTCCTGGATGCGGTAGAGCAGCTGCTCGGGGCGCTTCGCCTCGCTCACCCACCAGGAGAATTCCTCGCGGTCCGTGAGGTCGAACTGGCGGACGATGCGCCGGGCGACGGAGAGGCTGCGGATGACATCGACCTGGCTGGCGAGCACCGCGTCGGTCGTCGTCTCGTCGCGCAGGATGCTCTGCAGCTCGGTCGCCTGGTAGTCGGTCGGCTCGAACATCACCGTGGACGTCGCGGTATACCGCGGCGTCAGCTCCTTGGCGGCGATGAAGGCGGCGATCGGGAAGAGCAGCGCGCAAAGGAAGAGCACGAAGCGCCGCCGGCGGAGCGCCGCCAGCAACGCCGTGACGGTGAGGCCTTCCGGCTCGATCGGCGTGGCGACGGGTGCCGGCGCACGGAGCTGTGGCTTCCGCTCGTTCGAGGGAGGCCGCGATTCTACCGGTCTGTCGAGCATAGGGGGTGTGTCTTCCCTTCGCGGCAATGGCTGCGGAGGTTTGGGCAATACGCGTTGGCGAAGAGGAGGGTCAACCAACGGGCGAGGGAACAACGCTGCGTAGCGCAAACATCAGCGTGATGAACCATTAACGCAAGGAAACGCGAATGTGCCGATCGCGCGATGTCTGGCAGAGACATGTCGCCTGATGCGGACATCGCCGCATGACGGCCATGTTCGCGTGCGTCCCTGACCCGGTCAGTCACTGACCCGGTTCACGAAAGGAAAGCCAGACGATGCAATCTCGCCGCGTGTTCTCCCTGATGCTGCTTGGTGCCGTGGCGGCCTGCGCCTCGCCGGGCGCCAACTTGCCGCTACTGCCGGAGGTGCCGATCTCGGCCTACCGCATCGGGCCGGAGGACCAGCTCCGTGTCACGGTCTTCAACGATCCGCGCCTCACCGGCGATTTCCGCGTCGGCGACGCCGGGACGATCGCGCTGCCGCTGATCGGCACGGTGCGCGCGGCGGGCCTCACCACCAGCGAGATCGAGCGCGCCGTCGAGAAGGAGATGCGCGACAAGAACCTGTTCCGCGATCCCTCGGCCGCGGTGCAGGTGATCACCTACCGCCCCGTCTTCGTGCTGGGCATGGTCGAGAGGGGTGGGCAGTTCCCGTATCAGCCGGGGATGACGGTGCTGACGGCCGTCGCCGTGGCGGGCGGCTTCAACTACCGCGCCATCCAGGACTATGTCTCCGTCACCCGCATCGGGCCGGATGGCAGGGCGATGGAATACCGGGCGAAGCGGGACAGCGTGGTGCAGCCGGGCGACACCATCACCGTCTTCGAACGCCGCTTCTGATCCGGCCAGGCGTCCCGCGGCCTGGCTGCTGGGCGCCGCCCGCTTCGGCATACTGCCCGGATGGACCGGGGAGTCGCCGATGCGGGGCTGGCGTTGGGGGGTGGTGATGCTGCTGGCGGCGCTGGGGCCGGCGGCGGCGGAAAGGATCGATCAGCCGGGGCCCTGGGCGGCGGCGAAGGTGCCGGCGCCGGGGCCGGCGCGGATCGTCGGCGGGACGGGGCTCGGCTGCATCGCGGGCGCGGTGGCGCTGCCGGCCGACGGGCCGGGGTGGCAGGCCGTGCGGGTCTCGCGCAACCGGCATTGGGGGCATCCGGCGCTGGTTCGCTTCGTCGAGCGGTTCGCTGCGGAGGCTCAGGCCCAGGGTTTTCCGGCGCTCTGGATCGGCGATATGGGGCAGCCGCGGGGCGGGCCGATGCCGTATGGGCATGCGAGCCATCAGACGGGGCTGGATGTCGATGTCTGGCTGGAGCTGTCGCCGAAGCCCGCCCTGCCGGCCGCGGCGCGGGAGGATGTCACCGTGCCATCGCTGGTGCTGCCGGATGAGAGCGGGGTCGATCCCCGCGTCTGGCGGCCGCGGCATGCGGCGCTGATCCGGCTGGCCGCCGAGCAGTCGGGGGTGGACCGGGTGCTGGTCAACCATGCGATCAAGCGGGAGCTGTGCCGGACCGATTCGGGGGCGGCCTGGCTGCACCGGGTGCGGCCCTGGCGGGGGCATGACAGCCACATGCATGTGCGGCTGCGCTGCCCGGCCGGCCAGGCGGAGTGCCGGGAGCAGGCGCCGCCGCCGCCGGGGGATGGCTGCGATGCCTCGCTCGCCTGGTGGCTGACGCCGGAGGCGCGGCGGCCGGCGCCCCGGCCGCCGGGGCCGGCGCCGCAGATGCCGGCGGCCTGTGCGGGGGTGCTCGGGGGGCCGTAAGGGTGGAGGTGGCCGGGGCGGGTCCGGCCGGGATCACCAGCGGCGGATGGGGCCGCAGTCGAGATGGACGAAGCCGTCGCGGCGGTAGAGGCCGACGCCGCCCAGCTGCATCTCGGCGGCGAGCCTCGCCATGCCGAGGCTCTCGCGGCCCATCAGGCGGACATCGGCGGCCATGCCCGACATGTGCAGGCTGGCGCGGGAGACGCGGCGGGATTCGCGGGCGCGGGCGGCGTTGGTCTCCGGCGCGCGGTAGCCGCTGATGACCTGGTAGCCCTCGGTCGCCTCCATCTGCCGGGCGACGGCGGCGAGGACGTCGAAGAGGCGGGGGTCCATGGGCGTCGCCTCCTCCATAGAGGGGTCGCGGAGGAGCCAGTCGAGCTGTTGCAGGGCCGCGCGGTCGTAGCGGCCGTCGCGCCAGTAGGCGCCCTCGAAGCTCTCGCCGGTCTGCACGCGCTGGATGGCGAGGCTGCGGGGGCCGCCGCCGAGGACCTGGGCAGGGGAAACGGCGATGCCGGTGCAGGCGAGGCCGAGGCCGAGGGCGCCGCGGAGGAGGCCGCGGCGGGAGCAGCAGGGGCAGTCCATCAGCGGGCGCCGGTCGCGGCCAGGGGGGCGCTGGCGACGCGGGTGCGGCCGGCGTCCAGCGCGCGGGCATAGGCGGCGTCGAGTCCGTAGATATCGGGGCGCATCCGCACTTCGCCCTTCTCCACCACAACCGTCGTGTAGTGCAGGCGGACGGGGATGCCGCGCGGCAGGGCGAGGCCGGTGGTGACGCGGCTGGCCAGCACGCGGTCGGCCCGGGCGCGGTCCCAGCCGGGAACGCCCTGCAGCAGCGCGTCCAGCAGCTCCATCGGCTTCTCCAGGCGGATGCAGCCGGAGGAGAAGGCCCGGTCGGGGCGCCGGAACAGGTGCCGGTCGGGCGTGTCGTGCATGTAGATGTCCTCGGTGTTCGGCATGATGAATTTGATGCGGCCGAGCGCGTTGATCTCGCCCGCATCCTGCCGGACAACATAGGGGAACCGCTGCGGGTTCACGCTCGACCAGTCGATCGTCGTGGGATCGACCTCGACGCGCTGGCCGTCGACATAGCTGTAGACGCGGAAGCCCTTCTCCATCATGGCGCGCGGGTCGCGGCGGAAGCGCGGCAGCAGGTCCTCGCGCGCGTTGCGCTCGGGCACGCCCCATTGCGGATTGAACTGCACGGCGTTGAGCCGGAGCTGCATCATCGGCGTGGCGCGGGAGGGCTTGCCGACGATCACCGGCATCTCCAGCAGGGTCCGGCCGCCTTCGGCCATGGTGAAGGACTGGAAGGGGATGTTGACCTCGATATGCCGCTCGGCGGGCGGCCGGGGGGCGGCGCGGCGCATGTCGAGGGCGATGCGGAGCTGGCGGACGATGGCCTCGGCCGGGCGGTTGAGGGCGGCGAGGCTGAGGCGGCCGATGCGGCCATCGGCCTCCAGCCCCTCGGCGGCCTGGAAGCGGCGGGCGGCGGCGACCAGCGGCTCATCATAGGTGTCGCCCTCGCCGGGATTGGCGGCCAGCACCGGGTCGATCAGCACCAGGCGGGCGCGGAGCGCCGGGACGCGGAGCGGGTCTGCGGTGCCGGGCTCCAGCGCCTCCGTGCCGGGCATGGGCGGCACCTGGGGGAAGCCGCCGGCGGCGACGCGGGCGCGGGCGGTGGCCAGCGCGCGCTTCAGCGGGGCGGCCTCCGGCGCGAGGAGGGCGGCGCGGTCGATCAGCGCGGCGGGGTCGGGCGAGGCCTGGAGTTGGGTCAGCCAGGGGCCGAGGGGGGTAGCAGCGGTGTCGCGGCGGAGGTCGAGGCGATTCGGCAGGTCATGGACGCGGCCGTGCAGCAAGTCGGTCAGGGCGGCGATGGAGGCGCGAAGCAGGGCGGACTGCCAGGCAGAGGGGTCGCGCTCGGCCTCGGCATCGGCGGGGATGGCGTAGGCGCGGGGGTCGAGACCGTCCTCCTCCAGCCGGCGGAGGCGGTCGGCCAGGCGGAGCAGCGCGGGGCTGGGCGCGGCCTGGGCGACGACGATGGGCCCGGCCGGGCGGGTGGCGAGGACCGGGGTGGGGGCGGCGAGGGTCAGGCTGCCAAGGCAGGCGAGGAGGAGGATTGCGCGCACGCCGCCTAGTTACACAAGCGCGCCGCCGGGCGCCAAGGCTTCCGCGTGCCGAGGGGTCGCCCTGGCCGCGGCGCCGCTCAACCGTGGCGTGGGGACCTCAACCGAAGCCGGCCAGCACGGCCTTGCCGATGCTGCGGCCGCTTTCCAGTAGCGCATGCAGGGCGCGGAGGTTGGCGGCGTCGATACGGCCGCCATGGTAGGTCATGGTGGTGCGGAGGGTACCGGCATCGACCAGGTGGGAGACCTCGGTCAGCAGGCGGTGCTGCTCCGCCATGTCGGGCGTGCCGAAGAGGGAGCGGGTGAACATCAGCTCCCAGTGCAGGGAGACGCTCTTGCGCTTGAAGGGGACGATGTCGAGCGTCGCCGGGTCGTCGATCATGGCGACGCGGCCCTGCGGGGCGATGGCGCGCGCGATAGCGGGGAGGTGCCGGTCGGTCGCGGTCAGGCTGGCGATGTGGCTGACGGCGGGGATGCCGATGGCGGCGAGGCCCTCGTCGAGCGGCTGGCGGTGGTCGATGACGTGGTGGGCGCCCATCGCGCGGCACCAGTCGGTGGTCTCGGGGCGGGAGGCGGTGGCGATGACCGTCAGCCGGGTGAGCTGGCGGGCGATCTGCGTGAGGATGGAGCCGACGCCGCCCGCGCCGTTGACGATCAGCAGGCTTTGGCCTTCGCCGCCCTCGCGGGGGATGCCGAGGCGGTCGAAGAGCAACTCCCAGGCGGTGATCGCCGTGAGCGGCAGGGCGGCGGATTCGGCGAAGCCGAGGCTTTGCGGCTTCGGGCCGACGATGCGCTCGTCCACAAGCTGGTGGGTGGCGTTGCTGCCGGGGCGGTCGATGGCGCCGGCGTAGAAGACCTGGTCGCCGGGGCGGAAGAGGGTGACCTCGGCGCCGACGGCCTCCACGGTGCCAGCGGCGTCGAAGCCGAGGATGCGGGCCCCGCCGGCGGGCGGGGCGGCGGCGGCGCGCTGCTTCACGTCGACCGGGTTCACCGAGACGGCCTCGACGGCGACGAGCAGGTCTCGCGGGCCGGGGGTGGGCTTCGGCAGGTCGAGCTCGACCAGCGCCTCGGGGGCGGTGATGGGGGACGGGGTGCGGTAGCCGATGGCGAACATCGCCGGGTCTCCTCGATGGGGTGGGTGGAGGATGGGGCGTGGTGCCGCGCGGCGCGATACGGCATAATTCGGCACATAGTACCCGTTTGGATACCGCCCCCAATGAAGCGGAAACGCTATGACTGCGCCCCCGGATGCCCGGTGGAGGCGGCGCTCGACCTGATCGACGGCAAGTGGAAGGGGGTCATCCTCTACCATCTGCTCGACGGGACGCTGCGCTTCAACGCGCTGCGGCGGAAGCTGGGCGGGGTGACGCAGCGGATGCTGGTGAAGCAGCTGCGCGAGCTGGAGGAGGCGGGGCTGGTGGTGCGGACGGTCTTCGCCGAGGTGCCGCCAAGGGTGGAGTACAGCCTGACCGCCGAGGGGCGGAGCCTGGAGCCGGTGCTGCTGGCGCTGATGCGCTGGGGCGAGGCCTGGATGGCGGCGCGGCAGATGTCGCAGGCGGCGGAGTAGGGGCGCGAGCCCCCTCCCCTACCGGCAAGCTGCTGGCCGAAGCGGGCCGGGCGGCGTAGCCTGCGCCCCGGACCCGCAGAGAGAGTTCCCCCGATGTCGATGCCAACCCCCGTGGTCCGCCACACGCCCAATCAGAGTCGGCGCGTGCTGCTGCTGACCGGCGCCTCGCGCGGCATCGGACATGCGACCGTCAAGGTCTTCTCGGCCGCAGGGTGGCGCGTCGTCACCGTCTCGCGCCAGCCCTTCCCCGAGGAATGCCCCTGGGAGATGGGGCCCGAGGACCACATCCAGGCCGACCTGTCCGATGCCGGCGACACGGTGCGGGCGATCGAGGAAATCCGCGAGCGGCTGATCCCGGATGGCGGGCGGCTGGATGCGCTGGTCAACAATGCCGGCATCTCGCCGAAGGGGGCAGGCGGGGCGCGGCTCGGCACGATGGACACCGCGATCGACGACTGGAAATGGGTGTTCCAGGTGAATTTCTTCTCCTCGATCATGCTGGCGCGCGGGCTGGTGGAGGAGTTGCAGAAGACCAAGGGGGCGGTGGTGAACGTCACCTCCATCGCCGGGAGCAAGGTGCATCCCTTCGCCGGGGCGGCCTATGCGACCTCGAAGGCGGCGCTGATGTCGCTGACGCGCGAGATGGCGCATGACTTCGGGCCGCTTGGCATCCGGGTGAACGCGATCTCGCCGGGGGAGATCGACACCTCGATCCTGTCGCCGGGGACGGAGAAGATCGTCGAGGAGCAGATCCCGATGCGGCGTCTGGGCAAGCCGGCCGAGGTGGCGAAGGCGATCTACTTCCTGTGCTCGGATGCGTCGTCCTATGTGAATGGCGCCGAGATCCACATCAATGGCGGGCAGCACGTCTAGGGCCTCTTAGCCCTTGAGTTCCAGTATGTCCTGAACTCAAGATTTGCGCCTTACAATGGCGTGGACGGTTCTGTGCCATCGGCAAGGCTGGCAGCGCCTGCACGCCCCGTTGTGGCGCCTGGACCCCGACTTCAGCAGGGAGGAGAGCAGGTATGCCGGTGACGTTTAGCGGCCAGGACGCCGCGCTGCTCGAGCGGGAATACATGCCTGCGCACTGGCCCAGCGTGGACGTGGCCAGCACGCTCGAGCGGTGGATCGGGCTGAGCGAGGCCTTCCACCGCCGCGCCACAGTCCGGTCAGACCTCGCCTACGGCGCATCCCCCCGGCAGAGCCTCGACCTGCTGCTTCCGGCCGCCGGACATGCCCCGGTGCTCGCGTTCATCCATGGCGGGTACTGGCGCAACCGGAAGCTGGACAAGCGGTCTTATACCAACCGCCATGGTCACTGACTCGCATGTGATCCGCGGTTTGCGGCGGGCGTGATTCGCTGTCTCCCGGGGGTTCGATTCGGGAGGCTTGCGATGGCGGTGGTGATCACGCGGCAGGACTTGTCGGCGGATGCCCTGAGGCAGGCTGCAGCTCGCAGTCGGGACGCGAACGCAGCGCGACGCATGCTGGCTCTTGCCTTGGTACTGGAAGGGCAGTCGCGCACGGACGCGGCCGCAACCTGCGGCATGGACCGGCAGACCCTGC
>NZ_KN050757.1:59457-71732 GCF_000745835.1 Belnapia moabensis DSM 16746 | reverse complement strand
CACGACCACGGTTCCAACTACCTCTCCGGCGACTTCCAGGACGAGATCGCCTTCCTCGGCATCGAGAGCTCGCCCTCTTTCGTCCGCCAGCCCGAGGGCAACGGCGTCGCCGAGCGCTTTATCCGTACCCTAAAAGAGAACTTCCTCTGGGTGCATACCTTCGACACCATCGAACAGCTGCGGTGCGGGCTGCAGGATTTCGTCGCCCACTACAACGCCACTTGGCTCGTCGCCAGGCACGGCTACCGCACCCCGAACCAAATCCGCGCCGAGCAACGCCGCCTTGCTCAAGGCCCGCAGGCCGCTTTACCTTTGGCCGCCTGATTAGCACAGCCGACTGTCTCAGCATCCGGGCGCACTACAGGGGATCGGGCGCAGCGAGCCCGACCTAGATTTCCAATCATGCGATGCGGACGTACTCTGCACGACCGAGCCCAAGCATGCGGTTCAGCACGTCGGCGGCGATGACCACTTCGGTCCTCTGGCGCCCGTCAGTTTGCGAACGGAGGCCGTCACCAATGACGTGTTTCCATCTTGAGATGTCGGATTCCACCAGAGCTCGGTGGTTGTATCCCGATGCTTTCTGCCAGCCCATGCGACCGCGCTCGGTGATGAGTTGCAGGTGTCGATCGCGCTGGGTCGGCGCTGTCCCAGCTGTGTCGCTCGGCACTGCGCCTGAGCGAGGCGGGACGATAACGTCGGCATCCGGATACCGCGCAGCAACCCCGACGTAGACATCATCCCTGTCGTAGGCACCATCGCCAGTGAAGGATGCAACAGGCCCCTCCACCTGGTCGAGCAAGGGGCCAACCTGCGAGCCATCGTCGGCATCCTTGTCGGTCAGCTTCGAGGCGACGATCCACCCGGTATCGGCGTCGGTGGCGAGATGAAGCTTGCGCCACCCACGCCGTGTCCTCGTGCCGTGCTTCTCCACGAGCCACTCGCCAGGCCCACAGAGCTTCAACCCCGTGCTGTCCACCAGCAGGTGCACGGGCTCACGCCCACCCCGTGGGCGTGGCACTTCCAGCGTCTCCGCTCGGCGGCTCATCGTGCTGTGGTCGGGCACGGCAAGGTCCAGCCCGAGCAGGCCGATGATGGAGGCCATCAGGCCCTCCGTCTGGCGCAGCGCCAGATGGAACACCGTCCGCAGGGTTAATGCCGTGGTAATCGCCAGAGCGGAGTAGCGCGGCTGCCCGCCGCGGGTGGTCCGCGGGTCAGCCCGCCAAGCCCTGATCGCCTCGGCCGTGAACCACACGGTCAGGCTGCCGCGTGCTCGCAGACCAGCCTCGTAGGCAGGCCAGTTCGTCACCCTGTGGTGCTGGCGGGGAATGTGGTGCCGGCGGTCGGCCTGGGATTTGAATGGCAAGTAGGGCGGCCCTCAACAAGATCGGGCATCGCCCTGGCCCTATTTACACCGGAGACGCCATTCGGCCTATCCGTGCACCAAGCTCGCAGCAGACCGCGACACGGGGCATCCAGGGGCTGCAAACCGGTTTCACGCGGTTCTGGGGCATCCGCCCGGCATGAGTTTTGGAGCAGCCCCCGACCAGGGCGGCGCGGTCGCCTCCCGTCCGCTGCATCGGGCTTGCCGTGCTTGACAGCGTGATGCTCCTATAGTGGTCAAGGCATCGCTGGTGCTGAGCGTTGAGCGTTTGACGGGCGACAGAGATAGTCGAAGATCTCGCGGGCCACGAAGCGTTTGAGGCAACGGATGATCTCGGGCTTGCTCTTTCCCTCGGTGGTGCGTCGCTTGACGTAGTCGAGGGTGGGCTGGTGAGCGCGCATGCGCACGATGACCACGCGGTAGAGGGCGGCATTGGCCTGTCGGTGGCCGCCGCGGTTAAGCCGGTGCCGGCTGGTCTTGCCGCTGGAGGCCGGGACCGGGCAGACGCCACATAGCTTGGCCAGAGCCGCCTCAGAGTGGATGCGCTCGCGGTTGTCGCCGACCAGCAGAAGCATTTCGGCGGCGGTGCCCGCGCCTATACCGTGTGCCTGGACGAGGTCGGGGGCGAGCTGCTGGGTCAGCAGCTTGAGATGCACGTCATGATCTTTGACTTCTGCGTCGAGGGCCAGCCAGCGCCGGGCAATCGCCCGCAGGCCGGTTTTGGCCGAGGCCGTCGTTGAGGTGAGCGGGCCTGGGCGCAGGGCGGCCAGGTGGCGGAGGAGCGTCATCTTGCCGCTGAGGCGGTCGAGTTGCTTACGCAGCACCGAAGGTGCGCTGACGATAATCGCTTTGAGCGTCTGCATGGCTTGGCTACGGGCTTTCACCGCGGTGTCGCGAGCCACTTTGAGGTGGCGGATCATCTCGACCGCGTTCGTGCCGGACTTCGGCAATGCCGTGGCCTGGCCAGCCAGGACGCTGCGGGCGGCGCTCTCGGCGTCGAGCGCATCGTCCTTACCCTTTTGGTGCCGCAGCTGGCGGTTGGGGCGGCTGACCTCAAACACAGGATGATTGTGCTCGCACAGGAAGCGGGACAGGCCAGCGCCGTAGGAGCCGGTGCCTTCGATGCCAAAGGCGCGGATGACCCCCAGGGACCGAGCCCAAGCCTGCAGGGCCTGGTAGCCTCTGCTACTGGCCGGGATGGTCAGGCTGCCGAGACGGGCGCCGAGTGCGTTGATCGCCACGGCGGCATGGGTGAGCTTATGGGTGTCGACGCCGACGATGACGTCGGCACTGGAAGCAGTCTCGCTCATGGTGTGGCGCTCCAAGCCAAACGGAGGGGCCTGGCTGTCGAGCAGGCGGACAGAACTGTGACGGGAGGGTGGCCCTCAAGCTCCTATGAAGTCACGATCCGCTCGAAAGACAGGTGCAGCCTGGAGGGTCGACACACCACAGTCATGACACGAGGTCAGTTGCACGGAGGGTCAGACTCTCCAGACCGCACCGGTATACTCACAGTTGCACGGGTCGGCGGATCAGGTGCATTGAGCCCGTCCCACACTTCGGGTCATGCGATGCGGACGTACTCCGGGCGGCCCAGCTCAAACTCACGGCGCACCGGCGAGCTGTTGACACCGGCGCAGCATCACCGCCTCGATGCCAAAGAGGCTCCTCGCCTTCCCTCTGGCCTCGGACGGTAGGAGCGCCCATGACCGAAGCTCTCTCCCTGCCCTGCTGACGCCGACTCAGCAAGTCGCGGTGCTTGCAGAGGTTCAGCGCCAGATGCGCGAGCGCGGTGCCCGGACCACCAGCCAGGGCCCTCACGTACCACCGCCGTCCTCTCCCGCTTCGGTCGAGATGCCGGAGCGCTGCCCGGAAGAGCGGTGAGGCCCTCTCCCCTACTCCAGGCGTTGGGCGGCATCATCGGGCTGCTCTGCCGCTGGCTTTTCAGGCCCCTGCCCTATGGCTTGCCGGCCGAGTTCAACGCCTCCCCGGCCTTCGGTACTGTTAGGCTTCGGGACAATGGGCGCAGATGGATTGTGTGGCCTGCGGCCTGGCAGAGGTCACGGAGCGGCCGGAGCGCATCGCCCAGGGCTACCATCGATTCCGCTGCGGCGAGTGAGGCAAGCAGTTCAACGAGCGTAGCGCTGGGCTGCTGAACAACACCCAGTACCCATCGGACGTCATCGCCCGCGTGGTGCTGTGGCCGCTGTGTTACCGCCTGACTTTGCGTGACCTTGCCGAGATGTTCCTCCAGCGCGGCTTCGTGTTCAGCCATGAAGCCGCTCGCGCCTGGGAGGCGAAGCTCGCACCGGTGCTGATGCAGCAGCTTCGTCGGCGCCGGTGCGGCAAGGGTGGCGCCCGTGGCCGAAGCTGGCACGTGGATGAAACGTACCTGAAGGTCGGTGGTCCGTGGGCGTATCTGTATCGGGCCATTGATCATGACGGCAACCTCGCATTAGCGCGGCGGTTCTGCCGAAGCTACGACGAACTCCGCAACTTCCGCCGCTTCCAGACCCGTCATAATCAGCATGGCACCGTCGATCGCCAGCGTCTGCTACACCTCCATCGCGCCACCACTGCGCTCGCTATTTTCCAAGTGGCGTAACCGAAACCAGACATCATCTCGCATCGTCAGGTTTGGCTTGAGCGCTGACAGAACCTTCCTGCGTAGGTCAGTAGGGGGTTTGTCAGGAATCTGCTCGCTCTCGCTCCGGCTTCTATGATGTGCCCAAGCAAGAGCCCTGCTCTATCGCACATGGCTTCGTTCCGCGTGAAGTCTCCCGCGACACACTGCTGCCTTTCCCAGGAGCCGCTTCGCCCGAAACATTCCGGCTTCCGCACCGGTCAGCTTGTAATTTCCCTAGGAAAAGGCTCGATGCCGGAAGCAATGCGAGCAATGCCGGGTGAGTGATTGCCCCGCCCAGGGCCTGTTGCTCGGCTACTCGCTATATTCAAACTTATGGACGGACTGGCTGCCTACGCTATCGGTAGGCATAAACCTTTACCTGACGCTATAGGCTTGGAGTCCGGGGTAATGAAACCACCGTTATGCCGATCTGAACGGCCAGTATCACAGCCAGTGGTAGATGGCTTCTTGCGACTGCCCGCAGTCTGGCTTGTGGGGCAACCACTCACCGGCCGGAATGGGGCAATCACTCACCCGGATTTGCGGTTGGGCAGGGCCGGGATGGCAACGACGCGCTTTGCGACCGGCGGTGGCGAGGGATGCAGCACGACCCCCTCATCCGCTAGGCGGACGTTGGCCTCAGGGTAAGCGGCAATGGCAGGTGCAAGCGCCTTTACGAAGTCGCGTTTGAAGGCGCCGATCTTGGCGTAGCCGCTCCCGAACTGCTCACGCAGGGCGGCCCACCGAATGGGGGTAGGCTTCGAAAGTGACTGCAGCCGGTAGGCTAGCCAGATGTAGAGATCGAGGCTTGTGGAGCGATCCGAAAGCTGCCGCAGAGCCGCTTCCCTAAGCGGGACCGGATGCTTCTGGAGGGCTTCGTAGAATACCTCGTCCAAGACAACGCGGTCCTGCCAAAGATCATCCTGCTCCCCGTCCCCATTCAGATGAAAACGGAGACCGGAGCGAACAAATCCGCCCTTATCAAACCCGCTGCTATCTTCACCTTCCCAAAAGAAGCGAAGGGAGCACGCAGCAATACGGGTGGCCTGCTCCCGCAGGATCTTTCCGGTCGTGCCCCCATGCGTCATACCCATTCTGCTGAGCCAGTCGCGCATTGACCGGCCAAGCTCGATTTCTCGTCCGCCTGTTCGAACGGCTTCTGTCTGCAGATAGAGCAGGATCATGCGGGCGCGGGCACCGTACGGGACGCCAAACAAGCGAGGCTGTCCGCGACCGATTTTCATGTGCCCTGGCTGCACCAGAAGGGTCACCCGATGGCCGACCTTTTTCCAAACCTCATCGTCAGGCAGACGCTTGTGCGGAAGGGCGGTAAGGCAAAAGCCGGTGTAGGTGATGCCGATCTTGCCGGCGTCATCGCCCATGACTTCGGCAGCGATATCGACGAGCTTCTTTCGCTCAGGCTCCACCATCTGTCTGGCTTGATCCCGGCCGTGCACGAGTACAAGGCGCCGGACGCCGTAGTCAGGCTCCTCGTCATCGCTCATGGACTCGCCCTTTCTGATCGCCATCGTCGACCAGGAAGGCGACGCAGCCCGGCTAGGTCAACGGGGCAATCACTCACCAGACTAGTTGGAAGTAGTAGAACCTGAATCTAGTTGAAGAGGTGAGCACATGCCTTGTGGATAAGGCCGATTCGGTGAGCATTTGCCCCGATTGGATAAGTCCTTGCCCCGGGACACATCCGCGGCCTGTGGATCTGGCAGGCGGTGAGTGATTGCCCCACCCGTCCAGAATCGAGCCGAACTGTCTTCTTGTCCGCGGTGTTGCTGGTTGCCTTGCATTGTGGCTGGGGCTGTGCCCGGTAGCGTGACGTCCGCAACAGCAGCGTGCAGCGCCGGCGTGGGACGGATCGGACTACGCGGACTCAAACCGTCGGCGAAACCGGGGGCGTCGTCCGTGAACCAGCTGCCTGAACGCTTGGTCATCCCTCGTCCTTCAATGCCAACAACTCACGAATCTCAACGATACGCTTGCGTACGCTCTCCAATGCTCGGGCGAGCTTCACTTCGGACCGTTCAAGACGTCCCAGTTCCGCTCGCATTTTGGCTGGGTCTGGTCCCCGGGCCGTGCGCGGTACCACACCGTCGTGCAGCTTGCGGAATTCGATCAACGCGTTGCGGCTGACGGTCGGTCGAATCAAACCTTCCTTTTCCGCAATCCGCCGTTGCTCACTGTTCAGCAGCGCCATTTGATAGGCGGTCCCGTAGCTGCCAGGCAGCGCTTCCTTGGTGATATGGCCTGCATCGACGGCGCGAGCGATCACTCGAAACTGGCTCGCTACTGTTTCGGAAAACGGAAAAAGCTTGCGAAAGCCCCGTTTGAGGCTCTCTTGCTCGGCCTCATCCAGCACTGCGTCAACTTCGTTCAGCGCCCTGCCGATTTCGAGGAAAGCGTCACGGGTTTGCTGCCAAGCCACGTCGACCTGACCCCGAAGGGTAATGACCGCACGGACTTTGCGCTGGTCACTCATCAGTCCGGTGCCGGCAAAGACGTCCTGCAATGTTGCGAGGAGTGTTTCATCGACGTGGACGAGCGGGGCCATCTCAATCTGTCGCTTGTCGGGCAGGCTCGCCGTAGACAGGTCGGCATCTGTATCGACCTGAAGCATGGCCCGGCGGGAAAGACCGCGAGCGCGAGCGGTCTTCATGCGGCCGGTGCTTCGACGGAGACTTTCATACCGGCGGCGCGGGAAACATACGCCCACAGCGCTTCGAAGGTCTCATTGGTCTTCTTGTTAGCAAGATCGAGGACGGCGAGCCCCTTCCCGGCGCTAACGTGGATGTCCTCGAGCATCGGGATCTCCACCGGACAAAGCGCGCCAGCTTTGAGGAGCTTGGTGCGCACAGCCTCGTAGCTCTTGACGCGACGGTTTGCCTTGTTGAGCACGAAGCTTGCTGGGACCCCAGCCTCGGTCAGCGTCCGCATCCAGGGCGTCACGCTATCGACGTCGTCTTGCGTGGCGCCAGTCGGGACCAAGACGTGATGCGCGGCCTGACATAATGCAACCGCAGCTCCATACTGCACCTCGATGCTCGGCGGTGTGTCGATGACGGTCAGGTCAAACCGAGGCGCTTCGCGCAAAGCTGCCCGCCAGTCGGAAAGCGCAAGACCGACGACCGGTACTTCCGGCGTCTCGGGATAGGTTTTCCGCACGAGTTCCCGGCGCTGGTGCCACTTAACAAGGGTCTGTTGTGCGTCGAGATCGACCCCTTGCACCCGCGCGCCTGCTATAGCGGCCGCGACAAGAATATTGCGGCACATGCTACTTTTTCCTACGCCGCCTTTAGGACTGGCGACAAGGAGCACCCGGCCACCTGCGGCTGCCTTCCTACGCATGAGTAACCCCTCTGAAGGATCCCGCATTGGAAAATGCAGTGGTCTCCTCAACCTCACAAGCACAGTTTTACAAGGGAAAACAGATTTGCCAGCCATCGTGCAGCGGAGTTAGGCGGAGGCCGGGCCAAAGGGTTGGCTGGTTTTACAAGGGAAAACCAGATACGCTTTAGAGTGCACGGTCCAGCAACAAGCGATCGGCTACGAGAGACTGCAGGCCTTTTGGTCAGTAGAAGTTGACCTGGTGAACTCGAAAAAAATGCCGCCTGCGGCTTCCGCTTCTTACAGTGGGCGGGAGCGAGTCTCTGAGGGTCGGCGTGACGTTGTTATACACCCTCGCCGAATAGGATGCAGACGGGGCTCCCAGTTTTGGCGACCATTCAAGCTGTCCTAACTCGCTCGTCCCGACATCGATCTCGAAACGGCAGCGCTCGCCGCCGCTGGTCCAAGCTCGGCGAATGGCTCCGCGGTGTTGGATGGGGCTTAGACCGCTGAAATCAACGCCAAAGGAAGCGGCCTTCCGATGCCCTAGCGACAGCGTGACCGTCATGTCCCAGCGCCACCGGGAGACCTCGACATACTCAGCAACAGGTTGGCTGCGGAAATGACTGTGATGCCGACGACGCTGCGGGTTGGAACGGCTGGCTAGTCGATCCCAGCAGCGCAGGCTGACCGCTTTCCTCAAGGAGGCAGCCACCTTCAGCGCTATAGCCAACGCCTCGCGGCCGTCGAAATCAAATCGTCCTTCTACCGGCCGCATCGGCCCAGCACCTACGAACGGTGGGTTACCAGTGTTCCACCGGATTTCCGCTTTGCCGTGAAAATCCCGAAAGAGGTCACCCACACCCGAAGGCTCGCCAACACCGCGGAGCCGCTCGCGCGGTTCCTGGACGAAGTCCGTCGGCTCGGACCCAAGCTTGGGCCTCTGCTGATCCAACTCCCGCCCAGCCTCGCCTTTCAGCAAAGTCTCGCAGCTGAATTCCTCCGGCATCTGCGCAATCGCTTCGCCGGTAATCTGGCCTGCGAGCCGCGACATCCAAGCTGGTTCACCGACGAGGTCGATGCGGTACTGGTTGAGCACCGCGTGGCGCGGGTTGCCGCCGATCCGGCCCCGGTCCCGCGTGCCGCCGAGCCGGGCGGATGGCCAGCGCTGACCTACTTCCGGCTGCACGGCTCGCAGCGCATGTACTACTCGCCCTATCCGCAGGCCTATCTCCACCAGCTGCAGAGCCGACTCTCCAGCCTTGACGGCGAGGTGTGGTGCATCTTCGACAACACAGCCGAGGGGGCAGCCACCTACGATGCGCTGGTGGTGGCAACCGGAACGTCTCCCTCGGCGTAGGCCATTACCACGGCGACGAGGACCGGCTGCAGGATGGACCGAGCGCGGGCGCCGGCAAGCGCGGCGTCACCGCAGTGTCTTCGCGGCCTTGCGAGCCGTGAACTCGGCGACAAGTTGGTCCGTCTCGGCTTGGGACGGGGGCTTCACCGGCCGAGCTGGCCGACCGGCTGCGGTGCGGCTGGTCGAACCAGAACCCTTGGCTTGCCAGTACGCCGTGCCGGTCTCGGTCAGCGCCTTCGGAACCTCGGCCAGGAAGCGTGACGGCTTGCCGGCCCAGTCGCGGCGTTGCCGCACCCAGCTCAGCTGTAGCGAGTGCCGGGCGCGGGTGACGCCGACATAGAAGAGCCGGCGTTCCTCGGCGATCGCGCCTTGCTGCTCCGCCTGCCAGTTCGGCCAGACGCCCTCCTCGAGCCCGGCCAGCAGCACATGGTCGAACTCCAGCCCCTTCGCCCGGTGCAGCGTCAGCACCTGCACGGCGTCGGCGGGTTCGGCTTCGCCGGGGATGGCACCGAGCGCGGCCCCGTCGCAGTAAGCCACCACGCTGCCGGCCTGCTCGGCGGTCCGCAACGCAGCTGCCCAGGCGTAGCCAAGCTTGCCGTCGAGGCCCAGCCGCTCCACGATCTCGCTGGCCTCGGCCGCCAGCCGCAGCGCACCCGCCGGGCCGAGCGTCTGGCGGGACACACCGTCCGCGATCTCGCCGGCGACGCCGAGCACCGCCTCGAGCCCCTGCCGCTCGGTCGGTGTGGCAGTCAGGGTCGCCACGGCCGCAGCCAGGGCGAGGCTCTGCTTTGTGGCGTGCTCACGTAACCGCCCGAACAATGCCCCGCCGATGCCGCGCGCCGGAAAGGCGCAGGCACGGCGGAAAGCATCATCGGCGGCGGGCTCCCAGACATGGGCGCCGGCCTTGCCGCCGCGGCTACGGCTCATCGCCAGCCGCAGCCAGGCTATGGCGGCCAGGACCTCCTTCGGCGGCTCGGGCTCCCGGTCGGTGACCAGCCGCACCGGCACATCCGTCTGCCGCAGCGCGGCCAGGATCGGCTCTGCCACAAAGCTGGCCCGCACGAGCACCGCACACTTGCGCCAGGGCAGCTCCGGCTGTTTTCGCCGCAGCGCCTGCACCCAGTTCAAGACACCGCGGCCCTCATCCTCCGCGGTCGGTGCCTCGCGGATGGTGATCGAGGGCCCGGGCGGGGCCTTCGGGTCGGCCGGGCGCAAGATCTTCGGCAGCGCCTCCGGGTCTTCCGCGGCGATGGCGTTGGCGGCGCGCAGGATTGTCGGGGTCGAGCGGTAGTTGGTCTCCAGCTTGAGGGCAGGGGGAGCGGCCCGGTAGTCCTTCCCGAAGCGCCGGATATGGGCGACGTCGGCGCCGCGCCAGCCATAGATCGCCTGCAGGTCGTCGCCCACGGCAAAGACCCGGCCGGGCGTGCCGGCCAGCAGGCGCACCAGCGCATGCTGGGCATGGTTGGTGTCCTGGTACTCGTCGACCAGGATCTCGGTCCAGCGCGCGGACCAATGCGCCGCCAGCGCCGGATCGGCCTGCATGGCCGCGACCGGCAGGGCGATCAGGTCGTCGAAGTCCAGTGCCTGCCGTCCCGCCAGCGCCGACCGATAAGCTGGAAGGACCGCCGCTGCCTGTGCCAGCACCTCCGGCTCGAACCGGCTCAGCGCCGAGGAGCGGGGCAGCCGGCGGGGATCGGTCACGAGGCCATTCTTCAGCAGCGAGACGGCTTCCTGCAGGAGGCTGGCCTCCTTCCGGTCCTGGATGCCGGCGGCCTGCATCAGCAACTCCCGGGCGTCGCCCTGGCCTAGGATGGCGAAGCCGCGGGGCAGACCGGGAACGCCGGCGCCGTCCTCGATCAGCAGTCGGGCCATGATGGCGTGGAAGGTGCCGACCCAGCGCGGTGTCCGCTCCGGCCCGAGCAGGGCGGCAAGCCGGCTCCGCATCTCGCCGGCCGCCTTGGCGGTGAAGGTGATGCAGAGCAGCCGGTCCGGCGGCTCGCCGTTGAGGATGATGTCCGCTACCCGCCGGATCAGCGTCTCGGTCTTGCCCGAGCCGGCACCGGCCAGCACCAGCACGGGCGCCGGCGCGGTTGCTGCGGCGCGCTGCGCCGGGTTCAGGGGCGCGAGATGCGCAGACATGGGAACGTCCCGGCAGGCGTGGCTAGAACAGGGTGGTCTGTGGCCGCTGCGGGTTGCTCGCGGTCGGCTTGCGGCGCGGTAGGGCAGGGGGCAGGGGGGGCGGCCGGCTGGGGGTCTCGTCGGGCCCGGCATAGCCGTCATCGGCGATCAGCCGCAACTGGACCCCGGTGCCGGTGGCCGCTGCGGCCGGCAGCTCCAGCGGCACTGGCCAGAAGCACTCGACCCGGTCCTCGCCGCGCAGTGCCAGGAACACCACCCGGTCCACCCGGCCAGCGCCGTCGGTCTCGACCGCCAGGCGGAAGGCCAGCCCCTCGGCCGCCGCCTCGCCCAGCGCCAGGGAGAGCTGCTGGACCTCGACCTCTTGGCGCTTGAGGGTGCGCTCGGTCGGCTCTTCGGCGGCGCCGCGGTAGAAGCGCACCGGCACGCCGTTGCCGTTGCCGCCGATGACGAAGACGAAGTGGGCGCTGTCGTCCAGCACCTCGAGCCAGGGGTAGTCGCCCGAGCTGGCGGCCCGCTCCAGCCGGTGCCGGCCGAAGGCAAAGGCGCGGCAGCCGACCGACCAGGGGTCGTCACCCAGCTCGTAGCTGGCCATGGCGAGCGCATCGCGTCGGGCATTGGCCAGCATGCGGGCGCAGATCCGCAGCCGCTCCTCGGTCAGCGCGGGATGGAAGTCCCAGGGCAGGCGTGAGGGCGGGGGCGGCGAGGGCGGTTCGGCGTGCTCCATGGCGTCACCATACCATGGAGTTGATCGATGACAGCTGTTCAGCGGCAGCGACTTGCTGCACCGGCCTGCCTTGCAAGCGTGTCGGAGCAAATACCGGGTAACGACATTGAAAAAGACAAGCACACCCGTACATGTATCAGGAGAGCTACCCGGGCTGCCTCTGCAAATTGGACGACGTCACAATCCGCGACCGTCACCTCGTAGAGTCTTGAGTATGAAGGTGCGGCAGCCATGTTGAATAAAAATAGACCATAATCGGTTCCGCCTTCTGGAGGCGGCCGTATTTACAAATGGATACCTATGTCAGACGCTAACCGCGTATTCTCGCGCCAACCCAAGCAAGCGACATCTTCCAGGCAAACGCGGCACATCGTCACCGCACCTCGAAAGAACAGCGCCGGGACCGTCCGCAGTCGGGTCGTGGAAGTCGTGCATGTCGCGCGGCGTTCGTCAGGTCCGGTCAAGGATCAGCCTTCTTCGACACCGTCGCATGCTCATGTTGAAGCTTGGCCCGACGGGTTTCATGCAAAGCCACCTGCACCAGCATTGCCGCAGGAGGCGCAACCCACGGCGTCGGAGAACCGGCCTCCCATCGTCCACGTCATGCCGGCGTGGGAGCCATCGGTGCAGCAGCCAGCAACGGCGGATGCTGAGCCCGGCGAAAGGCCGAACAGCACGCAGGCCATCGAGGGCCTCGACCGACGTG
>NZ_KN050757.1:58968-59447 GCF_000745835.1 Belnapia moabensis DSM 16746 | reverse complement strand
CGTTGGGCATCGCCCCGAGCGCTGCCCCGTCGCAGTAAGCCGCTACGCTGCCGGCTTGCTCGGCCGCCCGCAGCGCGGCCGCCCATGCATGACCGAGCTTGCCGTCGAGGCCCAGCCGCTCCGCGATCTCGCTGGCCTCGGCCGCCAGCCGCAGCGCATCAGCCGGACCGAGCGTCTGCCGAGCCACACCGTCCGCGATCTCGCCGGCCACGCCCAGCACGGCCTCGAGCCCTTGCCGCTCTGCCGGTGTGGCAGGCAGGGTCGCCACAGCCGCGGCCAGGGCAAGACCCCGCTCCGCGGCGTGCTTACGCAATCGCCCGAACACCACCCCGCCGATGCCGCGTGCCGGAAAGGCGCAGGCCCGGCGGAAGGCGTCATCGGCGGCGGGCTCCCAGACATGGGCGCCGGCCTTGCCGCCGCGGCTACGGCTCATCGCCAGCCGCAGCCAGGCTATGGCGGCCAGGACCTCCTTCGGCGGC
>NZ_KN050757.1:55076-56226 GCF_000745835.1 Belnapia moabensis DSM 16746 | reverse complement strand
GTGGGAGCCATCGGTGCAGCAGCCAGCAACGGCGGATGCTGAGCCCGGCGAAAGGCCGAACAGCACGCAGGCCATCGAGGGCCTCGACCGACGTGCCGCAAAGCCACGTCCGGCGAAGATGACGGTGCGGCATTTTGCGGACCCCTTCGCCGACGGTGATGACGGCGCCAACTGCATCCGCTGTGGGTATCTCGTCGAGCCTGCCCGGGAAGCGCGTGGCCTGTGGACCTGCTCGAAGTGCGGCTGATGCGTCTTCCGTGACACTGCCGAGTTCGCTGGTGACGATCACATGGCATAATTGCCTTCTCCGAGCTCCCTCACCTGCGGTTCGCACGACAACCGCGGACGGTGAGCCAGGCAGTCAACACTGTCCGCTGCGATCTTGAGCTCGCTTTTGGGGCGGCGTCGTTATCCCAGCGAGTAGGAGGTGAAACGGGTCATGCCGCTTTTCCTTCTCGCCATGGGCCGACAAAGCCAAAGCGGGCACCGAATGGATCCTCTGCAACCAAGGCAAAGTCGCCACCGGGGATCTGGTCGGGGCCGCCCAGCACGCGTCCCCAGCGCCGGGCAAGCGCCCGATGGCATCGTCGACGTCAGGAACAAGGACGTAAAAGCGCCAGCCAAAGACTTCACTCAGCGGCACGTTCATGGTGGCGCCCAGGCCAATTGGCCCGGCATGGACGAACTTGTAGTCGCCGAGCGTACCCATCGGCATCGCGCCCTCATGGCGCTGAACCAGCCGGAGCCACTCAGCATGGCACCAGTGGCGCGGATGCTGGCCATGGACCGCACCACCCTGACCGCTGCGCTGAAGCCACTTGAAAAGCGCGGCCTGATTGGCGTCGAGGCCAGCCCGACAGACCGGCGGAGCCGCCGATTGCGGCTGACGGAGGCGGGAAATGCCGCCCTATTGGATGCCCTGCCGATCTCGAGGCAGACGTACGCCAACATCGAAGCGACCCTGCCAAAGGTCGGCTTGGAAGCACTCAAAGTGTTACTGCAGGCGCTTGCATGAGGTTCGAGGGTCGTTTGTCTAGCCCGGATTATGCGCGAGGGCTGACGGGCATGGCGCAAGCCGTTGTGCGGACGTAGAATTTGGCTACGACACTCAAACCCAGCCGCGTCCGGAGACCATGCCCGTCACGGTTGA
>NZ_KN050757.1:0-53156 GCF_000745835.1 Belnapia moabensis DSM 16746 | reverse complement strand
GTGGGAGCCATCGGTGCAGCAGCCAGCAACGGCGGATGCTGAGCCCGGCGAAAGGCCGAACAGCACGCAGGCCATCGAGGGCCTCGACCGACGTGATGCAAAGCCACGTCTGCCGAAGGTGAGGGTGCGGCGTTTTGCGGACCCCTTCGCCGACGGCGATGACGGCGCCAACTGCATCCGCTGCGGGTATCTCGTCGAGCGGGCCCGGGAAGCACGTGGCCTGTGGACGTGCTCGAAGTGTGGCTGATGCGCCTGCGGTGACACTGCCGAGTGCGCTAATGATCATTACGGCAAACACCCGCGAACGGTGAGCCAAAATCAATACTACCCCTACAAACTTGGGCCCTCTCTTCAAACGGATCCGTCATTTCAGAGGATAGAGGTAAAGCGGGTCATACCGTCTTTCCTTCGCGCCGGCGACCAACGAGGCCAAAGCGAGCACCAAATGGATCCTCTGTAACCACGGCAAAATCACCGCCGGAGATCTGGTCGGGGCCGCTCAACACGCGTCTCCCAGCGCTCGTCAGGCGCCCGATAGCATCGTTGACTTCGGGAACGAGGATGTAAAAGCGCCAGCCAAGGACTTCGCCGGGCGGCACGTTCATGGTGGCGCCCAGGCCGACGAGCCGGGCATAAAGGGCCAGCATCGACCACGCCCTCGCTGTCTGGGCAAATTGCCCCACGGTGTCGCGAAATGCATTGGGCCAAAGCTGCTCCCAACGGCAGCATGCTCAAAGGCTGACAGGCAAACTGCCCAACGCTGGACTTCAAGTTCAAATTTGAATCCGCTGCTCCTCATGATACCGCCAGACTTCGTCGGTTCATTTTTCGTTTCAGCAGCGTCGGGCAACGAGGGCAGAATGCCAAGGATACCGCGTGAGGAGCATGCGACGATCGTCCGCAGGGTCGATGTCGAGGGACACAAGGTGGCCGAGGTTGCCGCGGCCTATGGCTGCACGCCCGCCAACATCTACGCCATCCTGAGCAAGCTGCGCCGTCAGGCCACTAGCGAGGCTGCTCCAGCCCCGGCACCGCCAGGGCCAGTCACAGCCGACGCTGATGACGCACCCGTGGCGGCGCGGGCTACCACGGTCGACCTCTTTGCTGCCCCGCCCGCGGGACCGCCGGAACCCCTGCCTTCGCTCCCGCTGGCGTCGAATGCGCCAGTTTTGCCTCCAACTGAGCCGGCGGGGCCACCACCAACCTCGCCAAGCGAGCCTGCCCGCACAGAGCCAAAGCCAAGAGCCGTCACTCCCAGTCGGGCTGCACGGACTGCAGCGTCAAAGCCGGCCGCACCGGTGTCACCACCGCGGGCGGGCAAGGCTGGGTACGCCCTGCTGATGCGGACCAGCGACGGCGAGGAAGCGGTGAACCCCTTCCGCTCGCTCGAGGAGTTGCTGTCCGCGGCAAAACCCCTCCTGCGGACCGCGGCGCGCAGCCCAGAGCCAGTCTGGTTCTCGATCCAGCAGATCGACCTTGACGCCTTGGGCGATGACTTCTGATCCGGCGACCCAAGCAGACCATGTCAGCTGAGGACTGAGTTGATCGCCTCCTCCGCGGCGCCCAGGCGCTATCGCTGGCTCGACGTACTCGACCCCACCCATCACTGCAGTTTCCTGATCGACGGCGTGCCGGTACGCTTCTTCCGGGGCGACACTGAAGATCCTAGCAAGCGCACTCTGGTCCAGCGGGGGATTAAGGCGCAGCAGCTTGCCCTCGCTCTCGGGACGGCGAAGGGATCGGAAGACATCTTGTTGTACGGGTCAGCGGCCTGGACACACTGAGCCCTGCTCGCGTCTAGGGTCATGCGGTCCGGATGTACTCCGGCCGCCCAAGCTCGAGCATGTGGTTCAGCGCCTTGGTAGCGATGGCCACCTCGGTCGTCTGGCGTCCATCAGTTTGTGAGTGTAGCCCGTCACCGATGACGCGCTTCCATCTTGAGATGTCCGCCTCCACCAGGGCACGAATGTTGTGTCCTGACGCCTGCTGCCAGCCCATGCGCCCACGCTCGGCAATACAGCGCAAATGTGCATCCCGCTGTGTCGGCGCGGTCTCGACTGTGCCGCTCGACACCGCATTCGCACGCGGCCGAACGATGATGGAGGCATGTGGATGCCGCGCCGCAACCTCGGCACAGACGTCGTCTCGGTCGTAGGCTCCATCGCCGGTGAAGGACGCCACGGAACCGTCGACCCCGTCGAGCAGGGAGCCAACTTGCGAGCCGTCATCGGCATCCTTGCTGGTCAACACCGAGGTGACGACCTGGCCGGTGTCGGCGTCAGTGGCGAGGTGGAGCATCTTCCAGGCTCGGCGCCGCTTGGTGCCGTGCTTCTCCTCCAGCCAACCGCCGGGACCGCACAGCCGCAGGCCGGTGCTGTCCACTAGCAGGTGCACCGGCTCGCGCCCGCAGCGTGGCCGCGGCACCTCCAGCGTCTCGGCCCGACGGCTCAGGGTGGAGTGGTCCGGCACCGCAAGGTCGAGGCCAAGCAGCTGCAGAATGGAGCCAATCAGGCCTTCGGTTTGGCGCAGCGCCAGGCGGAACAAGGCACGCAGCGTCAGGGCGGTTGCGATCGCCAGGTCCGAGTACTTCGCTTGGCCACCCCGGCCAGTGCGCGCCTCGGCGCGCCACCCTGCAATCGCCTCGGCCGTGAACCATACAGTCAGGCTGCCACGGGCGCGCAGCCCGGCATCGTACTCAGCTGAGTTGGTGACCTTCTGGCGCTGCTTGGGGATGTGGTGCCGGCGATCGGCGTTGACCTTGAACGGCATGCCGGGCGTCCCTCACGGCTCGAGGGCTCCCCTCTCTGCCAGGCTACTCCAAGGCGCCCGACCGAGCGACCTATGCAACAAGATACCATCGCGGGAGTTCTGTTGCGGCCCTGATCCAAGGATTGGGTGACCGCGTCTCTGACATCACGAGGCCAATGCTTCCGACACCATCATGCGGCGGCCCATGCCGACCGCGGAGAGAACCGTGATCCGGCCGGGACGCCATTCGCCGCAAGGCAGGTGAATAAAGGGCTTGATCTCCAAGCCCGCCATAAGAGAACAGATACCCACCAGGGCGATGACATCGGCCGGGTATTGGGTTGGTTCAGCGGCCCGGCGCTGCGCTCGTTGGACTGCTTGCCGCAGCTCCGGCAGCGGAACCGGCGGTAGCCCTGGGCGGTACGCTCAGGCCGCTCCGCCACAGCAGCGGAGCCACAGGCTACACAGTCCATTCCTGACCCCCGTTCCCTCGCCTCGGGAGGTTAACAGTCCTATTCCAGCCGGCCAAATGCCCTACCGGCGCGAGACCTGACAAAGCCATACTTCCCAAGCGTCGTAAATCCGCAGAAATCCTCCACTTTCAGCCTATTTCACGGCTGATTAAATACAATGCCAATCTAATCTCGGATGGCAACATCGCCCATAATCTAGTAGGCTAAACTAACGTAAACTCCATGTGTGGATTACGTGTCGACTCACCACGGCGTTTTGCATGGTCTTTTCACGCTGTGATCTGCGCAGATCGGCCTGCATTTATATCCAGGGTGGTTCCAGAGATGAAGTGCGCCGCTGGCCCTGCGAGGAATGCAACTCCATCGGCGATATCCTGCGGTCGAAGGGCTCCAACAGGAAGGGCATTTTGCATTGCCTTCGCATTCGTACCTGCATCTCCGCTGCTAAATCCGCCACCGGTACGGCGCAACATAGCTGTATCGACTGCTGTCGGGGCGACCGCGTTAACTGTAATCCCTTCGGGGCCAAGCTGAGCAGCGAGGGACTTCATCATCCCGGTAAGCGCCCATTTGGTAGTTGAGTAGCTCATTGAGTCGGGAACCCCCAGCCGAGCCTGAAGAGATGTGATAATGATGATGCGCGCCCCGGGCCTCTTGAGACTAGGCAAAGCAGCTAGAGCTGTTTGCATAGTGCCTGTTAGGTTCACGTCCACAACAGCACGCCAGCTCTCGGGATCTAAGGTTTCCAACCGGTCATCTACAGCGACGCCAGCATTTGCAACCAGAATGTCAAGCGCACCGAACTCTGAAACCGCGCGTCTCGTCGCCCCCTCGATTGCTGCACGGTCACGAATGTCAGCAACGAGAGGCAAAGTCCTCACTCCTTCAGCGCTTGTGAGGCGTACAGATTCTTGAAGGTCCTCCAAACTGGCGAGGCGATACCCACGCACGGCTGGGATTGCATTGGGGTCAGCTATGTCAAGCAAAGCTACATCGGCGCCATGCCGCGCGAGTGTGATCGAAATCGCGCGGCCGATTCCCCTGGCTGCCCCGGTGACGAGTGCTGACTTCCCCAGCAGTGGACGCGAAGAGCTATGTGGCTGCCCCACAGCGTCCCTCGCAAGGGATATGCCGGCCCCAAGGACAGCAGAAGATGTGAACGATCGACGCGACGGCATTTGAGCCCCCCATTCTGAGCGAATTTAGCAGAAACGCGCTTGGTCGGTCCGACTGAACCTCCTCCAGCACGGGCCTGCTACTCTCAGCTGCTTTGAAAGCCGTGTCGCCGGCATCTCCGGGCCCGCCAAGCGAGCCGTACTCGCCCCTGCATCTTCGCGGCAACTGTATGCCAGTTAACGGACAAAGCAGCGTCGCTGTTAACATCCCTGCAAATGCCTGCGAGTTTCAAGGTCGAGCATCGGTCCCAATCTGAAGACGCCAACCAGACGATGCTAGTTGCTGCCACGGCGAATTATCGCCCAGCCGGTCCCCCAGCCGCTGCCAGCTTGCCGCGCACTAGGACGGTGTACGAGCCCTGGCTGGCCGGACGACATCTCCCAGAGACCCATCTTCGTCGCTTGTCCGCAGTCTAGCCAACGTGGACCCGGAGCATTTCCCTCGTTTCGTAAACCGAAGCCGCGGTCTGTTACGTGCAAAGTCCAAGCTGTTCCAGTAAACTCACCAGACGTAGCAAGCCTCACTAATCCAAGATCGGTCACGCCGTCGAGCCAAGCTTCAGCCGTACTGATAGTGGTGCTCCGGAAGGCGAAAAAGCCGCCTCCGATATGGTGGACGCGCCACCATATCGTTTGGCTCCTCTCATCAACCTCAGTGGTGACGCGCACTTCGGTCGGAGAAACCGCTTGCAGGAACGCCCTGTCATGGGAATGGTGACCCTGGCATTCCAAGGCCACAACTTCTCTATCCTCGAACGGTGCGTTCATTTTCCCTATATGTCGAAATACGCTATCATTATCGACGGGGCTCGACTGTTCAGCAGCGGCCGGCATAAGGAAGGCGGCCAACAGAAGCGAAACGCCCATTTTGACATGAACCGCCATTTTACCCCTCCTCGCCGTGCAACCTCTTTGCCATTTCAGATTCTTCTGATACGCAGTTTCTATGCGACGGGACCGCCACAGCCCACGGGTAGCCTGAAACGGCTTGGCTGAGGGATGGATGGTTTGACCAGTGGATGAAAAAGGATCATGGAAAAATAAGCACTTCATGCAACCGGTAGTGGATTTCTACTTGATCCATAAATCTTGCATGGAGTTACGATATTATCCGCGACTAATTTGCTGCTCCGATCGCCAGATCTGCGCCAAGCGGCACGTAGCTCGGATCGAGCCGATTATCCGGGTCATCTACGGGTAGGACAACGCGAAAGCTTATATCCGGACTCTGCGCGACGTTAATTGTCGCATGAATTAATGCTCCTTCATCACTAGGCCGGATCGCCCTCGCGGGAAGAGGAAGGCGGAACAATTCATTGCCTCGGCGGACTTCAAGCTCCAACTGCATTTCACGTGCGTCCAGCGCGCATGGATGTTGCAGCTGAATGGCCACTTCGAGCTGGTTAGACCCGCGCCAATTGACCTGTTGGAGTCGTGTCACCGCCCCAGAGGTAACAGGCAGTGCTCGAAAAACCTGATAGTCAGCAATCAGCAGAACGTCGCGTGGTTCGGAGGGGGATCGCAGCTGACTTCGAACGGCTGCCTCGACGCCCATTCGTAGTCCGTGGGTATGCAGTATCGCCGAACCCGATCGATCGGGCTGTGCATAAAGGAATCTACTTCGGTCCTTTAGCAATATCTCACCTGTCGCGGAAAGGGGCAGCCAGTAAACAATGCCATTACCAGCTCGCGGATCAACGCGGCTCGCAGCTCCTTGTACGCCGACGCTCCGGCTGTAGCCTAGCAGTCCTCGTGTGCTGGAGAGGTAGTATGTATCCCGATTTGGGCCGGCAGACTGGTGCAAATGCCAAATTGCTGCCCCTTCAGTGCCTGGGACTAAGCTAATCCGTTCACGGCCACGTTCGTAGAGGAGCAGGCCGCTCTCGGTGCCAATGAGAAATTCCCCGTTTGCGTTCGGGATGGCTGTCCAGGTTGCTACTACCAAGCTGTTGAGGTTGACTCCATGGTATTCGACCGCGCTCGTGGACCAGCCTCCCCATCCGAGTTCAGCGTGATGCCAATTCCTCCAGCCAGACTGTACTAGTAGCGAATTACTGGAGAGGGGCAGCCACGCTGTGATAACGCCGTTCACGTTTCCACTTGCCTTAGTTATAGAACCATTTGGGCGGTCAGCATCGGGGAGTTTGTAATAGAATAGTCCCGAATCAGAAGAAATAAGAAGATCTCCTGAGTCAGTTTTATACCATGTATGGATGAAGCTGGGCGATTGATCCTGATCCTCCGCTGGCACAGGGGATAGTTGCCGGAGGCCAGGGTCGTAAAGCGAGAGTCCTCGCCGACCGATTACCAATGTCTTACCAGAGCTGAGATCGTATGCACCGAGTGTGATGTCAGTTCTGATGTCGCCTAGCTCGCTTACGGATCGGCCGTCATAAACAAGCAAGAGATGATTAAGTCCAGAGGTCGCATGTAGAACCGTGTGCGAGGATCCTGGTGTACGTCGCTCCTCAGCTTCTGGCGGCGTGCGCCAGAAAACACGTGATCGCCTCGTTGGCCCCGTCAAGCGCTCTGGCATTAACGGCCCGCCATCAAGGGTTATATGGTACCAGGCCCGCTCCTCCTGGATAAGCACTGCGCTTCCTAAGCGCGACCATTCTATCACACGGCCAAACCCGGGCCTCGATATTTTTCGTAATTCGTTGCCGTTAAAAACGTATAGCCCGTCGTCGGCGGAAATAAGAAGGGCGTTCAGCTCGTTGAGTCGCATCCATTTTCGGATCCGCCCTGCAGCCCGGCCGGGGACTTCGGTTGCTTCTGGCGCCTCCCCAGCGCGCAAAACGAGTGAAAAGATTCCATTTTCCAGTGCAATGATGAGGCGCTCTGACCATCGCTCTCCGCTGGAGGCTGCCCAGATTAACCAGTCTTGTATCGTGCCTGCGTTACCGCCGCGCTCAGAATTGGCGACGTTCAAGCGCGAGAGTATAAGTCCGTCATACCTCCAAATGCCTCGCTCGGCGACAAGTACCGCGTTGTCTGGTACACCTCGAGCCCCAAAGATTCGGCCAGTCAACGATGCGGCTGGGGCTTGATATAGGTCTCGCGCTAACGGGGGCGAAACAGGAAAGACGCAGAGGTTGTTCGGAGCTTGGGAGGGATCGAGCGAACGAGGAAATATAGGCGGTATCGTTGTATCTCCTGGTAAGGTTCGGTTCCCGAGAGGCCGCCTTTCGATTGGTGGAAGATCGGGAGCGGGATCGAGCGGGAGCCCCATGTTTGCGAGTGCGCCAATAGCAGCTGAAAGTGGAACCATTGCAGCGTATCCCGGCCGCGGACGTTCGTCGGTCAGCACGCCTGAATGGATCCCAACTACGGTACCTTCAGCTGAGAGGTATGGTGCCCCGCTAAGGCCACCTGCACTGGTTGCACGGAATATAATACTTCCCTGCGGCCCTGCGGTGGTGTCCAAATGGGCCACCTCGGGCGTCTCAGAAAGTGGCAAACCTGATCGAAAGCCTATGAATGCGAGGCTTCGGTGTGATGTGTCGCGGAAGCGGCCGAGGCGCATACCCGCTATACTCGCGTTCATTCGGCCAGGTGGCTTTATGAGAATAGCACCGAGATCCGGTCCGCCTAGGTATACTATACATTCCGCAAACACCGGATCGCCGCCAGTGTTTCCGATCCGGAGAGTAAGTGTCGCCTCATCCACCGGCTGGCAGGTGTTCGGTGGAACCGCTTGCTGGTTTATGCCGCGGGCGGTTGGATCAACAACACCAAATATATTATGCGCAGCGGTAAGGACAAACAGACCACCTCGCTCCGACCGGACCAGAAATCCGGTGCCCTTCCGGCCAGCCATCTCTACGTAGACAAGTGCTTCGCGGTGCTCAGCTGTCCAAGCAGCAGCGGGCGAGGATGGCAGCTGCGCAGTTGCAGTGCCTGCCCCCATTGTGAGCAGCAGCGTCAGCGCCGTGATACCATAGCGGAGAAACAGTTTGTCCCTTTGTCGGGAAGATGCCGTTCCGTTCGGCATGGTTAGTGTCAGCATGGCTAGTTCCTCGGGTACCATAGCTGTAGAGCCGCTAGATCACCCACGCTTAATCGAGGCGCCCCCCCCCGGTATATGTTGTTGCAATAGTTCATAATGGAACTTTCGTCGTAGTCGCCGACCCGCAACGGTCGGAAGCCATGAAAATCCTGTGGTGGGTGCAACGCTTGTGCGCATCGGGGTTGGCGGCTGGCAGCCTCCTGGCGAATGTGTTCGTGGAGGAAGCCAAGGGAGTGGAGGAACTCGTGGATAGCGACGACCGCTATACATTCGTCATTGCGTCCTCGGCAGCTTTCGAACCCTGCAAACTCGTCAAGTTGAAAGTTCAAGGTCATTTGTGTTGGCAGTTCCTGGTAGTCCCCGAAGTGACCAAATCGCCTTAGCAATCGCCCGTCCGGATCACGAGCGAACTGGCGCCCGACGTGACTGACAGGCCATGTATGATCGGAAACGGCAATGCGGATGCCCAGATCTGACTCGCCGCACGCCGGCCAGGATGTATTAAATTCCACTCCTGACTGGTTTTCGATGTGCTCCTTCACTGCAGAACGCACCATGCGCCGTTGTGCCTCGTGCCGCGGTTCTGGAGAGTTCCAGCACACTCTGACAGGTCGCGAGGTGGGCGGCCAGTAACCCTCCTGATCAAGGTAAGCTTCGGGACCGATGCGGGGAGCTTGTTGCGCGAATGCCGACAGCAGTCCAAAGTAGGCGTACGCGGTGGTAAGTGCGGCACGTACGCCTAATTTTAATGAGCTTCTGCGCATGGCAGCTTCCTCCTATGGACTCTCCGACGAGCGGCACAGACTGCCGTCGCGTAAGTTTCAGCCCGCTTCGGGGCATATTGATGTTGGCCCCGGCCTCCGCTTGGACATTGAGTGAGGTAGTTTGGACAATCGCACATCCAGAGCGAAAAGCGGGACGAGGCTAGTGGATTTCTAACCTAAGCCATAGCGGATGCGCTGTTTCTCGACCAGTTCGGTCGTACTTTCCATGCTGATTGAAGGGCGTGCTGACGCCGGCAAGCAATCATCTTTGAACGTGACCTTTGGACCGGCCAATCAACTTCCGAGTAGTTCTGTAATTTCTCGTTCCTCATAACAGCTGCGAAAATGCTGCTTGCTCGGCTGAGGCGCTACGTTGCGCAAAGGTTCTGTTCTCTTATGCCTTGCCACAACGTCTTGCCATTGCCGTCGACGATGCAGACCGAGGTCTGCTCCAGTAATACGTCCAGCCCAACATAGTGGTCCATGACAGTCCTCCTGGCTGCAGCATCAAGGACCAGATAGTATCAGGCCCCGCTTTGCCGCTGGAAGACATCAGCCCGCCATAACCCATGTCAGCGTCCACGCGCTACGTCGGTCTTTCACGCTCCATAGCGGCTCTTCCGGAGCAAGAGCATTGCCTTTGATTTCAGTGCGAAGCTATGAAAAGAGCTTGTTAAACAGCTCCGGTTGGGCGTCGAGAAGGCGGCGAGCCATTTGGTTAGCGTAGAACATGTCGGAGCTCGCCTGCGTGGGCAAGACGATCTTTGTATAGTCCGGCGCATCTTTATTGAGACTGAAGGTGGCGAGTCCAACGCCGTGAATACTGCAAAGTGCTTTCAAGCGGCCGAAATCATCTTTGCTGATGGTACCCGGAACCACGATATAGCTCTTGTGAGGGGATAGCCGGTAGGCCACGGCCTTACCGAAGGCGACGACCGGTTGATTTAGATAGATCTTGATCTCCGCCGACACGGTCTGCGGCTCGAACTTAAGCAGGGGCATTGTCAACTTCGTGGTCGCTGGCCGTAACGAAGAGACTGGGCCATGCTGGCGAGATGATGCCCGAGCCCACCACCTACCCTGGCTACCGCTTCCCAGCCGAGAATATCAGCCACGGCGTCTGGCTGTACTGTGAGAGTATCCAGGCCGCTCGGCGGGTCTGACCCCTGATCTCTACTGACCGCGTGTCCTGAGGTGGATCTGTCGGCCTTCCGAGCGGCACCGGCGGTCAAGCGGGATGTGACCTCATAGGAACTTGGCGGTGTTCGTCCCATCACAGTCCTGTCCCCCTGCTGGACTGCCGGACCCTCACCCGTTCCGGAGACCCGGCACAATGAACGAGGCCACCTCATCAGACGTCATAATCGGTGCCGACACACACAAGCAGACCCACACCGCCATCGCCATCACCACGCTTGGTGCGCGTGTGGGAGAGTTGACTGTCTCCGCCTGCACACAAGGCTACTACGACCTGGAGGCTTGGGCCGCCTCGCTGGGATCCATCCGCAGCTTCGCCATCGAGGGGACCGGGTCCTACGGCGCGGGCCTGTCGCGGTTCTTGCGCGAGAGGCGGCATACCGTCCGTGAGGTCTGCCGGCCTGATAGGCGAGCTCGCCACCAGCACGGCAAGGCAGACCACCTCGACGCCGAGGTCGCAGCCTGCACACTCCTCAGCGGCTATCGCGCGGCCGTTCCAAAGTCGGGGAGGAGCGAGGCTGAGATGATCAGGCACCTCAAAGTTGCCCGTGACACCGCGGTCAAGGCACGCACGCAAGCCATGCTCACGCTGAAGTCACTCATCGTCGAGGCCCCCGCTGCCCTCCGCGAGCAGCTCGAGGCTCTTCGGGGCAAGAAGATGCTGTTGCGGCACCTCGCTGCGCTACGGCCCGGCGCGGTCACCACAACGGTGGCTTCGGCCAAGACCAGCCTGCGTGCCATTGCCCGATGTCAAACGACATCAGGAACCCAGCCACCGGCGACACCGAAGACCCAGCCACCCCGGTCACGCTGATGCCCCGGCCGGAGCCGGTGCGACATTGGATTTGTGCAGCCCGGACCGCCGCTTCTCCCGCAGACGATAGCTGTCGCCACGGATGGTCAGCACGTCGCTGTGGTGCAGCAGCCGGTCCAGAATGGCTGTCGCTACCACCTGGTCGTTTAGGACGATCCCCCACTCGCTGACGCTGCGGTTGCTGGTCACCAGATTGCTGCCCCGCTCGTAACGGCAGCTCACCAGGGCAAAGAACAAGTGCGCGGCATGCGGCTCGAGCGGCAGGTAGCCGAACTCGTCGATGATCAGCAGCTTCGGCTTGGCGTAGCGCGTCAGCTTTTCCTCCAGCCGCCCTTCCGCCTGCGCCTTCATCAGGTCGGTGATAAGCGCCATGGCCGAAGTGAACAGCACGGAGTAGCCCTGCTGTACCGCCTCGCGCCCGAGGGCGACCGCGAGATGGCTTTTCCCCACCCCCGGCGGCCCCTGGACCAGCAGCGTGTCGCCGTTCGCTACCCAGCGGCAGGCGGCCAGGTCGCGGACCTGCTTGGGATCGAGCGAGGGCTGGGCAGCGAAGTCGAAGCCTTCCAGCGTGCGCACATAGGGGAACTTAGCAATGCTCAGCCCCATCTGGATGCGCCGCTCCTCGCGGTGCGCCACCTCGGCTGCGCATAACAGGCCCAGCGCCTCGGGCAGGTTGAGGTCGCGTCGAGCCGCCTCGTCCAGCAGGACGTCGAGGCGGTCACGCAGCGCCGTCAGCTTCAGCCGCCCCAGCATCTCGGGCAGGGAGGATGCCGCGGCGCCGCTCACCACGCGCCTCCCGTCACCTGCTCGTACTCGGCCAACGGCCGCAGGAGATCGGCGCCAGGCGCCAGCGCCTCCACCACGCCGTCGAGCCGCGGCTCGCCTTGAGCACCCACCACGATGCCGCGCAGGTGGGCACGATCCACGGCGCGCTCGCGCCGACCCCGCCGTTGCCCATGACGTGCCACCTCGGCGCCCGCATGGCTGATCCGCACCTCGCCGTCGTTGACCACCACGCTGACCTGGGCGCCGATCAGCTGCCAGGGCACGCTGTAATGGTTGGTGTCGACGTCCACGCAGCCGTCGTTCTGCACGCAGCGGGTCAGCTCACGCATCTGGCGGAACGGTGGCTTGCCGCCGAGCGGACGCAGCGCCTGCCGCTCCTCGCGCTCGAACCGCAGCATCGGCACTTCGCCCGTGGTGCCGTGCACGCGCTGGTCGGCGATCTCGCGCATCCACCACGCCAGGTGCGCCTCCAGCGCCGCCCAGCTGGCGAAGCTCCGGCCCGCGATGGCATTGCGCTTGACGTAGCCGACCCCGCGCTCGTCCTTGCCCTTGGTCCGCGCCCGGTACGGCGCACAGGCCACTGGCCGCACGTCCCAGTACCGCGCGAAGGCGTGCAAGCGGGCGTTGAACACCACCTCCCGGGTGGCCGGGTCATGGTGCTCGACCAGCGCCTTGGCATTGTCGAGCAGCACCTCCTTGGGCAGGCCGCCGAAATGCCGGAACCCACCCTCCAGCCCCTCGAACCAGGCTGACTGCCGCTCGTGCCGGAAGGCGTGGGCATAGACCCGGCGCGAGTAGCCGAGGGTCGCCACAAACAGGTAGACCCGCACCTGCTCATCGCCGATCGCCACCCAACGCTCGCCGAAGTCGATCTGCAGTTGCCGCCCCGGTGGCGTCTCGAAGCGCACCGTCGCCAGCGCCTCCGCCGCGAGCTCGCGCCGCAAGTCCGCCACCGCCCGCTCGACCGTGCGCAGGCTGACAACAATCCCCAGCTCGGCCGACAGCTCCTGGCGCACCAGGTCGGCATTGCCGCGATGGCGGCGCAGCCGCGCGGCCAGCCACGCCCCATGCCCGGCCAGCGCCCCGGGCCGCTCGGGCGTGCGATACGGCGCCCACCCGCCCGCGCCGAGGTAGCGCTGCACGGTCTCGCGGTTGCAACCGAGTTCCGCCGCGATCCGCCGCGTGCCCCAGCCCAGATCCCGTAGCCGCAGCATCGCCGCCACCTCGTCCGGCATCCTCATCGACTGCCCCCGCCCACTGGCCACGGGCGGAACAACGCTCATCTGGTCAGACACCCTGTCTCTCCCTCTCTAGCCAGGGGTGGCTGGGTTCCTGATGTCGCCGCCGGATGGGTTTTGCATGTCGCCCGACAGCCCGACGCTGGCTGGCCCTCGACGACGAAATCCGGGCACACGATGCCCATCTTCAGAAGCTCGTCCAGCGCCGCTCGCCAGCGTTGGTCGAGGCCCATGGCATCGGGGTGGGGACCGCTGCGGAGATGCTGATCTTGGTCGGCGACAATCCCGAGCGCATCCGCTCGGAGGCTGCCCTGGCAAAGCTATGCGGTGCCTGTCCAGTGCCGGCTTCCAGCGGCAAGACCAGCAGGCACCGGCTGAACCGGAGCGGAAACCGGCAGCCAATGCTGCTCTGCACCGCGTCGCCGTCGTGAGAATGCGGGCGCACGAGCCCACGCTTCGCTATGTCAGTCGGCGAACGGCCGAAGGAAAGAGCAAGGCAGAGATCATCCGCTGCCTCAAGCGGTTCATAGTTCGGGGAATCTTCGGCCATCTATGCGCCGCTCCGAAGCCAGCGAGCCCCGCCCCATAAGCCCCTTGACTTATATAGGAGCATCCACCTGTTCAGCCTGAGCCTGCGCGAGGTGGAACTTATCCTGGCCGAGAGAAGCATCGTCGTCAGCCATGAGAGCATTCGGCAGTGGTGCTTCAAGTTCGGCGCCGACTTCGCCCGAAAGCTCCGTCAGCGCAGGCCCAAGCCGGGCGACACTTGGCACCTCGATGAGGTGCTCCTGAAGATCGACGGCGAGCTGCATTATCTCTGGCGCGCGGTGGACCAGCACAGTGTCGTGCTCAACATCCTGGTCCAGGACCGCAGGAACGCCACGGCCGCAAAGTGCCTCTTCGAGCGCTGCACGCTGGGCTGAAGTACAAGCCGAAGCGCCTCGTCACTGACGGCCTGCGTAGCTACGGGGTCGCGCACCGCGAGATCCTGCCCGAGGTGAAGCACCGGACCAGTCGCTCTTAAACAACCGTGCTGAGAACTCTCATCGACCAACGCGGCGCCGAGAGCGCCAGATGCAGAGGTTCAAGTTAGCGGAGCAGGCGCAACGCTTCCTATCATCCCACGCCATGATCTACAGCCACTTCCGTCCGCGGCGTCACCTGATGATCGCGGCACAGTACCGGCGTGCTCGCGCCGCAGCCTTCCGGGTGTGGCGGCAGGAGACGTGCATCCAGATCGCTGCCTGAAGCTCAGCAGCGTACTGCCGCACGATGGCGCATGCCTCGAAGTCCACCAAGTTGACAATGCCCTTCGTCGTCATGCTGCGCGAGGGCGCCGGGCGGGAGGCCAGTCCCTCAGTGGTGATCGTCGACACCCCGAGCGTGAAGACCACAAAGAGCGGCGGCCCGCGCGGCTGGGAGGCCGCCAAGCGACTGAAGGGACGCAAGCGCCACGCCGCGGTGGATACGGACGGGTTGTTGCTCGGCCTCCTCGTGCATGCCGCCGACATCCAGGACGCCGACGGTCTCGGCGATCTGCTGCAGCGCGTGAAACCACTCCACAATTGGCTTCGGGCCGTGTTCGCCGACAGCATCTACAATCGACTGGCCGCCTTGCTCGCCTGCCTCGTGTTCGGCCTGGCGCTGATCATCGTCCGTCGCCCAGTAGGCAGCACAGGCTTCGTCGTGCAACCGCGCCGCTGGGTGATCGAAAGGTCGTTCGGCTGGTTCGGCCGATGGCGGCGACTGTCCAAGGATTACGAGACGCTGCCCGAGGTCTCCGAGGCAATGGTCACCCTGGCCGCGATCCGCCTAATGCTCCACCGCCTCGCTCACCCAAACCGCAAGTAACTTCCTACCCCGTAGCTTTCAAGACAGCCTTTGAAAGCGACTACTACCGCTGTAGCAGGGGCGGGTACCAGCGCGGGATCACGTCACGGATGCTGCTCCAGTCGTACCAAACGACTGAGTCTGTGTCTCGCCTCTCCGGGCGCTCGCGCTGGAAGCCGATTACCAAATCAGGCGGGAGCGTGCACTCCGCCCACTCCAGCTCGGACGTCGGATCCGCCCTAAAGTACACCATGGCTCGCCCGCCGTCGTCGTTCCGGTAGCGTGGCCAAACCTTAGCGATCCGCGGCTCCGTGTCGCTTTCAAGCGAGAACAGACGTCGGTCGCCACGGCCGCACGCCATGCCAATCGCTTCCCGCCCGGACAGTTGTTCGGCCTCACCCCCTGGCGCACGCCTTCGCCCGAATACTAGACGGCCCGCATACAACGCCGGGCGCCCAGCCGGCCCGGTTACTTCGATCAGGTCGTGATAGACCAGCATCGCCTTTGAGATATTCAGGCGACGACCGTGATACACTTGACCCATGGCATCGGGCTGTCCGTCGCGATTCTCCTCATGCAGCCGCCGCTCCAGGTCAGCGGCTGTCAGCAGGCGCTCCCGGATAGCTGCCGCGGAAGCCTCGGGTCCCACTTCGGCGCGTACCAGCGCCGCCGCGAACGAGACGAGGGGCGCCGCCACGGACGTGCCGCTCAGGCGGCTTGTCCGAAAGCCTGCCGGCGGCCAGGGTTCGACGTCGAATGCAAAGGCCGGAACCTCGCAGCCTGGAGCGGCGATATCCACGTGGCCCGTGCCGTAGTTCGAGAAGCGTGCAAGGCGGTCGCCGGCGCCCTCCAGGGCGGCGACGACGAGCATGTTGTTGGAGCGACTCTGGCCGCCGTACTGAGCTGGGAAGACGCGCCGGCTAGGGTCGTGGAGCGGGTGCCCGTCGTTTCCCGCAGCGACAACGAACAAGTCGTCCGAGTAGCTCTCGCTAAGCCGGCTCAGTTCCGGGAGATTGTTCGGCGATGAGAGGCTTAGGTTGACGACGTACGGCATAATGCTTACGCGCCGCAGGAGCTGGGTCAGTGCCCCGGTACGAATCGTATAGTATGGGGTCGATCCACCCGATGTTTCGTACTCGTAAAGCCTCATGACCTCGAAAGAAATTCGATCCTGCAGAAGGCCGCCCCGGGCAGCTAGTACAAAGAAGGGTCCACCCATAGCGAGCGACGCGACCGCCGTGCCGTGCCAGGGCGGCTCCGGGCCGCGCCTGAAGGGCGCAGCGCCGGCCGCCGGCTTGTAGTCGGACCCTGTGAGGAGCGTGACATACCGACGCCTGAAGAGTTCCGGCAGGTAGGCCGAGGGCTGGAGGCCCGTGTCGGCGACCAGCAGCAGAGCGGGTTTTCGAAGCCGTTCGTCGCCGCGCGCCACGTCGTTGATCGCAAATGCGTCCAGCATGGCATAGAGATCGAACGGATGCGCCGCCGCGTTCTCCGACTGAGGCGCCTCGCAGCGCAGGCGGTCCGGGGCAGTCTGGAGGTCCGCGTCGCTCCACGCCATGGTCCAGCGCTCCACCGAGGTGACCGGCGTAGCGAACGCTGCGGCACCGCTGTCCGGTCGCACCGGCGCGAGCGGGACCTGGACACTGGCGAAGGTAGAGAGATCCACATCGTTCTTGCCACGCAAATCGCGGGCGTTCACCAGAGCAAAGACTTCAGCGAAGTAGGCGCTTGCGTAGCCGCGCTCAGGCCTGCTCCCGTTGGTCGGCCGCGTGCAGCTCTGGTCCCACCCGTCCCGGAGCCCACCGGCGCTTCTGAGCCGTGCATAAAGATCGCAGATCCGCTCCCCTGGAAGCGCGGCCTGCTCGTCCAGCGGCGGAAGCCGGTCGAGCGCGGCGCAGATCGGGATGAGGGTCGTGCCCTCGCGCTCGAAGCGATGGTCCGCCGAGGGAGGACCGCCCGGTTCGACGAGATCCTCATAGTAGATGCCCGGCTGCTCGCCACAGTGCTCGACGACGACGTCGCGCGCCGTCTGCCCATTCCGGTAGGTCACGAGAATACGGCGCACGCGGCGCACCGCCGCAGCATTGGCCGCGGCGCTAGCCAGGGCTGGCGGCGCGACCGCTGTTGTGGGCAGGCCTCCGTCCAGACCTGGGGCAGCGAGGTTGCCCGTTCCGCCGTCCCCTGGTGGTGAAGCGTCACAGCCCACATCGCCTTCGAGCCCACAGATGTCCACGCGACGCTCGCGCGCCCAGCCCCGCGCCCACTGCAGGAACTCACCGGATCCGGTTGGAGCGACGACGGACTGCGTGACCGTGCCCGATAGACGGTAGCCCCACTGCACCCCCACTAGCAGCGGACCGCGCGCACGTGGTCCTACGCTGGTACTTGCATCTGGTGCCACGTATACACCGCCGCCTGCGTCGCCCGCGCAGCTCGATGCGCTTCCCTCGGTGAATACCGCACCGTCAAACAGCGCGGCGGGACCTTTAATTGACGCGGGCGGCTCGACCACGCGGGTGGAGCCGACGCGCAGCGTGCCGAAATCGGTCCCGGCGGCCGTCCTTCGAAAGCACCCGTAACCAACCAGGGCAACCTCCTGCCCAACGCGCGGCAGGTTCTCGTCGGTGTTGACGCGCGCGGGTAGGAGCGACGGGATCGGCACATCGGTGACGCACAGAGCCAAGCCCAACGACGCTGACTGCTTGGCAGCGGGGTGATGGGTGCACTCGATGCGGAACGTGCGGCCGGGCAGGCCGCTTGCCGTGTCGTCGAGCTGGGTCGCCGTAAAGCCATCGTCGGCCAGGGCCAGTCGGCCGCGGAAACCGTCCTCCACGCAAAAGCTGGCGATCAGCCCAACGCGTGGGCCGATGAGGGTACCGGTGCAGATGCTGCCCTGGGTGTTGTGTATCAGCACCGTCGAGGGCCAGTCGGCTTGGCGAGCGACCTCGCCGCCCTCAATGGCGCCGGCCGTACCCGTTAGGAGCCGGAGCAGTGCGCCTCCCGCGAAGGCGACAACAGCCAAACGTACTGTGGTGCGCACGATGTCCTCCTCTGATCAGCCCTTGATTCCCCTCGAACCCGACGCCTGTAACCGATGTCCGTCAGCGCCGACAGCTGTCTTGCGGTCCCACAAGGCCGCATATTGCAACGCGCCGGCGCGGATCCTCCACCCAACCATTGGCCCAGGCGCGGAAGTCGTCCGTCGACGTCGCGGAGATCCAAGAAACCCCATCCCGCACGCGGGAGTTGACGCCGAATACGCGGCGCCCGCTGAGCGACGACGTGAAGGCTCCACCGCCGCTGTCACCGGGGCAAACAGCCGCTTGACCCGCTCCGCTCGCCAGGCCGGTCTCGATGTAATTCCGACCATACTGCGATCGCGGCGGGCGTACAGTGACGTTGGCGTCGCCCTCATTCAGTAAGCCGTATTGGCTCCGCTCCGAGCACCCGAAGCCGAGCAGGACGACCTCGGCACCATCGCCGGGCCGCTCCGCCGATGTCTCGAGAACCTCAAAGCCCACGACTGTAGAGCCGCGTGTCGGCACAGGCATTGGGCCGGCGGTCAGGCAGAGCGCGTAGTCAGCTGATATGTCCCCGCCCTGCTCGCCACCACGGTAGCGTGGGTGGTGGTCGCAACGGACGCCCACCTCGTCGCTAGGATTCAGCCGCACGATGCCGGTGGCCCCGTCGTCTACGCAGTGGGCCGCCGTTAAAACGACGCGGGGACCGATGGCAGTCGCCGTGCAAACCCCACTCGCCGTGCGGAAGGCCAGCGTGGAGGGCCAGTCGTCCCGCGACGCGATGCGGCCCCCAGTGACCTGCGGTCGAGAGTCCGAACTTGCGAGCAGTGGCGCCGCGTCCATCACGAGTCCGGCGGTGCTCTGCGCGTTACACACAGCCGTGGCCGTCTGCAACGCCAGCCAAGCCGCAAGCACCTTTGACGATGTATGAACAAGCTTCATTGCTTTTCCCCTGGTTAAAATGTGGTGCTGGACACGATATGCGTCCGGCCGTCTTCGCCGTCGCGGAGCCGAGCTCCCGCACCTGCCCGTCGGGGGCAGCCTGGAGCGGTGTTGACGGGATGATGTCTACACCCAGACCCTTCCTCGACGGCGGAGTAGTCGGATTCATTGCGGGCCTGCCGGCGGCGAGACGGCCGCGCGAACTGCGTCCGCAATGGCCTTCTCGACGGGCGTCTCGTTGTCCTTCAGCGTCGCCGCGAGCAGATCGAGCACGCGGCTCGGCTCGCCGGCTTCGGTGACGAACGCGTCCGCGTTGGCCGTGGCGGAGAGCGCGGGCACGCGCACGGCGCGCTCCTGGTTGGCGAAGGGGTGCGCGGCCCCAGCCGCGCCCGCTGGCGCCGCGACGGCGGTGCCTTCCCGCACGACGCCGAAGTCGAGCGGGAGGGCGAGAAGCGCGCCCTCGCGGGCCTGCGCCTCGGTTGCCCCACGGCCGAACGGCTCTGCCCGCAGCAGTACCAGCATGCCGATGGCCTTCTGCCCGTCCCCGGGGCGGCGCGCGGCGGTGTGCGCGAACTGCAGCGCCTCGGGCCGGACTAACAGGTGCAGGTACGCGGGCTCCACCTCAGCGGTAGCGGCAGCCCGCGGCGGGGCGCCACGCCGCGCCGGGGCGGTGAACCGCGTTCCGGTTTCCGCCCCGGCCACCGCGCGGGTGGCGGCATTGGCGTCCGGGGCCGACCGAATGCTGACCTCCACGTAGAGGGGCGGGTAAACGGTGAGGCCCAGGTCCTGTAAGTGCCGCCGTGTCAGGAGGCCCGACGTCGGCGGAAGCGCCGTCGGTAGTGTCGTCCCGAATCGCCCACGCGCGACGACCAGGCAGGCCCGGGGCGCAACCCCGGCGCCGCTGCGGAGCATGCCGGCGCCCGAGGCTCGGTAGCTTGTCCGTCTGCTTCGACTGCGCCCGAGCGAGGTAGTCCTGTAGCAGCCGCACGCTGAAATCTGCGACCACGGGCACCAAGGTGGCCAGGGCACCTGCTGACACGACGGGTAGCGCCGCGGTCGTCGGGGGGGGGCACCACCCGCTCCGGCGGTTGCTGGTGAGGCCTGCGTCGGGCAGGCACCATGGACGATGAAGGCACGGGCCGCATCGCGTCCCCCCTCGACCACAACGGCTTGGTCGCTCGCGTCGAAGGTAACCGGCCCGCGTAGCCCGCCACAGCCGGCCAAGAGAAAAACGAGGAATGCGCAGGCAGCTCCGACGCGAAACGGCCAAGACGCTTCGCCCTTTTTAGAAGGCAGTGCCAAGTGCGACCGTTGTGGTTCGAATGAACCCACACACCGCAGCGCCTGGAGCGGAAGGCTCACACCGGCGCTGCGTACTTCAGTATTCAAGCAGCATACCTTGGAGTAAGAAGCTCTTTGCGGATGGCGACGTGCTTTTACGAAACTAATCCAATAGTGTTGCGTGGCCTCAGGATTTGATGGCAGTGAGCACCAATCTGAGAAGTGGGTCGGGAAATCAGCAAAGCGTGCCACGGGCCGATAGTCCTCCCAGCTTTGAATAGCTCCCCCACCCTTGCAGCTTCGGATACGGTAACTTATGGCCGTTACCCTGGGTCGTGATTACCAACTTAACAAAGCAATCTGATGAAGAGGGAGGCTGGGCGTGCTACGGCTCGCGAAACAGGCGCTGCGCCCATGCACCAAGCAGCGCCGGATTTATGTGCCATGGGCCAAGGTCCGAAGCTGCGGCCTTGAGTCGATCTTCAAAGCTTTTTCATGTACTCGATGATTGCAAGGCGTGCGGCCTCGTCAAGCTCTGCGTTCCCGTAGTCGTGCCCCGCGTTCGAGTTGCCGGGGATGGGTCGCCCATCTAGATTCGTGACCGAGAACGTGTGGGTGTTGCCTGGGGCGGCCTGATCCGTGATGTACCCGACGTGCCGCGGGTCGAACTCGCGTGTGCCTACATGGAACGCAGTGACACGCTGGGATGGTGGGAGGAGCAGCTGGTAAAGGTTTGGCACGGAGCCGTTATGTAGATAGGGCGCGGTTGCCCAAATGCCGTTCAGCGGCCGAGCCTTGTAGCCTAAGAGTACGCTGCGCTCCTGCATGCAACGGTCCAACCGAGCCTGCCGCGGGTCGATTACACGTGGGGTGGGGGCGGCAGCAACGGGAGGCGGGGCTGTAATAACCCGAGGTGGCCGGTCGCCAAAGAGGAAGGTGGCGAACGCGCTCTGGACGACTTGGCTTTTCGCTCCGATTAGGACGCCGGCCACCGTGGTCTGCAGCATGTCAGATAGATTAGCTTCGCGCTCTAAAGGAGCACCAGAGATGTAAGCTGCGGGCAGCCCCTCCATCACTCCAGACGCCGAGCGATATGTGTAAGCGTTGCACGCCATCCAGGGGTCAGTACCTGGCGGCTTATCCCGTGCAGGGTCTGCCGCATCGGGTGCGCTTGCAGGGTTGAAGGTGCTAATCCGGTCGGGCACGCGGGTGGTGAGGTTCGCCAAGGGTATGTGGCAGGAGGCGCAGTTCGCCCTGAACAGCGTTTCCCCTTGCGCCGCTAGCCTCTCATCGATCGGCGGAAAGTCGGATGGCCACTTCGGTGGTTCCAATCGCATAAGGCGCTGCTCCAGCGCCACTAGGCTACCCACGTCCACACTCGACGCGAACCCGCCTAGTCCGGGATCTCGCCGTGCGGCTACGTCGGCAAAGACTCCGACTACCTCGCCGGTGTTCCGGCCCAGGGCGCCGATATCGAAGGTGCCGCCGCTGATGGGTGACCGGACGGGTGAGTTCTCAACGATAGCATTGTACTGAACGTGGCCAAGTTGGTGGATATTCCAGAGGTAGGGGTAGCTGACCGGGGCATCGGCCGGATTGGGCGTAGCGTTGGTCGGGTCTGCTACCAAAGCCACCTTGTTAAAGATGTGCCCGAAAGCGTCTAGGCGTCCGTAGCCGTAGCGCAGCGGCGTCTGATTCATTCGCAGTTGGGTCGCCTGCCAGGAGGTCAACTCACCAAAAGCCTCGCGGAGCATGGCTCTGTTAGCCGAGGTGTCCTCAGCTCTTAAGACGCGGGCAGCGAAGCGGTCCCATTTGGCAGGCTCGGCCGAAGTCTGAGACAATGCCTGATTGAGGCTCTCAATGAAGCCCTGGAAGTCTGCGAGCGTTGGGCCGCCGTCGACCCGTACGCTTCGACCTGCGTAAGTGATCTCGGCCGTGTGGCAGGCCGAGCAGTTCATCCCGACCCAACGCTCGTTGGAGCGCTGCCCGACCTTCCAACGCAGCCGCGTGTGAGAAAGGCTAGTGTCGTCCCTTTGGTCGAGCGCAAAGCCGAGGGGCAGGCGGACGCCGAATGAGGTGGTGCGAGGCAGGTAGCGGAAGCTAGCTATGTAGGCGTCGTCGAGGAAGGGGCGGTCGGAGCCGGGCTGTTCCAGTGCTTCAAACCAGTCATAAGGGATGAGGCGTGAGCCCTGGGTAGCCTCGTACCACTCCGAGCGCTGCATCTCAGTCCATCCCTGAACTGTAGGCTTTTCGGCATGTGGCACGCCACAGGCGGCAATAGCTGTGCCTGCGGCTAATCCAACGGCCCAGCTCGTCCTCCAGATTGCCATGCAATCCTCCCAGCGATCCGTCTCGTCCGAGCGTGGCGCGAAAACCTTTCGCTTCGCTATATTAATCGTATACGAGTTCTTCTGAATTGCGCTGGTTAAGGTGCGGCATTTCGAGGGAAATTGTGATCGGCTAGGAGGAGTCGCGCATGCGTGATATTTGTTTCCTCGGCTTCAGTTCTCTGGCACTTGCAGTGCTCGCAGGTTGCTCACAGCCGGCGGCAATAGCGTCAGTGTCATCGCTTGAACCCGTACCAACGGTAGCTGCGGTCGATCGCCGTGCTGATTGCTCGCTGATAGACAGCGACGCAGGCCTAGACGATTTACGCGCTATTACGGTACTTGCTCCGCATCGGCGCATCGCTGCTGTCGTAGTCACAGAGGGCCTAGCGACACCGCGTGGCGGTGCCCGGGCGCTCCGTACCTTCTTGCGCGGTGCTGGCATTCCCGTTGTGGAGGGTACCTCGCCAGCGCCGGACCGAGAGTTTGATGCGGACCGCTTCCGCGGGTTGGATACCTGGCGGGTCACCGCAGAGACACTGAACGGTACGCTTCCGCCGCCCAGCCCCGTCGTTCGGGTGAGCGAAGAGGTCGTGCCTCCCGTGGAGGCGAAAGTCGAGCGCCTGACCGCGGGCTGTGCGCGCCTCGCACTGCTGGCCATTGGGCCATGGACCTCGTTTCTGCGGTACGAGAGTGTAGTTGGCAGACGATTGGTCCAACTCGTCGCACAAGGCAGCCCGTTCCCTGACGACGAAGCGCGTGGTGAGCCCGACGGCTGGAACTGCGGTACGATTGGGCTGCCTGCCGCGCGGCCTTTACAATGCTCGGCCCGCGGGGATTGCGTGCCGACTGGGTCGACATTTCGCAGGGACCTAGAAGTTGCGGCACAGCTGAGCCAGCGCAAAACGTCGCAGACACGAGAAGTTACGCATTCTCGCCAAATGAGGACATGAGAAGAGCGTTTGCGGCGACTTCAGAGGTACTACCTTAGCGGCTTGCACAGATTATGCGCGACCCAGCTGGGCTAAAGAACACTTCGCTCTGGGACGACCTTGCCGCACTTTACCTACTGCGGCTGGACATATTCGGTCGGGTGCGCGATCCATCGGGCCGCTCCGGCGGACACCTCGAGCCTTACCTTCCAGCACGGGAGGTTCGGGCGACGCTCGTCACCGCCGCGGCAGGTAGCCCACTAAACGCGAGGCGTTGAAGGTGGCCGGCTGGGTAGAATGGTGGTGCAGGTCTGGGTAGACGATTATTCGATGGCGTTGCAGGTTGTGAAGGTCGCCGGAAGCTGCAAACCGAGGGACCTAACGGCCTTTTTTGGCGAACTGGTAAATGGGCTGCCGTTCGCCCCAGAGACTTTCGTTCCCCAGTTCCCACCGCTGCAGCGGTGGGAACTGAGAACACAACTCTCTCTGGGTGTAGCGGTTGGCGGAGGAGGTGCACCCGGGATCGTACCGTCGCTGACAGTGTGAGCCGGTCAATGCCGTCAGGGCAGTCCGCGCGCCTGGGCAACCCGCTCAAACGCCACAAAGCGCGCGCAAGGAATGCAGGGGCACCACCCACCATCCGGCGCCTATGCCAAGCCCCGCCACCGTCAGCGCCACTGCCGCCGCCGACATGATTCTTGGACCCCACACGGCGTGCTTCTGCATCATCATCACCAGGGCCAGGCCGGCCATCCATCCAAGGTCGTGGACCCCGACAAGCATCATCACGACGATCATCGGCACGCAGCAGCCGACGCAGCTCATGCCGTAGCGGAGCCCTGCCATGAACGCGTCGCGGCAGGGCGTTCCCGCGCCATGCCAGGACCGCGCCAGGATGCCGAAAGGCCGGGCGCAGGCGCGCTGGCAGGAGCGCGCCAGCGGGCTGGCCTGATACAGCGCAGCAACGATTAGGCTTGCGCCGGCCAAGTGCCGTTCAGCCTCTCCAAGCGCGGCGCCATCGAGCCAACCGCCCGCGGCCCAAATAGCCAGGCACACCACGATGCCAACCGCGAACCAGGTTGCAGTGAACCCGATGCCCGCCGTCATGCTCGCGTCCGGGCCGCCCGCCCGTTGCACAGTCAGCAGGAACGGCAGAGACGACGGCAGCATCATCACGCATGTCATCAGGGTCCAACCGGCGAGGAACAGCGCGATCCAGGCGGCGACGCCCAAGAACGCGGCGTTTGCAGCGTGGGGCAGCCAGCCGGTCGCATCTCCAGCGGCCAGCAGTGCCAGCCCCGCCCCGGACACCCCAAACACGGCCAGCGCGACCCGCGCCGGCGCGACAATCCTCGGCGGCAAAGCGATGATGCTTCTCATGCCTTGCCCGGCTCGCCCGGCTCGTGGCGGTAGCTAAACCGGCCGCGCATGGCGCTGCGCCCCTGCAGATCGAGTTGCACTCCAAGCGACGGCATTCCGACCTTGAGGCGCAGCGACTCGCCGACCTCTGCCGGCGTGCCGAGAACGTTCGAAAGTCTTGCTCCGGCCAGCGTCATCGGCTCGCCGTTGAGTCCGGTCAGGGTCTTGGTTTCAGTGGCGATACTGCGTCCAACCGTGAGCTTGGCGCGGCGCGCGGCTAAATCGATCTCGATGGGCGCACGGGCTACACCGGCAAGGTCGCCCAGCAGCCGCCCGAGTTCGCCGAGCGGACCTCCGTATAGACCGCTGAACGCACCAGCGAGGGCCAGCGCCTGCGCATCGTCCGCGTCGTCGCTGACGAAGATCTGCACCCGCTGCTGCGCATCCTTCCGGTGTCCGGTATGGGTCGAAACGCTGACTGCGGTCAGCCCGCCCACATCCACATCATCGATCCGTCCGTTCTCGATGACCCAGGCGAAGACGCCGGTACAGACGTCCTCATCCGGACCGCGGCCGGTCCAGCACGGGCAGATGGTCCAGCAATCGCAGACCTCCAGGAACGTGCCCTGCATGGCGTAGGGAACGGCGCGCGCCTGTGGCATCTCGGGCAGCGCCGGATTTGGGCCGCCGACATGGCCGCCTTCGCCATGACCGCCGCCACCGGGGCCGCCGACGACGGGGCCACCGCCATGACCGCCACCTGGCGCGTGCCCACCCTGATCCCCCGGGCCATGTGGTTCCGTCGAAAACGGCCGCTTGCGCGGGGGAGTGCGACTGCCGAGCAAGTCGCGCTGAATGCCGCGCGTCTCGGCTGGGGTCAACCGGCGCCCGTCGCGCAGCAGGTCGCGCAACCATTCCCACCAGGCCGGGTCCCGCCAGGGCCGCGGCGGCCTGCTGCTGCCAGGGCAAATCTGGATGAACCGGCCCGTGCTGGGACGCCCCGTCGAATCGATCACGAACAGCAGGTAGTAGCCGACGATGGCTACATTCAGTTCGGCCGGGATGCGCGCCACTATGACGTCGCCCTTGTCGCGCCGGAACTCGAGCGTGATGTGCCGTTGGTCTGGGTTGAAGTTGTGCGTGACCGTGCCGCACCGAACAATGACGACGCGCTGGATGTCGGTTGCGTCCGGCGTGCGGATTTCGACATCGTCGCCGTGGCAGGCCTTCGGCGCCGCATCGGTGATCGACGGGCGACGACCGCAGAAATACCAGGGTTCAAAGATCTCGATCCGGAGTTCACGGTTCGCGATGCCCGAGTTCGCGTTGAAGTTCGATCCCGCCACCCACACGGCGCCGCTCGGCATCAGCAGGGCTACGCTGTGGTAGCCGCGGACGATCGACGTCGCTGGCAGCACACGCCAGGTGCCGGTCGCCGGATCGAAGGTTTCCGGTGCACGTACCGCGGTGGCATCGCTGTTGCCAACCTTCATTCCGCCTTCAATGAGGATCTCGCCCGTCGGCAGGATGACGGCATCCGCGTTTTCGCGCACCGGGTTCACGTCACCGCTCGCCGGATGGTCAAACATGGCGCGTGTTGCCGCGCTCCATCCGGCAGCAACATTGCCCATGTCCAGGATGAACGGTGTCGAGCCGCCGATCTGCATCAGCCGGGCCCGGTATCCATCGGCCGGCGACAGCGGCAGCAGGACCGATGTCGTATCCTGTGCGAAGCCGTTGTCGTAGATGCCTTCGGTCGGCGGCGCGATCACATCGTCCCAATCATTGGCGTCGGCATAGGGATGCCAGCGTTCCAGCCGCCCGTTCGACATCGGAGACAGGGAAATCACAGTGCCGTCCGGCAGCACGTGCAGCCGCGGATACTCGTAGCGGCGCGCATCGACGGAATCGATGTTGGCGTAGTCCGTCGGCCCGATGATCGACCAGACGCCGGTCGCCGGATCATACAACTCCAGCGAGTTGTTGTTGTGGCGGCTGTCGTCGATTTCCGGATGGCCTGACAGGGCCAGCACGCGCCCATCCGGCAGCGTTACCAGGGTCGGGTACCACTTGCCGCCGGTCTTCTCGATGTCGAGACCCGCGGCGACCTCCGCGGCGCGCTGCGTCACCAGCTTGCCGGTTGCATGCCACTGGTCGTCCGTGGGATCGAACAGCCAGGCGTCGCGCAAGCCGATGAAGTGACCGGACGGATGGACGCCGCCGCCGCCCCATTTGCGGGTGCCGCCCGCAGCCAGGATCCGACCATCGGCAAGCTGGGCATGCCCGGCGCAGAAGAGGTCGCTGTTGCCCGGGAGCCCGGTGACGTTGGTTACCGCGTGCGTCGTGCAGTCGAACAGGCGCGTGTGGTCCACGTCGCCGGACGTGTTGAGGCCGCTGTCGTGCTGGTCGCCGCCGAAATAGACGATCTTGCCGGTATGCAGCAACGCCGCGTGGACCGCCAGGATGCCCGCCGCCGTGTCGCCGCCGACTTGATGCCAGCGGCCAAGGAACTCCAGCACCGTCACCGGCCTGCTGGAGCGCGAGGTATGCTCGCACAGGCGTTGTAGCGCCGTCACCTGATCGCCGATTTCGAGTTCGCCGCTTACGCCAACGGTCAGGTCGGTCCCGCCTCCGGTGGCGCTGCCGCGGAAATTTCCGTCGACGTAAACATCGACGCGGGCGCCGGGCACGACATCCACGACGTGGACCGCGGACTCGCAGGAGTACAGCGGCTCAACGACACGCGGCGGCGGCACCCGTTCGATCTTGCCGACTACGACGGCGTTGGACTTAGAGCTCACCAGCCCGCATCCGCGCTGAACAGCGAAGATGGTGTCGCCCGCGATCAGCAGCGGCGCTACGCCGACATCGACCTGGTCGGCCTCGACGGTCCGCTCGCCGATGGGCGCGCCCAGAAGCGTGGAGTAGACATAGACCCGCGCGCCGAAATGCAGGTTGGAAACGCGCACTGCCGCGCCGCATTCGTACAGCGGCTCATGCAGCTTGGGCGTGGGAAGCGCGGACGGCGCCTTGTCTACCGGCACTCCGGGGCCGGGCAGGCTCCATTCGCCACACAGCTCCTGGTTGGCCGTGATCATCGCGCCGCCGCCCAACGGCGGCACAAGAAAATCGTAGGTTCCATCAACCGGAGATTCGGCCAGGCCGAGTTCCGCGCCGTCGGCCAGGATGCGCACGCGCGCGCCCATGACTAGGCCGCTGAGCACGACCGTTGTGCTGCCGTCGCAGAGCGGCGGCACCACGTTCGCCACCGGGACCGGCGTGTTGTCCTGCACGGTGACGGGATCGGCGTCCGCGCTCTTCAGGTTGCAACGGCCGCGCAGCTCCTGCCGCGCCGAGATGGTTTCCCCTAGGGCGAGCGGCGGGTTCACGCCCATCCACAACGAGTCGAGGCCGAAGCAGGCCTGTAGGTTCGGCCCGGCGCTGCGCATCAGCGTCACCTGCGCGCCGTGTACGATGTTGCTGATGGTGACCTTGCGTTCGCATTCGCGCAGCGGCGACTGCACCACCGGTGTCGGCAGCGTGCGCTGCTTCTCCACCACCACATCGACGGGTGGGCCGTTCGTCACGCTGCCCGCGATGCCGCAGGCTGTCTGCTGCGCCGTGATCGCAATGCCGAGCGCAAGCGGCGTGGCGAGGTGGAAGCGCGCGTTGCCGTCATAGCTCTCGCCGCTGCCGAGCACGGTGGCGCCGTCGCGCAGCTCCACTTTCGCGCCGGGAACCAAGCCTTCGAGCCACACGCATTCGCCGCACTGGTTCAGATGGCTGCGGAATCCGACTGGACCGATCGTCGGTGGCCGGGCCTGCACCTGCACGGCTTCCGGTGACGCCGGGCTGGTCTCCATCCCGACCGTCTGCGTCGCCGTGACGTTCTGGTCAGGCGAGAGCGGCACGCTGAGCGGGAAGGTCTGATCCGACCAGGATGCGACGCCGGTAGCCACGACGGCGCCATCAGCGAAAATAGTAACTGTCGCCCCGGTGAGGTGGGCCTGGACCCTGACGCTGCCGCTGCACTCCGACAAAGGGCCGATCACGCGTGGGGGGAGGAGCGCCATGGCAGTATCCCGTTGGGATTGCATAGACCGCGCCCGCCGCACGGCATCGGGCCGCGACAACCGGGATGTGCTTACGAGAGAATGCACCTGCCGGGACGTCGCGATCAACTTGAATCGCGGGGCGTTGTGGGTAGCGTCCGCCCTCCGCAGCGCGTGATTGTCCGTGACGTCCGACAGCGTTGTCAGGTTTCCGGAGGAAGGGGCGGGCGCACCGGAGAGGTCACAACAAAACCGGCCGAGGCTACGCTTTTGTTGCTGATGCAGCAAGCGAGAGATCGCTCTCGGGGGGATTGTCGATCACGCGCCTCCGACATCGCTCATCGCCACAGACGTAACCGTCATTGTCGGCACGGCACACACCGTGGCGCATGGATCGCGCCCGATCGGCTTGGGCAGCAGGCTCGGCGGGGCGGTAGCGCCGTCGGCAGGGGACGAGCATGCCGTTCGAGGCAGACCGAGAGCGGCGGCATCGCATCCCTCGGCAGCGGCACCGAGTGCCAAACTGGCGGAGTACGATGCGGCGCGATATAAAATCCTTATTTAAGATCAAAGAGACATCTTGCATTAATTGCGAAGATAGGATGCTGATCAGACCAGCACCGTTCGGAGAAGCACATGTTCGGATCAGAGACGCTCGACGTCGTGGTCGGCATTGTGCTTATTTTCCTGCTTACCAGCTTGTTCCTGACCGCGCTGGTCGAAGTAATCGAGTCTGCACTGAAGACCCGGGCGGCGGACCTGGAACGGGCGGTGACTCTGCTTTTCCAGGAGACGCCTGCAAGCAAAGAGGCAACAGAGGCCTTCTACAATCACCCTCTCGTCTTCGCGTTGTTCCAAGGCGATTACGAGAAAAGCAGAACGTCCTTGTTCTTCGGCCGGGAGACGGGAGGCAACCTGCCCTCCTACATCCCGCGGGACATCTTCTCAGCGGTCGTCCTGGACCTGCAGAGCGCCGGCTCGGTAAGCTCGGGCGTGAACCGCGTCGTCGAGAAGTTCCGGCAACTCTATGGAGACGATGTCGCCACGCTGAGGACTAACCTCGAGAGCTGGTATGACGGAATGATGGATCGCGCCGCCGGCTGGTATAAGCGACGCACCCAGAAGCTGCTGTTCTGGCTCGGCCTTTCCCTGGCTGTCGCACTGAACATCAACCCGATCGTCATTGCCCAGCACCTCTCGGCGACCCCTGCGGCGCGCGAGCAGATCGTCTCCCTGGCCAGCAACATCGCCGCAGAGGAACTTCCACGGGGCGGCCCTAGCCGGGAGCGGCTACGCCTCCTCGACCAGGAAGTCCGCAACGTCGGCCTGCCGATCGGCTGGAGCGAGTTCGCGCTGAGCCGCACCCTCCCGCAAGGCGAGTTCGCGCTCGGCAGCTGGTTCTGGGCCACCATAATCGCCTTGTTCGGCTGGGCGATCACGGCCATCGCCGCTACGCTCGGCGCGCCCTTCTGGTTCGACGTGCTCAATAAGCTGATGGTGATCCGCGCGACGGTGAAGCCCAGGGAGAAGAGCCGCGACGAGGCTTCGGAGGACAGGTCGCGGTCGGACCGCAAGACCGACGTGATCCTGTCCGATGCGAGCCATCGGCTCGTGGGCGGCGCGGTGGCCGGAGTGCCGCTGGCCGGCGGCGCGGACGCTGCGCACCTCTCGGATCCCGATGGGTGCCTAGCCGGCCACGACGTACCGGAAGAGCAGGTCACCCACGACGTCGAACTGCCGCCGGCGAAGGGTGGCATCGAAGGCCGGGACAAGGGGGCGTAGCCATGGCCTTCTCGCTGACTTGGCTGCCGGAGGTGCTCTTGGCGGCGGACCTCAAGGTGGCGGAACATCCGGGCTGGGCGAGCCGCGGCCGCGGAGAGTTCGGCCGGCCCGAGGGCGTGATGTGGCATCACACCGCGACCACTAGGCTAGGCAACATGCCGAGCCTCCACACCCTCGTCGAAGGGCGCAGCGACCTGCCTGGCCCGCTCTGCCATCTCGGGCTCGCGCGCGATGGCACCTACTACGTGATCGCCGCCGGCCGAGCCAACCATGCCGGCGGAGGCGACTGGAAGACCATCCGCGACGGGAACGGCCGTTTCATCGGGATTGAGGCGGAGCACAGTGGACGAGCCGGCGACCCGTGGCCGGACGTCCAGATCGATGCCTACATCCGGGGCACCGCCGCGCTGCTGAAGCATATTGGCCGCGGCGCTGACAGGTGCTGCGGGCATGGCGAGTACGCCCTGCCTTTCGGGCGCAAGAACGACCCGCGGCTGGATGGCCAGCCTGATCCGCGAGAGGCCATGGACCGGCATCGCAAGATGGTCCAGGCCGCCATCGACGGGCATCACGTGCCGCGCCCCCTGATCCCGCAGGTCGATGCCGAATCGCGCCCCACACTGCGCCGCGGTGACCGAGGCGACGACGTCAGGGCGATGCAGGGCAAGCTCGGTCTGGCCGTGGACGGCATCTTCGGGCCGGCGACAGAGGTCAGGGTTCGGCAGTTCCAGCGCGACAAGGGGCTGGTCGCGGACGGCATCCTCGGCCCGAAGAGCTGGGCGGCCCTGGATACCGCGTGACCGGGCGTGTTGCAGGGATCGACAGTACGAACGCAGTAAGCCCAGCGCCGTCTGGGTTCAGGCGGTACGGACGGAGATCGGGCGCCCCAGCTCCAACATGCGGTTCAGCGCATGGACGGCGACGTCCACCTCGGTCGCCCGACGCTGGTCCGTGCGGCAACGCAGTCCATCACCAATCACCTGTTTGAACCTGCCGGTAGCCGCTTCGACGCGGGCTCGGTTGGTGTAGCCAGATGCCTTCTGCCAAGCCGCGCGTCCGTGCTCGGTTATTCTCTTCAGGTGACGATCCCGCTGCGTTGGCGCGGTCTCCGCCGTCTCGCTCGGCACGGCCGTGGAGCGCGGCGGCACGATGACCGCAGCATCCGGATGGCGGTCGGCGACTGCAGCGGAAACGCCTTCCTGGTCGTGGGCGCCATCTGCGGTGAACGAGGCCACCGGTGCTGACACCTGGCCGAGTAAGGAGCCAACCTGGGCGCCATCATCGACGTCGATGGTGGTCAGCGCCGCCGCGACAATCTGACCGGTCTCGGCATCCATGCCGATGTGCAGCTTTCGCCAGGACCGGCGTGTTCTGGTGCCGTGCTTCTCCAGCAGCCACTCGCCCGCGCTGCAAAGCTTGAGGCCGGTGCTGTCGACCAGCAGGTGGATGGCTTCACCCTCCCTGCGCTGCCGGGGCCGCGGCACCTCCAGTGTCTCGGCTCGGCGGCACAGGGTGGTGTGGTCGGGCACCGCCAGAGCCAGCCCGAGCAGTTGCAGCACGGAGCCGATCAGCCCCTCTGTCTGGCGCAGCGCGAGGCGGAACACGACCCGCAGGGTCAGCGCCGTCAGGATCGCCAGGGGAGAGTACCAGGGCTGCCCGCCGGGGTAGTGCGCGGCGCTGCGCGCCATCCCTCGATCGCCGCATCGGAGAACCACACCGTCAGTCTGCCGCGCTGGCGCAGGCTGGCGTCGTACTCGTGCCAGTTCTGAACCTTGCGGGTCTACTTGGGGATATGGTGGCGGCGGTCCTGGTTCAGCTTGAACGGCAAGTTGGTATCCGGGGTCAAAGGAGGGGCCATCCTCCTACGGCGGGCCCGGCTCACAGCGCCACTGGCCGGATCCATGCAACAACGCCGCGACCACGTCACCACCAGTGAGTATCGCCCCACAAGGCTGCGCGCGTTCGAAGTGTGGACCGATATCAGCGGGGCCGCTGCGGCATCTTGACTGTAGACCGACGGCCGCTGCGACCGGCCAGCTTGCTCGCCTCAGGGTCAGCAACTTGACTGTGAGAGTGTTGATGTTGTTCGGCAGGTCTGACCCTCACCTTGATTGACCCGGTGTCATGGTACCGACGTGCCGGCCTGCCGGACGACGCTCGGCGATCGGGCGGGATGTGACCTCATAGGAGCCTGAGGCCGACCATCCCGTCACAGTCCTGTCCGCCCGTCAGATCGCCGGACCCGCACCCGATGGGAGAACCGGCAGCATGGACGAGGCCAACCCGCATGACATCATTGTCGGCATCGACACCCATAAGCACACCCACGCCGCCGTGGCCGTCACCGGGCTCGGCGCCCGGGTTGGGGAGCTGACGATCCGCGTTGGCCTTGAGGGCTACCGTGAGCTCGAGGTCTGGGCCCGATCACTGGGAGCCGTCCGCGCCTTCGGCATTGAGGGCACAGGCGCGTACGGCGCTGGCCTGGCGCGCTTTCTTCGTGCGACGGGCCATACCGTTCATGAAGCCGGCCGGCCCGATCGCGGGCGGCGGCACCGGCATGGCAAAACGGACCACCTTGATGCCGAAGGCGCCGCCCGCGCCGTGCTGGGTGGGCAGGCCACGGCTTCGCCCAAGCCGGCACAGGTGAGGTGGAGATGATCAGGCACCTTAAGGTCGCCCGTGACACCGCCGCCAAGGCGCGCACCCAGGCCATGCTGGCGCTGAAGGCCATCATGATCAGCGCTCCGGCAGCTCTGCTCGAGCAGCTCGAGGCAGTCGCCGGCCGGATGGCGCTGGTCCGGCATCTGGCGGCATTGCGGCCGGGGCCGCTGACCACGACCACCGCCTCAGCCAAGGCCAGCCTGCGTGCCATCGCTCGCCGCTGGCTCGACCTCGACGTCGAGATCCGGTCACACGACGCCCATCTCGGCCGGCTGGCCGAGCGGTGCGCACCGAAAATGGTCGCGGCGCATGGCATGGGGACCGCAACCGCGGCGGAGATGCGGGTTCTCGTCGGCGATGAGCCAGAGCGGATCCACTCCGAAGCTGCCTTCGCCAAGCTCTGCGGCGCCTGCCCGGTGCTGGCCTCGAGCGGCAAAACCGGCAGACACAGGCTGAACTGCGGCGGGCATCGGCAAGCCGACGCTGCCCTCCACCGCGTGGAGGGTGCGCATGCGCACCCTCCAGCCCACCCTCAACTTCGTCCGGCGCCCCACCGCCGGGGGCAAGAGCAAGCGGGAGATCATCCGTTGCCTCAAGCGCTTCGTCGCGCGTGAGATCTTCGGTTATCTCTGCCGTCGGCCCAAAACTGTCCGCCCGGCGCAAATCGCTTCTTGACCACCATAGGAGCATCAATGCCCTTGAGCCGCTTGGTAAGCCGCAGCACGGATTTCAGAGAGTTTGGGTATGGTTTCTGGCATTGCGAACGTGTGCGGACGGGTGACAACGCTGGATCATGGTCCTGCTTGCTATTTGTTCCAGATCGTACGCAGCTTGAGGAGTAGACCGCTGGGGTCCAACACCATTAAGCCTAACTAGCCACTAGTTAGTTCAGCAGTTACATGCTGCGATCTCGCAGTAGGGATTGATGTCGGCTAGAGATTTGTTTGAATGCGCTCTCTGTGAAGAGAGGCATCCCTGTGTGCTTGCCCATTTCTTGTTAGGTTTAGTGCGGGCACGTCGAACGTGCTTACACCTTGGACGCCTGTGACCTGAACAAAACTATCGGCTCCGCAATAACGAAAACAAGGGAGAATAGAGATGGTCAGCGCAGTGGGCCCTGTATACACGGGCAGGTTCGAAGAATTCGTCGTTAACGGGACCTCCGGCGAACAATACACCATCTTGTACCTAGCCGATCGCAACAACCAGGAGCTCCAAGCGAGCGGGCAGGCGCCCGCGTACTACTGGATGCCGGGCGAGGTCAGGCTGGCGCGCAAGGGGGACGTAGGAGACTACAAGTTCTCCCATACCCACTACGTCGGCGTCTTCGATGAGGATACCAACGTAGGGCTCGGTAACTCCGAGACCCAGTTCGGCGTGCTCAACCTAACGGTGACCTCGCGTTATCCGACCGAGGTCCTGAAGCAAGCCCAGGACCAGCTCTTGGCCAAGTTCAAGGGCAAAGATGACATGTATTGGGGGTGGCGGACGCCCGTCGCCCCACGCTTCGCCATCTGCCCCATCGTGGCCAATGTCGTTTCCATGAGCAACGTCGTGCCCGACATGACGGGGGCTGTCCCACCCCTGCCGGGCGGGGGAGATGCCCCTGCAGGGGGCGCTCCGAGGAGCGTTATGTCTTCCCGCACCCGTCTGCTCGACCCGCTGCGCGTGCCGCACAACGTCAAAGGGTTCCGGGGCCCGTCTTCAGTCGACCCCTGGGGCTTCAAAATGTTCGGCCAAGGGCCGGGTAGCGTCACCGGCGGCGAGAACGCGTTTTCGGCAGTCATGGGCGCGCTGCCCAGCGAGGTGATCTGGACCGGCTTTCACGGCGCCTACAGCCCGCTTAACGTAATCATGGCGATGCAACTGCCGATGTGGTCGCAGCGCATGCGCATCAAGATCACCGGCGACTGGGATCGCGTCTTTGAGCACTTCTCCGCAGCGGTGAATGCCAAACTGGCCTGGTTCAGCGCCGACATTAAGGCCGAGTTCAACAACCTCCGCATCAACGGCGGCATCAAGGTGGAGGTTGACGTCGACGGCACCCTCCCCGGAGCCGACAAGATGGAGGAAGAGGTCAACAAGCGGATCGACGTCATTGTCGCGCAGTTTACCGAGCAGGCAAAGGCCGTGATCTTTGTGCCCGCCCCAGTGGTCCCGCCGGCGGAAGCCGGAAAGGGCGGCACCCTGAGCTCTCTATTCAGCTACGGCGTGGGCCTCGCGCTCAAGTACCGCCGCGACACGACCAGACTCAACGTTAGCTACGAGGAAACCCGCAACTTCCGCTACATCCAGCCGAACACTATCAGTTCCACCTTGCAAGGCTTCTATGAGGACATCAAGGCGGACCCGGCCGCGGAGCAGAAGTACTTCAAGCGCCAGGTGCTCGGCGGCATTGGCAGGAAGATCACCAGACTCTTCAAGCCGGTGGTCGACTACGGCGATCCGACTAAGAACTGGGTGGGCGATCCCGTGGCCTTCAGCGTCGCCGAGGCTGGCTACCCCGGAGAGGACGGATCGATCGTTTGGAAAGCTGCGACCTTCCAAAAGTCGGATCCGCCCGACGCTAGTTTCAACCCGGCATGGGTGCGCTGGAACCCCGGCGAGGTGAAAAATCCCCCCGCAGGTTGGGATCCGTCCATGACGTACAACAGGCGGAGGGTCGCGCTGAGAGAGCCGCCGGGCGCAACCGAGTTCCCCTTCCTGCGGGTCCAGATTGAGCAGGACGACGCCTTGCTCGATCCGCCGACAGGTACGCCAACCACCGAGAAGGTCCACGAGGTGCGAGCCGACAGGGCAGGCACCTTGGAAGTGGGGCCCATTATCCTCGCCTCTATTCTGCAGAGCGAAGCGGAACTGGTGGAGGTTGAGCTTATCCCGAAGGGCACGACCGCCAAGGGGGTCGACAGATCGCGCAACGTCGTCCGCTTCCGCTGGGCGTTCGGCGACCAAGCCGAGGGGCGTGTCTGGAAGCTGTTCACCGGCCAAGCCGACTACGTCCCGGCCTATGACTATAGGGTCCACGTCACGGTTCGCGGTACGATCTTCAGCAAGGGCATGGCCTGGAGCGGGCCGCTGGTGACGGTCAGCGGTGACGGTCCGATTATCATCGACGTGCCGTCCCCGGATTCGCCAGGCGTCGTCATGCGCCGTCTGACGCCGCGAGAGATGTCGTCCCGCGACATCGTCCGCGCATCCGAGGGGAGCCCGCCGATTACGGGTGTTGTCGGCGAGCCGAAGCCTACGGGTACCGAGCCGATCGGTGCGCCCGGTACCACGCCCGTTCCGGCTGAAGCCGGCGGGATCGGTGCCCCGCGCATGGGTGGAGGCATCGGTGCCCCAAAGGCGGGTCGCGGAGCACCTGCGGAGAAGGAGGACCTTTCGCTGCGTTACGTGATGGTGTCGACGCCGAGCGACGACGATGGCCGGACAGCACGGTCGACCACGGACACCGCCACGCCGAACGTCGAGGCAGAGTCGAGCTACGTGAAGGAGCTTGAACGGCTGGCGCGCAAGGCCGCCGCCGCCAGCCGCGTGGGCAAGGACAAGGGGGCGACTTCTCGTGAGGAGCCCGACGACGCGGAACGGCGTGGCGCCTCCGATGACGCGCTAGTCGACGCCTGGATCGAGATCCCGGACGTGCGCAAGTAGCGCCCGGTCGCTGCACGCTGCACCACGGCCGGAGCGACGCTCGCTCCGGCCAGTCAAAACGGGAGAGAGGCGGAATGCCCAGCGACCAAAAAACCGGTCCATCCGCGGCTGCGGCGTGGGAGCGGCATCAGGTCGAGGCTGGGCGGGAAGGCCTTGTCTCCCTCCTCACGCTGCCTGACGCGTCCAACGCGGCGCTTCAGGCGGAGGGGAGCATGCCGCTCCTCCACGTCGCCCTCGAGGCGCCATCCTTGCCAACAGGGCCGGAGGAATGGCCCGTCTTCTCGCTGATCGTCTTCCTGCGGCGCAAGCCCAACCCCGGTGAGGCTTGGGCACCGCTGGTCGACGGCGGGCAACTTAACCTTGACGTCACTCTAACCCCTCCTCCGCTGGCACGCGACGCGTTAGCGCGGAAGACGGGTGCTAAATGCTTGCCGATCTTCGCCCGAGACAGCGTCTTCCGCCTTGTCAGTCCGACCCCGGCGGGGGCAGTCGCGAATGGTGACGGGCAGTCCGGCCAGCCCGATAGGCTCTTGGCCGAAGCCTTGGTCCCGGGCGCGACGCCCAGGGCGTCTCTCTCGGCCCGCCTGACCTCGGCTGAAGCGCTAGAGCTTGAGGAGGCCTTCGTGACCGGCGCACCGGTGGAGAGCATCGTGCTCAGGGCCGAGCTCGGTTTCCGCGCAGTCGCTGCAGCCCCCAGGACCTTCCGGCTCGTCGGCTCATGGGCGACGATTTTCGATGCCTTGGCCGTCGCTATCGGCGGTGCGAAGGAGATCACTCCGGATGGGGTTAGGTTCGCGGTGGACGAGATCTTGCGCAATGGAGCGTTGCAAGCCTTCGACTTGGACGATGATGGCGAACACCTGATTCAGCCGCCCCTGCCGGAAGACGCGTTCCGCCTGTTCCTAGCCCAGGCGGTGTCGGTGGTGCTGAAGCGCCTGATGCCGCACCTGACGCCGGATGATGCTGCCAACCGGTACCAACTCGATGAGACGAGGCCCATGGAGGTCTTTACGCTGGACGCAGTGCGCCGGACTTCGGCAGGCACGTCGGTTCGGCGGTTTCTCGCGGCGGCGTCCATGGGCGCGGTGATCGGTCAGGTGCGCGCCGCGGGCATGCCGCTCGACGCTGCCATCCAGTTTCACGTGATGCAGGGCACCTCTGGCCCGTCCGCTGGCGAGTTTCGGCTGGGCGGCGCTTCCTCGCGTGACCCGGGCCGTCCAGGACCAACGGGGCCGACCACGCCCGCGCCGCGCCTGGTGCGCTCAAACAAGGGAGCTCCGTGGCGATCGCCCATACGGGGGCGCCAAGTGATGGTCGCCGAGGCGAACGGCGGCGCCCGCGCCCTCGGGGCGGTGCTACAGACGGGGGCCAGGACCACTCCAGCGGCCGCGCTCATGCTGAGTGACGCAACGCTCCTGCGCCCAGTGGGTGACAAGCTGAAGGTCGGGTGGGTTGACGACATCAGGGTGCCGTTCAGGCCCGTGAAACCGACCGATGGCGCCGAGAGCCGACCTGTGGTGGGGAACCCGGGAGCGGATCCCTGGCCCGACCGACTCTCGGCGGGGAAGAACTGGTTTGCGCCCTCCTACACGCCGCGGATGCCGGATCCTGCAGCCACCCCGGACAACAGCCCGTTCCTCTTCACCTTCGAGAAAACCGGCGTTACGGAGTCGGGCGTGGTGGGCATCCGCTCGTCGCTGACATTCACGCTGAGCCGGGAATTCTCCGCGTCGGGCGGCGCTGCCATCGCAGCAAAGGAGCAGGTGGTATTCTGGACAGTCACCAACGGTCTTTCCGTTACACTGCATCTGCCGTTCATCGACGATGGCGACGGGACGCTGAGTTCGGCGCCGTTCCCCACATCGTTCCATCCGCAGCCGGACGGCTCCCTGCGGTGTACACTCATCCTGGTGAACCAGTGGGCTAGGCTGCTCTACGGTGCCCTGGCTATCCCGAATTTTCAGAAGCAGCCCGTTAAGGTCTCGGTCGCGTACTCCTTCCCCGCCTACATACCGGCGGGGCGGGTGCGACCCATGGATTGGTTGGTGCTTTCCAAGGAAGCCAAGGTCCTCATCGCGCGCAAAGCAGGAGACGGGGCCGCCTTTGAGGGCCGGACGCATTTCGACGAGACCGAAGGCGTAGTCCGAAACGCGGCGGGCGAATTCCGTCTGAAGCGCGAAGCGCCGCGGGCCAACGTGCGCACCCTCAAGACGGTCCCTCGAGAATTCCCGGGTGCGGAGGCCGGCGTCGCTCCCGAACGCGCGCTGGAGCGGGGGCCACAGGCTGCGTTGGCGTTGAGGCCGGCCGTGGGCACCGTTGTTAAGCCTGGGTTGCTGGTAAGGCCCATCGATACGGTTCCGTCGGTCGTCGTCAGGCCAGAGCTGCGGCCAGTCGAACTCGACAAACTGGTGTTCGTCCGGGCGGAGTACTACGAGCAGACGATCGTGCGTGAGGTCACGAGCGATCTCCTCGTGCCTTGTAGCAGTTTCGGCGCGGCGTACCGGGACCGCACAGACGGTGGCGATGCGGCCATTGGCTGCTTGGATGCCTTCGCGCTGGGCAGCACGGATCCCACCTCCCACGAGGAGATCCCCGAACTGGCTACCACCCGCTACCGCGTGTTTAGGTCGATCCAGCAGCTCGGCCGCTTCGTCGCTCTACCGGCGCGGTACCGGGTCGGTCGCAGCGACGCGTCGGCGGGCACGCGCGCCTTTGCGCCAACCATCGCCCTGTACTCCGCGCTCGATATAGCGAACGAGACCAGATCGCGCGTTGCTGTCGACGCCGCCCTGGAGCCCGACATGCCGCCCTTCGTCCGGCAGGAACTCCTGCAGGCGCTGCGCGAGCGTCTGCATATCGATTCACCCGCGGTGGACTACCCCACCGACGTCGCCAAGGACATCGTCATCACCTGGAACTTCCCGGGCGGCCTCGCCATCGAGGGACAAGCGACGAGAGCCCCCAATGGCTTCCGTGCCATTCTCACCACGGACCTGCTCGGCGTCGTTCTCCTCGAGAACTTGCTGTGCAGGGACGGGGTGGCTGCGGAAGTGAAGTTCGTGATGCCCGACGGGAGTCCCATGTTCTCCGTGCTGGAGGTTGGCGTCGGCACCGTGGCCGGCACTTGGGCGACGGGGCCCTTCGCACTTGGCCTGGAGGACGGGGCGCTGCGCATGACCAATCGCACCGAGCGAGCTGTCGACCTCGCCGAGGTGATGGCCCTCAAGGCGGGAGCGGCCGCGGTGCGCGTGCCAGCCGAGGTGAAACTCGTCGCCGGCGCCTCGCACGCTGTGGTCCTGCCGACGGGTACGGCCGAGGCGTTCCCGGTCTACGAGGTGCCGCCCGCGGCGCCGGCGTCGATCGAGGAGGTCCGGGGCGTGCTGGACCGCGTGACCGCGGACATCCTGTTCATGGACCCGATCCACTACCAGAACCATGCGCTTACCAAGATTGCGCTGACCGCGCGGCTCAGGAACGTGCCGGGCGAGCAGAGCGTGGTGATGACGAGGAACGACGAGACCAATCTCGGCAGCGGCGTGGCCACATTCATCCTGCCGCTGACGACCTTTCTTGCCAACCGCACCGTCGAGTTCAAGGTCACAAAGACGTTCAGTGACGGGAGGATTGAGGACACGCCCTGGCTTGCTTGGGATCTCAATCTCCAGGGGGTAGCCGTCCACCTGACTTGGGAAATGATCGCGGCGACGGCCTGACCTAGGCCGCCGCATCCATTAGCCGTTCGGGGCCATTTAGGGAGGAAGATAAGATGGACGAGTACTACTGGTCCGGCGGTCAGCGAGTTCCGCTTCAGCGTGACCCCGAGGTGATGGCGCTGAAATTCCGCTCCGGCCCGGTGGGGAGAACCCCGCTTGATGCCGATGCCTTCCAGATCCTCAGGGACCGGCTGGTCCCCGCCGGCTTTGTTGGCCACCGGGGCATCAAGATCTACCGTACCCCGGGGCAGCCGCGTGCCGTGGAGGTCATGGCCCGGCAGCACGCCGTTGAGTTCGCAACCCCCGCCTACCGGAGAAACGTGGGTAACGAAGAGCTAATGTTCGTGACGAACCAGTTCCTCGCAAAGTTCAAGCCCGAGGTCACCGAGGCCAGGCTGGCGGAGATCAACGCGCGTCACGGGATCCGGATCGTCGGCAAATTGGACTATGCCGAGAACGCTTATACTCTGGAGGCCGAGGCGCCAGGGCAGGATGTGATCCATCTCGCGAACCTGTACCGCGAGCAGGAGCCGACCGTTTGGTCTCACCCGGTCTTGGTGCGCCGGCAGTCCAAGAAGAGTGCCGCAACCACTATCGCCGAAGACCAGACGAGGGACACCGGCAAGAAGCCAGATCTCACCCCCAAGCTGCGCCCTGGCAGTGCGCGGGTCGTGCCAGCGGACAAGCGGTGGCACCTCGGATCGGCCCAGACGCGGGTGACGGAGGCGTGGACGCTGGACGGGCTTGAGGCCGGGAACGAGCGCGGCGCCAAGGCCATCAGAATCGCCATCCTTGACGACGGCGTCGATGTCGATCACCCGGATTTCGTCGGCAGAGTGATCGCGCAATTCGACTTTGAGGACGGTGTCGCGGACGTCAGACCGAAGTCCGTGGGCGATAACCACGGGACGGCGTGCACCGGGGTCGCAGCGGCCGCCGGCGTCGGGCCAGCATCGGGTGCCGCGCCAGGTTGCTCCATCATTGCGGCTCGTACCCCCTCGCTCCTCGGCGTGGATGAAGAAGCCCGCATGTTTCAGTGGGCCTCAGACCAGGGCGCCGATGTCATCAGTTGCAGCTGGGGGCCCGCGGACGGCGAGGGGACGACCGACCCCCTGCCGGACAATGTGGCCGCGGCCCTTCGCTACTGCGTCACCAAGGGCCGTGGCGGCCGCGGCATCCCCATCTTCTGGGCCGCCGGGAACGGCGACGAGTCTGTGTCGCTGGACGGCTACGCATCCTGCTCGGACGTGATCGCCGTGGCCGCCTCGACAAACAAGAACGACAGGTCCTGGTATAGCGACTTCGGGCCGGAGGTCTGGATCTGCGCGCCGTCGAGCGGCGACGGCGACGTCGGCGAGCTATCCATCTTCACCACGGACCGTGCCGGGACGGCAGGCTACAACGTCGGCGACGCTGAACTCGGCGACGCCACTGGTAACTACACCGGGGACTTTGGGGGGACGTCCTCGGCGGCTCCTCTCAGCGCCGGCATTGCCGCTCTGGTCCTCTCCGCCAACCCCGACCTCCACGAGAACCCCACGAGCCCTCGCGGGCGCGAGGTGCGGGAGATCATGGCTGCCACTGCGGTGAAGATCGGTTCGGGCTACACGAACGGGCACAGCCCGAATTTCGGGTTTGGGCGCATCGACGCGGCGGCGGCCGTTCGCGAGGCGCTTAAGAGAAAGGCGGGAGACGGCGGTGGCGTTCCCGAAGCCGTGGTAGACGGCCCGTCCCGCTGGGTGCGCGACGCTGGCCCGCCGACGTTACGCGTAGACCCCGGCGCCGGGAGGTTCTACGCGGTGGAATTTGCCACGGACAGTGCCTTCTTTGATGCCGATAACCGTACGGCCGGTCCGCTGCCGTTGAGCCAGTTCTACGCGTCATGGGACGAGGCGGCCCTACTCCAAGCCCCGTCGTACCCGGCGGACTGGACGATGCCAGAGCTCGCATGGAACGAGCTCCGCGTGGCACCGCGCCTCTTTTATAGGATCTGGGGCTCGGACGAGGCCTCGGCGTGGACGCGGGCCGTCGCATCGACCGACGACGGCGACCATGCCTCGGCGCCGTCCCTCGAGCTGGTCGACTTTGAGGAAGATCGGGGGATTGGCACCGGCAGCGTGGTCATCACGGCCCCCGCCAATACGCCGCGCTCGGGCGCCTCGCCGACGTTTCTTGTCTCGCCTGGCGCCGGCCGGCACTTCGCCGTGGAGATCTCCACTGAGCGAGACCAACTGAATCATTCGGACGTGGCGGCGGCCTCGCGTCGCGGTCCAGACAGCTACTTCGCCACTTGGCAGTTGGGGGGGCTACTGCCCGCTGTCTCGCAGCCGACAAGTTGGCGTCCCCCGGCCGAGGCATGGGAGCGGTTGAAGACGGCGCCGGCCCTGTACTACCGCGCTTGGAGTTCGGCACAGGCGGATCGTTGGGCCGACGTCCTGTCGTCGCTGAGCGATGAGGAAGCCTCTCTGCACGCCCCCACAATCCGCATTGATGCGGACGGCCGGTCGATACGCCAATCTGGGGAACGCGGGCCCGGCGCGAAGGACGGGCAGGGGATGGTCCTGCGCTATCCAAGCGGGGCCGAGATGGCCGTGCAGAACCCGAAGAAGGTCAGGGGCGGTCTCAGCTACGAGGCCCCGCCGGAGATTCCCGGCGCAGCCCCATTGGTGGGTGTCGCCTACAGGCTCGACCGGCCCCTATGCACGTCCTTCCGGGTGCGGGATTTTGCCAGTCCGCTGTCAGATGCGGACGATGAGAAGGGTGAGGTCTTCGCGTATGCCGACTACGCGCGGATCGCCCCGGCCCTTGTCGAGGCCTTGCGCAAGATCACGAGCAGGACGCGGATGCCGATCGAGATCATGACGGGGTACCTACACCCCGCCCTAGCGGCCGAACGCGCCCAGCTCGGCAAAGGTGGACAGGCTTTGGCCTGGCATGTGGCGGGGCTCGCCGTGGACATCCGTGGCAGGGGCGAACGGCCTCTGGACCTGGCCCAGTACGTCCTCCAAGCCTTGGGCAGCAGCGGGATCGGGATTGGGCTGCTCCCGGACGGGATTCACATCGACCTCCGGGCAGGTGACGCGGCTTGGGCGGAACCCGGTGCAGAGATGGATAGCGCGTCCTTTGTCAAATGGGTGGGGCAGGTCATGGTCGAGACGGGGGGCGGCGGACTGTTGCGCGACGAACGTGATGTGGGCCCGGCTGATACGGAGGCACGGATGCAAGGGAGGGCGGAGATGCCGCTGTCCGCAGCAAGCTTTTCGGTCGTGGGTCCGGACGTATACCCCGCAGGGGCCATTGAGCCCCCCGTCTTCTACATCGAGTTCACCGAGCAGGACGCGTGCCAAGTCGAAGTTGCGACTTCTCAGGACCAGCTTGGCTCTGAGACGAAGCAGTCGATCAGGTCCGACGTCCTTCGGCAATCGGAGTTGAAGGAAGGGACATCGTGGCGCTTGCCGCCGGAAGCGTGGAGTACAATGCGGGGCGGCGCCAACCTCTACTACCGGGCTGTCGGGGCTGCCGGTGTCGGGGAGGCGTCCTCCTCGGATCGGACGCAGGTCGGCATTGTGGCGCTTTCCTCCGGCAGAACCCTCAGGAGCAAGGGAAGACTCCAGCGCCAGCTCCCCGACGCAAATCAGACAGCCCTGCAGGATGAACTGAGTTGGCGTGGGAAGGGGCCGATCGGGTAGCAGGCTCTTTCGCCGTCGGCCGCGGCTCTCGAATCGGGCGAAATCCAACAACGGCCGACGCACGTAGCGGTGGCAGGAGAAACCATGGCGGACTTCACCGCATATCATGATGTCTCAGGCACGAGCCATCAGCCGCACGTCGCTCAACTGTACACGCGAGGATACCGGCCGCGCTTGTTCAGCGTGTCCGGAGATCCGCTCGATCCGTGCTACGCCACCGTATGGGTGCGCCGCCCCAGACCAGCCCGGCAGACGGTCCATTGCACGTCGGCAACACGGTATCGAACCCGCTTCACCGAACTCGTCAACCGGGGCTACGTGCCGATTCTCGTCAGCGCTACGGGCTCCAGCGGCAAAGAGATATTCGCCGTAGTCTTCGAACAAGGGGTCATAGACCCGTGGTTTGTCCGCTATAGGCGGCTGTGGGATCCGGTCATCAACCCTAGTACCGTGTTTTCGGAGATCTCCGAACTCAACGGTACCTGTCTTGCTGAATGCTTTTTCCGGCTGAGTCTGGCGTGTCGCTTTGTCGCGTGTTGTCTGGAACTTTCACGGGCAGTCAGCGGAGAAATTTCAGCCGCCGCCCGAGACGTATTCGTGCGAACCCGAGACTGGCACCAAGCCCAGGTGATGACCGCGACGCGAGACACACAATGGTCTATCCTGGTACCGTCGCCCCGGCGCGATCGGCGGTATGATCGCGCGACGCGACTTTCCCCATCCCTCCTGGAGGTTGTCCAAGGACTTCATCGAGAGACTCTTCGGCTTTTCGCCGGACGGCGGCTCAGGCGCGTTCGAGATTCTGCCCTTCGCCATCCCGATTGCCGGCATCGCCTACTTGGCCATGAGGCGCTGGCGGCGACGCAAGCCCTGAGCTTGCGCCGCGGCGCCGGTACAGAGCCCACCCATCGGTCTCAGGCCGTACGGACCTCCACCGCCAAAACGCGCAGGGCACCAATGGTGAGCATGGACGCGCCGATGGCCTGACTGCAACCTTTGGAAGGAAAAGAGATGTCCGACAGGACACCAGGATTAAGGGGAAACCCGAGCCAAGAGAGAAGTGCCGGACCGCCGAACAACCTGGCGGTGTTACAGCGGCCGAGTGACGAAGAGCTCGACCGCCGTGACAGGGAGAAGGCGAAGCCCCGGCGGCCTGCGGGACCGCCGCTCCGCGACGACGTGCCCGCCTCGGCGCCGCGGAACGCGCCTCCACACACGCCCCCCCTGCCGACGGAGCCGGTACCTGGCCCGCCGTCAGGCGGACCAGCGGAACAGGGGCCGAAAGCCCGCCTCGGCGCGACCCGGACTAGCGCAGCCGGACGGCCTGCGGACTTCGTAGGACCGAAGCCCAGTTCCGACGACCTGGACCGGCGCGATCGGCTGAAGGCTGGGCCTCGACGGGCTGCGGGGCCGCCGCTGCGTGACGTCGCGCCGATGTCGGCGCTGCGCGCTGCGCAGACGCACACGCCGCCGGCCCCGACTGAACCGAAAGAGTAGAGGGGGAGAACCGCCGTGCCGATCACACTCGTAAAGAACGCCGGCCTTGACGACGCGGCCACCAGTACCCGCACCTCGGTCATCTGCGAGCCAACTGCTGCGGCAAACCAGAACCAGCTTATGGTGACCGGCAACTGGTTCGCCTGCACCTCCACCGATGGCGGGGGACACTGGACCTATGTCGATCCCTTCACCCGCTTTCCGGCCTCGGCGGGTGGCTTCTGCTGCGACCAGATCGTCCAGTACATCCCGCGGCACCGCATCTGGGTCTGGCTCTTGCAGTATTCCACCGTGGCCGCAGGCGACAACATTTTCCGCATCGCAGTCTGCCGCGACACCTCCTTCGGCAGCTGGTATTACTGGGATTTTGCGCCCAGCGGCGTGGACGCCAGCTGGACCAACCTATGGTTCGACTACCCGGACATGGCGGTGACAAACGACAACCTGTTCGTGACCTTCAATGCCTTCCAGGGGAACGCGTGGCAGCGTTCCGTCCTGTTCCGCTTCTCGCTGGCCACTTTGGCCTCTGGCGAGAGTCTGAATTACCGCTGGTGGACGACCACGGAGAATGGCTCGCTTCGGCTCACCCGAAGCGCTGGCTCGACCATGTACTTCGGCAGCCACAATTCGTTGGCGCAGATCCGGCTTTTTGAGTGGGCAGACGGCGCCGAGAACGTCACCTGGACGGACGTGGACATTCGTACCTGGGCCAACAGCACTTATTCGGCGCCTGGTCCCGATAACGTCGATTGGATGCTCCGCACGGACGGGCGCGTCACGGGCGCCTCGATTGGAGCCGGGATCATCTGCTTCATGTGGACAGCCAACCGCGATGCCACCCACCCTCTGCCCTACATCCGAGTTGTTCGCATCAACGAGAGTACGAAGGCGGTCCTAGACGAGCCCGATCTTTGGAGCGCCAACTCCGCCTGGGCCTATCCAGCGGCAGCGGCGAACTCCTCGGGGCAGATAGGGTTCAGCGCCTTCTTCGGCGGCGGGTTGCGCCATCCCTGCCACGTTGTCGGAGTGCGGACCGCGACGGGGTGGGACACGGTGCTGACCGGGACGAGCACCCACGGGCCGACCGACCAGTCCTGGGGCGACTACCTCTCCTGCATCGCGCACTACAGCGCCCCGAGCCACTGGGTCGCGGCAGGCTATACGTTGCAGGGCGGGTCTGAGCGCAAAAATATCGAACCCCGTTACATCGAGTTCCATGCTTAAGCGGCTCGGCGGTGCGGCGTGGTCCGGTCCCTTCGTGCAGCAATGAGGACAGCCCTCGCGCTCGGCGCCGCGTTATTGCTGGCCGCCTGCGCGGCGCAAGGCGGAGGCGCGGCGAGCACCCAATCTGTGCAAGCGGGGAAGGCTTCGAATGCGCTTGTGCAGGCGCTCGACGACGAACGTACCCGGGCCGGCAACACCGGTCGGCCTTCTTCCCCTGTTCCTGGCTACGGCACGCCGACCGACGCTGAGCTTGACCACCGCGAGCGAATGTCAGCGGTGCCCCTCCCCCCGGCCGCGCCGCTGCTCCGCGGCGGCGCGCCAGGCCGAAAGGTGTCTGGTGGGCAGCACACCGCACCGCGCCCGCCTCCTACCGAACCTAGGGAGAGATAGCGTGAGCTTGGTGCACGGATGGGCGTAAGGGCATCGCCGGCGTAGAATAGGACCAGGGCTATGCCCTACCACCGCTCCGGGGCATTCACCTTGCCATTCAAAGCCAATGCAGACCGTCGGCACCACATTCCACGCCAGCAACACAGGGCGACGAATTGGCCTGCCTACGAGGCTGGTTTACGAGCACGCGGCAGCCTGACCGTGTGGTTCTCAGCAGAGGCGATCGAGGCGTGGCGGGCTGAGCCGCAAACCACCCGGGGTGGACAGCTGCGCTACTCTGCCTTGGGATCACCACGGCATTGACCCTGCGGGCGGTGTTTCGCCTGACGCTGCGCCAGACGGAAGGCCTCATGGCCTCCATCATCGGCCTGCTTGGCCTCGACCTCGCCATCCCCGATCATAGCACGATAAGCCACCGAGCGCAGACGTTGGAGGTGCCACGCCCACGCGGAGGGCGTGAGCCCGTGCACCTGCTGGTGGACAGCACGGGATTGAAGCTTTGTGGCCCTGGCGAGTGGCTGGTGGAGAAGCACGGCACGAGAAAGCGGCGTGGCTGGCGCAAGCTTCATCTCGCCACCGACGCCGACACCGGGTTCATCGTCGCATTGGCACTGACCGATAAGGATGCCGACGATGGCTCGCAGGCTGGCCCCTTGCTCGACCAAGCGGAGGGGCCGGTGGCGTCCTTCACTGGTAACGGTGCGTACGACAGGGACGACGTCTACGCTGGGATCGCTACACGGCATCCGGATGCCGATGTCATCATCCCGCCTCGCTCAAGCGCAGTGCCGAGCGACACGGCTGGGGCAGCGCCGACCCAGCGCGATCGCCACCTGCAACTCATCGCCGAGCGCGGCCGCATGGGCTGGCAGAAGGGATCGGGCTACAACCATCGAGCTCTGGTGGAGTCTGACATCTCAAGATGGAAGCGCGTCATCGGTGATGGCCTGCGTTCGCAAACTGACGGGCGATAGCGCACCGAGGTGGCCATCGCCGCCGAGGCGCTGAACCGCATGCTTGAGTTCGGTCGCCCAGAGTACGTCTGCATCGCATGACCGGAAACCTGGGTCGGGCTCAATGCGCCCGATCCGTCGACCGGTGCAACACGCTGCTGGCCGAGGGCCGATGCGGATTGGAGTTCAGGCCGCGGCGGTGACCTCGCTGACGTTGGCCCAGGCTTGGAACGCACGCGCCACCCACTGTGCTGACAATTCGCTGCCTCATAACGGTGAATCTGGAATGTGTCGGGATCACGGCGGTTTGTAGGCGGGAAAGCGAGCATTCCTCACAACCTACTTGTAAAGGCCTGAGACTCACAATCCTCTCGCGAAGGCAGCATTGCCGCGGGAGGAAAAAATGGCGCAACGGTCCTTTTCTGAGCTTCAGCGCCTCGTGAGGGTCGACGTGTCCAACCTTCACTACCGGGGTGTCCGTTCCGCCCCTGAACACCGCGACGACTTGCGGCGCGTGATAGGCGCTCCGAGCCGACAAACCCATGCGCCAGGACGTCCGATCGCAAGGCTCCGGCCCGGCCTGAGGCGATTCAAGCCAGCGGTCCCCCAAACCTGGCGCTGGGCGCGGGTTCTCAAGGGGCCTTTGGAGGCATTCAAGGACGGGGTCGTCTTTGCCAACAGCTACGGCGCAGCCGAATGCTGCACGCCGCCTCACGTGAACGACGAGACCAAGGGGACGAACGACTCCTTCTACGACGAGCAGTTCGCAGACGCCAACGGAACTGTGGTGCACTACCGATCCATCGGGGCGTTCACTCTTGAAAACGACGAAAACAAAGCACGGGAGATTGCCAGCGGCGTGCGTGTCAGCATGCCGTTCTATTTGCCTTACCAGAACCCGAACGTCGGACTGGGCGGCGGATGGTTCTATAACCTGAGCGCAGATCCCAATGTGAGGGGCATGCACGCCGCGTGCGACTTCAGCCGTACCGATGGCAGCCCTGGCAGCCCGTCATTCTCCGTGCATGCCGTCGCGGCCGGCACGGTCGTGGCCAAGTTCTGGGACGATCGGACCGGGAACGTGCTGATTATTGAGCATGTCGCACCGAACGGCGACCGCTACAGAAGCCTCAGCATGCATCTCCGCGACGGCCTCACCCACGATGTGGCGAGGGCCAAGGCGATGCCCAAGCCGAGCGACGCTAGGGACTCGGCCGGCAATTACGGACGGGATTACAAATACTACCTGTTCGCTAGACGCAAGATGACTTCCGATCTTGAACGCCTGTGGGGGACGGACGGCGACGCCATCCCGGTCAATGTGGGCGACAGCGTATACGCCGGGCAGTTGGTGGGGCACGCTGGGAACACTGGATGGGGAGGAGCTGGTTGGGGTTTGGACAACGACGGCGTTCCCACGGACATGAAAGCCGGGAACATACACCTCCACCTATATTTCGGCGTGGCGGCTCCTGACGGCTCCGGCTTCATGCTCGTCGACCCGTACGGCGTCTACAGCGACCGGAGCGCGCCGGACTGCTACGATCTGGGAAAGTCAACGCTCGGCCCACGCTTCTTCGCGCCCTTCCTGTTGGCCTTCCATGAACTGCCCATCGAGATCTTCGCCAAATACTTCGATTACTACCCGGCGATGGGGGCGGGGCTGAGAACCCTGAGCGTCTACGAAACGCCGGCGGGGCAGCGCTGCGCCGGCGCCTTTGATTGGACCTTGCCTCTGGAATGGTACGCGCGGTTCAACATGAGCCGCGCGGAGTGGGAGCGTTGGCACGGCGAATACCTGAAAGAGGGGCTCCGACCGCGGCAGATGAGCGCCACGGTCAGCAATGGGGTCCCACTGTTCACGGTCATCTGGCAAAAGCTGGCCGGCGAGTGGTTCGCCGCCTATTTCGAAATGGACGAAAACAGCTGGATGGCGAATTGGAAGAACCTAGTCGAACAGCAACACTACGTCGTTGATGACCGGTGCAGCTACGACGTGGGCGGCGCCTTGAGGCACGGGGCGGTCTTCGCCACTGCGGAAAGCAGCACCTTCTTCGAATACCACAACATGTCCCGCGACGCGTTCCAGGCCAAGTTCGACGAACTCAAGCCGAGCGGGCTGAAGGTGGTGAGCGTCAGTGTCGTAGAGACGGCGGCGGGGCCGCTCTTCGGCGGGGTTTGGAGGCCTGCCGGCGGCGAGTGGCACGTCTTCGACCTCACCGCGGAAGGCTACCAGGCCAAGTTCGACGAGCTCGCGCCCCAGGGTTTTTGGCTGCACAAGGTCCAAGGCTATGCCGGAGGCTCAAGGTTCGCCGCGGTCTGGCATCGCCCCTGACTCCCTGCTCCACCTCGCCCCAGCCCTGGGGTGAGGTGGGGCTAGATCCGGTAGCGGGCCCGCACCGACGGATGCTCCGGAGGGTGTCTGTCCCCCAGAATGATGTTGCTTGGGAGGTGGCCGGCTGGACCGGCCGTCGACATCGCGGAGGACAGCCATGGAGCATTATGTCGGCATCGACGTCTCGCTCGAGTTCTCGAGCATCTGCGTGGTAGACGGGACAGGCCGGATCATCCGGGAGGCGAAGGTCCGCAGCGAGCCGGAGGCGCTGGTCGGGTTCCTTGTCGGGCTGGGGCTGGCGGTGACGCGGGTTGGGCTGGAGGCGGGACCACTATCGCAGTGGCTGCACGCTGGGCTGACGGCCGCGGGGCACGAGACCGTGCTGCTGGAGACCCGGCACGTGAAGTCGGCGCTGTCGGCGATGGTGGTGAAGACCGACCGGCGGGACGCGCGCGGTATCGCGCAGCTGTTGCGGATGGGCTGGTACCGCCCGGTGCATAGCAAATCGCTGGCGGCGCAGGAGGTCAGGGCACTGCTCGCGGGGCGGAAGATGCTGCTTAACAAGCTGCTCGACCTTGAGTTGTCGATCCGAGGCATCTTGCGCGGCTTCGGCCTGAAGCTCGGGGAGGCCACTAAATCCCGCTTCGCCGCCGGGTGCGCGAGCTGACCGCCGGGCAGTCGATTCTCGAAGCGGTGGCGGAGCCGATGCTGCGAGCGCGTGAGGCGCTGCGAGCGGAGGCGGCTATCCTGCATCGGCGCATGCTGGCAATCGTGCGGGAGCACGAAGTTTGCCGTCGGCTGATGACGGTGCCGGGTGTCGGCGCGGTGGTGGCACTGACCTTCGTGGCCGCGGTGGATGACCCGACCAGGTTCAGACGATCGAAGGATGTGGGCGCGCACTTCGGCCTGACGCCCAAGCGCTATCAGTCCGGCGAGACGGATGTAGTGGGTGGCATAACCCGCGTTGGCGACGCCTCGGTGCGGGTGGCTCTCTATGAGGCCGCGAACGTGTTGCTGACGCGCACGACGCGGTTCTCGGCGCTGAAGCGCTGGGCGATGGAGGTGGCGAAGCGACGCGGCGCGCGCCGGGCCAAGGTGGCGCTGGCGCGCAAGCTCGGGACGGTGCTGCACCGGATCTGGGTGGACGGCACGGAGTTCCGGTGGAGCAAGGAGCCGACGGCCGTGGCGTAACCCAGCGAGGCAGGAGGGAGAGGCAGGCAGGAGACGAGATCGGAGCGGGCCTGACGGGATCCCGCTCCCCCGAGGTCCCGTCGCCGGGACGCGGGAACGGTGAAGCCGCTGAGAACGGAGTGGCGCTGCCAAGGGGTGGTGACCACGCGATCACTAGATCGGCTTGCCGGTCCCCTCTGACCAGGATGATGTGGCGGCCCTGGCGCCGACCACGGACGGAAGCAAGAACCTGGCGGCGAGACGATCACTCGGGGGACTTGACACCCACGGGCCCATTACGGAAACCGTTCTTATTCACCACGGGTCTGCGGAGAGGCTGGCGGGCGTAGCGTAAGTTGCTGATGACGTTTGCGAACTCGGGTGTCGAGACCAACCCGCAGCACCGTCAGGCCACACCACACTCGCAATGGATGACAATACGACCGAACCCTTCGGCTTTCCAGCGATCGGCCGCAAGAAGGTGGCCGCCGCCTTCGATGGCGGTCGGCTGACCTCGGACGGCGGCGTCATGCTGTTGGCCGCGGCCAAGCGCCACCTTGGTCTGTGTGACCGGCTGGCGGGGTATTGCCAAGTTGTTGGATTGATGGACGCGTTTGGCCGCGCGGCACGACACCTGTCGTGCTTACGCGGCCATCTGGACGCACGTCTCCTGCCGCCAGATCCGGAAGGCCTTGGCACGGGCATCGCGGTACTCAGCAGCCGTCATCAAGTGCCGCCGCGGACGGAAATGGCCATAGATCATCGCGTGGGATGATAGGAAGCGCTGCGCCTGCTTCGGTGACTTGAACCGCTGCATCTGGCGCTCTCGGCGCCGCGCTGGATCGTGCCCCCGGACGTGGTGTAGGAGGCCGTCACCGTAACGGTGGCGGCCATCGTGGTTGGTCCTCGGTAGGGTTGTGTTGCGACACGCAACTCTGACCCAAGGACGCCACGATGACCGATGAGAGGATTGCTCTTCGGGAGCTAATGGAAAAGGGCTCCGATGCTACTTTCCTTCGGGAGATGATTGGCTTTGCAGCCCATCGACTGATGGAGCTGGATGCTGAGGGGGCCTGCGGCGCCGGCCACGGCGAGCGCAGCGCTGATCGGGTGAACCAGCGCAACGGCTACCGCGAGCGCGACT
>NZ_JQKB01000028.1 GCF_000745835.1 Belnapia moabensis DSM 16746 | reverse complement strand
GGCTGTGGCGGCGTAAGTCCGCCACGGCCGGCAGCCACCGAGGCGTAGGGCGAGCGCAAGGAGGTCATGGCGCAACAGTCGGTGAGACGGGGTCGGGAGAACCAGGTAGAGCCAACGTACCCCGAGTACGCCGGTCTGATGTGGACCCGATCCGCGAACTCCCATGCAGGCCGGCGGTCCATGGCCGCAAAAGAGGCCGGACAGATGGCAGCATCCGACTACGCGTCACGGCAATCCTGAAGTTTTCCCTTGCCCTGAAGGGGGCGTCCACAGATGGCTCAGCACCACCGTCGAGGGGCGGAAGCGCTCGACGATCGCCCGCACATGCGCCCGGATGCCGGCCGAGCAGACCAGCACCGGCGCCTCGCCCGCGGCGTTGTCCAGCACCTCCCGCACCCGCTGCATGAACTCCTGCAGCCGCGAGGGCGCCATGGCGAGCTGCCGCTCCTCCGGCGGCCCGGTCAGGCTCTCGGCGAAGGCCAGCTCCCACTCCGCCGAGAGCGGCACCAGCGGCACATAGCCCTGCGGCCCCCGCGCCGCCTCCGACAGTTGCCGCGCCAAGCGCGCGCGAACGGTGGCGAGGATCGCCCCCATGCCCCGTGCCCCGCCCGACACCGCCTCCTGCACCCCTTCGAGGATGGTCGGCAGGTCGCGGATCGAGACCCGCTCGGCCAGCAGCGCCTGCAGCACCCGCTGCAAGGCGCCGAGGCTGATCTGCGCCGGGATGACATCGGCGACGAGCTTCTTGTGCTCCGTCGGCAGCTCGTCGAGCAGCTTCTGCGTCTCGGCGAAGGAGAGCAGCTCCGGCATGGTGTCGCGCACAGTCTCCGTCAGATGCGTCGCCAGCACGCCCGCGCAATCGACCACGGTGCAGCCCCGCGCCAGGGCCTCGTCGCGCAGCGCCTCCTCGATCCAGAGCGCGGGCAGGCCGAAGGTCGGCTCGTTGGTTCGCTCGCCCGGCATCGCCGGCACCTGGCCCGAGGGATCGATGGCCAGATGCAGCGGCGGCCGCAGCCTGCCGCGCGCCGCCTCGATCTCCTTCACCCGCAGCACATACTCGTCGGGAGGCAGTTCGAGGTTGTCCTGGATGCGCACGCTCGGCAGCACGAAGCCCATCTCGCTCGCCATGGTTCGACGGAGACTCTTGATCTGCTCCGTCAGCCGCGGCGCCTCGCCAGCGGCGAGGGATAGCAGCCCGTAGCCCAGCTCCAACCGCAGCAGGTCGAGCCGCAAGGCCTCGGCAACCGGCGGCTCGCCCGGTGGCGGCGGAGCGGGCGGCGGCGCCTCGGCCGCCTTTCGCTCCGCCTGCCGCCGGTTCAGGGCCAGCGCCCCGCCGCCCGCCGCAAGGGCGAGGAAGGGAGCCAGCGGCATCCCCGGCATCAGTGCGAGGAAGCCGGCGGCGCCGGAGGCCAGCGCCATCGGCTTCCAGCCGCTGCCGAGCTGCCGCCCCATCACCTCATCCGCCCGCTCCTTGCCCGAGCCCTTGGTGACAACGATGCCGGCCGCCACCGAGATCAGCAGCGCCGGAATCTGGCTGATGAGGCCGTCACCCACCGTCAGCGTCGCAAAGGTCGTCGCCGCCTCGCCGATCGGCATACCATGGCGCAGCACGCCGATGCCCAAGCCCCCCAGCAGGTTGACCACCGTGACGATGAGGCCCGCGATCGCATCGCCGCGGACGAACTTCGCCGCACCGTCCATGGCGCCGTGGAAGGCGCTCTCCTGCTCAAGCTCACCCCGCCGGCGCCTCGCCTCCGCCTCGTCGATGATGCCGGCCGAAAGATCGGCATCGATCGCCATCTGCTTGCCCGGCATCGCATCCAGGCTGAAGCGCGCCGCCACCTCGGCGATGCGCCCGGAACCCTTCGTCACCACCATGAAGTTGACGATGAGCAGGATGGCGAAGACGATCATCCCGACCATCACGTCGCCGCCCATGAGGAAGCCGCCGAAGGCCGCGACCACATGCCCCGCCGCCTCCGGCCCCTCATGCCCATGGCTGAGGATGGTTCGCGTCGTCGCAACGTTCAGCGCGAGGCGGAGCAGCGTCGTCAGCAGCAGCAATTGCGGGAAGGCGGTGAACTCCAGCGGCGAGCGCAGGAACAGCGCCACCATCAGCACCAGCACCGAGACGGTGATGGACAGCGCCAGCCCGGCATCGAGCAGCAGCGTCGGCAGCGGCACCACCAGTACCGCCAGCAGCAGGGCGACGCCGACAGCCAAGGTCACGTCGCCCCCCGGCTGCAGCCGCCCGAGCCAGGCCGGAAGCACGATGCTGCCCATGGTTCAGCCCTCCATCGCCCAAGGCATGGCAGGATGCGCCGCCGGCACCGCGACGCCCTGCGCCCGGTACTCATGCAGCTTGTTGCGCAGCGTGCGGATGGAGATGCCAAGGATCTCCGCCGCCCGCGTACGGTTGCCGAGGCAGTGGCTCAGCGTCTCGAGGATAAGGTCCCGCTCCACCTCGCCGACCTTCCGCCCGACCAGGCCGCCCACCCCCTTCGCCGCAGGCGCTGCGGCACCCGGCTTCGCCTCTACGGCTGCCACCGCCGGCGGAGGCAGCGGCGTCAGCTCAACCGCCTCCGGCCCGATGGCGGGGCCCTGCGCCAGCAGCACCGCACGATGCAGCGTGTTCTCCAGCTCCCGTACATTCCCGGGCCAGGGATGCGAGAGCAGCAGCGCCTCGGCCATCGGGGACAGCGCCCGCACCGGCAGCCCGTTCGCCTCGGCGAAGCGCCGGGCGAAATGCGCGGACAGCGCCAGGATGTCGAGCGGCCGCTCGCGCAACGGCGGGATATGCAGCGACAGCACGTTCAGCCGGAAATAGAGATCGGCCCGGAACCGTCCCGCCTGCACCTCGGCCGCAAGGTCCCGGTTGGTCGCCGCCAGCAGCCGCACATCGACCTTCACGGGCGCGCCGCCGCCGAGCCGGTCCACCTCCCGCTCCTGGATCACGCGCAGGATCTTCGCCTGCAGCCGCGGATCCATCTCGCCAATCTCATCCAGCAGCAGCGTCCCGCCATCCGCCTGCTCGAACTTGCCGCGCCGCGCCGCGACGGCGCCGCTGAAGGCGCCCTTTTCATGGCCGAACAGCTCGCTCTCCAGCAGCGCCTCCGGCAGCGCCGCGCAGTTCAGCGCGACGAAGGGCCCCTGCGCCCGCTTGCTGCTACGATGGATGTGCCGCGCCAACACTTCCTTCCCCGTGCCGCTCTCCCCGGTGATGAGGATGCTGGCCTGCGCCACGGCAAGCTGCGCCGCCCGCCCGAGCAGCGCCGCCATGGCCGGGTCGCGATGCACCGGCGCCTCCGTCTCGCCCGCCGCGGCGGCGAGCATGGCGGCGATCAGCTCCGCATCCGGCGGCAGCGGCAGAAACTCCTTCGCCCCGGCGCGGATCGCCCGCACTGCGGCGGCGGCATCGGCATTCCGCCCGCAGGCGATCACCGAGCAGGCGATGCGCTCCGCCGCCAGCTGCTCCACCAGCCAGCCGATATCATGCGTCACCTCGCAGAGGACGAGGTCGGCCCCCTCCGCCCGCAGCCGCTCGAGGCCGGAGGAGACGCCCTCCGCCTGCGCCAGCCGCGCGCCCTTCGCACTCGCCATGCGCGCCGCGAGGCCCAGCTCCGCCGTCAGCGCGCCGATGATGAGGAGCCGTGCCATGCTCAGACCCCCCGGTCACCCTTGACGATCTCGGTCATCGTCACGCCGAGACGGTTGTCCTCCACCATCACCACCTCGCCGCGCGCGACAAGCCGGTTGTTGACGTAGATGTCGACCGCCTCGCCCAGCTTGCGGTCCAGCTCCACTACCGCCCCGCGCCCGAGCTTCAGCAGCTGCGAGACCTGCATCGTCGCGCGGCCGAGCACCGCACTCACCTGCACCGGGATGTCATAGACCGCCTCCAGGTCCCGCCCACTGCCGGAGGGACGGGGCGCTGCGGCCTCCATCGGGTTCATCGCCTCGAAACCGGCGGGATCCGCCATGCTCATTTCTCCTCGGTCATGGGTGACAGCCCGAAGCCGCGCAGCAGATCGGCGATCGCCGCCCGCTGGGCCTCGGGCGAGAACTCCGCCCCGCCACCACGCCAGGCGGCCCGCACCGCGCCCGGCGCCAGCGCCGTATCCTCGGCGATGCGCAGCCGCGAGTCGGCAAGCCGCGCCGCCGCCGCCTCGCCATGGCCCGGCGCGACATGCAGGGCGACCGCGACCCCGTCCTCCAGCAGCGGCGCCAGCCGCCCGGCGAGCCAAGCCGCGCTGTCCGGCGTCAAACGCTCCGCCGCCACCGGCAGCGCCGCGCCCAGCGCCGCGAGCAGCACGCCGGCAAGCTGCGTCGCCGCCGCATCCACCGCCTGCCCAATATTGTCCCCGGCTTCCGCCAGGCGCAGCGCGATGGCCTCGAGCACCGCCACCTCCCGCGCCGCCCGGCTCGCCGCCTCCGCCGTGCGTCCGGCCGCCTCGCCATCGGCAAAGCCCGCCTGACGCGCTGCCTCCAGCATCGCCTCACGCACCGCCGCCTCGGCCGCCGCTTCCGCCGCGGCGATGGCGGCGGCATCGGGCGCCGGCTCAACCTCCGGCGGCGGTGGTGGCGCGTCGAGATCGGGCACGTCGAACGGCATCTCGACGCGCGCGCTCGCCCGCGGCCGCGCCAGCATCAGCACCGGCTCGAACCCGTCCGTCACGGCAGCATCTCCTCGTCCCGCCCGTCCTGCAGGAGGATCGTGCCCTGCGCCGCCATGTCCTTGGCTACGGCGACGATCGTCGCCTGCGCCTCGTCCACGTCGCGCAGCCGCACCGGCCCGAGCGCCGCGATGTCGTCGCGCAGCAGCTTCGCCGCCCGCTCCGTCAGGTTCTTCATGAACATCTCGCGCAGGGTCTCCGAGGCGCCTTTCAGCGCCAGCGCCAGCTTGTCCTTCTCCACGCCCCGCAGCAGCGCCTGCAGCCCGGCACCGCTGACGCGCTGAAGGTCCTCGAAGGTGAACATGAGGCCGCGGATGCGCTCCGCGCTGTCGCGGTTGCGCTCCTCGAGCGCGGTGAGGATGCGCGCCTCAGACTGGCGGTCGAGGTTGTTGAAGATCTCCGCCATCATCTCATGCGCATCGCGCCGCGCTGCGCGGGCGAGGTTCGACATGAACTCCATCTTCAGCGTGCGCTCGACGCCCTCCAGCGCCTCCTTCTGCACGGTCTCCATGCGGAGCATCCGCATGACGACCTCCATGGCGAAGCCCTCGGGCAGCAGGGAGAGGACGCGCGCGGCGTGGTCCGCCTTGATCTTGGTCAGCACCACGGCGACGGTCTGCGGGTATTCGTTCTTCAGGTAGTTGGCGAGCACGGCCTCGCTGACATTGCCGAGCTTGTCCCACATGGTGCGGCCCGCCGGACCGCGAATCTCCTCCATGATCTGCGCCACGCGGTCCGGCGGCAACGTCCTGAGCAGCAGGCGTTCGGTGCTCTCGAAGCTGCCGGTGAGCGAGCCCGCCTGGCCGAGCTGCTCGGCGAAATCGATGCAAAGCTCCTCGATCGTCGCCGAGGCCACCGTGCCGAGCGTCGCCATGGCGATCGAGAGATCGCGGATTTCGTCCTCATGCATCCGGGCGAACAGCTTCGCCGCATGCTCCTCGCCGAGCGCCAGCATCAGCGCCGCGGCCTTCTGCTGCCGCGTGAGCAAGGTCTTCGACATCAGGCCGGCTCCTCGGGCGTCAGCCAGCGGCGCAGCACGGAGAGGGCCTCATCCGGGTGCTGCTCCACCAGTTCGATCAGGTTGTTGATGGCCGAGGCGCGGACCTGCCCCTCGATTTGCGCCCGGTCGATCATCGCCTCGGCGCCAGGCAGCCGCCCGGCCTCGCCGCCCTCAAGCAATGCCTCGCCCTCCGCCGCCGCGCCCTCGGCAAGCGCCGGCGCTGGCGGCGCGAGGGTCGCCGCCACCCGCCCGATCACCGGTCGACCGAGCAGCAGGATGGCGACCAGCGCCACCAGCGCGAGCAGCCCGCTCTCGATCAGCCGCGTCGCCAGCGCCGGCGCGATGGGCAGGCCAAGGAAGCCCGGCGGCTCGGCCGGCCCGCCCGCCTCCTCGACGAAGCGCATGGATACGACTTCGACCTTGTCGCCGCGCCGCTCGTCGAAGCCGATGGCGCTGCGCACCAGGGCGGCAATGCGCGCCAGCTCCTCCGGCGTCCGCTCGCGCCAGGTGCCGCCCTCGACGAGGCCATCCACCAGCACCGCGACGGAGAGCCGCTTCACTACCGGATGCTCCCGGAGCGTCGAGCGGCTGGAGCGCCCGATCTCGAAATTCGTCGTCTCCTCCTGCCGGCTCTCGCTGCTCGCCCCGCCGCCACCCTGCGCCTCCTGCCCCGGCAGGTTGGTGGCGACCGAGGTCGGCGGCGGCTCGGCGCCCCGGTTCTGCTCGGTCACGCGCTGGGTGCTGCGCGGCACCTGGTTCTCCGGATCGAAGCGCTCCTCGCGCGTCTCCACCCGGTCGAAATCCATCTCCACCGTCGCCTCGGCCCGCACCCGCCCAGGCCCGAGGCTGCGCTCCAGCAGTTCCTCCACCGCCCGGCCGACGCGCATCTCCTGCGCCCGCCGCATCTCCTCCTGATTGAGGGCCTGGGCAGCACCAGCCAGCGCCTGGCCGCCGCGCGCCAGCAACTCGCCTCTGGTATCGACGATCGAGACATGCTGCGGCTTCAGCCCCGGCACCGCCGTGGCGACGAGATGCAGCACCGCCTGCACCCCCTCCCGGTCCAGCCGCTGCGCCCCCTGCATGGCAAGCACCACGCTCGCCTGCGCCTCGCCCCGCTCGCGGGAGAAGGCCTCCCGCCTCGGAAGCACCAGGTGGACGCGCGCCATTCGCACACCGGCGAGGCCGCGGATGGTCCGCGCCAGCTCCCCCTCCAGCGCCCGCAGCCGGTTCACATCCTGCTGGAAGGGACTGGTGGTGAGGCCTTCAGCCCGGTCGAAGATTTCCCAGCCGACCCCGCCGCCGGAGGGCAAGCCCTCCTTCGCCAGCAGCAGCCGGAGGCGTGCCACCTGCTCGCTCGGCGCCAGCACCTGGGTTCCGCCGGCAGCTAGGCGATAGGGCACCCGCTGCCGCTCCAGAACGGCGATGACGGCGGCCGCATCCCGCCCCTCCAACTCGCCGAAGAGCGGGCTCATCGGCACCTCTCCCGCCCGCAAGGCCATGACGGCGAGGAGGGCCAGGATGCCCGCGGCGACTGCGCCGAGCGCGATCAGGCGCCCGCGGCCGAGGCCCTTCAGCCCTTCAATGACCCCGTTCATCGGTCCCGCCCAGCCGCGTATGGCCGATGCATCGCTCATTCCCCGATCAGCCTTTTGCCGATGGGCAGAATTTGCCGCATGCCGCCTTACCGGCCGGTTAAGATCGCGGCCGGTTCATCTCCGACCGGTTGTCACGAAAGCGTCCCTGCCATGTCACGCAGGCGGAGCATGGCGATTTACAGGCCACCTCCCGCTTGGTATCTCCCGTCCGCCCCGCCGATGGGCACGGGCGGCACAAAGACAGGGGTCCGGCCGGGCATGAAGATCGTCGCCTGCAACAGCAACCGGCCTCTGGCCGAGGCGGTAGCCGCCTCGCTCGGCCTGCCGCTCACCAGCGCCTCCATCCGCCGCTTCGCCGACATGGAGGTCTTCGTCGAGATCAACGAGAACGTCCGCGGCGAGGACGTCTTCGTGGTGCAGAGCACCTGCTACCCAGCGAACGACAACCTGATGGAGCTGCTGATCACGCTCGACGCGCTGCGCCGCGCCAGCGCCCGCCGCGTCACCGCCGTGATCCCTTATTTCGGCTACGCCCGGCAGGACCGGAAATCCGGCTCCCGCACGCCGATCTCGGCCAAGCTCTGCGCCAATATCATCACCGCGGCCGGCGCCAACCGCGTGCTGACGATGGATCTCCATGCCGCGCAGATCCAGGGCTTCTTCGACATCCCCGTCGACAACCTGTTCTCGGCTCCGCTCTTCTCGCGCGACATCATGGAGCGCTACAAGGGCCGCGACCTCATGGTCGTCAGCCCGGATGTCGGCGGCGTGGTTCGCGCCCGCGCCATGGCGTCGCGCCTCAACACCGACCTCGCCATCATCGACAAGCGCCGGCCCCGCGCCGGCGTCTCCGAGGTGATGAACGTGATCGGCGAGGTTGAGGGCCGTCACTGCATCCTGGTCGACGACATCGTCGATTCGGGCGGCACGCTCTGCAACGCCGCCGAGGCGTTGATCAAGAACGGCGCCTCCGGCGTCTCCGTCTACGTCACCCATGGCGTGTTCTCGGGCGGTGCGGTGGCGCGGGTCGGCGCCTCGCCGATCGAGAACATGACGGTGACGGACAGCATTCTGGCGACGGAGGCGGTGCGGGTCTCCTCCAACATCCGCCAGGTGACGATCGCCCCGCTGCTAGCCGAGGCGATGCGCCGCATCTCGGAAGAAAGCTCGGTTTCCTCCCTTTTCAACTGAACTGGCTAGGGGCCCCTAAGAGGGGCCCCCAGCCTGGCCTCAGGCCGCGACGGGCGCCTTAACCACGCTGGTCCAGCCATGCGGGTCCTCGGCGCGGCCGTACTGGACCGCCGTGATCGCGTCGTAGAGCCGCTGCGTCAGCTCGCCCGTCTGCCCGCCGCCGATGACGATCTTCTGGTCCTTATAGCCCAGTTCGCCCACCGGCGAGACGACGGCAGCCGTCCCCGTCCCCCACATCTCCCGCAGCGAGCCGTCCTGCCCGGCCCGCATCACCTCCTCGATGGAGATGCGCCGCTCGGAGACGCGGAGGCCCCAGTCGCGCATCAGCGTCAGCGCCGAATTCCGCGTGACGCCATCGAGGATGGTCCCGCCGAGCGGCGGGGTGATCACCTCGTCGCCGATGCGCAGCATGATGTTCATGGTGCCGACCTCGTCGATCCAGCGCCGCTCGATCGCGTCCAGCCAGAGCACCTGGGTATAGCCCTGCCGCTCCGCGTCGCGTTGCGCCGAGAGCGAGGCGGCGTAGTTGGCCGCCGTCTTCGCCTCGCCGAGCCCGCCCTGCACGGCGCGGACATACTTGTCCGTCGCCAGGATGCGCACCGGCTTCACCCCCTCCTTGTAGTAGGAACCTACCGGCGAGCAGATGATGAAATAGGTGTAGCGATGCGCCGGATGCACGCCGAGCATCACCTCCGTCGCCACCACCGTCGGGCGGATGTAGAGCGAGGTGCCGGGGCTGCGCGGCACCCAGTCATGGTCGGCGGCGACGATCGCCTCGAAGCTGCGGCGGATGAGGCCGGCATCCATCTCCGGAATGCAGAGCGCCGCGCAGGACCGGTTGAGGCGCTCGGCATGCCGCTGCGCCCGGAACAGCCGCACCTGCCCGTCCGCGCCCCGGAAGGCCTTCAGCCCGTCGAACACCGCCTGGCCGTAATGCAGCACGGAGGTCGCCGGGTCCATCGTCAGCGGGCCGTAGGGCACGACGCGCGGGCTGTGCCAGCCGCGACCCTCCTCGTATTCCATCAGGAACATATGGTCGGTGAAGACCTTGCCGAAGGAAAGGGAGGCATCCTCCGGCCGGCGCTGCGGCGCCCTGGTGCGGGTGACGCTGATGGTGGTCTCGGGAGAGGATGGCATTGCGCCCGTTCCGTTGTGACTGGGGTCTGGCGTGCCACCATAGCGTAACACTCCGGTGGCCTGAACCCACCCCGAATCCCCCTTGCCGCCCGCCCGCGCCTCGGCTCATCTGCCGCCGACACGACTGCGGAGGAACCCCCCATGAAGCTCTACTACGCCCCCGGCGCCTGCTCCATCGGCATCCATGTGCTGCTGGAAGAGATCGGCAAGCCCTACGAGGCGGCGCTGCTGAACACCAAGGAAGGCGCCCAGTTCAAGCCCGAGTTCACCAGCATCAACCCGAAGTCCAAGGTGCCGACCCTGGTGCGCGACGACGGCTCGGTGCTGACCGAGTACCCCGCCATCGCCCTCTGGCTCGCCAGCACCTTCCCCGAGGCGAAGCTCCTGCCGAAGGACGCCGAAGGCCTCGCTAAGGCGCTGGAATACACCGATTACGCCGTGGCCACGCTGCACATGCAGGGCTTCTCCCGCATTTTCCGCCCCTCCAACTTCGCCCCGAACGAGGCGGACCACGAGGCGGTGAAGGCCCGCGGCATCGAGATCTTCGAGAAGGGCCTCGGCCTCTTCGACAAGGCGCTGACCGGCAAGGACTACCTGCTCGGCGAGTTCTCCTTCGCCGACAGTGCGCTCTTCTACGTCTCCTTCTGGTGGGCCGCGCGGCTGAACAAGACCCTGCCGCCGAACGTCGCCGCCCATTACGAGCGGATGAAGGCCCGGCCCTCGGTGCAGCGCACCATGGCCGCCGAAGGCTTCGCCTGAGCATGGGGGAGAGCCTCAACCGCATCCCCTTCTGGTTCCTGCGCCATGGCGAGACGGACTGGAACGCCCAGGGGCTCTCCCAGGGCCGCACCGACATCCCGCTGAACGGCGTCGGCTTGGCCCAGGCCCGGCGCGCCGCGAAGACGCTGGCGGGGATCGGCGGCATCGCCACCGTCGTCGCATCGCCCCTGGTCCGCGCGAAGGTGACGGCGGAGATCGCCGCCGAGGCGCTTGGCCTGCCGGTCGAGTTCGACGAGGGGTTGCAGGAGGTCAATTTCGGCGAGCAGGAAGGCCAGCCGATGGGGGACTGGTACGACGACTGGATCGCCGGCCACTACACCCCGGATCGCGCCGAGCCCTTCGACGCGCTGCTGGCCCGCGCCGTCGCCGCCATCAACCGGGCGACGGCAAGGCCAGGGCCGGTGCTGGTCGTCGCCCATGGCGCCCTGTTCCGCGCGCTGCGCGTCGCCTTCGGCCATGAGCCGAATGTGCGGACGCCGAACGCGCTGCCCATCCGCTGCGAACCGCCCGCTGATGGCGGCAGCATGTGGGCCGTCACCCCGGCGGAGCTGGCGTCGGAGTGACGACGAAGCGCCGGTAGACCGCCCCCAGCGCGATCAGCGCCAGGCCGAGCCCGAGGAAGCTGAGCACCCGCCAGAGCCCCTCGAGCTCGGCCATGTCGATGAAGAAGGCCTTGAGGATGGTCAGCCCGATCACCCCGAGCGCCGCCAGCCGCAGCGACGCCACCCCTAGCCGGATGCCCAGCGCCAGCAGTGCCGCGCCGAAGCCGAGCCAGGCGGTGCTGTAGGCATAAAGCTCGGAGCCATCGACATCGCCGAGCCAGAGCGGCATCGCCGCGGGATGGAAGCGGTGCCGCACCTCCAGCGTCACCCAGGCGAAGCCCGCCACCAGGGCGTAGAGCGCCAGCAGCCGCGCGATCCATCGCGGCATCAAGCCCCGCACCGCCAACCCGGCCAGCGCCGCCGGCACCAGGTAGGCAAGCGCCAACTCGTTGAAGACGGGCACGGGCAGCAGGTCGCCCCAGTTGTCGATGGCCGGATTGTCCAGCACCAGCCCGGTGCCGAACCCCACGACGGCAAGGAAAAGCAGCCGCCACCCCCAGCCGAGCACTGGCCGCCCGCCGAGCCGCCGATCCAGCCAGCGCGTGAGGCTCGCCAGCAGCGCCAGCGCGCTGAGTTGCAGTCCTGCCTCGGCGAGACTCCACTCCGCGCCTCCGGCCCAGTCCCCGCCGGTCATCCCATGGCGGATTTCGAGAAGCACCAGCACGGTGACGAAGGCGAGCGCCCCCGCCTCCAAGACGCCCACCAGCGCATCGTCCCGCCGCCGGCGGAACATCGCCGCCGCCAGGGCGAAGCAGGCGGCCGGCACGCCATAGGCCGGCAACAGCCCGTTCAGCACCGGCGTCGCCCCCACCGCGTAGTCGACGACATTCCAGTTGAGCAGCAGCCGCACCAGCACGAGGCCGGCCACCACCAGCGCCACCCGCCGCAGCGGGGCGAGCTTGCTCCGGCCCTCGACCCAGGCGAGCGGAGGCAGGAAAAGTGCAACCGCGAGCGTCAGCCATTGGTCGGAGAGCACCATGGCCGCGCCAAGCGCCAGCGCCGCCATCGCCCCCGCCGCATGGGCGCCCACGCGCTGCACCGCACCCTCGCGCGCCGCCAGCCCGGCGAGCCCCGTCGAGGCCGCCGCCAGGGCGAGCGCCGCCAGCGCCCAGCGCCCGTCCAGCGCGAAGCCCCGCACCCGCGCATAGGCGACCAGCAGCACCAGCACCGGCACGGCCGCCGGCAGCGCCGCCCAGGCAACGGGACGCACGCCGCGCCGCTCGCGCCAAGCGCCCATCAGCCCATGCATCGCGGCCAGCGCCGCCGCCGCGCCAAGGAAGGGCAGCAGCGCCTCCGGCGGCCAGGGACGGACCGGCAGCAGCGCCTGCACCACCCCATCGATGGTCACCGCCTCCTCCGGCATCAGCCAGTCGGGGATGGTCCAGCCGAGCAGCATCAGCAGCCCCGCAAGGGCGGCGAGGAAGGGCAGGGGCATCAGCCGCCCCTCCCGCGCCGCCGCCAGCCCAACCACGGAGAACACCAGCACTCCGACCGCCGGCCCGAGCCCAGTCGCCCCCGGCACCAGCACCAGCCCCGCCGCCGCCAGCAGCGCGAAGGGCAGCAGCGCCAGCCGTCGGCCGGCACCGCTGTCCAGCGCCGCCCCCGGCAGCAGCCCGACATGCAGCGCCGCCGCCACGGGCGCGAAGAGGGCAGGGGCCCAGACCGCGCCTGTATTGCCGGCGATCATCCCGCCGACCACCACCCAGGCCGCCGAGGCGCCGGCCGCGCACCAGCCAAGCCAGGCCGCGCCCACCTGCCGCAGCACGGCGAGCGCCGCCCCCGTCACCGCCAGCAGATAAATGAAGAGCCCCGGCAGCGACGGATCCTGCGTTCCCACCAGGGCCGGCGTCCCATAGGCGCCGGCGATGCCGATCGCCGCCACCACCGGCCCGAAGAGCAGCGCCAGCGCGATCCCCCCCAGCGCCACCGCCGCCAGCAGCCCGAAGCCGAGGAGCGGCGGCAGCAGCCCGTACATCGGCCCGGCCGCATAGGCGGCGCCGAACAGGATGGCGAGCCCGCCCGCCGCCAGCGCCGCCGGCGCCTGGTCCGGCCAAGGGATGCCGGGCCGCTCGTCCGCCGGCCGCCGCCTCAGCCAGGCCGCGCCGCCGATCAGCGCCAGGCCAAGCAGCCCGGCCAGCACGCAGCGCGGCCCCGGCCCGAGCCATCCCTCCTCCACGGCAGTCCGCACCAGGAAGACGCCCGCCAGCAGCAGCGCCCCAGCGCCGAGCCAGACGCCCCAGCGAAGGGTCAGCAGCTCCTCGATGCCCGGCCGCGCCGGCTTCGGATCCGGTGCTACGGCCGGCTCCGGCTCTGGCGCGGGTGGCGCCTCCTCCACCGGCTGCGGTGCCGGCTCTTCCACAGGCCGGTCCCAGGGCGAGGGCGGCCGCGGCGCCGGCGCGGCGAGCGGCGCCCCGGTCCGCACCGCCTCCTCCAGCGCCGTCACCCGCCGCTGCAATGCGCTTGCCTTGCGATACGCGGCGATGCCCAGCGCCCAGCCCAGGAAGAAGCCGAGCACCAGCAGAATCAGGAAGCCTTCCATTCCGGAACGCTCCCTGCGCGCACCGGTCAGGTCAAGCCACGGGCTGTTGCGGTCCCAGGCCGATCTTCACGATGCAGCGGCACCACCCGCCGCTGTTGCGCCCGGCTCCCCGATCCGCTAAGGCCCCCTCCGTCGCGGGCACCCCTGGAGGCCCGCGCGCTCGGCGTTGGGCGATCCTCGTCCCGCCGGGTCCATATCCTGAGCATACGGAGCAGCGACCATGGTCCAAACCATCCGGATCGAGGCCGAGGCGCGTGAGCAGGCCGGTAAGGGGGCGGCGCGCGCAACTCGGAAAGGGGGACTTGTCCCCGCAGTCATCTACGGCGCGAAGCAGGAGGCGACGCTGATCGCCCTCGACCCACGCGACGTGATGAAGGAATTGCACAAGGGCGGCTGGCAGAGCCACCTGTACGAGGTCGCCGTGAAGGGCGGCGGGACGGAGCGCACGCTGATGCGCGACATCCAGTTCCACCCGGTCACCGACCGGCCGCTGCATGTCGACTTCCAGCGCCTCGCCGCGGGCCAGCGCATCCGCGTCCGCGTGCCGGTCAGCTTCCTCAACGAGGACACCTGCCCGGGCATCAAGGCCGGCGGCGTGCTGAACCTCGTCCGCCGCGACATCGAGGTGCTGGCCGATCCGGACGCCGTGCCGGAGGCCTTCCAGATCGACCTGGCCGAGGCCGGCATCGGTGACAGCCTGCGCTGGTCCGCGGTGAAGGACAGCTTCGGCACCCAGGCCGTGCTCGACCGCGACTTCGTGGTGGCGACCATCGCCGCCCCGACCGTGGTGGAGGAGGTGATCGCCCCGGCCGCCGCCCCCGCCACCGAGACGGCGCCGAAGGGCAAGGCTGCCAAGGGTGGCGCCGCTGCCGCCCCGGCCGCCGCCAAGGCGCCCGCGAAAAAGAAGTAAGGGCCAAAGGCGATGCTGCTCTGGGTCGGCCTGGGCAATCCCGAGCCCTCCCAGGCGCGGCATCGCCACAATATCGGCTTCATGGCGCTGGACGCGATCGCCCGGCGCCATGGCTTCTCCCCCTGGCGCAGCCGCTACAAAGGCCTGGTCGCCGAGGGCAGCATCGCCGGCGTGAAGGTCCTCGCCCTCAAGCCGCAGACCTACATGAACGGCTCCGGCGAGTCGGTGCAGCCCGCCGCCGCCTTCCACAAGATCGTGCCCGGCGACATCTGGGCCTTCCATGACGAACTCGACCTCGCCCCCGGCAAGGTCCGGGTAAAGCGCGGCGGGGGTGCCGCCGGCCATAACGGGTTGCGCGACATGCAGCGCGCACTCGGCACGCCGGATTTCTGGCGCGTGCGCCTCGGCATCGGCCATCCTGGCCACAAGGACCGCGTCACCGGCCATGTGCTCGGCAATTTCGCCAAGGTCGATACCTGGCTCGAGCCGCTGCTCGACGCCGTGGCCGACATCGCCCCCCTGCTCGCCACCGGCAAGCCGGAGGAGGCGATGACCCGCATCGCCCTGCTGACCCAGGAGACGCGCTGATGCAGCCCGAGGACGAAGCCGAATTCGCTGCCCAGATGATGGGCGGCCCCGGCCCTGAGGATTTCGCCAACGGCGCCGCCGCGCTGGCCGCCGCCCTGGTGCGCGAGGCCGGCGCCCTGGCTCAGGCCGCCGCCTCCCTCCGCAGCGCCGTCGCGGTGACGCCCGGCGACCCGATGGGCGGACCGCTCTCCGATATCCGCCGCCAGCGCCTCGCCATGGCCGCCGCCGGCGAGGCCGCGCTGAAGGCCGCGCTCCTGCTGGAGGCCGCCGACCTCATCGCCCCCGGCGGCAACGCGGCCGAGCCGATCATTGCCGCCCGCCGCGCCGGCGCATCTCCCGCGCTGCTGGTGCCGCCCATCCGCGCCGCAGCCCTTTCGCTCGCCACCGATGACGGCGCCGCCCGCATCGCCGCCGCCACCATCGCCGAGGCGCTGGCCCAAGCCCTCGTCGCCTAGGAGTACCACCCCATGGGTTTCAACTGCGGCATCGTCGGCCTGCCCAATGTCGGCAAGTCCACGCTCTTCAACGCCCTGACCGAGACCGCCGCCGCCCAGGCCGCGAACTACCCCTTCTGCACCATCGAGCCGAATGTCGGCCGCGTCGGCGTGCCCGACCCGCGCCTCCAGGCCCTGGCGAAGATCGGCAAGAGCCAGAAGATCGTTCCGACTACGCTTGAATTCGTGGACATCGCCGGCCTGGTCCGCGGCGCCTCCAAGGGCGAGGGCCTCGGCAACCAGTTCCTCGCCAATATCCGCGAGGTGGATGCCATCGTCCACGTCCTTCGCTGCTTCGAGGATGGCGACGTCACCCATGTCGAGGGCAGCGTCGATCCGGTGCGCGACGCCGAGACGGTCGAGACCGAGCTGATGCTCGCCGACCTCGACGGCCTCGAGAAGCGCCAGATCGGCCTGCAGAAGCGCGCCCGCAACGGCGACAAGGAGGCGACGCAGCAGCTCTCGCTGATCGACCCCATCGTGAAGGCCCTGCAGGACGGCAAGCCGGCCCGCACCGCCGTTCCCAAGGGGGAAGAGGAAGCGGCGAAGCGGCTCCAGCTGCTGACGACCAAGCCGGTTCTCTATGTCTGCAACGTGGAGGAAGCCTCGGCCGCCTCCGGCAACGCCCATTCGGAGCGGGTCTTCGCCATGGCCCGCGCGCAGGGGGCCAGCGCGGTGATCGTCTCGGCGGCCATCGAGGCCGAGATCAGCCAGATGGCGCAGGAGGATCGCGGCGACTTCCTCGAGAGCCTCGGCCTGCACGAGGGCGGCCTCGACCGCGTCATCCGCGCCGGCTACGCGCTGCTCGGCCTGCTGACCTACTTCACCGTCGGCCCGAAGGAGACGCGGGCCTGGACCATCACGCGCGGGATGAAGGCTCCCCAGGCCGCCGGCGTCATCCATGGCGATTTCGAGCGCGGCTTCATCGCCTGCGAGACCATCGCCTATGACGACTACGTTGCCCTGGGCGGCGAGCAGGGCGCCAAGGAAGCCGGCAAGATGCGGGTCGAGGGTAAGGAATACGTAGTGAAGGACGGCGACGTCCTGCTCTTCCGCTTCAACGTGTAGCGTCGCGGCGGATGCTTCCCGCCGCTTTCCCTGCGAACGCTCTCGCCGTCCTCATCGCCTCGGCCTCGGCGCGCTGATCGGGGCGGAGCGCGAGTGGCGGCGCCATCCGGGCGGCCTCCGCTCCTGCGCCATCGTCGCCGCGGCCGCCTGCGTCTTTGCCCGCATCGCGGTCGAGCACGCCGGTGTCATCCTGCACCATGGGATGACGGTGAGCGGCCTCTCCACCGCCACCACCTTCTGAGCGGTCGCCGCCATCGGCACCGCGGCCGGGCTCGGCGACTACGGCATGGCGCTCGGCCTCACCACGCTGGTCTGCTTCGCCCATGTGCTGCTGCGCCGGGCCTCCTCCTGGATCGAGCACCGCGCCCCGCCGGTGGAGGACGGGCCGAAATAATCGCGCTCAGCTTCGCTTCACCATCCGCACTGCATAAGCGCAGAGCCCGTTGCGGTACTCGCCCTGGAACACCCCATCGGCGAAGAGCCCCGTGGTGGCGATGGTCCGGTCCAGCGAATCCACCATGCGGATCGAGCCGTCGGCGCTGACGAAGCCGCTCTGGCTCTGGCGAATCTGCGGGTTGAGTACGAAGACCGCCTGCCCCTGCGTCACGGTCATCTCGCGATCGCCCGAGGGCGCCCGTGGGCATTCCCGCGTCCGGTCCGGCTGGAGGGTGATGGTGCCGATCCAGCGCCCATCGAAACTCGTCACCTTCGGCGCCGGCGGCGCGGGCCGCGCGGGGGCGGTGGCGTTGCGCGCGGTGACCGAACTCGCTTCCGGCAAAGCGGTCTCGTTGGCGCAGGCGGCCAGCAGCAGCAGGCAGGTGGCGGAAAGGGTGTGGCGCATGCATATCCTCGGGTGATGGCGTTGCGCGAGGAAAACCCTCAACCCTCGTCCTGGCAAGCCTCCGGCCCCCGTCGCACGCCGTCGAGCAGCGCCTGCCGCCGCGCCTCTGCCCGCCGGTCGTTAGCCTTCTCCGCCGCTGTCCGCCCGTGCTTCACGCGATTCGCCGCCGCCTCGGCCGAGGCCCGTTCGCGCGCCTGCCGCTTCTTCGCCTGCTTCAGGTTGACGATCTCGCCCATGCGCCCAGCATAGGCCACGCAATCAGAAGGGGAGGGGTCATCCATGCCGACCATCGAACTCACCGCCGCCGACGGCCATGAACTGCCGCCTACTCCGCCGGCCCCACGGATGCGCCGCGCGCCCTGGTCGTCGTCCAGGAGATCTTCGGCGTGAACCGCCACATGCGCCGGGTCTGCGACGATTTCGCGAAGGAGGGCTACGCCGTCATCTGCCCCGCCCTGTTCGACCGCACCGAGCGCGGCGTCGAGCTCGGCTACGAAGCCGCCGATGTCGCTCGCGGCCGCGACCTGCGCGGCACCATCGATGCCGGCAAGACGCTGCTCGACGTGCTGGCCGCAGCTGCCGCCCTGCCGCGCGCCGCGAAGCGGGGCATCGTCGGCTATTGCTGGGGCGGCACCGTCGCCTGGCATGGCGCGACGCGCAGCAGCGCCTTTGCCGCCAGCGTGGGCTGGTATGGCGGCGGCATCGCCGCAGCGAAGGCGGAGCAGCCGAACTGCCCCGTCCAGCTGCATTTCGGCGAGACCGACGCCTCCATCCCGCTCGCGGATGTGGAGGCCATCCGCGCCGCCCAGCCCAGCGTCGAAATCTTCGTCTACGAGGGCGCCGGCCACGGCTTCGGCTGCGAGGAGCGAGGCAGCTACGTCCCAACCGATGCGGCGAAGGCCCAGGAGCGGACGCTGGCCTTCTTCGCCAAACACCTCGATTAGGACAGTCGGGGGCTGTTCCCACTCCGGATGATTTGCGGCTAACCTCCCGTCCAGAGTCCGGCGTCAGGCCGGCCGTCCAAGGGAGAGAAGAATGCACCGCAGGTCCTTGTTCGGCGCGGCCCTCGCCGCGCCCGCCCTCCTCGCCATCCCAGTCCGCGCCCAGGGCACCATTACTCTGAACGGCGCCTCCCAGTTCGGCGACGAGCACCCCTATACCAAGGCGCTCGTCCGCTTCGAGGAGTTGGTGAAGCAGTACTACGGCAAGCCGATCAACTTCGTGCTGCACAAGAACTCGTCGCTCGGCCTCGAGAAGCAGTATTTCGAGTACATGGCGCAGGGCCGGGCGGTGGACTACGCCATCGTCTCGCCCGCCCACATGTCGACCTTCTCCAAGGCCGCGCCCTTCGTCGATGCGCCCTTCCTGTTCCGCGACGTCGCCCATTGGAACGCGGTGCTCGACCAGGACATGTTCAAGCCGGTGGCCGACGAGGTCGAGAAGCGCGCCCGTGTGGCGATGATTGGCTATGGCGGCGGCGGCGTGCGCAACATCTTCTTCAACAAGCGCGTGACCAACCTCGCCGGGCTGAAGGGCCTCAAGGTCCGCGTGCAGGGCGCGCCGATCTGGTCGCGCACCTTCTCGGCCATCGGCATGTCGCCGACCGTCATTGCCTATAACGAGATCTACAACGCCATCCAGAACAACGTCATCGACGGCGGCGAGAACGAGGCGGCAGGCGTCGAGCAGATGCGGTTCTACGAGGTGGCGCCCCAGCTCTCCATGACGCAGCACGCCATCACCATCCGCCCGCTCTGCATCTCGACGCAGGTGATGGGCCGGCTGCCCAACGACCTCCAGGCCGCCATCCGTCGCGCGGGCAAGGAGGCCAGCGCCTTCCACCGCACCGCGGAGGCCGGCGCCGACAGCCAAATCCTCGAGACCCTCGAGAAGGCCGGCCGCCTGCACCGCGTCGAGTTCACCGACCGCGCCGAGATGAAGCGCCTGGTGGACCCGGTGATGGCCACCTATGCGCGGGAGATCGAGGCCGAGGGCATCCTCAACCGCATCAACGCCCTCACGGCCTGACGACGGGCCGCGGCGCCGGGCCCGCCCCCGGCGCCGCCAGCAAGGACTCCCCATGCCGACCACATCCCCCGGCGCGCCGGCGCTGCTGCGCCGCGTCAACGGCGCGCTCGCCAGCCTCATCGCCTTCCTGCTGATCCTGAGCGTTGCCATCCTCGTCATTCCGGTGACCTTGCAGATCCTCTCACGCTACACGCCCCTCATCCCCGCCTATATCTGGACGGAGGAGCTGGCGCGCTTCTGCCTGGTCTATGCGGTGATGCTCGGCGCCATGCTGGCCGTTCGCGAGGGCACGCATTTCGTCGTCGACGTCTTCCCCCGCCTCTCACCCGTCGGCGAGGCGAGGGTCGAGCTGGTTGCCGGCAGCTTCGTCCTGCTCTTCGCCTTCGTCTTCCTCTGGTGGGGGTGGGAGTTCACGGAGTTCGCCATCTACCGCATCAGCGAACTGGCGGAGCTGCCGCTCTGGATCATCCATGCCGCCTGGCCCATCGCCGGCGCCGTCTGGATGCTCTTCGAGGCGGAGCGGATGCTGAACGCGCTCGCCGTGCTGCGGGGGCACGCGTGATGGGCGGCAATGTCCTCGACGCCGGCAGCGCGGCCGCGATCCTCTTCGGCATCTTCTTCACGCTGCTCGTGCTGCGCGTGCCCGTCGCCGTCTCGCTCGGCCTCGCCTGCCTGCCGATCCTGCTGATCGAGCCGCGGCTCTCGCCCATGATGCTCGCCCAGGAGACCTTCAACGCCTACAACTCCTTCATCCTGCTGGCCGTCCCCTTCTTCCTGCTGACCGCCAACCTGATGAACATCGGCGGCATCACCGACCGGCTGATGACGCTCTCCCGCACCCTCGTCGGGCATTTTCCCGGCGGGCTCGCCCAGATCAACGTCGTGCTCTCCTTCTTCTTCGCCGGCATCTCGGGCAGCAGCACGGCGGATGCCGCGTCGCAGTCCAAGATCTTCATCGAGGCGCAGCGGAAGGAGGGCTACGACGACAGCTTCTCGGTCGCCATCACCGCCGTCTCCGCGGTGCTCGCCGTCATCATCCCGCCCTCCATCCTGATGATCGTCTGGGGCGGCGTGCTGACCGTCTCGATCGGTGCGCTCTTCCTCGCCGGCGTCATCCCCGGGGCGCTGATCGCCATCGTGCAGATGGGCACCGTTCATGCCTATGCGAAGGCGCGCGGCTACCCGACCTACCCACGCGCGGGGCTCGGCCAGATCGGCCGCGCCTTCCTCGTCTCCATCCCGGCCCTGCTGACGCCGCTCATCATCATCGGTGGCAAGATCTTCGGCTGGTTCACCGCGACGGAGAGCGCCTGCATCGCCGTGCTCTACGCCGGCATCCTCTCGCTGCTGGTCTACCGCGAGATGGACTGGAAAGGCCTCGTCAACGCGCTCGGTGACACGGGGCGGCTGGCCGGCATCACCCTTTTCTGCGTCGGCACCGCCTCCGCCTTCGGCTGGCTGCTCGCCTTCTACCAGATCCCGGAATACCTGCTCTCCGGCGTCAAGGCCTGGGAGATGGGGCGGATCGGCACCGGCTTCTTCATCGCCGCCGTCTTCCTTGTGGTCGGCTGCTTCCTCGACGCCATCCCGGCCATCATCATCGTCGGCGCCATCCTCCAGCCGCTGACCCAGGCCGTCGGCATGGACCCGGTGCATTTCGCCATGATCGGCATCGTCTCCCTGGCCTTCGGCCTGGTGACGCCGCCTTACGGGCTATGCCTGATGATCGCCTGTTCGGTCGCCGGCCTGCGCGTCGGGGATGCGCTGAAGGATACGATGATCATGCTGATGCCGATGTTCGCGGTGCTTGCGCTCATCATCGTCTTCCCCTCGATCGTGCTGGTGCTGCCGAACCTCGTCTCGCCGGAATTCCTGCGTTGACGTGATCGAACCCGCCACCATGTAACAACGTTTGTTCTCCGCAACCGGCGCCGCGCCGGACGGAGGGCAAGCGATGAACTCGACGATCCTGCTGATCATCCTGATCGTGGTGCTGCTGGGCGTGCTGCCGACCTGGCCCTACAGCTCGGGCTGGGGCTACTACCCGAGCGGCATCCTCGGCATCATCGTGGTTGTGCTGCTCGTCATGGCGCTGACTGGCCGCTTGTGACCGATCCCCGCGAGGCCGCGCCACGGCCTCGCGGGTTCCGCCTCAGCCGGCCTTCGCGCCGAGCAGCCGCACCAGCGCGGCATCCCGCTCCGCCGCCAGCGCCAGGATCGGCCTGCCGCCGGTCGTCTCGCCGACGCCCTCGATCAGCGCCCGCTGCAATTCCGGCGTCAGCGTCGGGTTGCCGAGGCTCTCCCACCAGCCCGTCACCGCCGGCATCAGGTGGTGCATGAAGTGCTCGTAGCCGCCCTCGCCGCCCGCCAGGTGGAAAGTGGCATGCGGCCCCATCAGTGCCCAGCGCAGCCCGGGCCCGTGGCTGATGGCGGCATCCACATCAGCGACGCTGGCGACGCCTTCCGCCACCATATGCACCGCCTCGCGCCACAGCGCCGCCTGCAGGCGGTTCGCCAGATGGCCCGGCACCTCCTTATTCAGCACGATCGGATGCTTGCCGATGCCGCGGTAGAACTCGACCGCCGCCTGCACCGCTTCCGCACTCGCCGTGCTGCCGCCCACCACCTCGACCAGCGGGATGAGATGCGGCGGGTTGAAGGGATGGCCGATCACCACCCGCTCCGGATGGGTGCAGCCCTCCGACAGACGGCTGACCAGCAGGCCGGAGGAGGAGCAGAGGATCAGCGCATCCGCCGGCATCGCCGCGCTGATGGCACGGAGCAGGGGCTGCTTCACCTCGTAGCGCTCCGGCGCGCTCTCCTGCACCGCGTCGCAGCCGGTGACCGCCTTCACCGGGTCCGGCTCGAAGGACCAGCGGCCCGGATCGGCCCCCTCCACCGCGCCGAGCTGCTGAAGGATGGGCCAGGCCCCCTCCACCATGCGTCGGATCAGCTCCGGCGCGCCCGGCGAGGGGTCGCTCGCCACCACCTCCAGCCCGCGGCTGAGGAACCAGGCGGCCCAGCTCGCGCCGATCGTCCCGGCGCCGATGACCGCGATGCGGCGGATGGGCCGCATCGGCTCAGCCCTGCTCGACCGGGCCGCCGCCCTCGGTCCAGTCCTTGAACCCGCCGAGATTGCGGACATCGGCATAGCCGAGCTGCTTCATCACCTGCCCGGCCAGCGCCGCGCGCCCGCCCGAGGCGCAATAGGTGACGACCACGGGCTTGCCGAGCGCCGGGTCGCGCGCCGGGCTTTCCGGATCGACGCGGAACTCCAGCAGCCCCCGCGGGATGGCGAGCGCCCCCGGCACCTTCCCCGAGGCAGCGATCTCGGCCGGCTCGCGCAGGTCGATGAACACGGCTTCGCCCTTGGCATGCAGCGCCTGCGCCTCGGCGGCGCTGATCCGCGGCACCGCGGCATTGGCGGCGGCGACCATCTCCTTCACGGTCTTCGGCATCCTGCATCCCTCCCGGTTGGTAGGCGAAGGCTAACCCAGGACCGCGACCGCCGTAAGCGCCCGCAGGAGCACGGCGATGCTGGCCACGATCAGCACCGTGACCGTCAGCACCGCCCCGCCGCCCCGCGCCGCGCTCAAATCCGGCTCCCGGCTGATGCCGATGGCGTGCAACACCCGCGCCACGACCAGCGCCGCCCCCAGCAGGTGCAGCAGGAAGGAGGAGAGCCGCATCCCCTCGCCGAGCCCCATGAGGATCAGGATCAGCGGCACGAATTCGGCGAAATTCGCATGCGCCCGGACCGCGCGGTAGAGGCGCTTATCCTGGCCGGTGCCGAGCATCACCTTGCTGCCGAAGCGCCCGCGGACCACCAGGAGGGTCAGCACCGCATAGAGCAGGCCGAGCAGCGCGGCATAGAGAGCGGTCACCGGAAGCGCCATCGAACCGCTCCTTGCCTGGCTCTGCGTTCGACAAGCCGCCCGCGCATCGCCATATCGGGCCCATCATGGAACCCCTCGCCCTCTATATCCACTGGCCGTTCTGCCTGCGCAAATGTCCGTATTGCGACTTCAACAGCCATGTCCGCGAGGGGATCGACCAGGACGCCTGGCGCGAGGGGCTGCTGCGCGAGCTGCGGCACGAGGCGGCGCGGCTCGGACCCCGCCCGCTCGCCAGCATCTTCTTCGGCGGCGGCACGCCGAGCCTGATGCCGCCTGCGACCGTCGCCGCCCTCATCGAAGAGGCCCGCCGCCTCTTCCCGGCTCCCTCCGACCTCGAGGTGACGCTGGAGGCCAACCCCACCAGCGTCGAGGCCGCCCGGCTCGCCGAGATCCGCGCCGCCGGTGTCAACCGCCTCTCCCTCGGCATCCAGGCGCTCGACCCGGCGGCCTTGCGCTTCCTTGGCCGCGAGCACAGCGCCGCGGAGGCGGTGGCCGCGCTCGAGACCGGCCGCGCCATTTTCCCCCGCCTCAGCTTCGACCTGATCTATGCCCGCCCCGGCCAGCCCGAGGCTGCCTGGCGCGCCGAGCTGCGCCAGGCGCTAGCCCTCGCCGCCGATCACCTCTCGCTCTACCAGCTGACCATCGAGCCCGGCACGCGCTTCGCCACGGAATACGCCCGCGGCGCCTTCGCCCTGCCCGACCCGGATGAAGCCGCCCGCCTCTACTGGGCGACGGTGGAGGAGGCCGGCCGCTTCTCCCTCGCCCCCTACGAGATCTCCAACTACGCGCAGCCCGGCGCCGAGAGCCGCCACAACCTCGCCTACTGGCGCTATGGCGATTACCTGGGCATCGGCCCCGGCGCCCATCAGCGCCTGCTGCTGGGGGAACGGATGCTCGCCACGCGCCGCCACCGCGCGCCGGAGGAGTGGCTCGCCCGCGTCACCCGCCAGGGCCACGGCACGGCGGAGGAGGAGGAACTGCTCCCCGCCGACCGCGCCCGCGAGGCGCTGCTGATGGGCCTCCGCCTCGCCGAGGGCATCGACCCGGCCCGCATTGCGACCCGCAGCGGCCTGACGCTGGCCGAGGCGACCGACCCGGCGATGCTGCTGGCCTGCATCGAGGAGGGCTATCTCGAATGGACGGAGGCTGGCCGCCTCCGCGCCACCGATGAGGGCCGCATGCGCCTCGATGCGATGCTGCCGGTGCTGCTGCGCTAACCCTTGGCCCGCTTGCGCGGCTTTGGCGGTGCCGGCTCCCCCGGCACCGCCCGCGCCAGCCAGTCCAGCGCCCCCGGCGCCGCCCGCCAGCCCGCCGCCCCGGTCTCGCAATAGACCACCGCCTCGTCCGCATCGCCGGGGCTGTAGAATTCCGGCGAGTCCGCCGGCATCGGCACCCGGCCGAGCAGCAGCCCCGGCACATGCGGGTTGTTCTCCAGCGCCGCCGGCAGCGCCTCGGCCGCCTTCGCCTCGCCGCCCTGGCGGAAGGCCAGCAGCACCGCGCCGTAATGCCAAGCGGCGCTGTCATCCTCGTGATAGGCTTGGTGCAGCGCCGCCGCCTCGGCATCCGCCCCGGCCTCGATCAGCCAGTCGAGCAGGATGTAGCGCAGGCCCTGGTTGTCGTTCGGGTTCAGCGCGAGGCTGCCGCGCAGCGTGTCGATGGCCTCCGCCGCCATCCCCTGCCGCCGCAGCTCGATGGCGAGCCCCTGGCGCGCGCGCATGTAGGCCCGCGTCTCGATGACGGACCAGAACTCGCCGTGCCACTCCGCCATGCGCCAGGGACCGATGAACACCTCGCCCGCCGCCACCGCCTGGCGCCACAATTCCAGGGTGAAGGGCTGCCCCTCCGGCGCCTCGCTCGCAAGGATGCCCCAGGCATCGACGCAGAGCGGGCTGGCCTGCAGCGCCTTGGCGGCAAGGTCCAGGCGCTCCTTGCCGGTGACCTCCATAGCGTCGAAGGCGATGTCCTGGGCGCCGTTGACCTGATGGTCGATCTCGGTGGTGCTGTCCTCCAGCACCTGCATCACGCGGCGTTCCTGTGCCGTGACCGCCGCCTTGCCGCCCTTAGCCTTCGCCATCGCCGCCTCCCAGCTCCAGCGCCCGCCGATAGACCTGCTTCCGGGGCAGCCCGGTCGCCGCCGCCACCGCCGCCGCGGCGTCACGCAGGCTCATCCCCGCCGCCTGCGCATCGCGCAGCGCCCGGTCCAGCTCCGCCTCGCCGGCCGCCTCCTCCGCCGCCGGGCCGATCACGATCGCGATCTCGCCCCGCGCGGCCTCGGCGGCATAGTGGGCGGCGAGCGTGGCGAGGCTGCCGCGCCGGACCTCCTCGAAGCGCTTCGTCATCTCCCGCGCGACGGCGGCCGGCCGCGCCGCGCCGAGCCCCTCCGCCAGCGCCGCCAGCGTCTCCGCCAGCCGGTGCGGTGCCTCGTAGAACACGATGCTGGCCGAAAGCCCCGCCCGCTCCGCCGCCCGCAGCTGGGCGATCTCCGCCGCCCGCGGCCCTGATTTCGAGGGCAGGAAGCCATGGAAGAGGAAGGGATGCGGCGGCAGGCCGGAGAGCGTCAGCGCCATCACCGCCGCATTCGGCCCAGGCACGGCCCCCACCTTGAGCCCCGCCGCGATCGCCGCCCGAACCAGCCGGTAGCCGGGGTCGGAGACCAGCGGCGTCCCCGCATCGGAAACGAGGGCGATCCGCCCGCCCGCCCGCAGGCGGTCAAGCACGCGTGGGGTCTGGTCATCCTCGTTGTGCTCGTGCAAAGGGATCAGGGTCACCGAAACGCCATGCCGTGCCAGCATGGCGCCGGTTACCCTGGTATCCTCGCAAAGCACGGCATCGGCGCCGCGCAGCGTGGCCAGCGCGCGGGGCGAGAGATCGCCGAGATTGCCGATCGGCGTCGCCACCAGGGTCAGCCCCGGCAGCGGCCCATCGGGGGAAGGGTCAGGAGGTTCGTTTGCCGGTTCCGTCACGCCGCACCCCGCTTCGCCACCTGCTGCGGCTCGCCTTGCTCTTGCCTCTCGCCGCATGTGTCACGCAAGCCCCGCCGGCCTATGTCACCCCCGGCTACCCGGCCCAGGCCGCGCCGCTGCCGGAGATCCCGCGCACCCGCGTCGGCCTGCTGCTGCCGCTTTCGGGTTCCAACCGACCGCTCGGCCAGGCGATGCTGAACGCCGCCCAACTCGCCCTCTTTGACCAGAACGACCCGGGCGTCGAATTCCTCCCCCGCGACACCGCTAGCACCTCCTCCGGTGCCGCCCAGGCCGCGCAGTCGGCGCTGGGGGAGGGGGCGCGGGCGCTCGCCGGCCCGCTGACCCTGAATGAAACCGCCGCCGTCGCCGGCCAGGCCCGTGCCGCGGGCGCGCCGGTGATGGCCTTCACCAGCGATGCCGCCCAGGCCGGCAACGGCGTCTGGGTGCTCGGCACCACGCCGGCCGAGCAGGCCGAGCGCGTGGCCGCCGCCGCCGCCGAGGCCGGCGCGCGCCGCTTCGGCCTCATCGCGCCGGATGACGAGTTCGGCCGCCGCCTCGCCGCCGCGCTGCGCAGCCGCCTGCCCGCGCTCGGCCTGCCGGCGCCTATCATCGTGCTGCAGGCCCGGCTCGGCGACAGCGCCGCCGCCGCCCGCGACCTCGTCGCCCAGGCCGGGCCGGAAGGGGTCGATGCCGTGCTGCTCGGGCTCGGCGGCGAACGGGCCCGCGCCGCCGCCCAGACCCTCTCGACCGCGCTGCCGGCGAAGCCCCGCCTGCTCGGCACCGTGCTCTGGGCGCAGGACCCGGTGGTGGCGCAGGAACCCGCCCTCACCGGCGCCTGGTTCCCCGGCGCCGACCCGGCGACACGGGCCGGCTTCGACCAGCGCTACCAGTCCGCCTTCGGCGAGCGCCCGCCGCGCCTTGCCGGCGTCGCCTATGACGCGGCCGCGCTCGCCAGCCGCGCCGCCCGCGTCGGCACGGCCCCGGTCGGCGAGGCGATGCTCGGCGCCGACGGGCCGGTGCGCCTCGCGCCGGACGGGCTGGCCCAGCATGGCCTCGCCATTTTCGCGGTCGATCCCTCGGGCGAGCCTCGCCTCGTCCAGCCGGCGCCCATCCCTGGCGCCAGCTAGGCTCCGATGCCCGCCCGCCCGCCGACCGGCCGGATCCTCGCCGCCGCCGGGCTGATCGGCGCCGTCCCGGCCCTGACCCTGCTGCTGCTGCTCGCCGAGGGCGAGCTGTCCCTCGGCCCCGGCCTGCTCGCCCTTCTCGCCTGCGCCCTCGGCGCGCTCGCCGTCGCCCAGCTCTGGATCGGCAACCTCGCCCGCTTGGCCGAGGCGCTGCGCCGCGCCGCCGCGGCCGATGGGCACCTCGTCCCACCCGACGGCACGCCGCTGCTGCCGGCGGTCGGCGAGATCGCCGAGGGCGTGGCGCGCCTCGCCCGCACGCTGGCCGACCAGGGCGAGCTGGTCGGACGCCTGCGCCGCGCCGACGAGGCGATCGTCGAGCGGCTGCCCGACCCGCTGCTCGTCCTCTCGCCTGAGCGCCGGCCGCTGCGCGCCAATGCCGCGGCGCGGGCCCTGTTCGGCGCCGCCGACAGCGGCCCGCCGCGCGACGGCGACGTCGCCGCGCTGCTGCGCCACCCCATGCTGGCCGAGGCGGTGGACCGGGCGCTGGCCGAAGGGCGGCCGCACACCGCCGATATCGCGCTGCCGGTGCGGGTGACGCGGGAGATCGCCGCCCAGGTCATCCCGATGGACCCGCCTCTCGCCGATGGCGGGCGCATCGTCATCCTCCTCTCCGACCGCTCGCGCGAGCGCGCGGTGGAGCGGATGCGCGCCGACTTCGTCGCCAATGCCAGCCACGAGCTGCGCACGCCGCTCGCCAGCCTGATCGGCTTCATCGAGACGCTGCGCGGCCCGGCGGAGGACGACCCGGCGGCCCGCCAGCGCTTCCTCGGCATCATGGCCGAGCAGTCGGAGCGGATGCGCCGGCTGATCGACGACCTGCTCGGCCTCTCGCGCATCGAGCTGACCGAGCACCAGCCGCCGACGGGGCAGGCCGACCTCGCCGCCATCGCCCGCGCCGAGGCGGATGCGCTGGAGCCGCTCTTCCGTGCCCGGAAGGCCAGCCTCGCGGCCGAGCTGGAGCCGGGCGCGCTCGCCGCGCCGGCGGATGCCGAGCAGCTCGCCCAGGTGCTGCGCAACCTGCTGGAGAACGCCATCCGCCATGGCCGCGAGGGCGGCGCCGTGCGCCTCGCGGTCGCGCGCTGCCAGGGCGGGCCGCGGCTGCCGAGCCGGCCCGGCGTGCTGCTCTCCGTCCATGACGACGGGCCGGGCATTTCGCCCGAGCACATCCCGCGCCTCACCGAGCGCTTCTACCGCGTCGACCGCGGGCGCTCGCGCAGCGCCGGCGGCACGGGGCTTGGGCTCGCCATCGTCAAGCACATCGTCAACCGGCATCGCGGCCAGCTGCTGATCGAAAGCGAGCCGGGCAGCGGCGCTTGCTTCAAGGTCTGGCTGCCGGCAGGCCCCGCCGCCTGATCCATGCGGGCGCGTTGAAACCGTACCGACACGATGGAACGCGGCCTCTAATGACTCGCTCTCCCGCGCCGTAACGCCGCGCGGGCGGCTGGGAGATTCGCGCTCTCGCCTGAACCTGGCGAGGATCGACCATTGAGCGAATCGGTGCTTCCTCATCCATCCAATCGAATCCTCGCTGCTCTTCCGCCCGCCGACCTGCAACGACTCTGGCCCAGCCTGAAGCCCATCGAACTGCCCTTCCGCCAGAGCGTGCAGAAGCCGGGCGTCCCCATCGCGGCCGTGCACTTCATCGAATCCGGCTTCGTCTCCATGGTCGTCATGCTGCAGGACGGCAACGGCGCCGAGGTCGGCCTGGTCGGCCCGGAGGGAATGCTTGGGCTGCCGCTGCTCTACGGCACGGACCGCGCGGATATCGAGGGCATCGTGCAGCACACCGGCATCGCCTTGCAGCTCGATGCCGACTCCTTCGCCGAGGCGCTGGAGTGGAGCCCGGTGCTCCGCCGCGAGCTGCTGCTCTACGCCATGGCGCATCTCCAGCAGGTGGCACGCACCGCCGCCTGCAACGGCCGCCACCATACCGAGCAGCGCCTCGCCCGTTGGCTGCTGATGGCGCATGACCGCGCCGATGGCGACCGCTTCGCCATCACCCACGAGCTGCTCTCGATGATGCTCGGCGTGCGCCGCGCCGGCGTGACGGTGGCGGCGGGCAGCCTGCAGCGCGCCGGCCTGATCCGCTACGAGCGCGGCCAGCTCGAGATCACCAGCCGCCACGGCCTCGAGGCTGCCTCCTGCGAATGCTACGCGGCGGTCCTTCAGGAAGCGCAACGGCTGGCCGGACACAGCGGCCGCTGATACCGTCAGGTATCCTTACGTACAGACGGGTTTTGCCGTCCGGCGCTAACCCGGCTTTGGTCAACCCTGGAGATGCACGATGGCCGTGACGCTTCCGGAAGACGCTGCCGCAAGCCTTGGCTCGCTCCGCCTCCTCGTCGTCGAGGACGAGGCGCTCGTCGCCATGCTGGTCGAGGATGAGCTGACTGAGGCCGGCGCCACCGTGCTCGGCACCGCCGCCACGGTCGAGGATGCGCTCCACCGGATCGAGGCCGCCTGCGCCGATGGCGGGCTGGATGGCTGCCTGCTCGACATGAATCTCGGCGGCCGGAGCGCCCTGCCGGTGGCGGACCGGCTGGCGCAGCGGGGCGTGCCCTTCGTCTTCATGACCGGCTATGGCGACGATCTCGGCCAGGGCGGCCATGCCGGCGTGCCGACCGTGCGAAAGCCCTTCGACCCGGAGCATCTGGTGCATGTGCTGCGCCGAGCCGCGCTGCGGCGGGCGGATGGTCCGGTGAACGGACCCTAAAGCGGGTGGCGGCCAAACTATTGATAAAACGGGTTTTGTGGCCCGGATTTAGGACTTAAGGGTTTTAAGTGGCGGGCTCGGGATGCAGGCCGCAGGAAAGGCCTGGGCGGATATTCCTATAATGGACTACCCGCGCCGAGGCAAGCGGAAGCGGCTCAGATATCGGGGTTGAGGGTCGCGCTGCTGCCGAAGGGGCGGCTGTCGGGCAGGTCGTCGGCGCTGCGCGGGGCATCCGGGGCCGGGTCGCCGCTGCCTTCGCAGGCCGCCTTGATGGCGCCGAGCGTCCGCTCCATCGCCTTCCGCATCGCATGGTCGACGGCGCCGGATTCCTGCTCCATCCGTTCGGCGACCTGCGGCTCGGGCACGATGCTGAGGCGGATGGAGACCTCCGCCCCGCCTTCCGTCTCGGTCACCATCATCTCGCCGCCATAGTCCTTGAGCCGGTCGGAGCCCCAGTGCATTCGCCGGGCCTCCGGCTCGACCTTGATCCAGCCCTCGTCGCGGTACTGGTGGCCATGCGCCTCGCCTTCCATGGCGATGCGGCCGGGACCCTGCTGCTCGACGCGCCGCACGGTCTGGAGGTAGCGCGGCATGGCGGTCGGGTCGGAGAGGAAGGCGAAGACCTCCGATGCCGGACGGTCGATCCTGATCCTGCCAGTGAACTCGCCCATGGCTGCCTCCTCCTGCCTGTTGCGGGCGAAACGCCCAGTGGGGGAGGGGCGTTCCCCGTGGTCAGGCGCGGGCGCGCTTCCGCCCGCCGCGGCGCTTCTCCGGGTCGTAGCCGCCGCCGCCCGGTCCGAGGGGCTTCGGCTTCCAATCGGCCTTGGCGCGGCCGGGGGATTTCGGCGCGCTGCCCTGCAGGGAGCGGCCGGCGAGGTTGGGCTCCAGCCCGAGGTCGAGCGCCTCCATGCGCTTGATCTCGTCGCGCAGCCGGGCGGCCTCCTCGAATTCGAGGTCGGCGGCGGCGGCGCGCATGCGCTTCTCCAGGTCGGCGATGGTGGCGCGCAGGTTGCTGCCGATGAACTGCGCCGAGGCATCGCCCTCGACCGCCTCGACCGTCACGTAGTCCTGCTCGTAGACCGACTGCATGACATCGGCGATCTGCCGCTTGATGGTGGTCGGCGTGATGCCGTGCTCGGCGTTCCAGGCCATCTGCTTGGTGCGACGGCGCTCGGTCTCCTCCAGCGCCTTCCGCAGGCTGTCGGTCATGCGGTCGGCGTAGAGGACGACGCGGCCCTCGGCATTGCGCGCGGCGCGGCCGATGGTCTGGATCAGCGAGGTGGCGGAGCGGAGGAAGCCCTCCTTGTCGGCATCGAGGATGGCGACGAGCGTGCATTCGGGGATGTCGAGCCCCTCGCGCAGCAGGTTGATGCCAACCAGCACGTCGAAGACGCCGCGGCGGAGGTCGCGGATGATCTCGATGCGCTCCAGCGTGTCCACGTCGGAATGCAGGTAGCGGACCTTGATGCCGGCCTCAGTCATGTAGTCGGTCAGGTCCTCGGCCATGCGCTTGGTCAGCGTGGTGACGAGGACGCGGCCGCCCTTGGCGATCTGGTCGCGGCATTCGGCGAGCAGGTCATCGACCTGCCCCTCGACCGGGCGGATTTCCGTCACCGGGTCGATCAGGCCGGTCGGGCGGATCACCTGCTCGGCGAAGACGCCGCCGGTGCGCTCCATCTCCCACGGCCCCGGCGTCGCGCTGACGAAGACGGTCTCGGGCCGGTAGGTCTCCCACTCCTCGAATTTCAGCGGCCGGTTGTCCATGCAGGAGGGCAAGCGGAAGCCGAACTCGTTCAGCACGCTCTTCCGCGCGAAGTCGCCGCGATACATGCCGCCGAGCTGGCCGACGGTGACGTGGCTTTCATCGACGACGAGCAGCGCGTTCTCCGGCAGGTACTCGAAGAGCGTCGGCGGCGGCTCGCCGGGGCGGCGGCCGGTGAGGTAGCGGCTGTAATTCTCGATGCCCTTGCAGGAGCCGGTGGTCTCCAGCATCTCGATGTCGAATTGCGTGCGCTGCTCAAGGCGCTGCGCCTCCAGCAGGCGGCCGGCCTCGTGCAGCTCCGCCAGGCGCTGCTTCAGCTCCGCCTTGATGGAGATGATGGCCTGCTGCATCGTCGGCCGCGGCGTGACGTAGTGGCTGTTGGCGTAGATATGGACGCGCTGCATCTCGGCGGTGATCTCGCCGGTCAGCGGGTCGAATTCCTTGAGGCCGTCGATCTCGTCGCCGAAGAGGTTGATGCGCCAGGCGCGGTCCTCGAGGTGGGAGGGCCAGATGTCCACCGTCTCGCCGCGGATGCGGAAGGTGCCGCGGGCGAAGAAGGCGTCGTTGCGGCGGTATTGCTGCTCGACGAGGCCTTTGACGAGCACGTCGCGCTCGATCCGGCCGCCGAGCTCGAGCTTCACCACCATCCGCGAATAGGTCTCGACCGAGCCGATACCGTAGATGCAGGAGACGGAGGCGACGATGACCACGTCGTTCCGCTCCAGCAGGGACTGGGTGGCGGAGTGGCGCATGCGGTCGATCTGCTCGTTGATCTGGGCGTCTTTTTCTATGTATGTGTCGGTCCGCGGGACGTAGGCCTCGGGCTGGTAGTAGTCGTAGTAGGAGACGAAGTACTCGACGGCGTTCTCGGGGAAGAAGCTCTTCATCTCGCCGTAGAGCTGGGCCGCGAGCGTCTTGTTGGGTGCGAGGATGAGCGTCGGGCGCTGGAGCTGCTCGATCACCTTCGCCATGGTGAAGGTCTTGCCCGAGCCGGTGACGCCGAGCAGCACCTGGTCGCGCTCGCCGGCCTTGAGGCCCGCGACGAGCTGCTTGATGGCCTCGGGTTGGTCGCCGTTCGGCTCGAAGGGGGAGACAACCTTCAGCCGCCGCTCCGGCGGCGGGGCGGGCCGCTTCGGCGGGTAGAACATCACGGGCGGGAGGATCTGGTTCATCGCCCCTTTAAATTGGACTTCCGGGCGGCCGAATCCAGCGAAAAACCTGCAACGAAAGGGGGGCCGAAGCCCCCCTCGGAGCCTTAACGGCGGCTGCGCAGCATGGCGCTGATCGCCCAGGTCGCCGCGACGGCGACGCCGATCGCCAGCAGCGGGCGCGACCGCGTCACTTCGCGCAGCTGGTCGGCCACGTCATAGGCGGCGTCGCGGCCGTCGCGGGCGTAGTAGCTGGCGCGGCTGGCGACGTCGTTGGCCGCCGGGCCGAGGCGGCGCTCGACCAGGTCCTCGAGCTGGCCCCAGAGGCGGGACAGCTCGCCGCGGGCGTCGTCGCCCCTATCGCGGAGGCGCTCGCCGGTGTCGCGCAGGCTGCTGGAGGCGCGGCGGCCGTAACGCTCGGCATCATCGCGCACGTCATCGGCGCGGGAACGGAGGCTGGACAGGAAACCATTGGCCATTGGAACTCTCCATTTCGGTTGCGCTCCCTAACGGCGCTCGCCGCCCCGGGTTCACCGGCCATCCCCACGGCGTTACAAGCCGGCATGAACCCCAATGAAGTCGCCGTCATCGGCGCCGGGCCGGCCGGGTTGGTGGCGGCCGAGACGCTCGCGGCGGCCGGGCTGGCCGTCACCGTCTTCGACCGCATGCCAAGCCCGGGCCGGAAGTTGCTGATCGCCGGGCGGGGCGGGCTGAACCTGACGCATTCGGAGCCGCTGGAGCGGTTCATCGGCCGGTATGGGGCGGCCAGCGGGCGGCTGGAGGCGGCGCTGCGCGCCTTCCCGCCGGCGGCGCTGATGGACTGGGCGGAGGGGCTGGGGCAGCCGCTCTTCACCGGCACCAGCGGCCGGGTCTTTCCGCAGGCGCTGAAGGCCTCGCCCTTGCTGCGCGCCTGGCTGGCGCGGCTGGCGGAGCAGGGGGTGGGATTCCGCTTCCGGCATCGCTGGGAGGGGTGGGCGGAGGATGGGGCGCTGCGGCTCGCCTCGCCGGAGGGGGAGATGGCGTTGCGGCCGGCGGCGGTGCTGCTGGCGCTCGGTGGCGCCTCCTGGCCGCGGCTCGGCTCGGACGGGAGATGGGTGCGATTCTTCCCGGCGGACGAGGTCGCGCCGCTGCGGCCGGCCAATTGCGGGTTCCTGTTCGGGTGGTCGGAGGTCTTCCGCAGCCGGTTCGAGGGGCAGCCGCTGAAGCGCATCGCCCTCGAATTCGGGGGCGAGCGGGTGCGAGGGGAGGCGCTAGTGACGGCGGGCGGGATCGAGGGCGGCGCGGTCTATGCGCTCGGCGCGCCGCTGCGGGAGGCGATCGCGGCCGGGGGCGAGGCGGTGGTGAGGATCGACCTGCGGCCGGATGAGGCGGCGGAGGCGCTGGCGGCGCGGCTGGATGGGCCTCGCGGGGGGGTATCGGTCTCGAACCGGCTGCGGCGGGTGGGGCTTTCGCCCATCGGCATCGGACTGGTGCAGGAGGCGCTGCATGGGGGCACCAGGGAGCCGCTGTCGCGGCTGGTGAAGGGGGTGCCGCTGCGGCTGACCGGGACGGCGCCGATCGAGCGGGCCATCTCCACCGCGGGCGGGGTGGGGTGGGAGGCGGTCGACGAGCGGTTCATGCTGCAGGGGCGGCCGGGGACCTTCCTCGCCGGGGAGATGCTGGACTGGGAGGCGCCGACCGGGGGCTACCTGCTACAGGCCTGCTTCAGCACGGGGGTGGCGGCGGCCAGGGGCATCCTCGGCTATCTCGGGCGGTAGGGCCTACTCGTCGATGACGGCGAAGAGCAGCAGCAGCGACCGCTGCAGCATGTTCTCGTTGTCGTCGGAGACGAGAGCGACGAGCGTGCGCCCGCCGGCGCGGAAGGTGGTGATGCCCTCGTAATTGTCGCGGGGGATGGGGGCTTCGAGGCGGAGGACTTCCTCGCCCTGCATCACCCCGGCCTCCAGCTGCGCGGCCGAGAGGCGGACCACACGCCCGCCGAAGCCGGCGAAGACGGAGAAGCTGCGCTCCAGCACCAGCGCGCCGCCCTCGGGCAGCGCCGCCACATCGGCCGGGTCGAAGCCGTCCTCGGGGCGGTAGGCGATGCGCCGCCATCGGCCGGGCCCGCCGATCCAGGCGCGGCGCAGCGTCTCGTCGCCGCGGGGGTAGAGCTTCTCGGCAATGGCCAGCCAGCGGCCGTCGCCGAGCACGGTGAGGGATTCGAGCCCGCCGTTGCGCGGGGCGAAGTCGAGGCCGGGCGGGGCCTCGACATATTCGCCGGGGCCGTCGATGTCGCGGTAGCGGCGGATGCGCTGCCAGCGCTCGAAGCCGACGAGCCAGCCGCCATCCGGCAGGCGGGCGAGGGATTCGGCATCGCCGCCATAGCCGCGGCGGAGCGGCATGCCGCTGCCGTCGCGGAGCGGGCCGGTGCGCAGCTCGGCCAGCGCCTCCGGGCGGCCATCGCGCAGCACGAGGCGCGCGGTCACCCAATGGCCGACATCACTGATGGCGGTCAGGCGGAGGTCATCGTCGATATGCAGCGCCGAGAGGCCGCCGAAGCCGAGCGCGTCGTCGTTGATCTGCAAGGCGCCGAGCGCCTCGAAGCGGCTGCCGGCGGGGAGCGGGTCGAGCGCCAGCGGGCGGGTGGCGGTCTGGGCGCCGCCGCGGGAGCAGCCGGCGAGGGCCAGCGCCGCCAGCAGCGAGCGGCGGGAAAGGCGGTGCGGAGCCCGCGGGGGCATGGGGGTTCAGGTCCTCAGGGAGCGACCTGCAGATAGTCCGAAACCCCGGCCGCTGTCACACAAGAACGGCGGAGCGCTCCGCCGAGGCCCGCTGCCAGGCCTCCGCCGCATCCTCGTCGAAGAGCTCGGCCAGCTTCTTCATCATGGTGCCGCCCAGTTCCTCGGCATCGACGATGGTCACCGCCCGGCGGTAGTAGCGCGTCACGTCATGGCCGATGCCGATGGCGATCAGCTCCACGTCGCCGCGGCCCTCGATATCGGCGATGACCTTGCGCAGGTGGCGCTCCAGGTAGTTGCCGGGATTGACCGAGAGGGTGCTGTCGTCGACCGGCGCGCCGTCCGAGATCACCATGAGGATGCGGCGGTGCTCCGGCCTGACGCGGAGGCGCTTGTAGGCCCATTCCAGAGCCTCGCCGTCGATGTTCTCCTTCAGCAGCCCCTCGCGCAGCATGAGGCCGAGATTCTTGCGGGCCCGGCGCCAGGGAGCGTCGGCGGCCTTGTAGACGACGTGGCGCAGGTCGTTGAGCCGGCCGGGGTTGCGCGGCTTGCCCTCTTGCACCCAGCGCTCGCGGCTCTGGCCGCCCTTCCAGGCGCGGGTGGTGAAGCCGAGGATCTCGGTCTTGACCGCGCAGCGCTCCAGCGTGCGGGCCAGGATGTCGGAGCACATCGCCGCCACCGTGATCGGCCGGCCGCGCATGGAGCCGGAATTGTCGATCAGCAGGGAGACGACGGTGTCGCGGAAATCGGCCTCGCGCTCGCGCTTGTAGGAGAGCGAGAGCATCGGGTTGGCGACGATGCGGGCGAGGCGGGCTGCGTCGAGCTGGCCTTCCTCTAGGTCGAACTCCCAGGCGCGCTGCTGCTGCGCCAGCAGGCGCCGTTGCAGGCGGTTGGCGAGCTTGGAGACGACGCCCTGAAGGTGGCTGAGCTGCTGGTCGAGCTGCTGGCGCAGGCGGCCCAGCTCCTCCGGGTCGCAGAGCTCCTCGGCCTCGGTGATCTCGTCGAAATTGGTGGTGAAGGGGTGGTAGCGGCTGGCGTCGTCGGTCTGCGGGACCTCGCGGCGCTGCTGCGGGCCGCCGGGCTTGTCGTCGCCCTCGGCGGCGGCGCCCTCGTCCTCGGTCTCCTGCGCCTCTTCCTCGGCGGCCTCGCCCTGCATGGTTTCGGGCTGGGCGCCGAGCATGCTCTCCTGGTCCTGCGACTGGGCCTCGCCCTCGCCGGACTGGTCCTGCTGGCTGGACTGCTCGCCGCTCTCCTCGCCGTCCTCCTGCTCCTCGGCCTCGCTCTCCACCTCGGCCTCGGCCAGGTCGAGCGCGGTCAGCAGCTTGCGGGCGGCGCGGGCGAAGGCGTCCTGGTCGTCGGTGGAGCGCGCCATCTCCTCGAAGGCCGCATCGGCATTCTCACCGAGCGACTCCCGCCAGAGGTCGAGCACCCGATGGGCCGCCTGCGGTGCCGGCTCGCCCGAGATGCGCTCCCGGGCCAGGAGGGACAGCGCCGCCGGCAGCGGCAGCTGGTCCTTCCGGGTCATCCGGTCGTAGCCCTCGGTCTCGCAGAGGTCGTTCAGCCGGGCGCGGAGATTGGCGGCGACGCCGGCCATGTGCTTGCTGCCGACGGCCTCGACGCGCACATCCTCGAGCGCGTCATAGACCTCTTTCGCCTCACGGCGCTGCGGCAGGCGCGAGGCATGCACCGTCTCGGAATGATGGCGGAGCTTGAGCGCCGCAGCATCGGCCGCGCCGCGCAGCTTCGCCATCTCGGCGGGCGGCAGGGCGCGGGTCGGCAGCGGCAGCCGCACGCGCTTGCCCGCGACGCCGCCCGGCCCCGGCTGGAAGGCCACCTGGACCTCCACATTGGCATGGGCGATGGCGCGCAGCGTGCCCGCGGTGGCGCGCTTGAACTCTTCCTGGCGGGTCAGGTCCTGCTTCGACATGCTTCTATGACTTCCGCTTCAGTCCCCGGCCGCTGGTCGCTGTGAAGGCGGGGCTCAGCCCGCCTTCTTCAGCAGCCCCGTGCTCGGCAGGTCCTCGTTGAAGCAGCGCTGGTAGTACTCGGCCACCGTGCTGCGCTCCGCCTCGTCGCACTTGTTGAGGAAGGTGAGGCGGAAGGCGAAGCCGACATCGCCGAAGATGCGGGTGTTCTCGGCCCAGGTGATGACCGTGCGCGGCGACATCACCGTGCTGATGTCGCCGGCGATGAAGCCGGCGCGGGTGAGGTCGGCCAGCGCCACCATCGCCTCGACGCGCTTCTTCATCTTGGCGTCGGAGGCGTCGATGCCGAGCTTCGCCATCACGATCTGCGTCTCCTGCGCGTGCGGCAGGTAGTTCAGCGTGGCGACGATGTTCCAGCGGTCCATCTGGCCCTGGTTGATCTGCTGCGTGCCGTGATAAAGGCCGGTCGTATCGCCGAGGCCCACCGTGTTCGCCGTGGCGAAGAGGCGGAAATAGGGGTTCGGCCGGATCACCCGGTTCTGGTCGAGCAGCGTCAGCTTGCCCTCGACCTCCAGCACGCGCTGGATGACGAACATCACGTCCGGCCGGCCGGCGTCGTACTCGTCGAAGACCAGCGCGCAGGGGTGCTGGAGCGCCCAGGGCAGGATGCCCTCGCGGAACTCCGTCACCTGCTTGCCGTCCTTCAGGACGATGGCGTCCTTGCCGATCAGGTCGATGCGGCTGATGTGGCTGTCGAGGTTGACGCGGATGCAGGGCCAGTTCAGCCGGGCCGCGACCTGCTCAATATGGGTCGACTTGCCGGTGCCGTGGTAGCCCTGGATCATCACGCGGCGGTTGTTGGCAAAACCTGCGACGATGGCGAGCGTCGTCTCGCGGTCGAAGCGGTAGGTGTCGTCCACCTCCGGCACGTGCTCGGTGCGCTGCGAGAAGGCAGGCACCTGCATGTCGATGTCGAGGCCGAAGGCCTCCCGCGCGCTCACGCTGGTGTCCGGGGCTTCGATCGCCGAGGTGGGACGGATTTCGGCGAGGTTGGCGACCTTGTTCATCGGCATCCGCTCAGGTTCTTGAGGAAAGTCTAGGACAGGGGAAGGCGGCAGGCTACCCGGCTTCCGGCGATTTCAAAACCGCGGGCCGGCTCATCGGGCGGCGCCCGCTTCGGCCGGCGCCGCCTGGAAGCCGCCCGCGCCGGCCCGCTGGCGCAGCAGGCTGTAGGCGCGGTTGACATCCTTCAGGCGGTCCTCGGCGCCGCGGTCGCCGCCATTGGCATCCGGGTGAAGTTGCTTGGCCAGCGCGTAGTAGCGGGCGCGCAAGGTCGGCTGGTCCAGCGGCCACTCGAGCCCTAGAACGTCGAGCGCGGCCCGTAGTTCGGGCGGGGCCTGCGGCCTTTCGGGCTGTTTCGTCCGCTTGGCATGCAGCGGCGTCGCATAGAGCAGGCCGAGCGGGTCGCGCAGGAACTCGGCGCTGAAGCGCTGGCTGCCGCCGAGCCGGCCGAGCGGCCAGGTCGGCCGCTGCCAGGCGGTGTCGTGGCGGAGATTGGCCTCGATCTCGTTCGGGCCCATGCCTTTGTAATAGTCCCAGGAGGCGTTGTACTCCCGGACATGCGGCAGGCAGAACCAGCGGTATTCGTTGAGGGTCGTGCGGGATTTCGGGGCCCGGTACTCGGCTTGCGCCTCGCAGCCCGGCATCTCGCAGGGGCGGGGCGGGCTCAGGGGCTCGGGCTTGGCACCACGTCGGGGGGGCATCGGTGATTTATGGGCGCCCACCCCCCGGTCTGCAAGCCGAGGCGGCCCGGCTTGCCCGAATGGCTGAAAGCCAGCAGAATCCTCCCATGCAGACCCGCGCCAGCCGCATCGAAGCCGCTCTCCTCGCCGCCTTCCCCGGCGCCAGCATCGCCGTCGAGGATGACAGCCATCGCCATGCCGGCCATGCCGGCGCCCAGCCCGGCGGCGAGACGCATTACAGCCTGCTGGTGGTGAGCGAGGGCTTCGTCGGGATGGGCCGGCTGGCCCGCTCGCGCGCCGTGCATGCGGCGCTGGAGGCCGAGTTCCAGGGCGGGATGCATGCGCTCTCGCTCCGGCTGCTGACGCCGGAGGAAGCCGGATCAAAGGGGTAGCGGCGGGGCGCGGCTGGGTCTATGCCTCCGCGTTCCCGTCTTTGTCAGGATAAGCCAGAATGACCCCAGCCGAACTCGCCGCGGTGCAGGCGCATCTCCGCCGGCTGCTGGGCAACGAGAAGATCAAGCTCAGCACCCCGCAGCGGAAGAACGCCTCGGTGGAACTCTTCGTCGGCGGGGAATTCGTCGGCACCGTCCATCGCGACATGGAGGATGGCGAGGTCTCCTACGCCATCCAGATCGTCGTGCTGGCGGAGGACCTGTCGCAGATCAACTGATTACTCCCCACGACACCGCTGCGCGGCGTCGTGGGGGCCCCGGTTTGCGCTTCCGGTCCCGAAGCCTCGTCCCGCCTGCCACGGCAAAGCCGCGGCAGGGCACCAGCAGGGGCAAGGGGCGGTTTCATCTGAACTGTGCCCCGGTTCGCGCATTAATGCGGGCATGAGCGACAGCGCACCCCCGCCCGCCTCCCCGCGGCTCGAAGCCATCCAGTGCCCGCATTGCGAGGAGGTGACGATGCCGAACCTGCTGCCCGACGGCAGCACGGTCTGCTCCTGCACGGCGGAGCGGGCGATCCCGCTCGCCGAGGACGGGCCGCTCGAGGCCGTCCCGGTCCAGGCGGCGCCGATGGATACCGGCGCCCCGGTCGATCGGGGCCCGTTGCCGGAGGATAAGGGGCAGTTCGGCGAGGACATCGCCACGGAGGACTACAAGCGGATGTAGGTCAGAGCGCCTGCGCCGCCTTCAGCACCTCGGCCGCATGCGCCTCCGGCTTCACCTTGCGCCAGATCTTCGCCACCTTGCCCTCGGCATCGACGAGGAAGCTGCTGCGCTCCATGCCCATGTACTTCTTGCCGTACATGCTCTTCTCGACCCAGGTGCCGTAGGCCTCGGCCACCGTGTGGTCCTCGTCGGAAGCCAGCGGGAATTCCAGGCCGAATTTCGCGGCGAATTTTTCGATGGGCGGCAGCTTGTCCGGGCTCACCCCGACCACCGTCAGGCCGAGCTTGCCGAGCTGGGGCAGCGCCTCCTGGATGCCGCAGGCCTGTTTGGTGCAGCCGGGGGTGTCCGCCTTCGGGTAGAAATAGAGCAGGAAGGGCTTGCCCCGCAGCCCGTCGAGGCTGACGGTCCGCCCCCCGCTCGCCGGCATGCTGAACTCCGGGGCCGCCTGGCCCTCCACCGGTCCCGCCTCGCTCATCCTGCGCCCCCCAACACACCGACGCGCCGCTCGAAGATCGCGCGGACCGTTCCGGCCATGTTCTGCATCTGAGCGCGCAACGCCGAGAGGTCAACCGGGCGCGGGTCGAGCAGCGGCCCGACGGCGCGCAGCAGGGCGGCCTCGGCCGGGGCCGGCAGCGCCACATCGCGCGACTTGCCGATGGTCAGCCGCACCAGCCCGAGCACGGTCCGCCACAGCCGGTCGGCGGCGATCAGCGTCGCGGCCTCCTCCGCCGGCAGGATGCCGTGCTGGCCGAGGCGGGCGAGGGCAGTCCGCGTCGTCGTCGCCAGGATGCGCGGCTCGCGCGGGGCGTGGGCGAGTTGCAAGGCCTGGGCGATGAACTCCACCTCGATCAGGCCGCCGGGCATGGCCTTCACGTCCCAAGGCCCCTCGGCCGGCAGCTCGCGCAGCATCCGCGCCCGCATGGCGGTGGCGTCGGCGAGCGCGACATCGGCGGCGCCGGGCTTCAGCATGGCGGCGCGCAGGATCTCGTTGATGCGGCGCTTGAGGGCCGGGGGGCCGGCGACCGGGCGGGCGCGGGTGAGGGCCATCCGCTCCCAGGTCCAGGCATTCTCGCGGTGGTACTGCTCGAGTCCGGCCAGGCGGATCGCCACCGGCCCTTTGTTGCCGGAGGGGCGGAGGCGCATGTCCACCTCCCACAGGCGCCCCTCGGCGCCCGGCGCGGTGATGGCGCCGACCACCTGGGGGGCGAGGCGAATGAAGTATTCGGAGGGGGCGAGCGCCTTCCGCCCGCCCACGCTCTCGGTGGCGTCGGGGTCGTGGTCGTAGAGCAGGACGAGGTCGAGGTCGGAGCCGGGCAGCATCTCCCGCCCCCCGAGCTTGCCGAAGGCGACGACGGCCAACGCCCCGCCCGGCACCCTTCCGTAGCGCTCGGCGAAATCGGCCGATACCCGCGGCAGCAGCGCGGCGATGGCTGAATCGGCGAGATCGGCGCGCAGCTCGCCGGCCGTATCCCCATCGAGCTGGCCCTCCAGCTCGGCCGCGTCGATCTCGAATTTTCGTTCGGTAGCGAGGCGGCGCGCGGCCTCCAGCGCCTCCTCCAGGTGCCGGGCGTCCTTCACCAGGGCGGGCAGCCCGGCCGAAGGGTCGGCGCCGGCGGGCGAGAGGCTGCCGGCGAGCAGCCCGTCGAGCGCCGCCGCGTTGTGGGCCAGATGATCCGCCAGCTGCGGCGCCGCGCCGAGCAACCCCGCCACCCGTTCCAGCAGCGCCGGGTTGCGCCGGAACAGGCTCAGCACCTGCACCCCGGCCGGCAGCCGCGCCAGCACCCGGTCGAAGCGCGCCAGCGCCTGGTCGGGGTTGGACTGCTTCGAGAAGGCGGTGAGCAGCGCCGGCATCAGCTCGGTCAGCAGCTCGCGCGCCCGCTCGCTCCGCGTCGCCCGCGGCCGGCCGTGGTGCCAGGCCCGGATCATGGCCGAGACCGAGGCCGGGTCGCCGAAGCCCATCCGCTTCAGCGTCGCCGAGGTCCCCGGGTCGTCCTCGACGCCGGTGAAGACGAGGTCGCCCCGCTGCGCCTCCTCGCCGGCGAGCGAGAGCGAGGGCGAGGTCTCGAAGAAATCGCCGTAATGCCGCCCCACGCGCTCCAGATGCGCCATGAAGGCGGCCGAGAAGTCGGCGAGCGAGGGATAGCCCATGAAGGACGCGATGCGCGCGAGCCCCGGCTCGTCCTCCGGCAGCCTGTGCGTCTGGCGGTCGGCCACCATCTGCAGCCGGTGCTCGAGGTTGCGCAGGAAGACATAGGCATCGGCGAGGTCCGCCGCCGCCCGCCGGTCGATCCGCCCGGCCCCTGCCAGCGCCGCCAGCGCGCCGAGGGTCGTCGGGTCGCGCAGGCCCGGGTCGCGCCCGCCCCAGATCAGCTGCAGGACCTGGGCGGTGAACTCGATCTCGCGGATGCCGCCGCGGCCGAGCTTCACGTCATGCCCGGCGAGCGCGATGGTGGCGCCGGCGCCCTTCGAGCCCTTATGCGCGTGGATCTGCCGCTTGATCGAATGGATGTCAGCGACGGCGGCGAAGTCGAGGTGGCGACGCCAGACGAAGGGTCGGATCTCGCGCAGGAATTGCTCGCCCAGCGCGCGGTCACCGGCGACGGGCCGCGCCTTGATCATGGCGGCGCGCTCCCAGTTCTGGCCCATGCTCTCGTAATAGGTGATCGCCGCCTCGATCGAGACGGCGAGCGGCGTCGCTGCCGGGTCGGGCCGCAGCCGGAGGTCGGTGCGGAAGACATAGCCCTCGGCCGTTCGCTCCTCCATCAGCCGCACGAGGTCGCGCGCCAGCCGGACATAGGAGGCGCCCGCCCGGTCGCTGTGATAGGCTGCCGCCTCCGGGTCATAGAGCACCATGAGGTCGACATCCGAGGAGTAGTTCAGCTCCCGCCCCCCGAGCTTCCCCATCCCCAGCAGGACGAGGCCGCTACCCGAGGCCGGGGTCTTGCCCGCGATGCGCAGCTCCCCGCGGGCGGCGGCGGCGAGGAGCAGATGGGTGCAGGCGAAGTCGATCACCTGCTCTGCCACGGTGGAAAGCGACCCGGTCACCTGGTCGAGCGTCCAGAGCCCGGCGATGTCCGCGACGGCCGCGATCAGCGCCGCCTGCCGCTTCGCCTGGCGCAGCAGCACGCCGACTGCCTCGCGCGACGCCGCCGGGTCGGCCCGCCCCAGCGGGTCGAGGGCCATGGCGAAGGCCTCGTCCGGGTCGCGCTCCACGATGCGCAGCAGGGCAGGGGCCTCGCGCACGGCGAGATCGGCGAGATAGGGGCTGTGGCCGCCCAGCGCCGCGAGCAGCGCCGCGCCCTCGGCGCTGGCGGCGAAGGCGCGGCAGGCGGCATCCCGCTCGGCGAAGCGTTCCGCCAGCCGCGCGGCGGCCTCGGGGTCGAAGGGGCGGGGCAGGCGATCCAGGGTCAGCATCACCCCCGAGGGAAGGCGTGAGCACCCCCGCAGGTCAAGCGCCGCGTCGCATCGGCTGGCGCTGGCTCGGCTCTGCCTGCCACATGGTGATCGCCGGGGCCCTGCTGCTGGCGCTGGCGCTCGGCACGCTGGCCTGGAGGCTGGGCGAGGGGCCGCTCGGGATTCCCTTCCTCGCCCGGCAGATCGAGGCCGGGGTGAACGACCGGAGCGATGGCCTGCGCCTCGGGATCGGCCGCGCCGCCATCGCCTGGGAGGGCTTCCGCAACGGCTTCTCCGCGCCGCTCGACATCCGCCTCGGCGATGTGCGGCTGCACGGGCTGGCCGGCGCCCCGGTGGTGGAGCTGCCGGACGCCGCGGCGACGCTCTCGCTGCGCGCCCTGCTGCGCGGCGTCGTCGCACCCGCCAGCGTCACCCTGCTGAACCCGCGGCTGGAGGCCGTGCTCGCCCCCGATGGCAGCATCGCCATCGGCCCGCCCGGCGAGGCCGAGGCGACCGGCGGCGACCCGCTCGCCCTGCTGCGCATGCTGATGCGCCCCGCCTCCGACCGCAGTGCCACCACTTCCCTGCGGCGGCTGCGTATCCGGGACGGCAGCCTCGCCCTGCGCGACCCGGCGAGCGGCCGCCGCTGGACCCTGGCCGGGCTGCAGCTCGACCTCCGCCGCGGCGTGGCCGGCGGACTGGCGGGCGAGGGCGCCGCGCGGCTCGAATCCGGCGATGCCTCCGTCCAGGTCCGGCTCGAGGCCCGCGCCGAGGGCGAGCCGATGCGGCTCAGCGCCAGCATCAGCCTGCCCGCCCTCCGCCCCCCCGAACTGGCCGCGCTCTGGCCGCCGCTCGCGCCGCTCGGCCGGGTCGATGCGCTGGTCAGCCTTACCGCCCATGCCGAATTCGACGCCGAGGGCCGGCCGCAGCACCTGCGCGCCGCGCTCGGCGCCGGCGCCGGCGCCTTCGACCTCGGCCCCGGCCCGGACGGCACCGCCCGCCGCCTGCCCTTCACCAGCCTTGCGATAGCCACCAGCGGCAGCGGCCGCGCCCTCCGCCTCGAGACCGCCCGCCTGACGCTTGCCGGCCCCGGCCCCTCCCTTACCGCCCGGGGCGAGTTGCTGAACCGCGACGGCGCCTGGCACGCGGCGCTCGACCTCGCCGCCGAGCCCATCGAGGCCGCCGACCTGCCGCGCCTCTGGCCCGCCGGCTTCTTCCCCGAGGCCCGTGCCGCGACGCTCGTCGCCCTGCCCGCCGGGCTGCTGCACGAGGCACGGCTGCAGGCCCGCTTCCGCGTCCCCGAGGCGATGGACGACCTGATGCTGGAGGATGCCCAGCTCGCGCTCGCCATCCGCAATGCCGTGGTCGATCTCGGCCGCGGCCGCCGCATCGCCGCCGAGCGGGCCGAACTTGCCCTCTCCGGCAGCCCCGACCATCTCCGCCTCGACCGCGGCACCCTCCGCCTGCCCCGCCTGCCGCGCGGCGGCCCCGCCCCGACCCTCCAGGCGAGCGGCGCCGCTACGCGCGAGGCCGGCCTCTGGCGCGGCGCGCTCGACCTCTCGCTCGACCGCCTCGCCTTCGCCGACCTCCCGGGCTATTGGCCGCGCGGCCTCGGCAGCCCCACGGGCGGCGAGCGCGACTGGATCACCCAGAACATCACCGCCGGCGAGGTCCGCAACGGCCGCTGGCGCATCGAGGCCGAAGCCCCCGCCGGCGCCCCCGACGACCTCAGCGTCACCGGCCTCTCCGGTACCGCCCAGGCGAGCGATGCGACGGTCCATTGGCTCCGCCCCATCCCGCCTGCCACCGGCGTCGCCGGCACGGCCGAATTCTCCCTCAACGAGATCACGCTGCGCGCCCGTGCCGGCCGCCAGGGCATCGCCGAGGGCAGCCGCGCCGGCCTCGACCTCCGCGAGGGCACCGTCCGTTTCCTCAATCTCGACACCGAATCGAGCAATGCCGAGATCAGCCTCGGCGTCGCGGGTGGGCTCGCCGACGCGCTGGTGCTGCTGAAGCACCCCCGCCTCAAGCTGTTCGAGCGCCAGCCGCTGAAGCTCCAGGTCGCCGGCGGCACCGCCGAGGCCCGGCTCGATATCGCCTTTCCCCTGCTCGACGACCTTCCCATCGACCTGCTGAAGATCAAGGCCACCGCCCGCATCGCCGATGCCCGTCTGCCCGGCCTGATCCTCGACCAGGACCTCGACCGCGCCGCCATCGAGCTTTCGGTCGATACCGACGGGCTGCGCGCCAGCGGCCAGGGCAGCCTGCTCGGCAGCCCGGTGAAGGTTTCCGCCGAGCTCGACTTCCGCCGCGGGGCGCCCAACCAGGTGACCGAGCGCGCAACCCTCGCCGGCCGGCTCGATGCGCGGCAGATCGCGGTGCTCGGCTTCGACGCCATGCCCATCCTCACCGGCCCCGTCGCCCTCGAGGCCCGCAGCGAGCGCCGCCGCAACGGCCAGGGCCAGGCGGTGGTGCGCGGCGACCTCGCGGATGCCCGGCTCGGCATCGAGGCGCTGAACTGGGCCAAGCCCCCCGGCAGGCCCGGCACCGCCGAGGCCACCCTCCGCCTCCAGGGCGAGGCGCTGGTCGCCGCCGAGAGCTTCCGCGTCGAGACCCGCGACCTGTCGCTGCGCGGCGCCGTCCGCTTCGCCGCCCAGTCCCGCCTGCAACGGGTGGAGATCACCGAGAGCCTCTTCGCCGGCTCCCGCCTCACCGGCGAGGTGCTGCCGCCCGAGCGGGGCGGCGCGCCCTGGACCATCGTGCTGCGCGGCCCGCTGCTCGACCTGCGCACCGCGCTCGGCCCGCCCGACCCGGCCGCCCAATCGCCGCCCACGGCCGCGGACCCGCAAGGCCCGCCCCTGCTGCTCGACCTCCGCTTCGACCGGGTGACGATGGGGGAGGACCGCAACCTGCTCGGCGTCCAGGCCCGCGCCCGCACCGATGCGCGCGGCGTGGTGCGCGAGGCCCGCGCCACCGGCCGCACCGCGCCGCGAGGCCTCGGCCCCGCCGCCGGCCGCGCCCCGCCCGGCGCCTTCGAGGCCTCGCTCACCCCGCGCGGGCAGCAGCGCGTGCTGAGCCTCGTCGCCGAGGATGGCGGCGGGCTGCTCAACGCCCTCGACCTGGTGAACGAGATCCAGGGCGGGCGCCTCACCGTCACCGGCCTCTATGCCGAGCCCCGCCCCGGCGCGGCGCTGACCGGCACGGCGGAGCTGACGGGCTTCGTCCTGCGCGACGCCCCGGCGGCGGCGAAGCTGCTCCAGGCGATGACGCTCTATGGGCTGGTCGATGCCGCCCGCGGCAATGGCGGCCTCGTCTTCAGCCGCCTCGTCGCGCCCTTCGCCCTGACGCCGGAGGCGCTGACGCTGGCCGATGCGCGCGCCTTCTCCGCCTCGCTCGGCGTCACCGCCAAGGGCCGCATCCTCCGCGAGCGGGCGGTCGCCGAGATCGAGGGCACCATCGTCCCGGCCTATGTCTTCAACACGCTGCTCGGCAACCTGCCGCTGGTCGGGCGGCTGTTCAGCCCGGAGGCGGGGGGAGGGGTCTTCGCCGCGACCTACCGCATCCAGGGCCCGCTGACCGACCCGGCGGTGACGGTGAACCCGCTGGCGGCGCTGACGCCCGGCTTCCTGCGGGGCCTCTTCGGCCTGTTCGAGAACGGGCGGAACGAGGCTGCCCGCAATGGCGGCGCGCCGCCCGAGCCGGCCTGGGACGGGCGAGGCCCGCCGCCGCGCTGACATGCGTCGTCCTCGCCATGCGGCTTCCGCCACGTCACCCCGCGCTTCGCAGTCGCCGGGAAGGTGGTGCGGGCGCCGGACTGCTTCCCCATCCCGCCGCCACGGGTGGTGAGCCGGGGCTCGGGCCGAGCCGTACCGGCACAAGATGCGGGTCGCTGTGCAACCCTCGCCCGCTGCATGACTTTTTCGTCCCCATGCCGGGACAGTCCGAAGCCGATCAGACCGAACTCCTCGAACAGCAGCGCGTGCTCGCCCGGTTCGGCGAGTCGGTGCTGGCATTGGAAGATCTGGACGAGATCCTCACCGAGGCCTGCCGGCTCGTCGGCGGCGCGCTCGGCACCGCGCTCGCCAAGGTCGTCGAGGTGCAGCCGGACGGGCGCACGCTCCTGCTGCGCGCCGGCGTCGGCTGGCGGCCGGGCATCGTCGGCCATATGCGGACGGACCTCGACGACGCCACCCCCGAAGGCCTGGCGCTGCGCGAGAATGGCGCGGTCGTCTCGCCCGACCTCGAGCGGGAGGATCGCTTCGGGGTGCCCCCCTTCGTCGCCGAGCACGGCGTGCGCGCCACCGTCTGCGTCCCGATCATCGGCGCCGACGGCCAGCCGCCCTATGGCGTGCTGCAGGTGGATGCCCGCGAGCCGCGGCCCTTCGGCGAGGCCGAGGTCGACTTCCTGCGCACCTACGCCAACATGCTGGCCTCCGCCGTCACCCGGCTGCGCGCGAATGCCGAGCTGCGCCGCCGCGCCGAGGACAATGAGCGGCTGCTGCGCGAGCTGCAGCACCGGGTGAAGAACAACCTGCAGGTCATGGTGGGGCTGGTCGAGGTGCAGGCGCGCCGGACGCATTCGGCCTCGGCCAAGGCCGCGCTGCGGGCCGTCGCCCGCCGCATCGAGGCGCTGCGGCTGCTGCACGACAAGCTGCATCTGGCGGGCGAGGTGGACCGGCTGGACCTCGGCGACTATCTCGGCCAGCTCGTGGGCGGGCTGCTGCGCTTCCACGAGGGCGAGGCGGCGCGGATTCAGCTGATCCTGGAGGTCGACCGGGGGATCGTCACCACGCCCGACGCCGCGGCGCCGCTCGGCCTCGTGGTGAACGAGTTCGTCACGAACAGCCTCAAGCATGCCTTCGGCACCGGGCCGGGGACGGTCGGCATCCGGCTCGGGCCCGATGGCGGCCGCGTCGGGCTGGAGCTGTGGGACGATGGCCGCGGGCTGCCCGCGGGGGCGACGACGGTCGGGCAGGACACCCTCGGCACCGGCATGCGGATGATCGGGAACCTCGCCCGCCAGCTCGGCGCGGTGCCGGTCTGGGGCGCGGGCCCGGGCGGCCGCGGCACGCGGCTGGCGCTCACCTTCTACCGGCCGGCCTCTCCGCGCCTCGGCGGGGACTGAGCGGCGCCTCAGGCCGCAGCCAGCTCCACCCGGTTCCGCCCGCGCTCCTTCGCGGCATAGACTGCTGCATCCGCCCGGCGCATCAGCTCGTCGAGCGAGCGGTCGGCCATTCGCGCCTCGGCCACGCCGAAGCTGGCGCTCAGCCAGCTCGCGCCGCCATCCCAGGGCATCTCGCGGATGGCGGCCCGCAGCCGCTCCGCCACCTGCGCCGCCTCGGCGAGGCCGGCCCCCGGCAGCAGCACGGCGAATTCCTCGCCACCCATGCGGAAGAACAGCGGCGCCTCCCGCAGCACGGCCTTGCAGGCGCGGACGACGCCGCGCAGCGCCGCATCCCCGGCCTCATGCCCGGCGCGGTCGTTGAGCGCCTTGAAGTAGTCGAGGTCGAAGAGGACCATCGAGAAGGCCTCCCCCCGCTGCCGCGCCCGGTAGAGCGCCGCGCCGCCCGCATAGTCGAAATGCCGCCGGTTGCCGGCGCCGGTCAGCGGGTCGGTCAGCGCCTCGCGCGCCAGGGTCTCGGTCCGCGCCATGCTGCGCGCGAGCGTGCCCCGCGTCTCCGCCAGCCGCGCCCGCGCCTCGCGCCCCTCGCTGGTCAGCGCGATCAAGGTCAGCGCGTCCATGGCGAAGAGCACCGTCATCAGCCCGACCGATTGCAGCGGGTTGGCGACGCCATGACCCTGGAAGGGACCTTCGCCCATCACCGTGCCGACGGTCGCCGTGATGCAGATCGCCGTCAGCAGCGTATAGGCCGCTCGCAACGAGATCCGCAGCGTGATCCAGGAGAGCGGCACGGTCAGCAGGAAGACGGCATCCGGCCGCACCAGCAGCCCGGCCCCCGGCACGGCGAAGAGCGCCGCCGCCCCCAGCACCGTCGCCGCCAGCACGAGGTGGTCGACCACCCCCGGCGCCCGGTCCACCGGCGCCGCCCGCCGCTCCGCCCCGAGCCAGAGCAGCAGGGCGGGGGCGAAGAAGAAGGTGCCGCCGCTGTCGCAGAGCCACCAGGCAGAGAATGCCGCATAGGCCTGCCCGGCCGACATCGGCGTGGCGAGCGAGAGCGCCAGCGTGCCGACCGCCGCCGTCACCGCCGCATGCAGCAGCACGCCGCCGAGGATGAATCCGAGCACGCCGATGAAGCGGGTGAACAGCCCGGTCTGCGGCCGCATCGCCCGGGTCAGCATGACGCCGGCCCAGGGCCCCAGCGTGTTGCCCGCCGAGATGGCGAAGGTCAGCCAGGCGGCGCTGCCGAAGAACAGCCCGTTGACCAGGCAGGAGCCGAGGAAGACGCCCGGCAGCAGGCCGGCCCCGCCGACCATGGCGGCGACGCAGGCGAGGCCGGCCGGCAGCCAGATCGGCGCCGGGAACAGCCCATAGGCGCCAAAGAACCGTCCCACCACCACGCCGAGCCCGGCATAGAGCAGCGCGACGGCGAGGTTCCCGAGAACCCAGCGCGCCGCGCCGCCGCGCGCCAGGAAGGGCAGCAGCCAGGGATTCGCCGGTGGATCTTCAGCGGCCGACAGGGCGTAGCCGGAAGCCGCAGCGGATTGAGCGAGTGACATCGACGCTGCCGCACCACCACCTGATCAAACTCTTGTGACAGTACGCCAAATGTCGCTCCCGCTCAAGCAGATGCCCAGGAGCGGCCATGTTGCAGGCATGTATTTTCGGACAGGGGTTACGGACCCGAACAATCCTGAACAAGAATGGTGTCACCGGTACGGATTGGCCCGCCCGGCGGGACGTCAGGCCGGGCGCACGAGTACATGGCGCTTGCGCCCCAGGGAGAGCTTCGCCGCCCCTTCGCGCAGGTCGTCCGGCGTCACCATCCGCGCCGGATCCTCGACCACCGCGTCGTTCAGCCGGATGCCCGCCTGGGCAACCAGCCGCCGTGCCTCGCCCTTGCTTTTCACGAAGTCGGCCGCCAGCAGCAGGTCGAGCAGCCCGGCCGGCAGCGCGGCGGCGATGGCAGGCAGCGTTTCCGCCGCCTCGCCCTGCTCGAAGGCCCGCCGCGCGGTCTCGGCCGCCGCCCCGGCAGCCTCGCGGCCGTGCAGCAGGGCGCAGGCCTCGGTCGCCAGCACCTTCTTCGCCTCGTTCACCTCCGCGTTCGCCAGCGCGCCAAGGCGGCGGACCTCATCCATCGGCAACTCGGTGAAGAGGGCGAGGAAGCGGCCGACATCGGCATCCTCAGTGTTCCGCCAGAACTGCCAGTAGTCGTAAGGGCTGACGCGCTCCGCATTCAGCCAGACGGCGCCGGCGGCGGTCTTGCCCATCTTGGCTCCGGAGGCGGTGGTCAGCAGCGGCGTCGTCACGCCGAAGGCCTCGGCGCCATCCATGCGGCGGCACAGCTCCACCCCCATGACGATGTTGCCCCATTGGTCGGAGCCGCCCATCTGCACGGTGATGCCATGCCGCCGCCGCAGCTCGGCGAAGTCGTAGCTCTGCAGCAGCATGTAGTTGAATTCGAGGAAGCTGAGATTCTGCTCACGGTCCAGCCGCAGCCGCACGCTGTCCATGGTCAGCATGCGGTTGACGCTGAAATGCCGGCCGACGTCGCGCAGGAAGGGGATGTAGCGCAGCTCGTCCAGCCACTCGGCATTGTCGAGCATGATCGCATCCGACGCGCCCTCGCCGAAGCGGAGGAACCTGTCGAAGACGCGGCGGATGCCGGCCTTGTTGCGCTCGATCGCCGCATCGTCCAGCAGCGGCCGCGCCTCGTCGCGGAAGGAGGGGTCACCCACCTTGGTCGTCCCGCCGCCCATCAGCACCACCGGCCGGTGGCCGCAGCGCTGCATCAGCCGCAGCAGCATGATCTGCATCAGGCTGCCGACATGCAGGCTGTCCGCCGTGCAGTCGAAGCCGATATAGCCCGAGACCACCCCCTCGCGGAGCCGGGCCGAGAGCGCCTCGGCATCGGTCACCTGGTGGATGTAGCCGCGCTCCTGCGCCTGGCGGAGGAAGTCGCTGTCCGGGCCGGTCATGGGGCTATGCGTCACATTCGGGTCTTGTGGAGGGGGCCGCCTCCGTAGCACACGAACCGGATGCTGAGAACGATCGGGCTGATGAGCGGCACCTCCCTCGACGGCGTGGACGCCGCCTGGGTGGAGACGGATGGCGAGGCGATCGGCCGCATCGGCCCGACCGTGACGCTGCCCTACGACCCGGGCCTGCGCCGCGACCTCCGCCGCCTGCTCGACCTGGCGCCGACGCTGGCGCCGGACGATCCCTTCCTCGCCGATTGCGTGCGGCGGCTGACCGACCGCCATGCCGATGCCGTCGCCCGCATCCGGGAACTGGCCTGGGAGAGCTTCCGCGAGGGGGCGGACCTCATCGGCTTCCATGGCCAGACCATCTTGCACCGGCCGCCGCCCATCCGCCCCGGCCGCAATGCCGCGACGGCGGCCGAGGCGCTGCCGCGCGAGCCGGGCTTCACCTGGCAGGTGGGCGATGCGGCGCTGCTCGCACGGCTGACCAACCTCCCCGTTGCCTACGACTTCCGCTCCGCCGATGTCGCCGCCGGCGGCCAGGGCGCGCCCCTCGTCCCCGTGGTCCACGCGGCGCTGGCCGCGGCGCTGCCGAAGCCGCTCGCCGTGCTGAACCTCGGCGGCGTCGGCAACGTCACCTGGATCGGCGAAGGGGGGGAGCTGATCGCTTTCGACACCGGCCCCGCCAACGGCCCGCTCGACGACTGGGCGCGCAAGTCGACCGGCAGCGACTACGACCAGGACGGCCGCTTGGCGCTAGCCGGCGAGCCGGATGCGGCGGTGCTCGGGCGGCTGATGGCGCACCCCTATCTGGAGGCGCCGCCGCCCAAGTCGCTCGACCGGCTCGACTTCAGCCGCGCCTTGCAGGAGGCGGGGGCCGACCGGCTCTCGCCGCAGGACGGGGCGGCGACGCTGGCGACCTTCTGCGCGCTCTGCGTGGCGGCGGCGGGGCGGCACTTCCCGGCGCCGCCGCTGCAATGGCTGGTCGGGGGCGGGGGGCGGCGGAATCCGGCGATCATGCGGGCGCTGGCGGGGGCGCTCGAGGCGCCGGTGCGGCCGGTGGAAGTGGCCGGGTGGAATGGCGATGCGCTGGAGGCGCAGGCCTTCGGGGTGCTGGCGGCGCGGGTGCGGCGCGGGTTGGCGATCACCTTCCCCGGGACGACGGGGGTGGCCGAGCCGATGACGGGGGGGAGGGTGGTCGAGCCATAGAGAGCGCTCAAGCGACCTGGAGCCCGCTTCACGATGAGGCCGGAACGACCGCTTTCGGCCCAAGGCAGCCCATAGTCGTCTAGCCACTTACGACCCGCTTACCTACCTTCCCGAGCATGTCCCGCTCCCCTAATGCCGACTTGGCGCCCCTTATCAAGCTCATGCAAGCGGGCGTTCCACCCGCCCGGGCTGCCGCCGAATTTTCTCGTATCCTGGCGATCTGGTCGGCTGAACTCACGGGTGATGACGAGCAACTACAGGAGCGGCTATCGGGCCTGGCCGAACAAATGACGACAGGGATCGAGGAAATGCATGAGGGCATTGCCGAGGCGAGCGACAAAGGGAAACCCACGCTTCGGCGGATACTGGCGACGCATGAGGCTGTGCTCAACGAGGTGCGGAAGGCGCAGGGGAGAGAATAGGCATCCCGCGGACCAGCCCCTGATCGATGCCGATGGTTGCGGGATTTGCACGAACAAGATCGTTGCGGCGCTTCACTGGACGCTGGAATTCAGCGACTTTTGCTTGGTAGTGCGAACGCTTGCCGGTGTCGGTAACCAGACTAGCGAAGCCGATGAGATCGTGGGCAATCATGCCCGCCGTTTTAAGGTTACTCCGGAAAGGTAACCGGGGTTCAACGTCTCGCCGCAATATATGGCGTTCCATTCAAGGCCGGCGAAGCACCCAGTCGCCATGCCGAGCGACGAAAGGTCAGCCGCATCTCCAGGAGCTCTGAGGCGATCGTCCCTCATGGGTCCAAGTTATCGGCCGACGCAACAATCGCTGTTGAGGGCGCCTTGAAGGGCCAACTTCCCGGCCATTGCTGCGATTTCGAGACAAATGCGACGTTGGTTTTCTCCTTCGGAAATCAACCCATCCAGGGCCACTCCTAACCCCCAATCCGCCCCCTCAACTGCTGCTCCCGCATGAAGATGAACAACCCCGCCCCCACGATCACCGCCGCCCCCGCCATCGGCAGCGGCCCCAGCACCTCGCCGAACACCAGATACCCGAACAGCATCCCCCATAGGATCAGCGTGTACTGGTAAGGCACCACCACGGAGGCCGGCGCCATCCGCAGCGACTGGTTCACGCAGAGATTGCCCGCCAGCGAGCCGAGGCCGAGGCAGAGCATCAGCGCGAGGTCGAGCGCCCCCGGCGGTGTCCAGCCCTGCACCAATACCAGCACCGCGCCGAAGAGCAGCGCGGCCACAAGCTGCGCCGTCATCAGCACCGTCCCCGGCGTGCCGGCCAGCTTCCGCGTCGCCACCATGAAGCATGCATAAGCGAAGCTGCCGACCAGCGCGCTGGCGGCCCCGGCCGAGAAGGAGCCGGGCGAGGGGCCGAGCGCCAGCACCACCCCGCCGAACCCGACCGCCACCGCCGTCCAGCGCCGCCAGCCCACCCGCTCGCCGAGCAGGAAGGGCGAGAGCGCCGTCACGTAGATCGGCCCGGCCATGTAGTAGGTCATCACCTCCGCCAGCGGCAGCTCGGTCAGCGCCCAGAAGAAGAGCGAGCCCTCCATCGTCGAGAAGACGATGCGCAGCAGCTGCAGCCCCGGTCGCTGCGGCCGCAGGAAGGCCTGCGCGCCGGTGCGCCAGGCAAAGGGCGCCATGACGCAGAGCCCGGCGATGCTCCGCACCAGGAAGAGCTGCCCCACCGAGTAGGCGCCGACCAGCCACTTGCCGAGCGTGTCGTTGATGGCGAAGAGCATGACGCCGAGCAGCATCATGGCGATGCCGCCCGTGGCGCGCACGGGCTCGGCCCCGGTGTGCGGGACTGCGGTTCTGGCGATGATCCACCCCTCGCGGCCCGTTCTTCCCGGCAGGGAAAGGCCGCGGCGCAGCACTAGAGCAAACTCCGGTCAGGTGGAATCACCCGACCGGGGTAATTTGCTCGATCAAGCAACAGGCCGGAGCGGGGTCCGTGAGTCGATGCGAACGGACGCCGCTCCAGGCCGAGCGGCGCTCGGCTGCCAAAGTCCGCGTCGGGCGAGGAGCCTCAGCCCTGGCTGGACTCCGCCGGCTCCTTCAGCCAGGGCCAGCGCGCCAGCGAGACCGGGCTGTCCGGCGCATAGGCGAGGCAGCTCCCGAGCATCGCCGGGCGGCGCCGTTCCCCCGCCGCGTCCCGTGCCCCGCCCTCGGCCATGATCCGCGCCGCCTCCTCGCGCTCGCGCCGTGCCCGGATCGGGTAGAGGGTCTGGAAGGCGACGGTCGCCATCTGCCCCAGAACCTCCCGCAGATGGGTGCAGCCCTCGACGCCGCCGACCCGCTCCTGCACCGCCCGGTTGAAGCCCGGCCCGATGCGCAGCCCCGCCAGCCGGGCGAAATTCGGCGCCGCCTGCGGGCAGACCGCATAGGGCGTGAAGTCGGAGGACGCCTCGCAGGTGACGATCTCCATGTCCTCCCTGAGGGTCAGCCGCAGCCACATCCCGTGCAGCGCCTCGCCGGGCTCGATCGTGCCGCGGTCGTCATTGACGAAGGCGTAGGACTTCGTGTCGACCAGATGCGCCTCGACATCGAACAGCCCGTCCTCCCGCCGGTAGCCGCGGATGTCGATGGCGCGGCGGTGCAGCGGCTCGCGCGGGGCGGGGGAAGAGAGGGGCATCGGGGGCGGTTCCGTTGTGCAACGCGGCATCATGCCTGAACCGGCCGGGGCGGAAAAGCTAGCCGGCTAAGGAAAGCCCGGCGGCACCCCCTTGCCCCGCCGTTGCCGCCCGGTCCAAAACACCCCCCACCCCCGGAGCCCCGCGTGATCCAGAGCCCTGCCCAGAGGTGCCGATGAGCCGCACCCTCCGCTTCGCCATCGGCAGCGTCGTCATCGCCGCCCTGGTGCTGGCGCTGAAGCTCGGCGCCTGGGCGCTGACCGGCAGCGTCGCGCTGCTGGCCGATGCGCTGGAGAGCGTGGTGAACGTCGCCGCCGCCGCGGCCGCCCTCGTCGCCGTCCACTACTCGTCGATGCCGGCCGATGCCAACCACCCCTACGGCCATACCAAGGCGGAATACTTCTCGGCCGTGCTCGAGGGCGCGCTGATCGTCATCGCCGCCGTCGTCATCCTGCATGAGGCCTGGGCCGCCTGGCAGCGCCCCATCGTGCCGGAGCAGCCCGGCTTCGGCCTCGCCATCTCGGCGCTGGCGACCGCGATGAATGCCGGCTGGGCCAGCCTGCTGTTCCGCCAGGGTCGCCGCGCCCGCTCACCGGCGCTGCTGGCCGATGCCCGGCACCTGGTCGCCGATGTCGTCACCTCCTTCGGCGTGCTGGTCGGCGTCGGGCTGGTGGCGCTCACCGGCATCCTCTGGCTCGACCCGCTGCTGGCGGCGCTGACGGCGCTCAACATCCTCTGGTCCGGTGGCCGGCTGGTGCGCGAGAGCGTCGGCGGGCTGATGGACGAGGCGGTGGAGCCCGGCCTGCTCGCCCGCATCCGCGGCGCCGTCTCGACCCATGCCGAGGGCGCGATCGAGGCGCATGACCTCCGCACCCGCCATGCCGGGCGCCTCACCTTCATCGAGTTCCACCTGGTCGTGCCGGGGACGATGACGGTCGACGCGGCGCACGCCATCTGCGACCGCGTCGAGGCGGCGCTGAAGGCGGAGATCGAGGGCGCGACCATCACCATCCATGTCGAGCCCGAGGGCAAGGCGAAGCATCACGGCGTCCTCGTGCTGTGACCCTGGCCGGGTCGCCGCTCGGCCGCGCTGCCGCCGCCTCGCTCATGCTGCATGCCGGGGCGCTGGCGGCGATGATCCTGTTCCTCAACCGCCCGAAGCAGCCGGACCCACCCGCCGAGCAATCGGTCGAGGTGGTCTGGCAGGAGCAGACCGGCACGACTGAGGACGAGCCGGCCCCGCCTGCCGCCCCCGCCGAGCCGGCGCCGCCACCGCCGCCCCCACCCGCCGTCGCGGCCCCGCCGCCGCCGAGCCTCGCCCCGCCGCCCCCGCCGCTCGCCGCGCTGCTGCCGCCGCCCGCGGCGCCGGACGCCGTCACCCTGCCGCCCCCGCCGCCCGAGGAGCGCCCGGCGCCCGAGGCCCCGCCGGCGCCGGCCGCACCTCCCGCACCGCCGCAGCCCCAGGCCGAGGCCGAGCCGGAGACGGAGCCGCTGCCCCTCCCGCCACCCGAGCCGGCCCCGCCGCCACCTCCCCAGCCGCGCCCGCGTCCCACCCCGGCGCGGCCGGCCGCCCCAGCCCCCGCCGCCCAGGCGGCCGCCCCGCCTCCTGCAGGCCCGGTGAGCCAGCAGCCGCTGACCACCGGCGCCGCCCCCGCGCTCGGCGCCATCACGCCCCCCGGCCTCGCCGAGGGCATCCGCAACCCGACGCCCGAATACCCCAATGAGAGCAGGGAGCGCGGCGAGCAGGGCGTCGTCACCGTCCTCCTCCGCATCTCGCCGAACGGCACCGTCGAGGATGTCGAGATCGCCGCCAGCTCCGGCTTCCTTGCCCTCGACGACGCGGCGAAGCGCGCCGTCCGCCGCTGGCGCTTCCGCCCGGCGATGCGCGACGGCATCCCCATCTCTGGCAACATCCGCACCTCGATCCATTTCCAGCTGAACCGGTAGAAGGGCGCCCCATGGTCAGGCTCGACGTCATCACCACCCGCGGCGGCGATGCCGGCGAGACCTCGCTCGGCGACGGCAGCCGGCTGCGCAAGGATTCGCTCCGCATCGAGGCGATCGGCACGGTGGACGAGGCCAATGCCACGCTCGGCCTGCTCCGCCTGCACACCGCGGGCGATGCGGAGGCCGACCCGGTCCTCGCCCGCATCCAGAACGACCTGTTCGACCTCGGCGCCGATCTCTGCGTGCCCGGCGAGGATGGCGGGCGCCTCCGCCTCGCCGCCGCCCAGACCGCACGGCTGGAGCAGGAGGCCGCGGCGCTGAACGCGCCCCTCCCGCCGCTCCGGAGCTTCGTCCTGCCCGGCGGCACGCCCGGCGCCGCCATGGCCCATCTCGCCCGCACGGTCAGCCGCCGCGCCGAGCGCGTCACCGTCGCCCTCGCGGCGGCCGAGGCCGTGAACCCGGAGGCGATTCGCTACCTCAACCGCCTCTCCGACCTGCTCTTCATCCTCTCCCGGCGGCTGAACGGCAACGGCGCCGGCGACGTGCTTTGGGCGCCTGGCGCCACGCGGTAAAGGGCAAGGCTCGGCGCTGGGTAGTCGTGGAGCCATGGCCGCTTCTGACCCGAGGCAGGCCCTCTTGCCGGGAATTCGAACGGCTCAGTTCGGCCGGAAGCGGACTGACCGCTTCTGGACGGCTCCCGGGCAGAGCCGACCTCCTGCATCACCAGGCGTTCTGGCCTCCACGGGCCCGAAGCTGTCCCCGGCGCGTTCTCCTCGAGGCTCACCCGCCTCCGAAGCCGAGGATCACCGCCGATATGCCAAGCCCGACACCGACCGTGCCGCCACCGAAACCGGACAGCCTCAGCACCTCCCTCAGGCGTAACATCAAGGCCCTGGAAAACCGACGCCGCGAGGAAGCCGCGGCCGCAACCCGCGAGGAGCGGATCGCCGAGACCATCACCCGCTTCACCGGCAGCATGGTCTTCGTCTACATCCACCTTGCCTTTTACGGCGCATGGATCCTGGTGAATCTCGGGCTCATACCAGGTGTACCCAAGTTCGACCCATCCTTCGTGGTGCTTGCGATGGAGGCCTCGGTAGAGGCCATCTTCCTCTCCACCTTCGTACTCATCAGCCAGAACCGCATGGCCGCCACGGCCGATAAGCGCGCCGATCTGGACCTCCAGATCAGCCTCCTGACGGAGCATGAGCTGACCAAGCTGTCCGAACTTGTCGTCGCCATTGCCGAGCGTCTGGACATCCGGGCGAGTGCCAACCCTGAGCTGCGAGAGGTGCAGCAGGACGTCGCCCCGGAAGCCGTGCTGGATGAAATCGAAGCGCGGCACCAGAAGTGCTGAGGGTGAAAGGCAGGGGATGATCGCCTTCGTCGATCGCTGTTCACCTGGGCGCCGCAAGGGCACGGCCGCTTTCGGGAGGTAACTGCGGCGCGAATGACGACACGGGGCAAACCGGTAGTCGAAGAGCCAGCCGGCTAGGTGCGCTTCCCACCCAAGGCGGCCCTCCCGCCCTGGGCACCATCCACGGAAACCCGTCCAGCCAGGCAGCGCCCCGTGCGGATTGTCCGTCCCTACTCCTCCGCCCGGCCCGCCACCGGCGCCATCGCCGCGAACACCCCGTCGCGCCGCACCAGCGCATGGAACAGCGCCGCGCCGAGATGCGCCAGGATCACCGCGAAGAAGGCATAGCCGAGCAGCCCGTGCGCCTGCCGCAGCAGCGCATAGGCCCCAATGTCCTGCGGCAGGATCGGCGGCAGCCGCAGCCCCTGCCACAGCACGATCGGATAGCCCTCGGCCGAGAGCATCGCCCAGCCCAGCAGCGGCATGGCGATCATCAGCCCGTAGAGCGCGACATGCGAAAGATGCGCCGCGAGCTTCATCGCCGCCGGCAGGCCAGCGGGCAGCGGCGGCGCGCCGCGGCGCAGGCGCAGCCCCAGCCGCAGCAGCGCCAGCAGCAGGATGGCGATGCCGAGCGGCTTGTGGATCGAGACCAGCGCCAGGTAGCGCGGCGAGATGGTCGAGACCATGCCGACGCCGATGAAGAGCATCGCCAGGATGCAGGCGGCCATCAGCCAGTGGAGCAGCCGCTGCACCGGGCTGAAGCGGGCGGCGGTCATGGGCGGCCTCCGGGCGCGGTGCGGGGATAGGCCGCCGCCTCGGCGGCGCGGCGCTCATAGGACAGGGCGTAGGCGGAGGAGCGCGCGGCGGGGAAGGGGTCCGCCGAGGGCCGCATCCCCGGCGGCAGCACCGTCGGGTCGTAGTTGATGTCGCGGCAGGGCCCGTCTGCCTCCTCCTGGATCGCCTGCACGGTCAGCGTGCCGACCTCGAGGGTGCGGCGCCCCTCCGGCCAGGCCTTGCTCGGGTCGGCCACCGGGTCGCCTGGCCCGGCCTCCGTCACCGTCATCCTCCAGCGCACCGGCCTGGCGGCGAGGCGTGCCTTGATCTCGTCGCCGAGGAAGTCCGGCGGCTTCGCCGCGATCTGCTCCTTCGGCACCGGCACCGGCACCGCCTCCGGCCGCACCGACCAGCGCACCGCGTGGCCTCGCCCCTCGGCATCGGTGAAGATGAAGGCGTTGAGCGCGTTGTAGCTCTCCTCGGCATAGCTGCCGGTCCAGGGCGCGCTGCCCGCCCAGCCGCCGAAACCCGCGATCTCGGGATGCGCCGCGGCGAAGGCCTGCATCGCCCCCGGCTCCTTGCTCCGCACCGCCATCTGCAGCGCGTAGAAGGCGTCCACGCCGGAGACCGGGAAGACGGGCGCGCTCAGCATGCCCGTCCGCCACTCCGACCCGTCCGGGCCGGTGATGCTGAGGCTCAGGCCCCGCACCCGCGCCGCCCCGTCCGGCTGCGCCAGCACGGAGGAGGCGAGGTTGAACCGGCCGATCACCGGATAGCTGCCCGCCGCCAGCATCGGGGCGCGGGAGAGGGCCGCGCCCGCCCCGTTCGCCTCGAAGCTGCCGGTGAAGCAGATGCCCTTCGTATGGTTGCGCCGATGCCCGGGCGCCGGCCCGCCGGGCGGGCCCAGCGAGGCCACGACCCGCTCGCGGGACAGCCGCTCGGGCGAGAGCCAGCCGCCGGTATAGGCGAAGGCTGCGGCGCTGCCGCCGAGCACGGCGGCGATGAGGACAAGGGAACCCAGCGGCCTGCGCGATGGGCGGGATGGCTGCTCCAACGGACACCTCTCATGCGTGATCCGGTTGGCTATTCGCCGCGCCCTCCGCGCCCGTTACATCGCAATCCGCACCGGTCGCGCGTCAGCCCGGCTCGAACCCCAGCGCCCGGAGCCCCGCCTTCCCCTCCTCGCTGGCAAGCACATCGAGGAAGGCCCGCACCGCCGGCCGCCCCGCCCGCGCCTCGGGCAGGAAGAAGTCGTAATGCTCGTCCGCCAGCGGTGCGAAGCCAAGCCCATAGGCCTCGGCCACGCTGCGGATGGCCACCCCCCAATCCGCCCGCCCCTGCGCCACCGCCGCGGCCACGGCATTGTGCGACTTCGGCTGGTTGGCATAGCCCGCCGGCCGCGCGCCACCGAGCAGCCCGTCGAGCAGGATGCGTGTCCCCGACCCCGCATTCCGGTTGACCAGCAGCAGCCCTCCGCCCTCCGCCCCGCGGCTGACGGCCTCTCGCCCCTCCAGCCCCTCGAACCGCGCATCCCCGCGCCGGAAGACCACGCCTTGCACCCGCCGCCACCCCGGCACCAGCCGCAGCCCCTCGGCGAGGAAGGGCCGGTTGTACGCGCCCGTCGCCGCATCCAGCAGATGCGCCGGCGCCAGGTCGCACTCGCCCCGCCGCGCCGCCGCCAGCCCGCCCATGCTGCCGACCGCGAGGCTCCGCCCCCTGACCCCCCGCGCCGCCAGCAGGTCGAGCATCGCATCGAGCCCCGTGCAATGGCTGCCGATGATGGCGAGGTCCGGCAACGGATGCGCGCCCCCGATCAGCCGCACCCGCTGCACGCTCCCCGCCGCCGCCCCCTGCTCCTCGGCCGGAATGGCGAAGAACCCGTCGGCTTGCGAGAAGGCGGTGACGCTCCCCGAACCCTTGCCCAGCGGCCAGGCCATCCGCCGCCCCGCCGGGTCCTCGCCGAGCGCGGCCATCACGTATTCGACGCGCCCCGCCTCGCTCGGCGTCCTGACGGCGAGCACCGCCTCCACCGCCGCCTCCGCCCGGGGCGGCAGCCCCGCCATCGCCCGGATCACCGGCACCGCGAATTCCTGGAAGGTGAAGACCGCGCTCGTCGGAAACCCCGGCAGCACCACCACCGGCTTGCGCCCGACCGCGCCGAGGCAGAGCGGCTTGCCCGGCTTCAGCGCCACCCCATGCACGAGCACCCCCGGCCCCGGCAGCCGCCCGAGGATGCGGTGCGACACGTCGCCCGCCCCCTTCGAGGTACCGCCCGACATCACCACCATGTCGGCCAGGTCGAGCGCCCGCCGCAACGCCGCCTCCAGCACCGCCTCGTCGTCGCGGAAGATGCCGAGCGGCACCGCCTCGCCGCCATGCTCGGCGACGGCGGCGGCGAGGATCGCGGCGTTGCTGTCGTAGATCCCGCCCGGCGGCAGCGCCTCGCCCGGCGCCACCAGCTCGTCCCCGGTCGAGAGGATGGCGACCCTCGGCCGCCGCACCACCGGCACCGTGGCGAGCCCGGCCGCCGCCAGCATCCCGATCTCCCGGCTGGTGATGACGATGCCGGCCCGCAGCACCGTCTCTCCCCGCGCGATGTCGCTGCCGGCGTAAGCGACCGCCTGCCCCGCCGCCACCGCGCGACGGACCAGCACCACCGGCCCTTCCGGCGCATCCTCCGCCTCGGTCTGCTCCACCATGACGACCGCGTCCGCCCCGCGCGGGATGACGCCGCCCGTGGCGATGGCCGTCGCCGTGTCCGGCGCCACCTCGATCGCGGGCGCCACGCCGCAGGCCAGCACTTCGGCATTGAGCAGGAGCCGCCGCGGCGCCGCCTCGCTCGCCCCGAGCGTATCGGCGGCGCGCACCGCGAAGCCGTCCATCGAGGCGCGGTCGAAGGGCGGCGCATCCGCCGCCGCCGCCACCGGCCGTGCGGTGACGCGCCCGAGCGCCGCAGCGAGCGCCACCGCCTCCGCCGGCAGCGGCGCGAGGTCGATCGCCGCATGGAAGCGGGCGGTCGCCGCTTCGGCCGAGAGGACGTCGAGGAATTGCTCCTGCCGGGCGGCACGGCGGATGCGGTCGGTGAGGGACATGGCGCGAGGTCTAGCAGGCGGGGAGGGGCGAGGGGAGGAGCGCTCAGGCGGCCTCCACCTCCACCTCCGCTCCGGCCTCATAGCCTTCGCGCCCCGCCGGCACGGTCAGCACCCAGGCCGCCGCCCCCAGCGCCCCAACCTGCGCCCCATCCGCCCCCAGCATCACCGCCTCGGTGAAGCCGAGCGGCGAGGCCACCTTGCGCGCCAGCGCCACCCGCCCTGGCGCGGGCCGGGCGCGCCCCGCCATCGCCCGGACCGCGGGCCGCCCGAGCAGCCACCAGCCGGCCAGCATCGCCGCCGGATCGGGCGGCAGCAGCAGCGCCGGCACGCCGCCGACCAGCCCGACCGCCACCCCATCCCCCGGCCGCAGGGCAATGGCCGGGCAGAGCACCTGCTCCGCTTCCCCAGCGAGGGCGATTGCCAGATCGGCTCCGTCCTCCACCACGACCGCCCCTTCCGCCCGCAGCAGCGCCGCGAGCCCCGGCACTCCGCGCAGCACCACGCGTGGCACCCGGACCGGGACCTCATCCACCCCCGCCGCGCCCAGCATCAGGTCGAGCGGCCCGAGCAGGTGCCCGGCCTCCCGCAGCACCGCCCCCGCCGCCGCATCCTCGCCGGCTGGGCGGACGCCCTCGCCGGGCGCCACCGCCTCCAGCACCAGCTCGCCATCGCGGGCGAAGGCGGGCAGCACCGCATCCGTCCCGGCCGGCAGCGCCTCCCCCGGTGCCACCCAGGCCAGCCCCGGCAGCGGCACCGGCGCATAGGGCCCTGCCCCCTCGGTCGTCGCGGCCTCGACGGCCCAGCCCTCGCGCAGCGCGACGGCGACCTTCGGCACCGCGACGGCCGCCCGCACCGACGCCGCCAGCACATGGCCGATGGCTTGGCCGAGCGGCATCGCCCGCGCCGCCACCGGCGCCCCCGGCAGCAGCGCCCGCGCCTCCGCCACCGGCGCCAGCCGCGGGGCGTCGCTCATGCCGCCACCGCATGGTCGAAGGCGATGGACTTCACCAGGGCGAAGACCGCCATCCCCGGTTCGAGGCCGAGCCGCCCGACGCTGTCCCGCGTCACCCGCGCCAGCAGCGCCGTCGGCCCGATGCGCAGCCGCAGCATCGCCTCCGCCTCGCCAGCCTGGGCCACCGCCTCGATCACCGCCGGCAGGATGTTGTGCATGGAAATCCCCCGCGGCGCCTCGATGGCGACGGCCACGTCCCGCGCGCGCAGCCGCAGCCGCAGCCGCGCCCCGACCCCCAGCCCCGGCCGCTGCGCCACCACCAGCTCGCCGCCGTCGAAGCCGAGCCGGGTCAGCCCCCGCAGGTCATCCTGCGCCAGCACCGTGCAGCCGATCAGCGCCCCCGCATCCCGCCGCCGGGCGAGGGCAGGGAGGTCCGCCCGCGCCGCCAGCGCCTCCACCGGCCCTTCCGCCAGCACCCGCCCCGCCTCCAGCAGCACCAGCCGGTCGGCCAGCGCATCCACCTCGTCGAGCGCATGGGTGACGTAGAGGATCGGCAGCCGCGCCGCATCGCGCAGCCGGGCGAGGAAGGGCAGCACCTCCGCCCGCCGCCCGGCATCGAGCGCGGCCAGCGGCTCGTCCATCAGCAGCAGCCGCGGCCGGGCGAGCAGCGCCCGCCCGAGCGCCACCCGCTGCCGCTCTCCGCCCGAGAGCCCCAGCGGCCGCCGCCTCAGCAGCCCGCCGATCCCGAGCAGTTCCACCACCTCGCCGAAGCCCGGACCTGCGGTCCCTCGCGGCGCCCGCCGCAGCCCGTAGCGGAGATTGGCCGCGACGCTCAGATGCGGGAACAGCCGCGCATCCTGGAACACCACGCCGCAGCGCCGCCGCTCCGGCGCGACCGAGATGCCGCGCGCCGTATCCAGCAGCACCTCGCCCCCGGCCGCGACCCGCCCCGCCTCCGGCCGCAGCAGCCCCGCGACGGCCGCGAGGATCGTCGATTTTCCGCAGCCCGAAGGCCCGAACAGCGCCGTCACCCCCACTCCCGGCGAGGCGAAGGCGACATCGAGCGCGAAGCCGGGGAAGCGATGCCGCAGCGCGACCTCGATCATCACGCCCGACCCAGCCAGCGCCCGAGCCTGCGCCCCAGCAGCTCCGCCAGCAGCAGCCCCGCCAGCGCCAGCGCGAAGGAGACGAGCGCCAGCCGCCCCGCCACCGCCTCGCCGCCCGGGCTCTGCGTCGCGCTGTAGATCGCCAGCGGCAGGGTCTGCGTCTCGCCGGGGATGTTGGAGGCGAAGGTGATGACAGCCCCGAACTCCCCGAGCCCCGCCGCGAAGGCCGTCACCGCGCCGGCCAGGATGCCGGGCGACATCAGCGGCAAGGTCACGGTGAGGAAGCGGTCGAGCCAGCCGGCGCCGAGCGTCCGCGCCGCCGCCTCCAGCCCCGGGTCAAGCCCCTCCAGCCCCAGCCGCACGCTGCGCACGATCAGCGGGAAGGACATCACCGCCGTCGCCAGCGCCGCCCCCTCGGTGGTGAAGACGAGGCGGATGCCGAACCAGTCGTTCAGCGGCGCGCCCAGCGGCCCGCGCACGCCGAACAGCATCAGCAGCCCCCAGCCGACGACGACCGGCGGCACCACCAGCGGCAGATGCACCAGCGCATCGAGCAGCATCCGCCCAGGGAAGCGCCCGCGCGCCAGCGCCCAGGCGACGAGCACCGCCGGCAGCAGCGAAACGAGCACGGACCGCCCCGCCACGCCGAGGCTGAGCCGCACCGCCTCCCATTCTTCCGCCGAGAGCATTCGCCTTTTGCCTCCCGAAAACGTTCATCTCTTCCGCATCCGTATCCCCCCGGCCGGACGTAGCGCCACCGAGCTTCTACATTACATGGGCTTAAGCATGACGAACGCCGCCAGCCTTGCCCTGCCTCGCCTCCCGCACCCGGGCCATGCCCTGCTGCGCCAAGCCTTCCACCGTGCCGCCGACCATCTTGGCTGGCTCGACCGCCTGCGCATCGCACGCCGCCTCCGCCGGATGATGCGCGCCTCGCTCGGCTACGAGCCCGACCTCTGCCGCCCGCGCAGCTTCAACGAGCGCATCGCCTGGAAAATCCTGCACGACCGCAACCCGCTGATCCCGCTGACGCTCGACAAGGTCGCCGTCCGCCCCTGGGTCGCGGAGCGCATCGGCTGGCGCTACCTCGTGCCCGCGCTCGGCCTCTGGGACCACCCGGGCGAGATCCGCTGGGAGAAGCTGCCGCGCCGCTTCGTCCTGAAGGCCAATCACGGCTCCGGCTACAACGCCTTCGTCGCCGACCGCGACACCGCCTGCCGCGCCGCCATCCTCGCCACCGCCGCCGGCTGGCTCGCCGAGAATTACGGCCGGCGCACCGGCGAATGGGGCTACCGCCCGATCCGCCCGCGCCTGATCGCCGAGGAATACCTGCCCGGCAACGGCGCCGGCGGCGTGCCGGAGGACTACAAGCTCTACGTCTTCAACGGCCGGCCGTACCTGCTCCAGGTCCATCTCGGCCGCTATACCGATCAGCGGCGCGAGGTCTTCTACGACCCGCTGACACTCGCCCCGCTCGATTTCGGCCGCCACCGCCAGGCCGACTGCCCGGACTATCCCGGCCCCCCGCCCGAGGCCGCTCTCCTTCACGACCTCGCCGCCCGGCTCGGCGCCGGGTTCGATGCCGTCCGCGTCGATTTCTACATGATCGGCGGCGAGCCCCGCTTCGGCGAGATGACCCATTACTCGGGCGGCGCCACCGTCCCGTTCGGCTCCATCGCGGAGGATTTCGCCCTCGGCGCCGTCTGGGCCGAGGCTCAGCGGAAGGGTCCCGCCGCCCCCGGTCCCGCCGAGCCGGGCTGACAAGCGCCGGCGGCGCGTCCACCCTGCGCAGCGAGGAGGACCCGCCACCGTGAATCTCGCCCCGCTCGACACGCTCAGCCTCGAAACCCCCGCGCCCCATGTGCTGGTGGTGCGCCTCAACCGCCCCGAGGTCTCGAACGCGCTGAACACCCAGATGGGCCTCGACCTTTATTCGGTCTGGACCGGCCTGTTCCAGGACCCGGGCGACATCCGCTGCGTGGTCTTCGCCGCGGCCGGCGAGCGTGCCTTCTGCGGCGGCGGCGACCTGAAGGAGCGCAACGGCATGACCGACGAGGCCTGGCGCCGGCAGCACGAGATCTTCGAGCGCGCCTTCTGGGCCCAGATCGACTGCCCCATCCCGATCATCGCCGCCGTCTCGGGCCACGCCTATGCCGGCGGGCTGGAGATGGTCCTCGCCTCCGACTTCGCCTATGGCGCCGACCACGCCCGCTTCGCCCTGACCGAGGTGACGATCGGCATCATGCCCGGCGCCGGCGGCACCCAGACCCTGCCGCGGGTCGTCGGCGAGCGCCGCGCCAAGGAGATCATCCTCGCCGGCAAGCCCTTTACCGCCCAGCAGGCGGCCGACTGGGGCATCCTCAACCGCGTCTGCACCAGGGAGGAGCTTTGGCCCGCCGTGATGGAGACGGCCACCGCCATCGCCGGCAACGCCCCGCTCTCCGTCCGCCAGGCGAAGAAGTCGATCCATTTCGGCCTGCAGATGGACATCCGCACCGCGCTGCGCTTCGAGATCGAGGCCTACAATCACTTGGTCGGCACCGAGGACCGCATCGAGGGCATCCGCAGCTTCAACGAGAAGCGCAAGCCGGTCTTCAAGGGGCGCTAGAATTCCCCACGACACCGCTGCGCGGCGCCGCGGGGGCCCCGGTCCTTCGCCCGGTCCCTGACGCCTCGCACGCCGTCCGCGGCAACGCCGCGGAAGGCCCCGCCATCCAGAAAGGCCACCCGGAATGACCGAGAAGCACCCCGCCCTCGCCCCCCGCGGCATGGTCGTCACCAATCACCCCCTCGCCTCAGCGGCGGGGGCGGAGATGCTGGCGGCCGGCGGCAACGCCATCGATGCCGGCGTCGCCGCGCTCTTCGCGCTCACGGTGGTGGAGCCGATGATGGTCGGCCTGCTCGGCGGCGGGATGATGCATCTCCGCCTGCCGGACGGCAGCCACACCGTCCTCGACGGCCTCTCCACGGTCCCCGCCGCCGGCCGCCCCGACATGTACCGCCCGATCTCGCCCGACTGGCCCGCCGCGCTGGAAACAGAGGGCCGCGCCAACGCCCTCGGCCCGCTGGCCATCGCCACCCCCGGCAACCTCCTCGCCTGGGCCGAGGCGCTGCGCCGCCACGGCCGCCTGTCGCTCGCCGAGGTGATGCAGCCCGCCATCCGCCTCGCCGAGCGCGGCTTCCAGGTCACCCCCTATCTCGCCGAATGCATCGCCGAGGTCGCCCCCGACCTCGCCCTCGACCCGGCGATCGGCGCCGTCTTCCTCCCTGGCGGCCAGCCGCTCGCCGCCGGCACCCGCCTCATCCAGGCCGAGGCCGCCGCCTCCCTCCGCCAGATCGCCGCCGATGGCCCCTTGGCCCTCCATGACGGCCCCCTCGGCGCCGCCATCGCCACCCACATCCAGCGCCTCGGCGGCATCCTCACCGAGGTCGACCTGCACTCTGCCCGCCTCATCGAGCGCGCCCCCGTTCGCGGCACCTATCGCGGCCTGGAGATCGTCGGCCCGCCGCCCCCTTCCTCCGGCGGCGTCCATGTCATCCAGATGCTGAACATCCTCGAAGACTTCGACCTCCGCGCCTCCGGCTTCGGCACCCCCGAGACCTGCCACCTCCTCGCCGAGGCGCTGAAGATCGCCTTCGCCGACCGCGCCGCCGCGACGGCCGACCCGGACTTCGTCGCCGTCCCAATCGACCGCTTGCTCTCCAAGGACTACGCCGCCGAGCGCCGCGCCCTGATCGACCCGCACCGCGCCCGCGCCTGGACCGCCGGCGTCGCGGCGGGCGAGAGTCCCAACACCACCCACCTGACCGTCGCCGATGCCGAGGGCCATATCCTCTGCGCCACCCACACCATCAACAGCCTCTTCGGCGCCCGGCTGATGGTCCCGGGCACCGGCCTCATCCCTAACAACTACATGGCCCTCTTCGACCCCCGCCCGGGCCACGCCCTCTCCATCGCGCCGGGCAAGCGGATCACCACCAGCCAGGCCCCCCTCATCGCGCTGCGCGACGGCAAGCCGATGGTCGCCCTCGGCCTCCCCGGCGGGTTGCGCATCTTCGGCAGCGCCATGCAGGCCCTCATCGCCCTCATCGACCACGGCATGAGCCTGCAGGAGGCGGTCGAAGCCCCCCGCCTCTGGACCCAGGGCCAGGCGCTCGAGGTCGAACCCGCCATCCCCGAGCCGACCCGCACCGCCCTCGCCGCCATGGGCCATGACGTGCTGCCACTCCCCCATATCGGCGGCGGCATGGCGGCGATCCGCTTCCACCCGGACGGCCTGCTGGAAGGCGCCGCCTGCTGGCGCGCCGACGGCACGGCGATCGGCCTCGGCGGCGGCCTCGCCCGCCCCGGCGCGCGCTTCTGGCCAGAGGGGCCGAGGCGGTAGCCGCAGCCTGGAGGGGCCTTGCCCCTCCAAACCTCCCCACCAAGGGCCGAAAGGCCCTTGGAACCCTTGAGTTATGATGCGGGCGGGATTGAAACCAGTTGGAATGCTTTATCCGCTAGGGCTTCGAGCTGGGTACCATCGCCGGGCGGTGACCCACTCCTGCAATATTCGTCGAATACATATCGCAGCCTGTCAGCGATGCGCATGTTGCTGCCCGGCCTGAGGCTGACCCGCTTCAGGAAGCAAGCTTGAAAGCTGCCGATGCTCTCGGCTCTCTTCTTGGCATGGAAATGGTGAAGCCGCGAAAACGCCGCGTCGCCGAAGCCGATCTTCTCCAGCTCATCCAAACGCTGCAACGCGTCCTTCGAGCCTTACTGCATCCGCCATCGACCTTATCATCGCAGGCCGGGCTGCACGAACCCCGCCGATCCAGGCGGCAAGCCGCAACAAGCAACCACCCCCAGCTTAACCATTCCGGCCTTGTACCGCAACGGATTTTGTTCTATATTTGTTCCGAAGCCTCGGGACCTACCCCATGCCCCTCCGCCGCAAGCCCCGCCGCCCCGACCCCATCCCCGCCGGCCTCTTCCCCGCCGACTTCCTCACCCGCCACGACATCCTCCGCCGCATCTACCTCGACCCGCTCACCTGCCTCACCCCGCCCCGACCCTGGGCGCCCATGACCGATGCCGAATGGGCCGCCCTCGCCCCCATCCTCGCCGCCATGGGCTGCGGCATGGCCGAGCGCGGCCGACCCCTCGACTGCACCCCACGCGAGCGGCTCGACGCCATCTTCCGCTGGGCCACCACCAAGCACCGTGGCGGCCGCGCGCCCTGGCGCCTGCTGCCCCCCGAGCACGGCAAGCCCGACACCGTCTCCCGCTCCTACCGACGCTGGGCCCGCGCCGGCCTCTGGCCCCGCCT